>CAMVBJ010000005.1 GCA_947165675.1 uncultured Prevotellaceae bacterium
AGTTGTCAGTTTTACAGTTTTCAGTTTTTAGTTTTCAGTTTTTAGTTGTCAGTTTTCAGTTTTACAGTTTTCAGTTTTACAGTTTTACAGTTTTCAGCTATTGCCTAAAACCTATAGCCTATAGCCTAAAGCCTTTTATTTCAGTTGGCAGTTGAATGCGAATGCCGCTGAAAACTGACAACTGAAAACTGACAACTGATTCCTATAAATCAATTAACTGATAAAGATGAGTATAACTGGCCAAAACATTCCTGTAACGAATGACAGGAGTAGGCACTGGTTCACCTTTGGCATTATAGACTTGAGTAACCGATTGTGGCGCCTGACCCAAGAATTGCGTGTAGTGGAACTCATGACCACGGTATTCCTTGCCATCGAGCGAAAATTGCCGATACCCCAATGACAACTTGCGATCGTTCTTGCGGGCTGTAATGCTATAAGGCAACACGCCGCACATGGGAAACTCGCCCTCGTCGGTAACAATCTTCTCACACAGGTACATCATGCCACCACACTCAGCGATGATGTGCCCTCCTCGCTTGGCATATTCACGGATTGCATGACGCGTAGCTTCGGCCTTGACCAGAACGTCGAGATGCTTCTCGGGATAACCGCCTGGCAGATATAGCAATTTCACGTCATCCAACATGGGGAGTTCGGTTTCAGGGTCAAAGAATGCCACATTCTCCATAGCATCGATATTTTCCTGATAGATAAAGGAAAAGGATTCATTGTTGCGTGCAATCAGAGTACGCTGAATGCTTCCTTTCTCGTTGCCTGACTGGATGCAATCACGCTTGGGCTCTGTTATTGATTCATCCATCAATTCTAAGAGCTGCTGCCATCGCACATGGGTTTCAAGAAGATTGACCAATACTTTGTTGTCAGTTTTCTCACTGAAGTCCAGTCCCAAATAGCGTGAGCCCTGCTCGAGTTCGACATTCTTGGGGAGATAGCCCAAACACTCTACCCCCAGGTCATCACACACCTGCTGGAGCATGGATCGATGCTTCTCGGATCCCACCCTATTGAAAATCACACCCGCAATGCGGACATCCTTGCGGAAGTTCATGAAGCCCTGAATGAGCGGGGCCATCGAGTAAGCCACAGATTTGGCATCAATCACGAGTACGACAGGAATGTCAAGCACGCGGGCAATTTCAGCAGAAGATCCGTTGTCCCGGTCATAGCCATCAAACAGCCCCATCATGCCCTCGACAATGCACACATCAGCATCGGCACCGTAACGACTGTAAAGCTCTCTCACATGCCCGGGCGTTGCCATAAAGGTATCCAGATTGATACTGGGACGACCGCAAACAGCCGCATGAAACTTGGTGTCAATGTAATCGGGACCACATTTAAACGGCTGCACCTTGTATCCCCTTGAGGCATACAGCGACATCAAGCCACGGGCAACTGTTGTTTTGCCCGAGCCGCTTGCTGGTGCCCCTATAAGAAAACAGCATTTCATAAGCGAGTACAAAAGTACACAATAATTTTTAATCAATTGATCATTACGGCAATTCAATCTCGCCGTCAAAGACAAAGGTGGCTGGTCCTGTCAGGTAAACGTGGTTATCATCACCCCAGTTAATGCTGAGCGAGCCACCATCCATGACAATCCTTGAGCGACGGGCACAACGACCCGTTAACGCTCCAGCGACAGCCGTTGCGCAGGCTCCTGTACCACAGGCCAATGTAATACCGCTACCACGTTCCCACACTTTCATGCGGATGCCGTCGTCAATCACTTGGGCAAACTCGATGTTGCAGCGTTCAGGAAATCGGGGATGACGCTCCAGACGCGAGCCCATTGCTGTCACGTCAATCGCATGGATATCGTCAACAAAGATGACATAGTGTGGATTTCCCATCGAGACAAACACGCCCGTGGGCAAAGGTTCACCATCAGGCAGGAATAAGCTATTGTCCTCTAAAGTGGGAGCCAACATGTCAACTGTCACCGCCTCGACAGTCCCATTGTCATTAACCGATAACTGTAGTGTCTTGATTCCTGAAGCTGTTAACAGCCGGATGCTGGTCTTGTCGGTCAAGCCATTCTCATATACATACTTGCCAATGCAACGGCTGGCATTGCCACACATCAGCCCCTCAGAACCGTCAGCATTAAAGATGCGCATGGTAAAATCGGCAGTAGGAACCGTCGAACGACCGACGAGCACGAGGCCATCACTACCGATGCCCATGTGCGGTCGGCTCCAAGCAACCGAGGCCGCCTGTGGGTCGGGAATGGGATACTCATCAATGTTGACAAAGATATAGTCATTTCCCACCCCGTGCATTTTCATGAAATGGATTCTATTGGTCATCATCAAGCCATATTAGATTTCAGTTTCATCATATTTTCTGTGCAAAATTAAGCATTAAAATTGACAATCGGGTTGCTTATCGGAAAATAATCGCTAACTTTGCACCCGTTAATGTCAGCATCCATTAACCATTATACTTTAAACATTAAACATTATGCAGTGAGCAAGTTAACAACTTGCGAAACTTAAATTCAATACATATCAACCTTAAACCTTATACAGATAATGGCAAGATATAATTTTGACCAATGCATTGATCGCCATGGCACGCAATGCAAGAAGATTGAGGTACTCAAGCAGGATTACGGCCGCGATGACTTATTACCGTTGTGGATTGCCGACATGGACTTTGCCGTGTGTCCCGAGATCACCGACGCTCTTGTTCACCGCCTGGGCGACCACCCGATCTATGGTTACACCTGTCTCTATGACGGCTACTGGCAATCGATCATCGACTGGCAGCGGGAACGTAACGGTTTTGAGTTCACACAACCAGAAGTGACTTTTGTTGCTGGCATCGTAACAGGCTTTGGCCTTGCTGTCAACTATTTTACCCAGCCTGGAGATAAGATCATCATCCAGCAACCGGTGTACTATCCTTTCAAGGACGTCATCGAGGGCAATGGGCGCATCTGTATCAACAATGCCCTCATCCCCACCGCCGACGGTCTGTACCGCATGAATCTTGAAGAACTCGAGCGCATCATGCAGGAAGAGAAGCCCCGCATGATGGTCGTGTGCAATCCTCATAATCCAGGAGGCATCACATGGCAACCTGACGTCTTGCGAGAAGTGGCACACATGGCACGGCAAAATGGTGTGATTGTATTCTCGGACGAAATCTTCGGTGACCTCACCCTCTACGGCCATCACCACACTCCCATGGCTATGGTGAGCGAGGATGCTGCCGCCGTGACTGTGACCTGTGGTGCACCCAGCAAGACATTTAACATCGCCGGACTCAAGAGCTCGTGGTGTGTCGTCAAGAATCCAGAGTTGCGCGAACCATTCTTCAAGTGGATTGAAATCAACGAGTTGTGCAACGCCAATCTCGTGTCCATCATCGCCACCGAGGCCGCCTACCGTCATGGCAAGCAGTGGCTTGAGGAATGCTTACATTACATCGAGGGAAATATCGACTATGTGCAGCAGTATTGCCGTGAGCACATTCCTGGCATCATCGCCGTCAAGCCCCAAGCGGGATTCCTGCTGTGGCTTGATTGCACAGGGTTAGGCATCAGCCACGAGGAGGTGGTCAGCCTGATCCGCGACAAGGCTGGCCTGGCGATGAACGAGGGGTCGATGTTTGGCGAAGCGGGCAAGTGCCACATGCGCTTCAACATGGGTAGTCCCCGTTGTGTGATCGAGCAAGCGATGCGTCAGCTTGACCAGGCGGTAAACGGCCATTAAGCCACCGAGGCCTATAACGCAGGGGCCATCGCATCATCAGGACCTAAAAAAAGCGGCTCTCGCCATCATCGCGCGAGAGCCGCTTTTTTCAGTTGTCAGTTGTCAGTTGTCAGTTGTCAGCTAACGCCTATAACCTAAAACCTATAGCCTATAGCCTTTAAAATTACTTAACCAGCACTTTCTTGCCATTGTGGATATAGATGCCTGCGGGCAGGTTGGCAGGATTCATCTTCTGGCCCATCAGGTTGTAATAAGCACCCTCCTGGGCAGCGGCCTCAATTTCCTGAACGCCAGTGGAGTGCTCAGTGTAGATGTAGTCAATCTTGGTGACGGGCAGTTCCACATTGGTACCGCAGCCGAGCATGGCGGTTGCATCGGGGAAATCATCACCCTGGGCATACTCCTCAAAGCCGGTCCAGTTGTCCGTATATACCATACCCTTGGAACGGATGCCAGTGGTGTAGAAGGGGGCATAGTCCGAGCCAACAGTGCAGTTGTCATCGTCCAAAGCGTCAAACACGATGGTCATCAACAAACTCTTGCCAGGAGCTACAGCAAAGGGCATATTCGCCAAGTCGAACTCGATCTCACGATCCTCACCGAAGAATTCCACCATGTCCCAAGTCATCTCGTACTCGGCAACAGGATTGGCAAAGTTAAAGAATTGCTTAACGCCCTCGATAACATAGAACTGGGTCTCATCAATCTCTTCAAGATACAATTTCACCGTACGGTCAATCTGCTCAAAAGCGCCCTGATTGGTGAACTTAAAGGTAATCTTCGTTACCATGGCATCCTGCTTATCCTGCATGTCGGCCAGTTCATCGGCTGTATAGATCAGCTGAGCACCAGTGTGTGCCAGATAGAAGTTAGTGGGAGCCATGTCAAAGAACGAACCATTGTAGATGACATCTGCATTGTCAAAATCACCCACTTGCAGTGAGCCGGCAACCAGATGATCGGCTTGAGCCGTAAAAGTCATTGCAGCCATGGCTGCGAGAATCAAGTAAAATTTCTTCATTACATTAAAATTTTAATTAGGTTAATAATACTATTTTTACATACATAAATACAGATTCAAAATCACGTACTTTACAATATTGATGCAAAAATAGTAATAATTTCTAACAATTATCATAAGTCAGCACATAAAATCATTGAAAAACATTATTTATTCATTTTTTTCAATCCTTGTCTTGCAATATTTTTTACTAAATTTGCAAGTTGTAATAGCTACAACAATCTGAACAAATATGACAGACCTTCATAAGCTCCCTCATCCTCTCGTGGCCAGCATCCCACTGGTGGTGCTCATCGGCCTGTTGGCTATCGTTATCACTCTGTTTGGCAGTGACGCCCTGAGTGGTGGCAGCCAGATTGCCCTCATCATGGGCATGGCGGTGTGCGTTCTCATTTCCATGGTCTTCTACCATGTGCCGTGGAAATCCTTTGAACAACAGTTCAACCTCACAATGGGAAGCATCTTTGTCACGCTGCTCATCCTGCTCACCGTGGGAATGCTCTCAGGGTCATGGATGGTGAGTGGCGTTGTGCCCACTCTCATTTACTATGGCGTACAAATCCTATCGCCACGCTTCTTCCTGGTGAGCGCATGTGCCATCTGCTCATTGGTGTCACTGCTCTCGGGCAGTTCATGGACAACAATTGCTACCATCGGAGTTGCCCTGCTGGGCATTGGTCAAGCCTTAGGCATACCCGATGCCTGGACTGCAGGAGCCATCATATCGGGTGCCTACTTTGGAGACAAGATGTCACCCTTGAGCGATACAACGATCCTGGCATCATCGGCTGTGAGAGTTGATATTTTTGAGCACATCCGCTACATGATGCACACCACGGT
This sequence comes from uncultured Prevotellaceae bacterium, assembly GCA_947165675.1. Lineage (GTDB taxonomy): Bacteria > Bacteroidota > Bacteroidia > Bacteroidales > Muribaculaceae > Sodaliphilus. Next base: position 5,605 of record CAMVBJ010000005.1, read on the forward strand.
CCCAACGATATCCATTACACTGCTCATATTCCTGATTGCAGGACTGGGGCACAATAGCGATGGCGAGTTACACGTTGAGGAATTTACCAGTGGCCTGTCATCCACATTCAACATCTCGGCATGGACTCTGGTGGTACCCGCTCTCACGGGAATACTCATAGCCAAGCGGGTGCCATCGGTCATTGTGCTTTTCATTTCATCGATTACCGCAGGAATTACTGCCCTGATACTGCAGCCCCACTTGTTGACCGAAATCGCCGCCGACTCCTCGTTGGGCAATACAGCGGCCTTGGTCCGTGGGCTTGCCATCACCTTCTATGGCTCGACGGCCATTCAAACTGGTAGTCAGACCCTCAACGACCTTGTTTCGACTGGAGGCATGGCGGGAATGTTGAACACCATCTGGCTCATCATCTGCGCGATGTGCTTTGGTGCAGCAATGGTGGCGAGCGGAATGATACACAGTATCACCAGTGTTGCTATCAAGTGGATACGCTCCAGGTTCAGCTTAGTGTCATCGACTGTAGCCACTGGCCTGCTGATGAATATCGCCACTGGCGACCAGTTTATCAGCATCGTGTTGTCGGCCGACGTCTTCCGCGAGGTTTATCAGCAACAGGGTTACGAGCCTCGCCTGCTGAGCCGTACTACCGAGGACGCTGTCACGGTGACCTCGGTTCTCGTCCCATGGAACACTTGTGGCATGACCCAAGCAACCGTCTTGGGTGTCCCCACCCTCGTCTATCTGCCCTACTGTTTCTTTAACTTGTTGAGTCCGCTGATGACATTACTCGTTGCCGCCATCGGCTGGAAAATCAAGCGGCAACAGCCAAGCACAGAACAGGAATAAGGCCACACAGATTACTGAAGATCAGCGCTCTAATAACCAATAGGCATTCTCGTTCAACTTGTTCATCAAGGCAGGTGAAAGCGAGGGATGAGTCTGTATCCATGACTTAACGATCTCGCGCGCTTCATCGCTGCGATGACCTCCCAATAGACTTGATAGCCAGTAGCCAGGAAAGAATATGTCACCAGTACGCTGGATTTCTTCAAGCGCATCCAACCCTGGCACTAAATACCTGTTGCTGAATGGTTCACGGACAGGATCGTTGAGCAAGGCAAGCATGGTTCGAGCCCATGGTTCGACCCTGCGATTCTCTACCTGCATTAAATCATCAAACAACTGCTGCTGCACCAATTCATCGGGATTGCAAGCACGGGAGATAAAGTCAAACTCACTACGCTCGTCATCGGTCTGCAACCTCATGCGCTGTGTTTCAAGAATGAGTTGCCACTCACTTGGACGCATGATGGCCAAGTGATAGGCCATGCGGGTATAATCCCGCTTATTAAGTAAAGAATTGTCAGCTTGCTGCCAGATGCCATACAGTCTATCAATCACTGCTGGTGTCACGGCACTGGTCGCCAGTTGGCGCATGATCGTCTGCCGCACCGATTGTAAACTGTGGGACTGAGCAATCTCGAACAGGTGCTGTTCGACCCTTTCGTGCTCTTCACCATCGAGGCGACTGCTCAATGCCGCAATGTCACTGCACAAAGTTGAGGCAACCAATTCGTTGGTCTCCCGTTCCAAAAGATGGATCAGGATGTCAAGTAACGGCACGGCATCAATATGACCCAAGTGATAATTCTCATAAAGATTGATGACCGCAGCATAGCGGTTCATGTCATCAGACATGGACAGGCAGGCATCGGACAATGCCGACAGTTGAGCTTCGGTCATGGCAAATCGTCCGTAACCCATGGCATTGTAATTCAGTAAGGGTGTTGCATCCTGTGGGATATTTACAGCAACTATACTGTCATTCATGTACACATCATCATTGCCAACAGTTTGGTCATCAACAAGGTAACCTACTTCAAAACCTTGCTTCCAGGTCAAGCCCCTACCATAGGGATCACGTTGATAGATGTAGAGACTGCCTTCGTCCTGCAGCTCGCAAGAAATGGTGGGTAGGCCTTTTTGCTTGACCCAGACGTCGCTGAAGGAGCGCGCACTGTGTTCGGGAGCATATTTGTCAAGTTCAGCAATCAGGTCATCCCAGCTGGCATTGCCATAGGAATAACGGACCAGATAGCTGCGCAGCCCTTGTCTCAGGTTCAAGGCTCCTTTTTCCTGTTCTAATTTTTTCATCATGATGGGTGCCTTGTGGTAGATGATATTACCATAAAGCAAGCCTGCCTGATTGAGGTTGTCGAGAGGCTGTTGAATGGGGTGAGTGCCATGGGTACGGTCTGTGTTCAAGGCAAGCGGATAATGAGTCTTTATGAAAGCTAAGTCATGGTTGACATCAGGGAACTGCTGACGCGAAATCTTATCGGCCATAAAGTTGGCAAATACCTCCTTGGTCCACACGTCATCAAACCATCTCATCGTCACCAGGTCGCCAAACCACATGTGGGCGGTCTCATGGGCAATAAGGTTGAGGCGAGTCAGTTCCTCATCGGGTGTGGGATTGGATCCCAAGAATATTTCATGATCGGTAAACTGAATGCATCCGGGATGCTCCATACCACCAAACTGGTAACCAGGCAACACGACAAAGCCGTATTTCTCAAACGGATATTTCAACGCGGTGTATTCTTCCATCCATCGCAGGGACAATGCAACTTGATCAAATACGGTGGACATCTGTGCCACCTTATCGGGATCTGTCTCACGATAGAGGCCCGTCAACGTGCGGCCATCACGTGTGGCCTGCTGCACCAGGAACTTGCCAGCGGTGAACGAGAACAGATAAGTGGGAATGGGCTTCTGGGTGTCGTTACTGATGCTTACCCAATCCTCGGGCAAGTCAAGTTCAAGATCAAAAACCGCCTTCAAGTCAGGCTGATCAAAGCAGGGAAACGCGCTGCGGGCGTGATCAGGCACGAACAGGGTGTACATGTAATCGTCATGACGGTTCAACGCCTGGTCGCCGCTATATCCGCCTATCAAGATCTTATTCTCGCCCAGCTTGAGGTACCGCTTGGGGACAATGATGTGCTCGTTCCGCAGGTCGGTCTTGACGCTCTTGCCATTGACCATGATAGCACCATCGAGTTGATCGGCATTGCCCTGGAAGTCAATTTGCAGGTCTTCGTCACCTCTCCAACTGAACCGCAGCGTTTCAAAGAAGGAAATCGGCTTGTCCTTGACTTCGGGCACCATGAACGAGAGCGAATACCTGATTTGGGAAATATTGTCCGAGCGGTACTGGGCTAACGAGCGCGAGACGCCCTTCTCGATGGTGACGGCTTGTAACTGCAATCCTGACAGGACTATGATCACCACGGCCAACAGGTATCGCGATATGCATTTCATTTTTTTCATAAGTATATATATCATCATGTCCACATCTCACCTAAAACCATGCAAATATATAGTTTTTACCTTGACTACCCAAGAAAAACACGGCAAGATTGAGTGTGATGCCGTGAAAAACGAGAAACCCCGCTAAGCCCAACAAAGACTTAACGGGGTGTTATCGATGAAAAATAACGGGAGTCGCAGCTTACATCATGCCACCCATGCCACCACCCATGCCAGGTGCTCCAGCAGGCATTGCGGGCTCGGGCTCCTTCTTCTCGGCAATCACGCACCTGACTTCGTCATTGCATACCCCAAAATTCGTCGGTGAACAAGGGGGCGATGCGCTGGTGCCTTCTCATGGGCATGGTTCGTGTCACTTTTTTCCCATTGGGCATCCTGATGGTGATGGTCGTTACGGACTTTGCCATGTCGAGCACCTTGTCAATGCTCATGCCGATATTCGCTCTCTTGAGCAGCCTTTCCAACTCCTTATATAACTTCAGAGCCACAAAGCAGATGCAGATGTGCGCCTCGATACGCCGTCGTGTGAAGTGGAACATGGGGCGTATCTCGATCTTTGACTTGGCGATTCGGAAGGCTTTCTCCACATTCCAGAGGTTGTGGTATGCCGTGAAGACCTCATCTGTGGGGATGTCAGTATTGGTCAGGTAGCCCTTGAGGCCGTCCCATTGGGCATCCTGTATGATCCTGTCGCGGTTGATCTCGATTCTGGTGTTACCTGTCATGTCCAGGAACTTGTTGTAGCCTCTGCGGTTGATGTTCTCCTTGGTTAGCTGGCCTGTGCGGAACTTCTTCTCCAGTTTCTTGACGCCTTTGTCCCGGTTATGGGCGTCTTTTCTGGCGCGATCGTCGCTGTATCCGATCAACAGCCTGCGCCCGCGGCCCTTGTCTATCTCATGCATCCGCCCGCTCACTTTGCCCAGCGACAGTATCTGCCGCCTGATGTCCTCCGGCTCGTTCTTGATGCGGGCTCCGATGATGTACTTGTAGCCCTCATGCTCCAACTCGGCAATGTTGGCGCTGTTCATCAGTCCCGAGTCGGCCACCACGATGAAGCCGCCAAGGTCGTATCGCCGCACGAACTCGTTGATTACGGGCAGCATGGTGTGCCCTTCGTACTTGCTCCCCTCATGGATGCAATAGGCCAGCGGATAACCGTCAAGACTCACCAGCAGGCCCAGGATGATCTGCGGATTGCTGTGACGGCCTTCCTTGGAGAAGCCCGTTCTGCGCAGCTCGTCCTCATGGTCGGTCTCGAAGTAGAGCGTGGTCACGTCATAGAACATCACCCCGATGTGGCCGCCAAGCACTTCCATCGTATGCCTCACGCTGATGTCCTGCACAAGATACTTGTGGCGGTCGTTCAGCTTGTCCAGATAGCGGTATATCTTCGACAGGTCAACATCATCGTCAAAGTGGTTCTTCAGATACTCCACCGTCGCGGCTTTGCTTGCAGGGTAGGACAATCGGCTTAGCACCAACTGGCGGAACACCTTGTCCCTGATTTGGTTGAAGCCGACCAGGTCAAACACGCGGTCCAAGATCAGCTCGCATCCGTTGAGCTGCACATTCTCGATACGGTCGAAGATGTCGTCCTCCATGGCCGCTTCTGCACGGCGGTGACTCTCCTTTGAGCCGTCAAAGTCGATTGTCGGGTTCGTCCGTTCCTGCTGCTCGGCTATCCACGCATGGCCACGCTGCACAAGTACCGACACCTCATCCTCATCTGATGACACACCCATCGTGGCCAAACGTTTGAACTTGCCACTGTTCTTCACGCCAACGATGACGCTAATGCTGCCCGAGCGGTTCTTGATTTTCTTGATATGCATTGTTAAAAAACCTTTCGCATACCCCAAAATCGGGGTATGCAAAGTTACAACAAATTGTTTATCAAGCAATTATTTTTTAACACCGAAAACAGTGACGAAGTCAGGAAAAACACGGCAAGATTGAGTGTGATGCCGTGAAAAACGAGAAACCCCGCTAAGCCCAACAAAGACTTAACGGGGTGTTATCGATGAAAAATAACGGGAGTCGCAGCTTACATCATGCCACCCATGCCACCACCCATGCCAGGTGCTCCAGCAGGCATTGCGGGCTCGGGCTCCTTCTTCTCGGCAATCACGCACTCGGTGGTAAGGAACATGCCGGCGATGCTGGCAGCGTTCTCCAGGGCAATGCGAGCCACCTTAGCGGGGTCGATGACACCCGTCTCAAAGAGGTTCTCGAAGGTCTCGGTGCGGGCATTGTAGCCGAAGTCACCCTCGCCTTCCTTCACACGGTTGACGACAACAGCGCCTTCCAGACCAGCGTTGGCAACAATCTGACGCAGGGGCTCCTCGATGGCGCGCTGGATGATGTGGATACCCGTGGTCTCGTCATCGTTGTCACCCTTCATGCCCTCCAGGGCCTTGAGGCTGCGGATGTAGGCGGTGCCACCACCGGGAACAATACCCTCGGCCACAGCAGCGCGGGTTGCGCTCAGAGCGTCATCGACGCGGTCCTTCTTCTCCTTCATCTCGACCTCGCTGGGAGCGCCGATGTAGAGGACTGCCACACCACCCGAGAGCTTAGCAAGACGCTCTTGCAGTTTCTCCTTGTCATAGGTTGACTTGGTGTTCTCGATCTGGACGCGGATCTGAGCGATGCGGTCGGCAATCATGTCCTTGTTGCCGGCACCATTGACGATGGTGGTATTCTCCTTGTCAACGGTAACCTTCTCGGCAGTACCCAGCATCTCCAAGGTAGCCTTCTCCAGCGTCAGACCAGTCTCCTCGCTGATGACTGTGCCACCGGTGAGGATAGCGATGTCCTGCAACATCTCCTTGCGACGGTCGCCGAAGCCTGGAGCCTTAACAGCGCACACCTCGAGCGAGCCACGCAGGCGGTTCACTACCAGCGATGCCAGAGCCTCGCCGTCAACGTCCTCGGCGATAATGAGCATGGGGCGATGTGCCTGAACTGCACCCTGCAACAAGGGCAGGATGTCCTTCAAGCCCGAAATTTTCTTGTCAAAAATGAGAATGTAAGGACGTTCCATCTCACATGCCATCTTGTCGGCATTGGTGACAAAGTAGGGTGAGATGTAGCCACGGTCGAACTGCATACCCTCAACGACATCGACGCGGGTCTCGGTACCCTTGGCTTCCTCGACGGTGATGACACCATCTTGTTTCACCTTCTTCATGGCCTCGGCAATGAGCTGGCCGATGGCATCGTCGTTGTTGGCGCTGATGCGTGCCACGTTCTCAATCTTGCCAAAGTCGTCACCCACTTCCTGAGCTTGTGCCTTGATGCACTCGACAACGGTCTTGACAGCCTTGTCAATACCACGCTTCACATCCATGGGGTTGGCACCAGCTGCCACGTTCTTGAGGCCCTCGGTGATAATAGCCTGGGCGAGAACGGTAGCGGTGGTTGTGCCGTCACCGGCATCGTCATTGGTCTTGCTGGCCACTTCCTTGACGAGCTGGGCACCGATGTTCTGGAACTCGTCTTCCAGTTCCACCTCACGTGCAACGGTCACACCGTCCTTAGTGATGTGGGGGGCACCATACTTCTTGTCAACAATCACGTTGCGTCCCTTGGGACCCAGGGTAACCTTAACGGCGTCGCTCAACTGGTCAACGCCCTTCTTGAGCTCCTCACGAGCCTTGATATCGAATTTAATTAACTTTGCCATTATTGTTTTGTTTTTTTAGTTGTCAGTTTTCAGTTGATTTTTCAGTTTTCAGTTTTTAGTCGTCAGTCGTTAGTTGTCAGCTATAGACTAGTGACTAGTGACTTCTTGACTAGTGACTAAAGCCTAAAACCTATTCCACGACGATAGCCAAGATGTCGTTCTGACGCATCATGAGCAGTTTCTCACCGTCGATCTCGATTTCGTTGCCGGCATACTTGCCATAGAGGACAGTATCACCAGGCTTTACAATCATTTCCTCGTCCTTGGTGCCATTACCTGCTGCACGAACGACGCCCTTAAGGGGCTTTTCCTTTGCACTGTCGGGGATGATGATGCCGCCAACGACTTCCTCTGCTTTAGCCGGTTCGATGAGAACGCGGTCGTTTAATGGTTTAATAGTCATGATTTCTTTAATGATTTATTATTAGATGTTAGTTTTTAAATGTCAGTTGTAAGTTTTGCAGTTTTGGAGTTTTGCAGTTGTCAGTTGGCATCCGCAAGCACCTAAAGCCTAAAACCTTAAAATTTACGTCCTGCAAGACTGCAACGAGTGTGCCAACCGCCAAAAGTTGACGCCAGACCGACAATTTGTCACCCCACCCTGCCAATTTGAACTAAAATCGGCATGAGCGCATAGGGATATGGGGCTTTCAGACAATCCTTTCTTTTTCAAACAACATGAACAACGAGAAACAACCCCAACAACTCTTTTTTTTAAAAATTTGAATTAAAATCGGCATGAGTGCATAGGAATATGGGGCTTTCAGACAATCCATTTTTTTCAAACAACTTGAACAACAACAAACAACCCCAACAACTCTTTTTTTCATTTGTTGTTTGGGGTGTTTATTGTTGTTCAAGTTGTTTGATGTACTGAGGATGTACTGAGGATTCGCTGCCAACTTATTTCCTGATGATCTGACCGATCTTGCTGACCAGTTTATCACCCAGGATGTTGCGGGCCATCTGCTTGAGGGAGCCCGTTCCATCGGCAAGTGTGGTGCGCAACAGCCTGATGGCATCGCTCTCGTCGTCAGAGTCGGTGAATACCTCAAACACTACAGGCCGTTGCTTCACCTGTGGGCTAAAGAAACTGTCACAGATGGCAAGATACTCCTCCTTGCCCGTCGCACTCATGTACTCGAAGCCGAGGTCTTGGGCATAATGCTTGACCAGCTCGGGCGACTTGTTGCCAAAGTGTCCTGCCGCTGCCATGAACTTGTCACCGTCCTCACCGAACCGTGAAGCGGGATGATCGGAATTATGGAACTCGGTGCCACGGCCATTGTTGACCAGCATGATGCGCACATTGTTGCCCACATGACGGTTGCCCAGCACATTCAGGTCGTAGAAGAAGGCCAGATCACCCACCACGGCAAAGCATAGCTTGTCCGGACTCGCCAGCGATGCGCCAATCAACGTGGACACATCACCGTCGATGCCAAATCCACCCACGTTGCACGCTGTCCTGACACCCTGAGGCAAATCGAAGTAACTCCAGCAGCGCAGCGAGTTGAGAATGCCCACGTGCAGGATAGAACCATCAGGCACTTTATTAACGCTTTGTCGGGCAATCCAGACATTAGAGAAAGGTAATTCGGGTAATGCCATTCTGGCCTGTTGATGGAACTGACGACAGGTGTCCAGGTAGCCATGCTTATTGCTTGTTGCCTGGGAATAATGCTGGAAGAAAGTGATTTCATCCATTTCAAACACATGGGTCAGGCGCTTGAATCGGTCACGCAACTCACCATCGGGATTCACACGCCACACCTCATCGGGCACCAAGTTGTCCATCGAGTAATCACCGCTCACCTCGCCGATGTGTATCATCAAGTTGGGACGGATGGGCTCCTTGCCCCAGTTGAACTGAGAGGCCAGCAGGGCTGGATGGAACTCATAGGCACCATGATAACCGCTGGTCACATCAACAAAGACGACAGCATCGCAAGCAGCACAGAAGGCGTCAACGGCTTGGGTCAACTCGGGGCTGAACGGTTGATGAGCACCGACGAAAACACCAATCTTCACACCGCCAGGGAGCTCGGGGAAGTCATCATGAGGCATGATGCGCCTGATCAAGCGTGCGGGAGGCAACTCGCGCAATGAGAAATCCTGATTATAACCAGTCTCTAAGTTGATGTGGACGGGTCCCCCTCCATGACGGCGCAGGGCAAGGATTGCACGGTTGACCTTGATCTCGCAGTCCCATTCTTCATCGGCTGTACGCACCATGTTGACAAGGATAGACTCGTGGACAGTATCGGCCTGTTGCAGTGACCGGTCAATCACTTGAGGCACCAAGTGACCCACCTTGACGGGGTTCTGGGTAGAGGTGACTGCCAGCACTGGCAGTTTGCGATAATGGGCCTCGGTCAGTCCCGAGATATAATTGCGTGAAGCCGTGGCACCAGTGCAGCTCAACACCACAGGTTCGCCACTCTCGCTGGCGATACCACAGGCGAGATAGGCAGCCGAGCGCTCATCGACCGACGAATACACCTTGAAGAAAGGGTCACACTGGACACTTGCCACAAAGTTGATATTGGTTGTACCAGGCGAGGCAATCACATAGCGGATGCCATGGGCCTTGAGCAGTGCTACAAGAATCTGCACATTACGCTCTGCTGAATAGAATTTGTCCATATATCGTTTTAGTTTTAGTTGTCAGTTTTCAGTTTTGCAGTTGTCAGTTTTCAGTTTTGCAGTTGTCAGCCAAAAGCCTATAACCTATAACCTATAACCTAAAGCCTATAGCCTAAAACCTATCGACTAGTGACTATCAACTGCTCTTCCATCGGGCATTGATGGTATTGGCATTATTGCAGGTGATGATCTGTCCTGAAATGCAGCCTGATGCGTCCGAAAGCAGGAAAGTTGCCACCTCGGCCATTTCCTCAGGCAGATAGACACGGCCGTTGACGTTGTATGAGCAAGCCAAGTTTCCGTCGGCAACAAAGCCTGTCATCGCCGACGCCGTCACGCCAGGAGCAAGGGCATTGACACGGATACCCTGCTCGGCATACAAGTAAGCAAGGCCTTGAACAAGACTGTTGACGGCAGCCTTGGTAAGTCCATAGGGGCGAATGTCGGCCGTGTCACCCGTTTCGGACGAGATAAAGAGCACATGACCTTTGACGCCCTGTTTTTCCATGTAGTCCAATGCCCGCTGTGACAAGAAGAACGGCCCCTTGAGGTTGGTGGCCACCTGCTGGTCAAAACCTTCGGGCGTGACCGTCTGGAAAGTCTCGTGCAGAGAAACCCCCGCATTGTTGACCAAGCAATCCAAGCCACCCAATTTCTCGACCGACTGACTCAAGAATTCGCTAAAGGCCTCGACACGGGTCACGTCGAGGGGCAAAGCCTCGCACCCCAGTTCAATAGCCAGTTGCCTCAATTTCTCCTCATTACGGCCAGTAATCAGCACCTTGGCTCCCTCGGCGACAAACCGCTTGGCCATCGCCTGCCCTATCGCCCCAGTGCCACCGGTAACAACAATCCGTTTTCCCTGCAACCGCTGGTCGGCTGTCAGGGTATAGATATTGGCCTTGGTCACCTTGACGGGTCTGAATAGGTTGATGATTCTACGCAATAGCATATTATATCTTAACACTATGATTGTGATCTACTATGTCGGATAATGCCTATCACTCTGACGGCGCTGACGATAGAGAATCGATTTTGCAATTTTTTTCAACGTTGCCACCAGCAACTGCGGTGACGAGTAAAGCCATGCCACCAGTCGAGACGGCATGGGATAATTGAGTTTCTTGGCCAGCACGTAGTTATCGTGGGCATAGATGTCAGTGCCCCGTTGCAGCACCGTCTGGCATTTATACTTGAATCGAATCTTCTTGAATTTTTCAACGTTAAACAAGTCACCGCACTTATCTAACTGCCCCAAGATGTCGAGCAGCAGCATTGTGCGCTTGCACTTGTGGCACAGGGAACAGTTATTGACCGTCTCGACATCACCGACACACACATTGAGGTAACGCAAGAAGGGCGGATATTCAAGCAGCATACGAGTTTTGTCACTACGGCGGTAACGGGTTCCGTCAACGATCACTTCAAGCGTCTCGGTGCCGAGCAGGTAGTCATTGCACATGTCGGTAATCGAGGCGTAATCGGCAGCTGTCATGTGGACGATTTCCCAGTAAGAATAGTCATAGGCCACATAGTACTTGTCAAGCACTTTCTGGAAAACCAGCATGCCCGTGCTGCGACACAGCACGCCAGCATCATATTCCCACTCAAACAAGTAGAAGTCAAACAAGTTGGAATCCATCGGGACAAACGGGAGCCCCACCTCCTGAGCAAAGGGCAGCAGGTAGTCATAACGTGTGTGGAACTTGCGTCTCGCCTTGTCGGTTCCACCTCCATGCGAGCCGACATTAAAGAAGAAAAGGGCCGAGATGCGATAGTTGGGATTAGCCTCCTTGACAAACCTGTCGTAGAATGTGGCAAAGGCGTCGATACCTGCCGAGAAGCCAGTACCCACCAGGTGATCGACCTTCGCGGTATTGGCAAAGCCCCTCACCGTGACATGGACCTCGTGCAGACCATCGATATAGGCTTGCTCGCATTGCTGAACGTAGTGAGTGACGTTGTCATACAGTTTCTCGGACACACACCCGTCTATCTCAATGTCCTCGTTATAGTACATGGCGGGGAACAGCATCGCTATCATGAAAGCGTCATATACATCATCGGTCAACCAGTCGCCAAATTGTTCGGGAACCGAGAACCACAAGGGACCTGACTGCGCAAAACCACAATCAATGTCACAGACAATGCGTGTCTCACGAGATGCCGACAGTTGCTCTTTCCTTAAATTAGAAACTCGTATCATGACTTTTTAAGATGTAATCTCTCGATGAGAATGTTTTTAACAAACTGGCGCTCGGCTACGGTCAACCCTGTTATCCAGATGAACGGGATAGCCAGTGCCTCAAAAACAATCGTAAACACGATTAACTTCATAAACGTGTCGTTGTCGAAGATCCACTGGTAGGCAAGCGAAATCAAGCAGCCGAAAAGCAGAATCGGAATGATCCTGGCAACAAACATCCTGAAGTAACGCCTCATGTCAAAGTCGAACAGCTTCTTGCTCTGCTGTAGCAGCAAGACCAGTACAAAGAACTTGAACAAAATGGCCAGGACGAAAACAGCCTCGGGCGCCATGCCCAGTTTCAACGCCAAGTAGGAACACAGGACATTCAAGACGTACAGGATAGTGAGCACCACCTCATAGGTTTTGATTTTGCTCGAAGCCAGCACGGCTGTATATAGTGGTGTGGTAAAGCAATCGATAAAAGTATAGACAAGAATGAGGTTGGCAAAATTCACTGCATGATCCGGCACCTCAACAAGCCACACATTGAGCAACGTGCTGGTATTATTGATGATGGGAAAGATCAATATGACGGTCAGGAAGAACGAGAACTTGGTACTCTTGACCAGAAGTTCATTCAAGCGTCCCACTTCCTCTGAGGCATAGGACTTGGTGATCTGGGGTTGCACGGCAGTCATGAAGCCACTGATAAAGCGGGTCACCACACCGTTGACCTGCATGGCTACACCCTGGGCTGCATTGACCACGGGACCAAAGAAGATGTTGAGCAGCATCATCACGCCCTCATCCTTCAACACGACAGCGGCATTGCCAATAAATGTCCAGCCCACAAACATCGAGATCTCCTTGACAATCTTTCGGTCGATGGCAGGTCGAGCCTTGCATTCGGGGAACTTGACCCAACAATACATGAAATAAATCACCTGATAGATCACGCCCGTAAAAAAGCCTAAAACCGCATAGAAAACGAGTTTGTCGATGGGCGAGATATACAACAGAAAGACGATAATCAGCTTGATCACCACATCGAGAATGCTCAGATAGGCAAACGTTGTCATTTTCTCGTGAGAAATGACAGACGCCCCATAAGGCACCGTCAACAGCGACAGGCAGAAGGATGCAATCGAGCAATGTAACGCCCACTCAGCAGCGTGCATACGCTCAGCCGGGATGTTCAACTTGGTATTGAGAAACCACATGGCCAAGATCTCACAGATGATAAACATCGAGATGGCGAGGATGATGTGAATGGCACTGACAGTGGCAAACGTCTTCTTGAGTTGGGCAAAGTCGCCACGGCCCAACTCATAGGTCAGGTAGCGACTGGTCGAAACCGAAAGCGAGCCAGACAGGATGGTGAACATACCCACCAGGCCGCCCACCACGCTATAGATTCCATAATCCACCACGCCCAGCACGTCAAGCACCAGACGGCTCGTGTAGAGTGTGACAAGCATGACCACAATCATGCGAATGTAAAGCATGACTGTGTTCTTGGCAATGCGACGGTTATTGGATAATTGCCCCTCCATTACTATTACTGTGAATTAATACGCATAAATTGCAAATGTAGTTAGAATCAATGACACGGCAAAGGGTTTTACCGAAATTTTCCCTGCCACTGCCCATTTTGGCTCCATGATCACACGGATAAGGGGACAAATTTTGGTGGGAACGGGAAAAATGACTAAGTTTGCACCCGAAAACATCATTCTATAAAAAAATGAAGATTATATCAAGACTCGCATTGGCCGCATTCGTGGCATTACTGATGGCCGCCTGCAGCGGCAACGATACTACTTATCAGTATAAGACCCAATATCTGCCCATTCAACTCGTGGGCAGCGAGAAGTGGAGCATCCTCGACATCAACAGTGGCGAGGTGGTAGCCAAGGACGCTTTTAATTCTGCACCATCGCCAATAGTTGACGGCATGTTCTATGTGATGAACAGCGAGGGCAGCTATGACTACTATGACATTGCAGCGCCTACTCAACCCGTGGCAGGCCACTTTGGTAGCGTGACATCCTTCAGCGACGACGGTGTGGCAGTAGCCAGCCGCATTGGTGGCTCATTGTGTGTCATCAATCGCAAGGGCGAGGTAGTCAAGGAGTTACCTAAAGATGTATCCCAGTGTTCTATGTTTGCCCGTGGTATGGCCGCCTTCCAGAACGATAACGGCTCGTGGGGTTATATCAATGTGAGTGGCGATACCATCATCCCAGCCAACTTCCAGAATATCAACCTATTCCTCTATGATGACTATGCCGTTGTTGTTGACGAGAACCAGCCTAATGACAGCATCATGAACTTCAGTGTCATCAACAAGAACGGTAAGGTAATGTTCACTGCTGGCAGTAACGAGTTCCAACCTGTTCAACCTTACTACATCAACGGAGTCCTGCCCGTCGTGAAGGGTGACACCATCGTGTGTCTCAACGCTGATGGCAAGGAGGTGCCTAACCCCGTTGACGACAAGCAACAAGTCGAAAAAGGCGGCTATGCCGACCTGTCACGCACTCCGTCGGGCGACTACATCGTCTTCAAGAACAAGAAAGCCGGCATGGTGGACAAGAATAACCATGTACTCATTCCCGTCGAGCACGATAACCTCATCGACATCAACGGTGAGCGACTGATCGCCGTCGATGGTGACGTCTTTCACATCGTGGACCGCAGTGGCAAGGCTGTTGGAAATGTAAAATTCAGCAACGCCCACGTGAGCGAGGACAACCCCTATGCAGCACGGGGCTTCATCGATACTGACCTGGCTGCCGCAGCCATGATGATGATGTTTGACGAGACCACCTGTTGTGGCGCTAATGCCTCAACCACGCTGATGGACATGAACAGCATGGTGGGTACCGATGCCCGCATGTACGTCGGTAACAACACGCTCATCTTGCCCCAAGGCCCCTACACGATCCAATATGTATTTGACCGCGAGGTTGCCACGGCCAACGCTGACAGCACCAGCGCAGAATTCAACTACGATGCCCGCGTGAAATGTGTCATCATGTCGCTCAACGTTAAACACTGCCCTGCCAACACCGAGCCTACTATAGTCAACAAAGTGGAGGGCCGACTGGGCACTAAGGGCTTTGTCCTGGCCCGGGACGGCATTTTCTGCAGCGATTACTTGACAGCCTTGACCTTAGGTTATGACAAGGGCATTGTTAGCGGCATTTATTACATGCACTTCAACGAGTCTGTTCCTCAGAGCAAGAATAAGAGGTCTTAGGCTTTATGCATCGTAGA
This sequence comes from uncultured Prevotellaceae bacterium, assembly GCA_947165675.1. GTDB lineage: Bacteria > Bacteroidota > Bacteroidia > Bacteroidales > Muribaculaceae > Sodaliphilus. The sequence continues at coordinate 20,740 of CAMVBJ010000005.1, forward strand.
TGCCAACTGAAAACTGACAACTAAAAATAACTAAAAACTAAAAATAATGTATTACGTAAAGAAGACCCTGGAAATTTCATCAGCCCACATGCTGTATCTCGACCACAATAGCAAGTGCGAGAACCTGCACGGCCACAACTGGATTGTAAACGTGTATTGCAAAGCCCGTGAGCTCGACGATAACGGTATGGTGACTGACTTCACCACTATTAAGGAAATAGTTCATGGTAAGTTGGACCATCGCTACCTCAATGAGGTGCTGGACTTCAATCCCACGGCCGAGAATATCGCCCACTGGATCGTTGATACCGTCCCCAACTGCTACCGTGCCGACGTTCGTGAAAGTGCCAACAATCTGGCCATCTACATTAAGGACGATGACAACGATGTGGAAGGTTAATGAAATCTTCTACTCCCTCCAGGGCGAGGGCTACAACACTGGAACCGCCAGCGTGTTCATCAGGCTGAGCGGCTGTAATCTGCATTGCGACTTTTGCGACACCTGTCACGAGCCGGGCACGATGATGTCGCTGCCCGACATCGTGGAGCAGGTCATGCAATACCCTGATGCTCCTCTCATCGTGCTCACGGGCGGTGAGCCGTCGCTATGGATTGATGAGGCTTTTGTGATGGGACTCAAGCAGATGACAGGCAAACGCATCGCTATCGAGACCAATGGCACCCATCCCCTACCCAACGGCATCGACTGGGTGACCCTGTCGCCCAAGACAGGTCTGGGTGGCAATGGCGATGTACCCGTGGTGCTCGACTGCTGCGATGAGCTCAAGGTGGTGTATCTGGGCCAAGACTTGGCACAATACGACAACATCACAGCCAGCTATCGCTACCTGCAGCCCTGCTGGACCGATGACCCTGAAAAACGCAAACACAACCTCCTCATGACCGTACAGGCTGTCATGGACAACCCGCAATGGCGCCTCTCCCTCCAAACCCACCGCATTTTGGGAATTAAATAGTTAATTAATGTTAAAAATTGGGGGGTAAATGCAGGTAGTACTTATTTATGTATATTTGCATGGTAAAATAGTATAATAACTAGTGGATCTGTTGGATTCAGCCCACATTAGCGATATAAAAGAATTAAACCCACCTAATTAAATCATTGAACAATTATGAGACAATTGATTAACATCGGAAAACGAATCATCTTATCTTTCTTAGTGATGATTGTGCCACTGACAGTATTAGCTGTTCCTACCCTTATTGCTGATGGGGTTTATCTGGATGGAACCACACTTTACATCAGTCGAAATGTGACAAGTCTTCCTGACCTGCAGCTTAATCCCACTGACATCTACTGCTATGCCATCACTCCGCCTGCGTGCACTGAGAACACGTTTACTGGATATGATGGGACATTGCATGTGCCTCGTTCAGCAATGGTTGCTTATTTCTCAGCATTGTATTGGAACAATTTCAACAATTACAGCACCGATGCCGTTGAGCCTGAGTCCGTATCGTTAAGCCAGGAATCGGTCACGTTGGAGAAAAATAACCAAGTCACATTAACGGCGACGGTAACACCTGCCGATGCCACGCCAAATTATGTGACCTGGTCATCTTCAAACACCTCGGTAGCCACGGTCGAAAACGGCAAAGTCAAAGCAGTGGGATACGGCGAATGTGATATTACTGCCTCTTGCTTTGATAAGACTGCTGTCTGCCACGTAACCGTCCCCGCTCACATCGTTATCCATTTTATCCAACATGAGGTTAGCATCAAGCCTAATGAGACCATTTATCTGACAGCATACTGTGAGCCTGTTACTACCGCACTGACAGCATCGTCAAGTGACCCTGCCGTAGCCCGTGCGACTTATGTTGACGGAATTGTTAAGGTTGATGCCATCGGTGAAGGGACTGCTATTGTCACTATATCCTCAGTTGACGGCCTTGCCACACCCGACACGTGCGTTGTAAGGGTCTATACCTTGGCTGGCGACGTGAATGCCGATGGCAGTGTGAACATCAGTGATGTGACACGTCTAATCGACTATCTGCTTAATCCTGAATCTGTCTCTATCAGCATGTCAGCTGCCGACACCAATAGCGATGGAAATGTTTCTATCAGTGATGTAACACATCTCATTGACTACTTGTTGTCAGGAGAATGGCCTACCCCACATGGCGACAGCCCCACGCTGACTTTTGAGGTCAATGACATCTCATTCACGATGGTCCTGGTTGAGGGTGGCACATTCACTATGGGTGCTTATGGGAGCCTGCTTGATGATGCAACCTCATTTGAGTTACCGGCTCATGAAGTGACCATCACAAGGAATTATTACATGTGTGAAATTCCTGTCACCCAAGAGTTATGGACAACGGTAATGGGCTCAAATCCCAGTTACTTCTTCATCTCCCCGTTATATCCTGTTCTCAATGTGAGCTGGGATGCTTGTCAACAGTTCATCACTAAACTGAACCAGCTTACAGGCCAAAGTTTCCGTCTCCCAACCGAGGCCGAGTGGGAATTTGCCGCCCGAGGAGGAAATTTGAGCCACGGGTACATGTATGCCGGAAGTGACAACATCGACGATGTGGCCTGGTACCATGATAATTCCCAAAACGGCAATCCTCATAATGTCGGCCAAAAGCAGCCCAACGAATTGGGCCTTTATGACATGAGTGGCAATGCGTATGAGTGGTGCCAGGATTACTATGGTGATTACAGCAGTGAGAGCCAAACAGATCCCACTGGTCCTGAAACTGGCATCTATCGAATTGCCCGTGGTGGGTCGGCAGATCAAATGGCCAAGGCTTGCCGTGTATCAGCACGCAATCGCAATACCCCGACGATGGGTATGTTGATGGGTGGCTTGCGCCTCGCATTATAATAATCCATGGCGCAACTGATAATTGACTGCTAAATTGAACTAAATCAGGGCTTGAAGGGGAAATCCCTTCAAGCCCTGCTAATTCTAGGAGATGGTGATGTCACGGTTGGTCTTGGCGATAAGGCCTTGCAGCACCTTGCCAGGGCCCAGTTCCTCGGCCTCGGTCATGCCATCGGCCACCATGTTGGCAACGATGTGGCTCCAGCGAACGGGAGCGGTCAACTGTTGCAGCAGGTTGGCCTTGATTTCGGCGGGATCGGTGTGGAAGATTAATGAAATCTTCCACTCGCTGCAGGGCGAGGGCTATAACACGGGAACCGCCAGCGTGTTCATCAGGTTGAGCGGATGCAATCTGCATTGCGCTTTCTGTGACACTCGACACGAGGAGGGTACCATGATGTCCTTGCCCGAGATTGTCGAGCTGGTCATGCAATACCCTGGTGCTCCACTCATTGTGCTCACGGGCGGAGAACCGTCGTTGTGGATCAATGACGAGTTCGTCATGGGGCTTAAACAGATGACAGGAAAACGCATCGCCATAGAGACCAATGGCACCCATCCCCTACCCGATGGCATTGACTGGGTGACCCTCTCGCCGAAGTCAGGCATTGGAGACAGTGGCGACTTTCCTGTCGTTCTCACGAGCTGCGACGAATTAAAGGTGGTCTATCTGGGTCAAGACCTGGCCCAATATGAAGGCATTACTGCCACTCACCGCTACTTACAGCCCTGCTGGGTGGATGATGTGGACCAGTGCAGACGCAACATGCAAGCCACCGTCAAAGCCGTGCTCGACAACCCACAGTGGCGGCTCTCCTTGCAGACCCACCGCATCTTGGGCATTCAATAAATAGTCCAATCATTGAGACACACTCCCAAAATGATCCTATGGGAGTGGTGTGAATCATAGATAAGGCTCTAATTTGAGTTTGCGCTTTAATGACGATAGCGCCCAGGAAACAAGCAACACTGACAGGAACAAGGCAACGATGGCCGAATAGGGATGCGCGGTCAAGAACGACTCGTCGTAACTGGTGTACTGATAGAGAACCATGATGAGCACCTGATGAATCAGATAGATGCCCATACTGTTTTTGTCCAGACTGTCAAGGATGCGATAAGCAATGGAATGCCCGTCCACACTGACGGCCGACAACACGTCCATCACGAGTATGCAGATGGCAATGATAACTATGGTATTCACAAGACCATGGGCAAGAGTTACAAAGATGTTCATGCAAGCCACATGGCAACCGAGCAACAGCACCACCAGAATAATTTCCAATAACTTGTTGCTCAAGGCAAAACGATGCTTGTACATCATGATGCCGACAATAAAGTAGTCCAAGTAGGTCAAAATCCTGCCAATGAGCAAGCTATCATCAAGTTCGATACGTTGATACCCGATGAGCAGCAAGTAATTGACCATGACCACGGCAGATGCGATCACAATATCGACAAGCGGTTTCCTCACGGCAAGCAGCCATGGCGTTACGAGCCTGACGATCATAAATACACAGAACAATACCGGCAGGAACCACAGATGCTGAATGCCCGTTAGGACTTCAGACAAGGGATACCTGAATGGCAGGACAGCAAGGTAAATAATTGTCCAAGTGATAGTTGGCAGTATCAACCGCTTGAATTTGCTGACCATAAAAGATTTCCAGTTTCTATACTTGTCCTTCTCGACATAGAGGTAGGCATACAAGAAACCAGAAACAAAGAAGAATGCCGGCAATGCAAGCGAGACAACCATTGCGGCGGCATCATGAATGGGGACAACGGGCTGAGCGCAATGGAAATACTCTTCCCAGAATCCTGCACTATAGCACATGCAATGAAACAGAATGATCATCAGCATAGAAATCACACGAAAGATTGAAACACTCAACAATCTTCCATGAGACTGATGATCATTCTGAATCAAGATCTTCATTATTGCGGTTTCCCTATGGTCAAGCTTACTGGCGACCAGAGAGAACAACCTCGCGGCTGGTCTTGCCGATGAGGCCTTGCAGCACCTTGCCAGGACCGAGCTCCTCGGCCTCGGTCATGCCGTCGGCAACCATGTTGGCCACGATGTGGCTCCAACGCACGGGAGCGGTCAACTGCTGGAGCAGGTTGGCCTTGATCTCGGCAGGATCGGTGTGGGGCTTAGCGTCCACGTCCTGGTAGATGGGGCAACGGGGAGCCGAGAAGTCGGCAGCCTCGATGGCCTCGGCCAGCTCGGCACGGGCGGGCTCCATCAGGGGCGAGTGGAAAGCACCACCCACCTTGAGGGGCAACGCGCGGCGTGCACCAGCCTCCTTGAATTTCTCACATGCAACCTCGATAGCGGCAATCTCACCCGAGATGACCACCTGACCGGGGCAATTATAGTTGGCGGGAACGCACACACCGTCGATGGTGGCGCAGATCTCCTCTACCTTCTCGTCGGGCAAGCCGATGATGGCAGCCATCGTCGAGGGAGCGGCCTCACAAGCCTTCTGCATAGCCAGGGCACGTGCCTCGACCAGCTTCAAGCCCTGTTCAAAGGGCAGTGCTCCGGCAGCTACCAGTGCCGAGAACTCGCCCAGCGAGTGACCGGCAACCATGTCGGGCTTGAACTCGTCGCCCATGGTGAGCGCGAGGATTACCGAGTGAAGGAATACGGCGGGCTGGGTGACCTTGGTCTGCTTCAGGTCATCCTCAGTGCCATTAAACATGAGGTCGGTGATGCGGAAACCGAGCACTTCATTGGCTTTTTCAAACAATTCTTTGGCCTGAGCGTTATTGTCATACAGGTCCTTGCCCATTCCGACAAACTGTGCTCCCTGACCAGGGAATACGAATGCTTTCATTTCTTAGAAACTTCTTTTTATTATTAATTATGGAATTTTTTCTTTAATGCGGCTGCAAAGGTAACACTTTTTGAGTTAACAGTGAAAAGTTAACAAGGAAAAGTTAACAGTGAATAGTGAATAGTGAATAGTGAACAGTGAGTTGTAACTGTCAACTGTTAACTGTCAACTGTTAACTAAAAGAGGTACTCGGTTGGGTCGTCGATGCCGGCTTCACGCAGGGCCTGGCGGCGCTCGGTGCAGGTGCCGCAGGTGCCGCAGTGCTTCTCGCCACCCTTGTAGCACGAGTAGGTCTCGCTGTAGTCCAAGCCCAGAGCCGCACCGTGGCGGGCAATGTCGGCCTTGCTCAGGTCGGTATAGGGGGCATAGACCTTGATGCCCTCATAGGTACCCGTCATCATGGCCGTGCTCATGGCCTCGATAAAGGGCGAGCGGCAGTCGGGGTAAATCGAGTGGTCGCCGGCGTGATTGGCAATCATGACGCGCTTGAGGCCGTTACTCTCGGCAATGCCACAGGCGATGGCCAGCATGATGCCGTTGCGGAAGGGGACCACCGTCGCCTTCATGTTCTCATCGTTGTAGTTGCCGTCGGGGATGGCGTCGGCGCTCTCGAGCAGGGCGCTCTTGAAGTACTTGTGCATGAAGTCCAGGGGGATGATCAGGTGCTTGATGCCCAGTCGCTGGCAGTGCATGACGGCACAGCGGCGCTCACGGCCGTTCTGGGTGCTGCCGTAGTCAAAGGTGATGGCCAGTGCGATCTCGTCCTTGTACTCATAGAGCATCGTTGTCGAGTCCATGCCGCCCGATGTGATAATAACTGCGTCCTTCATGTGATCAATCGTTATGGAAGTTGCTGATGAGGCGCTGGCGCACCATGTCCTGGTGCTCGCTGTCGCCATAGTTGGCAAACGGCTTGATGCTGATGCCGCCACGCGGGTTGAACAGGCCGATGACCTCCAGGTACTTGGGATCCATCAACTTGACCAGGTCCTTCATGATGATGTTGACGCAATCCTCGTGGAAGTCGCCGTGGTTGCGGAAGCTGAACAGGTACAGCTTCAATGACTTGCTCTCGACCATGCGCACGCGCGGGATGTAATTGATGATGATGCGACCGAAGTCGGGTTGGCCCGTCTTGGGGCACAACGAGGTGAACTCGGGGCAATCGAGCGTCACCACATAGTCGTTCTCGGGGTGCTTGTTCTCGAAGGTCTCGAGCACATCGGGACGATAATCGAACTCATATTGCGTGCCCTGGTTGCCGAGCAGCGTTACACCCTCTAATTCTTGTTCTGTTCTTGACATAAAAATCAGTGAAATTTTGCGTTTTGGGCTGCAAAGGTACTAAAAATATTGCACCCGTGAGGCATAAATGGCCTTTAACCTTGCTTGAACAGCAGGTCAATAGCAAATCGTGCTGCCTCAGCGCCTTGTGGCACGAGTGCGTCGAGACTGTGCAGCGCGGCATCCCTTACTGAGGGTTCCACATCATCGCTGCAGTTGGTGAGCAGGTGACGGCTATAGGCGACCGTGAACTCGGGATGCCCCTGGAAGGTGACCACCTGATGGCCTATCCTGTAGGACTCGTTGAGGCAAAAGTCGCTGGTGGCACACAGAGTTGCCCCCTGAGGCAAGACGGTCACCTGGTCGTGGTGACTGTAGAGCAGGCGCATCTGCCCGTCAGGGAAATAGGTCTTCATCTGTTCGTCTATTACACTCGATGCACGAACCCCGGCACCGAAGCCACCATCATACTTCTTGACTTCACCGCCCAGCGCTCGGGCAATCACCTGATGGCCAAAGCACACGCCCATCAGCCTGGCACCACTGGCGTAGGCCCGCTGAATCCAATGCACCAGCGACACGATCCACGGTTTGTCATCGTAGGCCGAGTCGAGACTGCCAGGCACCAGGTAGATTTCGTCAGTATTGATCGTGGCTGGCAACTCCCCCTGCCACGTCTGGTAGATCTTATAAGAGGCCTTGAAGCCGATCGAGGCAAACAGGTCGATGAACAGTGACTCGTAGTTGGGGATAAAGTCGGGCAACCGTCCAGGAAAGGTGTCACACAGCAGGATGTTGATGCAGCGTGGTGTCATAGTTCGTCAATTTCCTCGCCAGTGCGTTCCATGATGCTGGCGGCCAGGCCGTCGGCCGTCTGGATGATGGTCACCAGGGGATAGAGCTTGCGGGCAGCGTCATAGTTGCGCACGTCCTCATAGCTGTTCTGGTTCACGCCCCAAGCGCCCATGTGCCAGCGGATGGCGAGCATCTCGTCGTCGTTGAGGGGCAGACCGCTGCACAACAGCAGCGTGAGCGACTTCTCGCCGTGGCCCATCGGAAAATTCTTGTAGGTGATCTTGTAGCCCTCGGCATCTTCCCAGATGCCTAATGCGTTCTTGCGCTTCTTGACCGAACGCTTGTAGATGTCACACTTGCACACGTCATGCAGCAGGCTGGCCAGGATGATGCTGTCGCGCTTCACCTCATGCTCCAGGCTGGGCTCCAGGGCCTTCATCGATTCCCACACGGCTAGGGCGGCCTTGCAAGTGTTCAACGAGTGACGGGCGAGCCCGCCCTCGGTATTCAAGTGGTGTCCTGCCGATGCCGGAGCAGTGAAAAAGCCCCAAGCCTCCAGGTCGCCTATCACGTCCTCAATGCCCTCACGCCCAGTCGAGCGCAGTAACTCGAGGATTTCTTCTCTACATTCTTTATCGCTGGTTTTCATTTTTAACGGATGTAACGGATGTTCCAAGCCTATAGCTTTTTTTCAGTTGTCAGTTTTCAGTTGTCAGTTGTCAGTTGTCAGTTTTCAGTTGTCAGTCGCTAGTCTCTAGTCGCTAGTCACTAGTCATTAGTTTTTAGTCGTTAGTCATCAGCTATAGACTAGTGACTATTGACTTCTTGACTAGTGACTTCTTAGCTAATGACTAATGACTTTTTGACTAATGACTAAAGACTACAGCCTACTGGGCATATAGCCATGCTCACGACGATACTTGCGCACGTCACGAAAGAGGTCGGTGGCATAGACAAAGTTGTTCAAGTCGTCGTTATCGACGTCATAGATCTGGTCCTTGTTGCCAATCCATCCAACATGCCCCTTGTTGATGAAAATGATGTTCTCGCCGATGCCCATCACCGAGTTCATGTCATGGGTGTTGATGATGGTGGTGATGCCAAACTCGTGAGTGATGTCACTCAACAGCTCATCGATAACAATCGACGTCTTGGGGTCCAGACCCGAGTTGGGCTCGTCACAGAAGAGGTACTTGGGATTCAATGCGATGGCACGAGCGATGGCACAGCGCTTCTGCATACCTCCCGAGAGCTCGCTGGGATACTTGTTCTCGCTACCCGTGAGGTTCACGCGGTCGATGCAGAACTGGGCACGGTCGCGTATCTCTCCCGTACTCATACCACTGAACATCACCAGTGGAAACATCACGTTGCCCATCACAGTCTCGCTATCGAACAATGCAGAGCCCTGGAAGAGCATACCAATCTCCTTGCGCAACTCCTTGCGTTGCTTGCGGTCCATCTGGGTAATATCTCGGCCATCATACAAGATAGAACCCTCGTCGGGATTGAACAACCCCACGATGTTCTTGATCAGCACCGTCTTGCCCGAACCCGACTGACCAATAATCAGGTTGGTCTTACCGTCAAACAATTGGCAACTCACATCGAACAGGACCTGGCGTACTCCGCCATTCTCCTTAAACGACTTGGAAATATGCTTAACTTCGATCATTTTTTTAGTTGTCAGTTTGTTAGTTTTCAGTTGTCAGTTGTCAGTTGTTAGTTGTCAGTTGTCAGCTATAGCCTAAAGCCTATAACCTATAGCCTTTTTTTCAGCCATTAGCTATCGACTAATGACTATTTGACTAATGACTATTTGACTAATGACTATTTATAATAACAACAAGGTTAATATGACATCGGCCACGAGAATCATGATGTTACTCATCACAACGGTGTCGGTACTGGCCTGACCGACCTCAACCGATCCACCCTGGACCGAGTAACCATAGTAACATGCGATGGTGGACATGATGTACGCAAAGAATAGTGACTTGATCAACGCAAACCAGACGTACCACTCGATGAACAACGACTGGATGCCAAACAGATAGGTGTCAGGTTCAACAATTCCTGTAATGATACAGATGAGCCATCCGCCAAAGAGACTTGTCGCCATGCAGATGACCACCAGGAAAGGCAGAATGGAGATCAACGCTAAGATCTTGGGAGCAGCCAGAAAGTTGGCGCTATTGATGCCCATGATATCGAGAGCATCTATCTGCTCGGTCGCCCGCATGGTACCAATCTCACTGGCAATATTGGAGCCAATCTTTCCCGACAGAATCAAGCACAAGATTGTTGACGAGAACTCTAACAGGATGATCTCGCGGGTAGTCAAGCCCACCGTGTAGCGTGGCAACAACGGGTTGGAGATATTGAGCTTGATCAAGATAGTGCACAGGGAACCAATGAATAACGACACGATGATAATCAACGGAATCGAGTCGATACCCAATTTATAAATCTCGTTAAGATAGCGCTTGAAGAACACCCGCATCTTGTCGGGAATGGCAATGACCCGCCACATGAACATGCAGTAGTCTCCAAACTTTTCTAACATTTTAGTCAATAACATATCCGTCTCATTTGATTTCAACCTGCAAAGGTAGTAAAAAGAGTTTACACTTGAGACTCCAGTCTATAGTTTTTTAGTAATCTGCTTGTCTATTCTATCCAAACCCGTTTGGACGAAGGGTAAAATAGGGGGACGGTTCTAGGCTGTTAAGTTAATCGCCGTTTTAGCTTCATTTTCACCCTGCTTTCTGAAGTGTCCTCTAAACACGTTGCAAAGGTAGAAAACCATCAATCCCTTGCACCATGTCAAAAAGCAATAAAGATTCTTTTTCTGTTCATCTATCTGTCCATCCGTCCATCTGTCCGTGGGAGCGTGAATGAGTAACACAGGTATCAAGAGGCCAGAGGCACGCACATCTGGACGAATAGACGAATAGACGAATGGACAAGTAGATAAGTATTGAGTAAGAGAAAGAATAGGATTGTGTCAAAACTGTCGATGACACAACCTGTCTATTCATCTATTTGTCTATTTATATATTAATAAAATAGACGAATGGACGAATAGACGGGTTTCTCTTACAAGAGAGAAGACTCGTCGATGAGGTTATTGAGCATGGCATATACGGTCAAGCCCGCAACACTCTTGATGCCGGTCTTGTGGGTGATATTCTTGCGATGACTGATTACCGTGTGCACACTCACGTTGAGGGCATCGGCCACCTCCTTGTTAGTCTTACCCTGAGCGAGCTGGACAAGGACAGCAGTCTCGCGCTTGGTGAGTTCGTAATTGTTCTTGCTTCGTTCCTCGGCTGCGGGCGATGCCTGAGCCAAGGTCTCGATAATCACTGCACGGCTGTCACGGATGTCCACTACCCCATCGTAATTCTTGAGCACGTCACGTTCCACATACTGGTAAACCAATGCCACTAAGGCCAAGGCGTGCTCACCGCGTAATCGGGAAATGTTGCTGACCAGTGTGGGATTAACAAGAACGATGTCGGGACGAGTGGCCAGCAATCTTTCTTCAAGATTGTCGGCACTCATTTCTGGCTCTAATACCTTGAACCGGATCTGCCCATCCAGAATGCCTTTCAGCCCCTCGATGATGACTTCGGAGGGTTCAACTATCAGCAATCGCTGTTTCATTTCAGTATTGCATTTTCAAGATGTTTGACCATCGGCACCATAATCTTTTCCTCGATGAAGGTGTGCTTCTTGAGGTCCTCGCTCAGTCTCAAGATGTCATAAACCACGTCCAGCACATTGTCGTCATCGACCTGGGGGGGGAGATACTTGAAGACGATGTTCAGCAGATCATTGAGCTTGCCCTCAATGTCGCTGTGGCTCTGCAGGAAGTCGCTGATACTGTAGGTCACGTCACACTCACCCGCCATCAAGGCACGGATGTGTGGAAACACATCATTCTCCTCGTGCAAGAAGTGGGCTTCTACCTCATGCTTGTATTCATTGTAAAAACTGATGAACACCTTGCCGATGCGTCCACTCAACTTCTGAGCAATGGAGTCGAGGTGTCGCTCGATGTGAGGCAGCCGCTTCTCCACATAGTATTTATGGGATTTTTCAAGATAGGGCACCAGTCCAGTCATGTCGGTTCCCAATATAGTAGCCGTCGATGGCACATAGTTGTTGAAGGTGTACACGTTGCAGATGAGCAGGAAGAATGAAGTATCCACCCCGCTGGCCTCACACACGTCGGCAATGGAACGGTCACCAAATCCTAACGAAATGCCCAATCTGGTCAACAACGTGAGCAATGACGGATGAGCGGTAATCAAATCGCTCAGGCGGCTCTCACTTGAGAATAGCCGAGACTTGAAATCTTTCATTGATGGTTTACTATTTTACATTTACAAGGGCACAAATATAGCAATAATTCTCCACACCCGCAAATCATTCCCACAAGCCGCCATAAATCATGCGCTGGCTGATTTCCCAAGCAAGGCGCTGACGTGGTGTCAACGCTGTACTGTCGCCAATGACCGACATATTGCGGGGGAAAATGGCACTCTTGACAGGATACCGCAATAGGCTGTGACCTAAACCTTTCCACGTGTAGTCATTGGCACCCATCACGTCAAGCAATGTGGGAAACACATCCACTTGACCGATAACGGGTAGATAGGTCATGGTGGTATCACAGCCCACGATGATCAACGGGATGCCCCAGTCATTGGGCGTGGCGATGCTGTCGTGACGGCCTTCAACACGGTTCAGATACACCTGAGTGTGATCGCTCACTATGGCGACTATGGTGTTTCGATCAAGCCCCAACCGATGCAAGTCATCCATCAGCGCACCGATGCAACTGTCGGTCACGTTCACACAATTCATGTAACCACGAGCTTCGGCATTGAGGGTGTCGCTGGCAGTGATCCATGAGCGACGCACCTTGTCCATGGGATAGGGCGTGTGCATCGTCATGGTGACCATCTCCAGGAAGAAGGGCTGACGCATCTGGGGCAACACACGAGCAGCAAAGTCGGTCAAGGCAGCATCATCCATATTGTGATGGCGGGCAAATGCCCCGTCAGCCATCAGGTGGTCGCGGGTGTACAGGGTGTCAAATCCGTAGGTCCTTGACGTGACATTCTGGTTCCAGTTGACACCAGGCGTACAGATGATCTCGCGGCAGTCGTAACCTGCAAGCGCTGATGCCAACGTTGGATAATGAGCATTAGCCCAGTTCACAGCAACCACGCCATCAAGCAATGGCAGCAGGCCGGTATTGTATATGAAATGGGCGTCGCTGGAATGACCATGACTGGTCTGGAACTGCACATGAGGGGCATAGAGGACACTATCGCTGGCAACCAGGCGGTTAAGCACGGGCGTCACCTCACGGCCATCGACCTTCATGCCGATGGGCCACGTGTGCAACGATTCAACAATGATGAGCACTAAGTTGCGGCCAGGCTCACTACAATAGCGGTTATCGGTATAATGCGGACACTCATCAGCGATGAATTGATAAACTTCGGCCCGCTCCTCGTCGGACAGAGTGTGACCCTTGAGAGCATCATGCAAGGAGAAGATGCAATAAGGAATCAATCCATTCTGGGCAAAGTAGCTGCGGTTGCTGAAGTTGTGCAAGAAGCGGTTTTCAAAGTTCTGTTCACCATTGATGTAACCCAGCAGCGCAAAGCCGAGGCAGGTTAACACAGAATAACAGAACGGCTTGATTCCTAATTTACTGTCACCAACTCGACAAGAGAACAGATGGAGCACAATCAACAACAGGAAAGGTATAGCGATAAGCAGATCCTGCCAGCGCAGCAAGGCTATTGTGCTCGAAGCCAGTGTCGAATTCACATTCTCGGTAAAAGTCAGGCTGCGCCACGGCATCAAGTCATCGTAGGCACGACAATAGCACATCTGCATCAAGCACCAGACCGTGAGCAGCGCCATTGGAATCCATACCAACCAACGCCAACGGCGACGCAGCGGCCAGTAAGGGCTCAAGAGCAGCAGGGCATTGGCAACCGAGATGGCCACCAGATGCCACTCGTGGAACAGACGCCCCACCCCTCCCAACTGGGTATCAAGCGCGACAACAAAGCACTGCCAAGAGGCAACGGCCACACAGCAAGCAAAAAACAGCAATCCATACCGTTCAATATGTCGTTCTGAAAACCTCACATCATGGAAGACCTAATAATCCCTCACAACTAAAGTTTCTTGATAATATGAGACACCACGCCCCACACCTGGAAGTTACTCTCCTCGCTCACGCGCAGTTCAGGGAACTGTGCATTTGCCGGAATGAGATATATGCCATCGTCACGCACACTCAAGCGCTTGACCGTGAAATCACCGTCCACAAAGCACACGGCGACATTACCATCATGGGGAGTGAGCGAACGGTCAATGATCAACAAGTCGCCCTCGTTGATGCCCGCATCCACCATCGAGTTGCCAATCACACGGGCACAGAATGTAGCAGCAGGATTGGTGATAAGCGCACGATTCAAGTCAATCGTATCGGCATACTCACCCTGGGCTGGACTGGGGAAACCGGCCTGAACACGCCCCTCAAAGAACTGTAAACCTGACGTCAGTTTCTCAATGACAGGTTTCACATCGGATATTATGATATCTTCTTGCATTTCTACACTTTAACTATCAGTCCATCATAGGCCAATTCCACGCCATCGGGCATGAGTCGTGGCAACTCGGCGTGAAGCCCCATACCATCGCTCATGTGAATCAGGTAAGCACGATCAGGCTTGATGCGCTCAATGACTGAAAGTGTCTCATCCAAGCACATGTGGGACAAGTGTTCACCTATCCTCAACGAGTTAATCACCAGCAGGGGAACCCCCTTGAGGCTATCCACCACCTCGTCGGCAATGACCTTGGCATCGGTGATATAGGCTAATGGGCCGATACGGTAACCCAGTATAGGCAACTTATAGTGCATGACGGGGATGGGGACCACGCGAACACCCTCGACCAGAAAAGGCTTGCCGTCCTCGATGATATGCTCCTCGAATTGAGCCACTCCAGGATAGGGATGGGAAGAGAAACAATAGGGTATGCGCTTATGTAGATTGTCTAACACATCGGCACGGGCATACAGCGGCATGGGATTCTCAAAACAATAGACCCGCAAGTCGTCCAGTCCTGCCACATGGTCAAAGTGGATGTGGGTCAAGAGCACGGCATCTAAGTTGTCGTCGCTGGCCCGCAGCATCTGGGTACGAAAGTCCGGACCACAATCGATGAGGATGCGCGCGCCTTGATACCGCACGATGACCGAGGTGCGCAACCGCTTGTCGCGGGGATCGGCGCTCATGCACACAGGACACTTGCACCGCAATACGGGCACCCCTGTCGAAGTTCCAGTCCCTAAAAATTCAATTTCAAGTGTTGTAGGCTCCATGACTCACCTCCTGAATTGTCTAAGCAGGCCGTCAACAAAGTACAAGTATGACCCGCCGTCGTAATACCAATATTCTCTCATGCCACGCTGGTCAGGAATCTCGTTGATGCGAACGGGTGAACCTATAGCCAAGCTACATTCCGCCTTGGTCATTCCCTCAACCACCTCACCACGGGTGATGCGTTTCCAATTAACGTCACTGATGTCTGGATTGTTCAAGTGAGGATCAGTTGAACAGAAGAGCGCATCAAAGTCACGACCGTGCATCGTCGAAGCATTATCGCTCATCCACACCATCGCCCGCTCTCGAGTATCAATGGTAGTGAATAAAACCCGCAAAGGCAAGACAGCATTACCTGGCAGCACGCTGTCGATGGCCACCTTGATGAAATGGCGGCCGTTCATCATCTGCTCGGACTGACGGTCATACCAGATGGGCGTGCGGATGAAGAACTCCTTGCCCACCAACTGGCGAGCCACATGATCCACCATGTCCATATCAATGAGCATGGGCAAGGTGAAACCGGCACGATCGGCATCCTTGGCCTTGCCATAGCGGTAGGTGAGCCGCAAGTCTGTCTCCGCATCAGTAAAATCAATATACAGCCTGCGGTAATCATCATCAGTAACGATACCGCTTTTAGACCAACTATTGTAGGTAAGAGTGTGGCCTGCCAGGTGGAGGGTATCCTTGTCATAGCCACTGCTCTCGGCAAGCATCTGTGTCACCTTGTCATCAGCCACCCAGAAGCGTTTACCTGGTTTCCATGCGGGCAATGAATCCCTGTAGGCATCAAGAGTCACCGTCGGTTGCTTGCTATCCACGCGTTCTATCACCTTGCGGACATCCTTATCGGTCACATGTTCGGTGAGTTCAATACCAGTGCCACATGCTGCCATGAGGACACACAAGGTGCCACCCATCACAGCATGACGACTGTTCGTTGATATCCTGTGCAACCGCACTTGCATCAATGGTCCTTTTGGTCCATGAGAAGCTTGTCAATGCTCTCGGTTACAGCCTGAATGTTGACATTGCCCTCAAGCGCATCGTCGACAACGTCCTTGATGGCGTCCTCGTTTTTCATGCCGTTTTTGACCTTGACCGAAGTGATGTAAGGAGCGTTACGTTGACGCGACTCCTTGAGAGCAGCACGAAAGTCAGCAATAGCTGCCGAATCTCCAGTAGCTACAACTTCTTTCTCAATCAAGCGGATGCTGTCTTCAAATGCCAGCACGGCAGCGGAGTCCTGCTTCTCGCACAATTCGTCAAGTTGCTTGGCCATCTGCTCACCCTTGGCCTTGTAATCGGCTGAATTGGTACAGCTCATCAGTGACAAGGTTGCCACCATTGCAATTGCTACAATTGATTTCTTCATGATGATATAATCTTGTTAAGTTATTTACTGTTTTTTCAAAGCCTCGCGCATGGCAGTTGCCAGCTGGTCGGGGCAAGACGTGTTCTTGTAACCGCAGCGTATTCCCTGCAGTTTGTCAATGACTTCCTGGGCCTTCATGCCGCGCACCAGGGTGGCTATGCCCTGCAGATTGCCATGACAACCTCCCATGAATTGAACATCATTGATGATGCCTTGATCGTCGATTTCAAAGTCAATCTGGGAAGAACAAGTGCCTTGAGTATAATAAGTGTATTTCATCGGGTCATTCCATTATAAAATCCATTAATTTCTTGAAATCCAAGAGCTGCAACTCGTTGCTGTCGTAGTCCAAGATTTCCTGATCTCTCAATTTGTCAAGCGAAGCCACCAGAGTCGTGCGCTGGGTGCTCAACAGGGTACACAGATCCTTCTGCTTATAGCGCAGGATGATGTTCTCGGCACCCGGTATGGTCAGCATGTCCAACAGAATTGCCAAGCGCTCAATTACCGAACCGTCACTAATCGACAACGCCGATGACACGCCTCGCTGGCTCCCTGACGAGAGGTAATTCAAGATGTTGAACAAGAACACCTTGTCACCGTTAATCATCTTGATATAGTCACTCTTGAGCAGCTGTAAGACGCCACATGCCCCGTCGGCAGTCACGGTATAAGGATAAACCGTCTCCCGGCCGAAGAGGTATTCAGGAGCCAGGACATTGGGGGTGGATAGAGTCTGCGACAGCGAGACCCTCAAGTGAGAAAAAGGCATTTCAAGACGCACCTTGCCAGACACTATGAACCTGATGTGGGTACACGTATCGCCAACAGCAACAATCTGTTCCCCATTACGGTACTTGAGGAAATGAAACGGATACTTCTCAACCAGCTGCGTGATACCATCTGTGCTCACGCCCTGAAATAGAGGCAACCGCATCAATTGTTGATACATACTGTTCATTGTCGTGCTTCCTTGGCTACAGGCTGTTTATTGACCTAATTGGGCTATGACTTGATCAACCGTCAGCATCTGCTGTTCTCCAGTTGCCATGTTCTTGAGAGCGATGGTTCCGTTCTGCACCTCATCGGCACCCACGATTGCCACAAAGGGGATTTTGCGGTCGTTGGCATAGTTCATCTGCTTCTTCATCTTGGCGCTGTCAGGATACAGTTCCGCGCTGATGCCAGCTTGTCGCAAGGCCTTGATGTGACAGAGTGAAGCAGCGGCTTCTTGCTCGCCAAAGTTGACAAACATCACTCTTGCCGTTGCCATGGTGTCAGCAGGATAGAGGTCCAGAGCATTGAGCACATCGTAAATGCGGTCGGCACCAAAGCTGATGCCCACGCCCGAAAGACCCGGCATTCCAAAAACGCCCGTCAAGTTATCGTAACGGCCACCTCCCGTGATACTGCCGATAGCGACATCGAGCGCCTTGACCTCAAGGATTGTACCCGTGTAATAGTTCAAGCCTCGTGCCAGCGACACGTCGAGTTCCACGCGTGCACGGGTACCCAATCGAGTCACGTGATCGAGCACATAGCGCATCTCCTCGATGCCCTTCATACCCACCTCGCTGGTAGCCAGCATGGTAGCCAGGGCAGTGAGGCGCTCCTCGTTAGTGCCCTCTAATGCCAATAGAGGCTGTAAGGTCGCAACGGCCTCGTCGCTCAGGCCTTTCTCCTTCAACTCAGCATTAACATTGTCAATACCAATTTTATCGAGTTTGTCAATGGCTACGGTGATATCGACAATCTTGTCGGCTGCGCCGATGATTTCGGCTATGCCACTCAAGATTTTACGATTATTCAGCTTGATGGCGACATTGATGTTAAATCGGTTAAACACCTCATCAATCATCGTTACCAATTCCACCTCGTTCAGCAGCGAGTCACTGCCCACAATATCGGCATCACACTGGTAAAACTCACGGTAACGACCCTTCTGGGGACGGTCGGCACGCCACACGGGCTGAACCTGATAGCGCTTGAAGGGCATCTGCAAATCATTGCGGTGCTGAACGACATAGCGGGCAAAGGGCACTGTCAAGTCATAACGCAAGCCTTTCTCGCTGATCTTGGTCGTTAAGTGCAACGAGTCGTGAGCCGCCAACAGGTCATCGGGGGCGTCCTTGAGATAGTCACCACTATTCAGAATCTTGAACAACAATTTGTCCCCTTCCTCACCATACTTGCCCATCAGCGTGGACAAGTTCTCTACAGCAGGAGTCTCGATCTGCTGGAAACCATAGAGCAAGAAAACATCTTTAATTGTATTGAAAATATAGTTGCGACGCGCCATCTCAATTGGAGAGAAATCGCGCGTTCCTTTAGGGATAGACGGTTTTTGTGCCATTTCTTGATATAAAAAAAATGTGTACTATGAATTTAAATGTGTCTTGAATTATCGGCGATTACCACCAAAGATCATTGCAATATAATATAATAATGTAGCCAATGAGCCGATAGCCGCCACGACATAGGTATAAGCGGCGGCATGCAAGGCATCCTTGGCATACTCCAGTTGCTGTCCGCTGACGATACCTGAACTCTCAAGCCACTGAACCGCACGACGACTGGCATCCACCTCAACTGGCAGAGTGACAAAACTGAACAGCACCGTGCTGGCAAACAGAGCAATTGCAATATACAGTGGGATTGGTGTCCACTGAGCCACTACGATACCGGCAAGCAGCAGCCATTGGATAGTGTTGGATGCAAAGGACACGATGGGAACCATCTTGGTACGCAACTGCAACATGCTGTAGCCCACCTTGTGCTGCACTGCATGGCCACACTCGTGGGCAGCAACTGCGGCGGCCGCAATGCTATTGGTCCCATAGACAGGCTCACTCAGGTTTACAGTCATGTTGGCAGGATTAAAGTGGTCGGTCAACTGACCGCTGACACTCGTCACCTGCACGTCTCCACAGCCATTCTGCTGCAACATAGCCATAGCGACATCACGTCCAGCCATGGGAACACCCAGTGGCACTTTACTATACTTTGCAAACTTAGACTTGAGGGAGTTCTGAACAATCATGCTCAGGATAAAAACACCTCCCATGAGAATCCATATAAACATATCGTATCAGTTTTAGTAGTGATTTCTTTTTTATCTCATTAACTCAATATTTGGCACGAAAATTGTAGCATAATACGCTGGACAAAATTCCGCACCGCAAAGTTAAAGATTTTTGTCCGCAAAATGTCCTTTAGAGACAATAAAAGTGCTAAAAATTGAAAATTAGGCAGAAAAAAGTTTGCTAATTCAAAAATAGCCGTTACATTTGCGGCGTTGAATTTATCGTTTTATTATTAATTTTAATTAAAAGTTGTTTTATTATGAAGAAGTATTTATTGATCTTTGCAGCTGTTGCTGCCGTTGCTTTTGTTGGTTGCAAGACCGAGACCAAGCCCGCTGAGGAAGTTGCTCCCGAGCAGACCGAAGAAGTAGCTCCCACTGTTGAGAGCGTTACCGCTGACCTGTTGAACGCAGCTGATGAGGCTACCGCAGTTTCTCTGCTCGATGGCCTGAAACAGAAAGCCCAGGCTCTGCTTGATGGAGGTGACCAGGCAGGTTACTTCAACATCATCAACATCATCAAGACCGTTTGGGAGAACAACAAGGATGCCATCCTGGCTAAGATCCCGACTCTGGCTGACAAGATGACCAACTACATTGATGTTCCCGAGAACCTGAAGGCCGGCTTCGCAGAGTTCGTTGCCAACGCTGCTAAGGAGAAAGTTGGTGAGGCTGTTAATGCCGCTACCGACGCTGCTGGTGCTGCCGTTGACGCTGCCAAGGACAAGGCTGGTGAGGCTGTTGACGCCGCTAAGGACGCTGCTGGCAACGCCGTAGATGCTGCCAAGGAGAAAGGCGCTGACGCTGCTCAGGCCGTAGCTGATGAGCTGAAGAAGTAAATCAGGATATTCATTAATTTTAAGTTGGGACAGATTCTGTGAGTCTGCCCCAACTTAGTTTTTTGACCTCTAATACTCATCTCCTCAGCTGATAGGCCAGGCGTTCATCTCCACTGAGCAGATAGATGATGCCGCAGCAGGTGAAGCCATAGCGCTCAATGACGTGACGCATGATGACATTGTCACGATGGGTGTCGATGCGCAGGTTGCCCGCAACGCCCATGCAGTAGTCCATGACATCATTGAACACGCCGTGGCTGCTGGCCGTACTGGCCAAGCGATGAACGACATAATAGGGCGCGTCGTCAAGCCATCTGCCCTGAAAAATTTCTTTATATGTGGGCTCTGGACCAGGAATAAAGGCAAATGACGCCACTATATGTCCATCTTCTTCCTCCAGCAGATAACAATGTCCATTGTTAATGTCGTTCTGGATGGTTTCCTCACTGGGGTAGCCATCGATCCACTGGTTCACGTTGCCACACGAGCGCATGATGACGCGTGCCTCATCAATGAGTCGCATAATCACCGGCACGTCATTCATCGCCGCTTTCCTGATTGATCTCATAGCGTTTTATTGTTTTTGTTCAGTTCCAGTGATGCCGTCACGCCTCATCATGGCGTCGATGTGCGGCTCGCGACCACGGAAACGTTTATATAGCGTCATGGGTGCCTCTGTTCCTCCACGAGACAGGACGTTATCCACCCATGACCGTGCAGTCTGTCGATTAAAGATGCCTTCCTCCTGAAATTTGGAGAAAGCATCACACTCAATCATCTCGGCCCACTTGTAACCGTAGTAACCTGCGGCATATCCTCCTGAGAAGATGTGTGTGAACTGAGGCGACATGATACAGCCATCGACAGGTTCAAAGGCTTGCACATCTTTCACGGCTTCATACTCAAACTTGAAGTCATCTCCCTCATAGGGCTCACTGATGCTGTGCCAGGCCATATCGATGTAACCAAAGCCCAATTGTCGCACGCAGGCATAGGCTGCTCCATACTGTGATGATGCCAACAGACGGTCAATCAGCTCTTGAGGCACCGGTTCTCCTGTCTGATAATGACGGGCAAAACTGTCAAGGAATTGGCGCTCATAGACGTAATTCTCATTGAACTGAGACGGCACCTCGACAAAGTCACGATAGACGTTGGTGCCCGATAGGGACTGATACTTGCAGCGGGTCAACAACTGATGCAGGGCGTGTCCGAACTCGTGCATAAAGGTCTCGACCTCTCGCACGGTGAGCAATGAGGGTTTGGCATCGGTAGGTCGAGTGAAGTTCATCGTTAAGGTCACTAACGGCCGCACGTCATTGCCATTGTCATCGACATACTGTTCACGGAAACTTGTCATCCATGCCCCACTCTGCTTGGTGGTACGCGGAAAGAAATCGACATAAAGCATTCCCACAGCCTTGCCATCCTCGTCGGTCACATCATAGACCTCGACTTCGGGATGAAATACCTGAGCATCATGATTGGGCGTGAAACACAAGCCATACATGAGTTTGGCAAAGCCAAAAACACCTTTAGTAACATGGCTCAACTCGAAATAAGGCCGCAACAACTCGTCGTTGATTTCAAACATCGAGTCCTTCTCCTTATTACTATAGTAGCTATAATCCCATGGCATGATTTCGACAGGCTTGCCCTCAATTTGACTGGCAAATCTGGTAAGTCGCTCCATCTCTTTACGCTCGACTGGCAGATAGGCGTCACGCAACTGGTTGAGCATGTCATAAACGGCGGCAGGGGTTTCAGCCATCGTGTGCTGTAATTTATGCTCGGCAAAGGTCTTGCATCCCATGAGGCGTGCAATCTCCAAGCGGGTATTGGCGATGTCCCGCAACACATCCAGGTTGTTATATTCACCACTGGTGCACTGGCGGTTATACATCTTATACAACTTCTCTCGCAAGTCACGGCGGTCGCTATATTTCATGAAGGGGACATAGCTTGGCGCATCCAAGGTTACCAGCCATGCGTCCTCTCGTCCCTTGTCCTTAGCGGCCTGCTTAGCGGCATCCAAGGCACTCTCGGGAAGGCCTGCGAGGTCATCCTGTGTCAACCACAATTCATAGAGAGGGGTCTCCTTGAGGGCATTTTGGTCAAACTTCAAGGATAGTTCGGTCAGCTTTTTGGACAATTGGCGATAACGGTCGCGGTCCGCCCCTTTCAAGTTGGCACCGCTACGCACAAATCCGTCATAGGTCTCGCGCATGAGCATCTGGTCCTCCACGTCATAGCGGGCGGCATCAAAATGGTCATGCACATATTTTACACGTTGCCATAACTGCTCATTAAGGGTGATATTGTTGAAATGGGTGCTCAGTATCGGAGCCATGCGGTTGCTAACGTCCATCAGAGCATCGTCGGCATTGGCTGACAGCATGGGGTAAAATACACCCAAAACTCGATTCAGCATGGCACCAGCTCGCTCGAGAGCCACGATTGTATTCTCAAATGTTGCCTCGGCCTGATTCTCGGCTATCGCCTTCACCTCGGCATCATGCTCTTGAATGCCATGCAAGATGGCTGGTTCATAATCGGCAGTTGTGATCCGATCAAATGGCACTGCCCCACCTGTTGTCCTGAATGGTTTATAAAAAATATTGTCCTCTATCATTTTTCAGTAATCGATAATTTCTAATCTATGTTAATCCAATTCGACGACAGTTATCCCTGCCCCGCCGAACTGCACGTGTTCATCATGGAATGACTTCACGCCGTTGACCGAATGCAGGTACTCACGGATAGCCACCTTGAGAGCTCCCGTACCAGTCCCATGCAGGATGCGTACACGCTGGGCACTGAACTGAATGGCGTCGTCAATGAAGTAGGTGATGGCTTGCAATGCCTCGTCGGCTCTCATACCACGAACGTCGATGTCAGGCTTGAAGTTCAACTGGCGGGTGCGTATCTCGTCGGTTGTCGTGCGACCGAGCGACTCGGCCTTGGTCACTTTTTCCTTACGCATAGTACGTTCCACCTTGTCGGCCTCGATGCGCGTCTTGATGTTGCCAAAAGCCACTAATGCATATTTCTCATCAATGCTGATGAGGGTACCCACCGTCGTTGTGCCCTTGAGGACAACATTATCCCCTGCTTGCAACGGGCGATCCTTAGCCATGGGTTTGGGAGCAGACTTCTTTTTAGGTGGTTTGCGATGGGCTTTATCCCTCGGCGTGAGGTCCTTAAGGCGAGCGGGGTCTTGGGGATCCTCGGCATTCAGTCGCTGCTTGAACTCGTCGAGCTGGCGGCGCAGTTCCTTGGTGCGCTCCTTCTCGGCTTGTTCGTTGCGTATCTCCTTGATGGTCCTTTCAATTTGGGAATTGCTGGAGCGCAGGATTTCCTCGGCCTCGTTGCGAGCTTCATGTATAATCTGACGATACTCGGCACGGATGTTGTCGAGCCGCTCATCATAATTGGCTATCATCTGGTCAAGGCGTTTCTCCTTGGTGCGAATGTCCTGACGCTTGTTCTCCCAGTATCGCCTGTCGCGCACGATGTCAAGCAAGTACTTATCCATATTGATATAGTCGCTACCAACAATCTCACTGGCTTTGTCGATAACCTGTTGGGGCAAGCCTGTCTTACGGGCAATCTCAATGGCAAACGAACTACCGGGATATCCCATTGACAACTGGAATAACGGCTGCATGCGCTGTCGATCGTAGAGCATAGCGCCGTTCACAACGCCATCGGTCTCGTCGGCGAAGTGTTTCAAGTTCTGGTAGTGGGTCGTGACCACGCCCATCACCTGATGTTCATTTAATTGCTCAAGGATGGATTGGGCGATGGCTCCGCCAATCTGGGGCTCGGTACCACTGCCCATCTCGTCGATGAGGATAAGGGTATCCTTGCCCCCCCTCGACAGGAACAGCTTCATGTTCTGCAAGTGGCTGCTATAGGTGCTCAAGTCGTTCTCAATGCTCTGCTGATCACCGATATCAATAAAGATGTCATGGAAGATACCCATGTGGGAATTGTCCCTCAACGTGGGCAGCAGACCGCATTGCATCATGTACTGCACCACACCCACCGTCTTGAGACATACCGACTTGCCACCGGCATTAGGACCCGAAATCACCAGGATGCGGTTTTTCTTGTCCAGAGTAATATTTAATGGTACCACTTCCTTGCCCTGGCTGCGTAGCGAGAGCATCAACGCGGGATGAATGGCAGTGTACCACTCGATGACGGGTTTACGGTCCACATGACACATCTGGGCACCCACGTCACGAGCAAACAATGCCTTGGCACGAATAAAGTCTAACTGTCCCAATACCTCAAGCACGCCAGTCAACTCTTCAAGATGTGGTCTGATCTGGTCAGTCACTTCGGTGAGGATGCGTATGATTTCGCGTGCAATCTCAGCCTCGGTCTCGCGGATGCGGTTATTGGCCTCGACAATGGCGTCGGGCTCGATAAACACGGTCTTGCCTGTCGCGCTCTCGTCATGAACGATTCCACGCAGCTTGCGCTTGTTCATGGCACTGACAGGTAATACCAAGCGACCGTCACGAAGCGACGGTTGCACATCGTTGTCGAGAATGCCATCCTGTTTACCTTGGTTAATAATGCGACGCAGCGTGCCGTTGATACTACTGGTCACGCGGGCTATAGACGCACGTAACTCCTGCAGGCGGGGTGAGGCCGTATCCTTGATGTTACCTGCCTTGTCAAGCACTTGAGCAATGACTGCGCTCAGTTCGGGAAAGGCTTGCATTCCACTGGTCAATTCTCGCAACCGAGGATATGGCGACTGACTCTCACCATCGGTAGCGAAGAAGCGTACCACCTGACTCACGGTTACCAGCAGGCGTTGCAAGTCAAACAGTCGCTCGGCCGAAAGGAACGTTCCTGGAGTTAATATCTCCTTGAGCACTACGCGCAGGTCAAAATAATAGCTCAACGGAAACTCCTTACCCGTCAACACGATAGACAGGAACTCATTAGTCTCCTCCAGCCAACGGATGACCTCATCACGACGCGTAGAGAAACGCAACTGAGGCACATTGGCAACCCCCAATGCACTCACGCAATGCCGTTCCAACTCACGTCTGACTGCATCAAAGCCAATTTTAGTCTCGAAATTTCCAGGATAAATCATGTTACAAAAGTAGTCATTTTTCGTCATTCAACGAAATATTTGTATATTTGCAGCAATAATCGGTTCCCTTTACCGATTATTCATCATCAATCAAATCTTATCTATCTGATCCCGAGAAAACGGTGCCCTTGTAGTAGTTCAGCAGACTCCTACAGGGCACTTTTTCAATTATTAAATCCCAAAACAGAAACTTTTCTTTTAAAAAGATGATGATTTCAAAAAAATATGACTACATTTGCAAGTTATCACCGCTGAAATGTAATTAACCTATATTAATAACTAACTCAACTGTATGAAGAAATTATTTTTAGCAATGCTCGCTTCGGCTATCGCAATCAACGTTATGGCCGACGACAAGGTTGTCATCCCTGACAGCACTGGTTTCAAGTTTACTGATACTAAAGTCATTAAGCACACTCCAGTCAAGGATCAGAACAAGTCTGGTACGTGCTGGTGCTACTCAACAAACTCCTTCTTTGAGAACGAAATCCTGCGCAAGAGCGGCAAGGAGGTTCACTTGAGCGAGGGCTTCGTTGTTAACCACTGCTACTACGACAAGGCCATCAAGTACATCCGCATGGATGGCGAGATCAACTTTGCCGAGGGTGGTGCCGCTGAGGATGTTCCCTACGTATGGCGCAACTATGGCATGGTTCCCAACGAGGTTTACACCGGCATGACCTATGGTGACAAGAAGTTTGACACCAGCGAGCTCACCTCACTGCTGAGTGGCTATGTTGGCACCATCAACAAGCGCAGCCTCAAGAAGCTCACTCCCGCTTGGAAGGATGGTCTGCAAGCTATTCTCGACAGCTACATGGGCAAGATGCCCGAAACCTTCGTTTATGAGGGCAAGACCTACACTCCGCAGACCTGGGCTGCCAGCCTCGGTCTGAACATGGACGATTATGTGCCCATCTGCTCGTTCAACCACCACCCCTATTATCAGCCTTTCATCCTTGAGGTGGCCGACAACTGGCTGTGGTCAAGCTATCAGAACGTGCCCATCGATGAGCTCATGGAAATTGCTAACTATGCCATTGACAACGGTTACAGCATCGCTTGGGGTGCCGACGTCAGCGAGAAGGGATTCAAGTGGCGCAATGGTTATGCCATCCTGCCCGTCGAGAAGGAAGTTCCCGATGCAGCTGGTACCGACATGGCTCGTTGGGCACAGCTCACTGACAAAGATCGCGAGGCCGAGCTCTGGGACATCAAGGGTCCGGTCAAGGAGCAGTGGGTAACCCAGGAGGAGCGTCAGGAGATGTTTGACAACAAGCAGACCACTGATGACCACGGCATGGTCATCATGGGCAAGGCCGTTGACCAGGAAGGCAACAAGTACTTTAAGGTACAGAACAGCTGGGACACCAATCAGCTCTATGACGGCTACTTCTATTGCAGCGAGGCCTTCTTCCGCGCCAAGACGATGAACATCCTCGTGCACAAGGATGCCATCCCCGCAAAGATTGCCAAGAAGCTGGGCATCAAGAAGTAATCCCATCTCTTAACAAAAACAAAAGAAAGTCGAGGCCTGTAAACATAACAGTTTGCGGGTCTCGATGTTTATTTGGACTGACACGGCATTGACATTTGGCGATAATGTATTAACTTTGCATCCAGTAACATCAATATAGACCCTTATTATGACTTCCGACCGACTTAATCATGCACGCCACAGCGTTCCCGCCATCATAGCGATCAGCTGCTTTGCGATACTTGCAATACTGCTCACCTCGTGGGACTCCTATCTCTATGACCTGTGGCAACACCACGATGTCATCTGGTTCTACGCTTGCGGCAAGGCATGGATGAATGGTCTGACACCCTATGTCGATTTTGCTGACAGCAAGGGTCCGCTGTTATGGCTCATCTATGGTATAGGCTATCTGCTGAGTCCTCATGACTACGTGGGATGCTTCTGGATAGGGTGCGTGCTCTATACCATCATTTTTTACTATTGCTACAAGTGCGCGCTCATCTTCACACGCGACGTGCGCCTCTCGCTGATAGCAGTGGTGATATCGGCAGTGTTCTTCCTTAGCTATTTCACCCACATTGAGGTGCGAACCGAGGACTTCTGCTACCCTGCGATACTGGCCGTTTTCTACAGGTTTATGAGGCACACTTTCCTGCACGAGGAGAGTCGCCGTTTTGCCCGTCAATCGGCCATTGTACTTGGAGTGGCACTGGGCGTCACGTTCCTCATCAAGTACAGCTGCTCGCTCATGCTCGCCATTTTCATCCCCTACTTCTGCATCGTGGTGCCATCTCGAAGCAACTACTCGGTCTGGCGAGCTATCGGGTGGTGCATCCTGGCTGGAGTGCTCACCATCTTGCCCATGGTCATTGTTCTGGCCATCCAGGGCTGTCTGGGCGCATTCTTTAACGAGTACTTCCTGGTCACGGCCAGCACATTTGACAACATGCATGGCACGTGGATTACAGCCCGTGGTGTATTGATGATGTTCATGGGCAAACGCCTGGCGATATTCTCCCTGTGCATGATTGCTGGCATGGTTTTGTACTTAATGCGTGCCACGACCCACCGCATCTGGGCCGTATTAGCCTTCATGTGGTTTTTAGCGGTCATCATGCTCAACGGTACCGATGTCATCTACTTCAATGTCCTTTCAGTATTCACGGTGCTATTTGCCGGAATCATTGCCCAGTTGGTCGGGCGCTGGTTACACCACCGGGCCGTTATTATACCATTTACCCTGGCTGTACTTGCCGCTTTATTCTACATGACCGACCGATCATCGCTGTTCAACAACCACTCACCGCAACAAGATGCATGGTACTACTATGCCTCGTTGATGCAACAATATGATCAGCCCCGCACCCTGTACCTGATGTGCCACGATCATGGCGAGGGCGTTCCAAGCCAAGCGCTGCCCGCATGCAAGTACTGGAGCCTGCAAGTGGGCCACACCCAGGCGATGCTCGACGATCAACTCAATGCCGTCAAGCAGCAGCGGAGCGATGTCGTGTTTGTCATGTCCGACAATGCCGAAATGGTTGCGCTTCTCGACACAACGGGCTACCACCGCTATGACTTTACCGATGCCGGTATCGGGGACAAGCAGTATCCCCGCTATCTCCTTTACAGCCGTCGGGCTCTCGACACCAGTGGTTTTAAGGTTCCGTCTCCCACCGATATACTGCTCAAGCGCCACCGATTATAACAGATACGCAATCTCAAATCAATAAAATCTCTTCACCGATCACCAAAAAAGTATTACTTTTGCAGTATCTAATTAACTCACATTATTAACATCATTACAACTTATCAAATCAATGAAAGCATTAAACACCGACAAGGCACCCGCTGCCATTGGTCCTTACAGCCAGGCTATCCGCACTGGTAACATCGTCTTCGTTTCAGGCCAGCTCCCCATCATCCCCGAGACTGGAGCCTTCCCCGAGGGAGGCGTACAAGAACAGACCCACCAGAGTCTCAAGAACGCTCGTGCTATCCTCCAAAGTGAGGGTCTCGACCTCAAGGATGTTGTTAAGACCACTGTTTTCCTGAGCGACATCGCTAACTTCGGTCCCATGAACGAGGTTTACGCCGAGTACTTCACGGCTCCCTACCCCGCCCGCTGCGCATTTGCCGTCAAGGATCTTCCCAAGGGTGCACTTGTAGAAATCGAGCTGATTGCCGAAGCCCACTAAAGCTGCCCACAATCGTCAAAGAATAAAGGCGTTAAAATAGGCCCATTGACTTTAAGAGACGTGACTCCACAATGTCACGTCTCTTTTTCTCATACACCCCTCGATGACGAAGATGAATTGGATGTTAGGCGAGTATCAGTTTCACTCGACTCTGGTAGTTGAGCACCCGCAATCATCTTGAGGCACATACTCCACTTCTACCCAGTAAACGTCCATCGTCATTAAATTTAAACGGCATTCCCTGTGAACAAGAGTACAAATTTATGCTTTTTTTACAGTGAGTGCCATTTTTTATGTGTAATTTTGCAGCCAAATTTTAGAAACCATATCATCGAAAACTGTAACTGAACATCAAATGAGAAAATCATTCCTGTTTACCCTGTGCGCAACACTGCTGAGTATCAATGCAATGGCTCAGGGCAATAACACCCGCATGGGTGGCGACGAGAACGACGACACCGAGTCTCTCGCCGAACGTATCTTCAATTTAGAGAAGAAAACTGATGCCTTTAACTTCCACATCAATTTCGCATCAAGTCTGGTGGCAGAGGATGCCAATCACGGTGAGTGGGACACGAAGTTTGTGTGCCGTGACCTGCGGCTTGACATCAAGGGCGACATTACTCCCAAGGTGTTCTACCGCATCCGTCACCGCTTCAACAGCAACCAGACCGCCAAGGGGCTGGACCGTTTTGCCAAGGCAACCGACATCATGATGGTTGGTTATCGTCCCAGCAGCAAGGTGGATATCGCTGCCGGTAAATTGTGCCAGATATGGGGCGGATTTGAGTATGACCAGAACCCCATGGAGATCTACCGCTATAGCGACCTGATTGACATGATGGACATCTTCATGGCCGGTGCCATGGTAAGTTACCACCCTATCCCAACCCAGGAAGTCGCCTTCCAGATAACCAACAGTTATAACGGTTCGTTTACCGAGGACTTGGGTGAAGACCCACAAATTGTCACTAACGATCTGCATAAGCCCGAGAAACTGGCGCGCAGCCGAGCCCCGTTCACCTACATTCTGAACTGGAACGGCAACTTCCTCCACGACCAGTTGCAGACGCGCTGGGCATGGGGTATCCAGACCCAAGCCAAACACAAGTACAGTCGCATGATCACTCTGGGCCAACGGCTGAATCTGACTAATTTCCAGCTATATTTTGACTACTTTGGCGAGTGGGATGACGTGGATCGCCTGCACTACGCGACGACCGATCTTCATGACATGATTGCTCCAGGATCCACTCACCTGGGTAAGGTACACAGCCACACTTTCATTGCCAAGATGAACTGGCAATTTGCCCCCAAGTGGAACCTGATGCTCAAGGGGACCTATGAAACTACAAGTATCGCCAAGATCGATGACCTGCACAACTATCGCAAGTCAATCGGCTACTTAGGCAGCATCGAGTACTGGCCGATGCCCAAAAAGTTGGACTTCCGCGTATTTCTCGCTTATCTGGGTCACAAGTATGACTTCAACAAGGCGTGTGGCCTACAAGACTATAACACTAATCGCGTGGAGCTCGGCTTCATGTACCGCATCAAGTGTTATTAACGGCTAACGCACGGCGGCCACAAGACATCAAAAACGGGGCTATCACGCAGTAGTGACAGCCCCGTTTTATGGTGGACAAACAAAGGTAATGACGAGTTTTAATAATTATTTTAACTTATTATTTTATAATGTGGATTATTTGGCTTACTTTTGTGGTGTAGTTTAGAAGACATGATGAAATACCTTAGTCTGCCTGACAACGCGACTCGCATCCTCCCTTTCTACTTAGCAATGGAGGAGTTTGCTGCACGTATTATTGGAGAAGATGACATCTTCTTCATGTGGCAGGTAGAGCCAACGGTGATCTTCGGTCGCAACCAGTTAATTGCAAGCGAGGTAAACATTGAGTATTGCCGTGCACACAACATTGCTTTCTATCGTCGCCGCAGTGGTGGAGGCTGTGTTTATGCCGACAAGGACAACATCATGTTCAGCTACATCACCCGCAGTGACGAGGTGCAGACGACATTCAGTGCCTACACCAGCGCTGTTGCCGGCATGTTGCGGAAGTTAGGCCTGAATGCAACTGCCAGCGACCGTAATGATGTGATGATTGACGGACGCAAGGTGAGTGGCAATGCATTCTATCACATCCCGGGACGCAGTATCGTGCATGGCACCATGCTGTATGACACCAACATGGAGCACATGCTTAACGCCATCACCCCGTCACGTGAGAAATTGACCAGCAAGGGCGTTCAGTCGGTCAGGAGCCACATCACCACGCTGAACGAGCACTTGTCGATGGACATTGAGGCATTCAAGCAGCATGTTCGCCAAACGATGTGTGATGGCGAAATCTTACTGACAGCCGAAGATGTGTCTGAAATTGAGCGTCTCACCCTGCCCTATCTGGAGCCGTCATTCCTGTGGGGAAGTGATCCACGCTGCCAAATCACCCGTGGAGGTCGAATTGAAGGAGTTGGAAGCCTCTATGCCAACATTGAGTTGAAGCACGGTGCGATTCACAACCTGCACTTGACAGGTGACTTCCTGCCCTTGAATACCGACGTGCGGAAAGTTCTGCTCGAGAAATTGCGAGGTGTAAGGCTCGAAGCCAATGACCTCTATACAGCCCTTGACGGCAGCGATGCAGGGCAATGGATATTGAACTTAACAAACGAACAATTAATAACACTATTAACCACAAATTAAAAACCATTAAAACCGTGACTGAAGAAATCAAAGTAACCTGTCTGCATGACAGGCACGTAGCGCAAGGCGCTCTCATGTCCCCCTTTGCAGGTTATGACATGCCCATCCAGTATGTAGATATCACTACCGAACACAATGCAGTTCGCCACAAGGTGGGAGTCTTTGACGTGTCTCACATGGGTGAGGTGGAAATCACTGGCCCCGACGCCGCCAAGTTCACCAACTACATTTTCACCAACGACATCAATGCAATTAAGGCTGGTCAGATCCTGTACGGCATGATGCTGTACCCCGACGGTGGAACCGTTGATGACCTGCTGGTTTATCGTGTTGACGATAACGACTACTTCCTCGTGATCAACGCTGCCAACATCGATAAGGATGTAGCATGGATCATGGAACATGCCAAGAACTTCGACGTGAAAGTTGACCACCAGAGCGAGCAGTACGGTCAGATTGCCGTTCAGGGTCCCGAGGCCGAGAAGACCATGGGCGCTGTGCTGGGCATCGACACCACCGACTTAACATTCTACACATTCAAGAAGATGGAATATGACGGCAAGACCATCATCGTGAGCCGTACCGGTTACACTGGTGAGGACGGTTTTGAGGTTTATGCCGATCCCGCTATCATCTGCAAGATGTGGGACAAGCTCATGGAGGCTGGCGTACAGGCTTGTGGACTGGGTTGCCGCGACACCCTGCGTTTTGAGGCTGGTCTGCCCCTGTATGGCGACGAGTTGACCCCTGAGATTTCGCCCATTGCAGCTACCTTTGGCATGTTTGTGAAGCTCGACAAGGAAGGTGGTTTCATTGGTCGCGATGCCTGCGCCCAGCAGAAGGCCGAAGGCACCCCCAAGAAGCTCGTGGGTCTGGAGCTTGAAGGCAAGGCTATTCCCCGCCATGGCTATGAGGTGCTCGACGGCGAGAACGTCGTGGGTTACATCACCACTGGTTATCACAGCATCTCGCTGGACAAGAGCGTAGCATTTGCACTGGTTGACCGTGCCGTTGGCGCCCTGGGCAACACGCTGAATGTTCGCATCCGCAAGAAAGTGTTCCCCGCCACCGTGGTGAAGAAACGCTTCTATACCCCTAATTATAAGAAGTAAGGCTCTAGGCTCTAGGCTTTAGGCTTTAGGCTTTAGGCTTTAGGAGGTATTTTAATAAGAGATTATTATTTAGCAAACAAATATTAACTGATTAATTCTTTATAACACAATGAGTAAGATTATCGACGGACTCTATTACAGCGAGTCACATGAGTATGTAAAGGTAGAAGGCGACTTCGGTTTCATTGGTATCACCGACTTTGCTCAGCACGAGCTGGGTAACGTGGTTTATGTTGACATGCCCGAGGTTGACGATGAGGTAACCGCAGGTGAAGACTTTGGCGCAGTTGAGAGCGTTAAGGCTGCCAGCGACCTGATGTCTCCCGTTAGTGGTACCGTTATCGAGGTGAATGACGCCCTCGAGGATGAGCCCGGCTTGATCAACAAGGATGCCTTCGAGAATTGGATCATCAAGGTTGAGCTCAGCGACAAGAGCGAACTCGACAACTTGATGGATGCAGCCGCCTACAAGGCCATGATTGGAGAGTAATTGATTATCAAACAACTGAAATTAAAGTTTTTAATGAGCTATAAATTTTTTCCGCACACCAACGACGAGTTGCAAGCCATGTTGAAGACGGCTGGCGTCAAGTCGCTGGACGACCTCTATCAGGACGTACCTCAGGAGCTCCAGCTCAAGAAGGAGTATGAGCTTCCCGAGTCGATGAGCGAGATTGAAGTGCGTCGCTTCTTTGACGACCTGGGCATGGGTAATATCACCATGCGCACCTTCTTGGGCGCTGGTTATTATGACCACTATAGCCCTGCCGTTGTTCAAGACATCGTGAAGCGCAGCGAATTCCTTACCGCCTACACACCCTACCAGGCTGAGATTTCGCAGGGTACACTGCAATACATCTTTGAGTACCAGAGCATGATGGCCGAGTTGACTTGCATGGAAGTGAGCAACGCATCCATGTATGACGGCACGACCGCCACTGCCGAGGCTATGATGATGGCTGTTGCCAACGCCAAGAAGCGCAAACGCGTCCTGGTCAGCGAGACCATCTCCCCCTATGTACTGCGTGTAGTGAAGACCTATGCTAAGTACCAAGGCATCCAGATTGACATGGTTCCCGCCAAGGGAGGCGTGATGGATCATGAGGCACTCAAGGTTGAACTCGAGAAGGACGATGTGGCTGGCGTAATCGTTGCGACACCCAACTTCTATGGCATCCTTGAGGATTACACAGGCGTTGCCGAGATGTGCCACGAGCACAAGGCATTGCTCATCATGAACTGCGTGGCTACTGCACTGAGTGTTGTCAAGACACCCGCCGAGTGGGGTGCCGACATCGCAGTGGGTGACGGCCAGAGCCTGGGTATTCCCCTAAACTATGGTGGCCCCTACGTGGGCTTCCTGTGCACAACCAAGAAGCTGATCCGCAAGATGCCGGGTCGTATCGTCGGTGCTACTAAGGATGCTGACGGCAAGCGTGCTTTTGTTCTTACGTTGCAGGCACGCGAGCAGCACATCCGCCGCGAGAAGGCCACGAGCAACATCTGCTCCAACCAGAGCCTGATGGCCTTATATGTAACCATTTATATGGGTCTAATGGGTGCCAAGGGGCTCAAAGAGGTCAACTCCATCAGCTACAGCAACGCCCACTACCTTGCCGACAGCCTGGTGAAGACCGGCTTGTTTGAGATGGCTTATCCCGACAAACCCTTCCTGAACGAGTTTGCCGTGAAGACCAAGCTCAACATCGACGAGTTGCAGGAGTACTGTGGCGAAGAGTATCTGCAGTGCGGCCTCAAGATTGCCGACGACACCCTGTTGCTGGCAGTTACCGAGACCTACAGCCGTGAGGATTGTGACGACCTTGTTGACGCATGTGTAACCTTTAACGAAGAAAAGGAGGGCAAGTAAGAGTTATGAATAACACATTTTACGGTAAGCTGATATTTGAGTTGTCTCAAAGTGGCCGTCAGGGTTATTCCCTGCCCGAGAACAGGTGTGACGAGTACAAGATGAGCGACCTGCCCAAGGAGCTGATGCGTGAAAACGCGCCACTGCTGCCCGAGGTGGATGAGCTGAGCGTAGTGCGTCACTATACCAACATGAGTAACAACAACTTCGGTGTGGACACGGGCTTCTACCCCCTGGGATCCTGCACCATGAAGTACAATCCCAAGATCAACGAGGAAATCGCCGCCCACCGCGAGTTCACGGGTCTGCACCCCCTGCAGAACACCGAGACCACCCAAGGCGCCCTGGCTGTTTACTACTTCTTGCAGACCAGCCTGGCCGAGATTTCGGGTTTGAGCGAGTTCACCTTGAATCCCTATGCCGGTGCCCACGGTGAGTTGACAGGCTTGATGATTATGCGTGGTTACCACATGGAACGTGGTGACATGAAGCGCACCAAGGTCATCATCCCCGATAGTGCTCATGGCACCAATCCCGCCAGCTCGGCTGTTTGCGGCATGGAGGTGGTGGTTGTGAAGAGCCGTCCCGACGGCACCGTCGATGTGGACGACCTGCGTCCCCTGCTCGACGACACCATCGCTGGCATGATGATGACTAACCCCAACACGTTGGGCATCTTTGAGCACAATATCGGTGAAATTGCCAAGGCTGTTCATGATTGCGGTGGTCTGATGTACTATGACGGCGCTAACCTCAACCCCATGTTGGGTAAGGTGCGTCCTGGCGACATCGGCTTTGACATCATGCACATCAACCTGCACAAGACTTTCTCCACTCCTCATGGTGGTGGCGGTCCTGGCAGTGGTCCCGTCGGCGTCCGCGCTGGTCTGGAGCACCTGCTTCCCAATCCCCGTGTCGTGAAGGTCGAGGAACAGGACTACGACTACTTCAAGGTAGAGTGCAACGACAAGTCCATTGGCAGCATTAGCGGTCATCTGGGCAACTTTGGCGTAATGATGCGCGCTCTGGCCTATATCCTGACCCTGGGCCGCGACCAGCTCAAGTGGGTCGGTCCACTGGCTACCCTTAACGCTAACTACATCAAGGAATCGTTGAAGGATGTCTATGAGCTGCCCATCAGTGGCGTGTGCAAGCACGAGTTTGTATATGACGGCTTGAAGGACAAATCGACTGGCGTGACCACGCTCGACGTGGCAAAGCGTCTGCTGGATTATGGTTTCCATGCTCCCACCATCTACTTCCCCTTGCTGTTCCACGAGGCTCTCATGGTCGAGCCCACCGAGAACGAGAGCAAGCAGACTCTGGACGAGTTCATCCGCATCATGCGTGTCATCGCCCAAGAGGCAAAGGATGATCCCGAAATGGTGAAGACTGCTCCGCACAACACGCCCGTTCGTCGTCTCGACGATACCCAGGCCGCTTTGCACCCCATCGTGACCTGGCGCGAGCTTGTTGCCGACAACCAGTAAACATCGACTACTGAAACAACTCACGCTAAGTCGTTAAGACGCTAAGTTTTATTATTAATTATTCCTTAGCGGCTTTGCGGCTTAGCGTGAGAGTTTGTTAAAAAAATTAATATTGACATCATTCATTAGGAATCATTATGTTTGACATTATTATAATAGGTGCTGGTCCTGGCGGTTATGAGACTGCTGCCGAAGCTGCTGCTCATGGCTTGTCTGTCGCAATCGTCGAGCGTGACCAGATGGGCGGTACCTGCCTGAACCGCGGTTGCATTCCCACCAAGGCTCTGTGTCGCAATGCCGAGGTCATCAACCTGATGCGAGAAAGCGAAATCTGGGGCGTAAAGACTGGCGAATTGGCTTTTGACTACGCACCCGTGTTTGAACGCAAGGAAGCCGTCGTTAAGCAGTTGCGTGAGGGCGTTGAGATGCTCATGGGTGCTCCAGGCATCACCGCTATCAAGGGCGAAGCCAGCCTCAAGGACGCCAATACCGTCGTTGTCAATGGTG
Organism: uncultured Prevotellaceae bacterium; assembly: GCA_947165675.1. Taxonomy (GTDB): domain Bacteria; phylum Bacteroidota; class Bacteroidia; order Bacteroidales; family Muribaculaceae; genus Sodaliphilus. The sequence goes on from CAMVBJ010000005.1 coordinate 57,741, forward strand.
AGGAATACAGTGCCAAGAACATCATTATCGCTACCGGTTCGGCTCCCCGTGGCTTGCCCATTGAAGGCGCAGACCTGGCCATGACCAGCGATGACATCCTGGCAATGCAGACGCTGCCCAAGAGCCTGTGCATTGTGGGTGGTGGCGTCATCGGCATGGAGTTTGCCGCTGTGTTCAGCACATTTGGCGTAGAGGTTACCGTCATCGAGTACTGTAAGGAAATCCTGCCACCGTTTGACAAGGACGTGGCCAAGAGGCTCAAGACCGTCCTGAGCAAGCGTGGCATCAAGATCATCACCAGCGCTGCCGTCAATGGCATCACCCAGGGTGAGGACGGTTTCACCGTATCCTACGAACTCAAGGGCAAAGCCCAGAGCGTGACTGCCGAGAAAGTGCTGATGTCGGTAGGTCGCCAGCCTGTGCTGCCTCAGGGTCTTGACGCGGTTGGCGTTAACGTGGGTCGCCGCGGCATCGAGGTGGATGACAACATGATGACCAACGTCAAGGGCGTCTATGCCATCGGTGACGTGAATGGTCGCATGATGCTGGCCCATGCTGCAAGCGCCCAGGGTCAACGCGCCCTGCACGCCATCATGGGCGAGGCCGACGACATCAAGCTCGACATCGTGCCCAGCGCTGTGTTCACCGTGCCTGAGTTGGCTATGGTGGGCCTGACCGAGGAGCAGTGCGCCGAGCGTGGTCTTGACGTGACGGTGAAGAAATCCTTCTTCCGCAGCAACGGCAAGGCTGTCGCCATGAACGAGACTGACGGATTGATCAAGATGATCGTTGATAACAGCAATCGCCAGATCGTGGGCTGCCACATCTGCGGAGCCCATGCTGCCGACCTCATCCAGGAAGTGGTCACCGCCATGAATGCCGGCGCCACCGTTGACCTGCTGGCCCGCAGCATCCACGGCCACCCCACCTTGAGCGAGGTGATGCTGACCGCCGCCCGCCAGTTCTAACGACAAGTTGTTAGAAGACAAGAAAGACAATTGATTAATGAATACCAGATTGTCTTTCTTGCAGGGCAACCGTACCATAATTAACATTTACTCATTAGTTGTCAAAATGAGTATTTGACGCCCGAAGGGCGGCTCTCTGAGTAACCGCCAGTAAATCAGGCTACCGAGCGTGAGCGAGGGAGTCTGATTCACTGGCGGTGATGGTAAGGCAAAAGCAGTCGCTGGAGGCGACCCCACATGCCAAAAGCCGAAATGGGGTCGCCTCCAGCGACATGGATTGGTACAGTCTTCCCTGGGTGATGCAAACCACTTCGCTACTGCTCAGCGGTTAGCATTACCCAGGGTTTCTCAGAGGCCACCCTCCGGGTGTTTCACTACAAATTTTGGTACGGTTGCCCTTTCTTGTCTTTTTTCAGATCATTGATTAGCATCTTTGGGGTTAACGCGCATATTGTTACCTACGAATGAACACGAATTAAGCGAATTGGCCTTCAACGCGGATGCCTGTTCGGTTAATTCGTAGGCAATGTAATGAAAATAGCGTGGGGCTACTGGCTGAATGTTGGAAACTAATTCGTAACTTTGCAAGTTGATATGGAATATAGACTGCATAGCGAATATGAGCCGACAGGCGACCAGCCACAAGCGATTGCCGAGCTGGCTGGTGGTGTTAATAACGGTGTGCCCTATCAGACGCTGTTAGGCGTGACGGGCTCGGGCAAGACGTTCACGATGGCCAATGTGATTGCCCGCACTGGACGCCCCACCCTTGTCTTGTCGCACAACAAGACGCTGGCGGCACAGTTGTATGCCGAGTTCAAGAGTTTCTTTCCCGAGAACGCGGTTCACTACTTTGTTTCCTACTATGATTACTACCAGCCCGAGGCTTATATTCCCTCAACCGACAAATACATTGAGAAGGACCTCGCCATTAACGACGAGATTGAGCGGTTGAGGCTATCGACCGTGACGGCACTGCTGAGTGGACGTCGCGACATCGTGGTAGTATCGAGCGTGTCATGCCTGTATGGTATGGGTAATCCCGAGGACATCACTGCCAACGCGATCGAATTGCGCGTGGGGGATCAGATGGGCCGCGATGAACTACTGCATCGCCTGGTGGATGCGCTGTATTCCCGAAGCGACGCTGAATTGAGGATGGGCACTTTCCGCGTCAAGGGCGACACGGTTGACATCTTCTTGAGCGACGAGGACATCATGCTGCGGGCCATCTTTTGGGGCAACGAAATCGAGCGCATCCAGGTGCTCGACAGTGAGACCCAGATGCCCACCGAAGACGTGGAGGGCTTCAAGATTTTCCCTGCCAACATCTTTGTGACCACCAAGGAACGCATGAAGGCAGCCATGGGCCAGATTGACCTGGACCGTGAGAATCAAGTAGCCGCCTTTGCACGTGAGAACCGTTTTGCCGAAGCCAAGCGATTGAACGAACGCGTGACCTATGACATGGAAATGATGCGCGAAGTGGGTTACTGCTCCGGCATTGAGAATTATAGCCGTTACTTTGATGGCCGACGTCCCGGCATGAGACCTTTCTGCCTGCTGGATTATTTCCCAGATGATTTCCTGACCATCATCGACGAAAGCCACGTGACCGTGCCACAGATACGTGCGATGTATGGCGGCGACCAGTCCCGCAAGACCAACCTGGTGCATTACGGCTTCCGCCTGGAGGCCGCGCTGGATAACAGACCGTTGAGGTTTGAGGAATTTGAGCAGTTGACCCACCAGACCATCTATGTGAGCGCGACTCCAGCCGACTATGAGTTGAACAAGAGCGAGGGTATCATCACCGAGCAGCTCATCCGCCCGACGGGCCTTCTCGACCCTCAGATCATCGTGCGACCCTCACAAGGTCAGGTCGATGACCTGGTCGAAGAAATCCAGTTGCGCATCGAGCGAGGGGAACGCACCTTGGTCACAACATTGACTAAGCGCATGGCCGAGGAGTTGAGCGATTACCTCAAGAAGCTGGATATACGCACCGCCTATATGCACAGCGATGTTGAGACCATGGAGCGCATCGAGATCATCGACAACCTGCGTGCCGGTGCCATCGACGTGCTGGTGGGTGTGAACCTGTTGCGCGAGGGTCTTGACTTGCCCGAGGTATCGCTTGTCGCCATCCTGGATGCCGACAAAGAGGGTTTCCTGCGCAGTCGCCGCTCGCTCACCCAGACTGCTGGCCGTGCCGCCCGCAACCTGAACGGCACCGTCATCATGTATGCCGACAATATCACCGACTCGATGCGGCAGACCATCGACGAGACCGAACGCCGTCGCACACTGCAACTCAAGTACAACGAGGAACACCATATCACCCCGACGGCCATCATCAAGGCCAGGACCGCAATTATCGGCCAAGACACAGACATGCGTCACCCGACAACGCCCAGCCGTCACAATCAGACACCCATGCCAAGTGGCGCTTCTAAGGCTCCAGACTTGCGTTATACCCAGGAATTTGACTCCAGCGCTGGTGTAGCAGCCGATCCCATTGTAGCCTACATGAGCACCAAGGACATGAGCGCCGCCATAGACCGCTTGAAGACCCAGATGATAGATGCCGCCAAGCGTATGGACTTCCTTGAAGCCGCCCAGTACCGTGACGAGATTCTGAAACTTGAGGAGATGATGAAGGAGAGGATTTAGGTTATAGGCTATAGGCTATAGGTTGTAGGCTGTAGGTGTTTGCGGATGCCAACTGAAAACTGCAAAACTGACAACTGAAAACTGAAAACTAAATATAACGATGAGGCAGGATAAGCAACATAGTAGTGATCACCGCATCAAGGGTCAGTGGCTACCCACCACCAAGAAAGAGATGGAACACCTGGGATGGGATCAGGCCGACGTGATTCTGTTTACTGGTGATGCCTATATTGACCACCCGTCGATGGGCACAGCAGTCATCGGCCGTGTCCTCGAAGCCCACGGCTACAAAGTCGCTATCGTGCCACAGCCTAACTGGCGCGATGACCTACGCGACTTCAAGAAATTAGGCATTCCACGGCTATTCTTCGGCATATCGGCTGGCGCAATGGACTCGATGGTGAACCACTATACCGCCGCTCGACGCAAGCGCAGTGATGATGCCTATACCCCTGGAGGCCGTGCCGGAGCCCGTCCCGACTACCCCACAATCGTCTATAGTGAAATATTGAAGCGACTTTATCCCGATGTGCCCGTCGTTGCTGGCGGTATCGAGGTCTCACTGAGGCGACTGGCCCATTATGATTATTGGCAAGACCGATTGCGCCCCTCCATCCTCATGGATTGTCGTGCCGACCTGCTGGTCTATGGTATGGGAGAGCTGCCCAATATTGCTATTGCCGAAGCCCTCGCTCACGGCAAACAGATTGAGGAGTTGACCGACATTCCACAGACGGTAGTACGTCGCCCACTGAGTGAGTTGCCCACTGACAACAGCGACACCGACGTGGTGCTACACAGCTATGAGGAATGCCAGCAGTCCATGAAGGCCCAAGCTCAAAACTTCAAAACCATTGAGATAGAGAGCAACCTGTGGCACGGTCACAACGTGTGGCAAGCCACAGGAGGCATTGCCATCAAGGTGAACCGTACCAACCCACCCATGACTACCAGCCAGATCGACGCCTCGTTTGACCTGCCCTACACCCGCCTTCCCCATCCGCGATACCAGGGCAAACGCATTCCAGCCTACGAGATGATCCGACACTCGGTGTGCATGCATCGTGGATGCTTTGGTGGATGCGCCTTCTGTACCATCAGCGCCCATCAGGGCAAATTCATTGCCTCGCGTAGCAAGGAGTCGATTCTGCGAGAAGTCAAGCAAGTGGTGCAGATGGATGACTTCAAGGGCTACATCAGCGACCTGGGCGGTCCCAGTGCCAATATGTATGGTATGCACGGCAAGGATTTAGAGCGATGCCAGCGTTGCCAGCGACCGTCATGCCTGCATCCGCAACCATGTGGCAACCTCAACACCGACCATAGCCAACTGCTCGACATCTACCATGCCGTGGATGCCCTGCCCCAGGTGAAGAAATCATTCATCGGCAGTGGAGTGCGTTATGACCTGTCAATGCATCGCACTGGCGACCCGCACGTCGATAAGATCAATAGCCAGTATAACGAGGAACTTATCCGCTTTCATGTATCTGGCCGATTAAAAGTGGCTCCCGAGCATACCAGCGACGAAGTGCTGATGCTGATGCGCAAACCGTCGTTTGAACTATTCAGGCAATTCAAGGCCCTGTTTGACAGAGTGAACGCGAAATATAACCTGCGCCAACAGATTATCCCCTATTTCATCTCATCCCACCCTGGCTGCCATGAAGCCGACATGGCAGAACTGGCCGCTATCACCAAGGAGTTGGATTTTCGCCTTGAACAAGTTCAGGACTTCACACCAACCCCCATGACGGTTTCGACCGAAACCTATTATACAGGATTCCATCCCTATACGCTGAAGCCTGTGTATTGCGCCAAGACTCCCATTGAGAAGCAAGCTCAGCGTTTATTCTTCTTCTGGTATGACCACAAGAACCGCCAGGCCATCACTAAGGCGCTCAAACGCATCCACCGCAGCGACTTGCTGCACAAACTATATTAGCCTTTAGGTTTTAATTGATTCATCATGATGAAAAGAGTTACTCGATGTGTAGTCACAGCTGTGATGTTGATGTTGGCCAGTGTTCATTCACAAGCCAGTGATGATGCGTTAAAATACACAACCGACATACTGTGTCTCGCTCCCGATGCTACCGCTCTTGCTGTTGCTATCGCCAAGCATGACACCCAGGGCCTCAAGCAGTTGGGGCTGAGTACCGCCACTTGCCTGGTGGTGAACTATGGCTTGGAACTCTGTATCAAGAAGGACCGTCCCGACGGCACAGGACATCATGCATTCCCGAGCACCCACACGGCTGTCGCCTTTAACGGATCAACCTACCTGATGAAACGTTATGGCTGGAAATGGGGTGTTCCCGCATACGTTGTATCAAGTTTTGTGGCGTGGGGGCGTGTTCACACCAACCGTCATGACTGGTGGGACGTGCTGGGCGGAGCAGCCATCGGTGCAGGCAGCGCATTTATCTTTACCCGCCCTTTTGTTAAGGATGTTGACGTAACAATAAGCCCGACCACCTTCGGTGACCGGGCCTATGGATTGACTGCAACAATACAGTTCTAAATTCTCGATTTACTTCACGAGAACCTTCTTGGCAGTACCATCGCTCATCTTCACGATGTTGATACCCTGCTGCAGGCTATTGTGCTGGCGACCCATCACGTCATAGTAAGCAACGGGAACTGAATTCTCGTCGGCGATGAGTTCCTCAACACCAGCAGACAAGTCCTTCAAACTGATTGAGTTGGCATTATTGACATACATGTCAGTGAAAACACCAGTTGTGCCATTAGTGAGCGGACGGCTGATGAAGGCAACAACATCCAAGTGGTCCATATTCCATTCAGCAGGAATTTCAACCTCGAAGGTGTTAGAATACTTGTCGTTACCAACCTTGTTGAGGGCCACACCCTTGACTGAACCGAGGGCCAGACGCAGAACATGGTTATGAACATAATCATTTACCCAACGACCCTGATTGAGCTGGCGATAAACCAAACTGTCCTCGGTCAGATAAACCGTCAACTTAGCATCCTCGCCCATCATGACGTCAAAGTCAGGAGTCATTTCACCATGAACCTCTAAGTTCAACTTGCGCTCTTCAACATTGGCAGTACCATTAATCTCGATGGTAGCGAATGTGGGAGTCTCTTCAGAAAGATAATCCAGGAAAGCACTCAGCTCTTCAGCGACCTGCTGATGATACTGCTCATAATAACCGATACCACAAGCGATGGTAGCATCATCTTCCCAACCGGTTGAACGGTTGAATGCGGCATAGGGCCAACCCTGGGCACCCATGTAGTTGAACAAGGTGTCGCACTGTGCAGTATTGCAGGGATCCACAGCACTCTGGTTGCCGTGGATAGCGACCATTGCAATGTCATCACGCACGTTCATGAGTCTCTTGAGCATTGATGCGCCAAGGGGGCAATAGGTGCAAGTGTTAGAAGTAAGTTCCTCAATCAGATGCTTCTGACGGGGGAACATATTGGTCATGATCTTGAAGGTGTAATCCAGCGATTGAGGATTCTCGATTGCCTCGTCATAGAGAGTTGCAAGGGCAATGGTGAGCGTGTGCTCACCAGGCTCAAGACCTTCGGTCGAAGCCACGCCAGTCATGTCAACAGCTTCAGAACCCAACTCAACAGCGTTGGTAAGGGTACCAACAACCTCACCGTCAATGAGAACATTGAGATCAAGTGCATTAGCCTCAACGACATTGGTACCAGAATTCTTTACCTTGAAAGAGTAATCCAGCTCATCACCTAACTTGATGAAGTTATGGGTGCGGAGGCCAGAGAGACGAAGGGCATACTCGGGATAGTCATCCTTCTCTACGATACACTGAACGCTCAAGTTACCATAGGAATCCAGACCTACGTTCTGCCACGATCCTTGGATATAGCAGTAAGAAGGATAAATGTCACCTACCTCGACAGCCGAGATGGGATAGTTACTGGAGGTCTGAGTATAATCGAAACCGATCATCAGGCCACTGTTTGCATCTAAATTCAGCTCGTAGGGAGTCTCGAGAGCGATCTCGTTCCAACCGACATTGCTTGAATTGCAGGTCCACTCTGTAAATTCACCGAGGTTACCTTCAGCAGTAACAGGAGCTACAAACACGCGGGTGATGGGAGTTGCCTGAGCCAAACCAACACGGAAGGCAACAATCTTACCACCCATGAACATTGCCAACTCATCGGGCTCGAGCACGGTACCGATAGGCATTGTGCCAGGCAGACCAGTGATGCCCAAGCCGTCGCTGGTGAGGTCATCGCTGTCATAGTGACCCATGATGCGCTGATTCTCGGCGAGGTCAGCCTTAGCTGGAGCCTTGAATGAGGCAGTTAAACTCTTCAGGCCTGTCGTGTGCTTGAGCACGCCTGAGGTCTGGGGCGCATTCAGCAACTGAGCACCCATCGACAATGGCAATAGCATAGATGCCATCAACATGAGTAAAGATTTTTTCTTCATAGAGCAAAAAAATTATAACGTTAATAATTGGGAAAAATCTGAATCAATTAATTAGCTGAGAGAATGATGTCGATCACAGCATTCACGTCACTGATGCCTACCTCGCCATCGTTGTTCACATCGGCTGAGGGGCCGAACTCCGCGCCAGTCAAGATTAAATCAACCAGGGCGTTAACATCGCTGATGCCCACCTCGCCATCACCGTTCACGTCACCAGTGAGAGGACCAGGACCCACGTCACCCTTGACAAACTTCAAGGTCATTGTCGGTCCCCATGACTTGTGAGATACAGTGGGAGGGAATCCAGACTTGGTCACGTGCTCAATTTGCAGCTCAACGATACAGGTGCCATCGGCCGTAGGGAACCATTCACTCTGAATGTCCTGAAGGTCAGCCATCAGAGAGCCCTCAGAAGTCATATAGTCACCCACTTCACTCCTTGAGTTGCAAGTGATGGGGAAACAAATCTGATAAATACCGTTATCAATCTGCTTGACAGAATAGCGCATCCTGATTAAATCAGAGAGTGATCCACTCATGTTGTACACAGATATACCCGAGTAAATCACCTGGGTCCCCTCGTCATAAGGCTCGGCAACATCACGGACCACAGTTGCACCATTCTCGATGATTTCGCCTTCCTCATCGACAAAGACGAAACTCATGTCAATATCCTGAGCCATCAACGGCATCACCATCAATGACAATCCAAACAATAATGTAAATAATCTTTTCATCGTTCAGTTATTTTTATGGTAGTTATTTCAATTTGGTTTTAGACACCTGACGCACACCATTGTCATCATACAGGAAGGTAACGACGGAGCAGTGCTCGGGCACCCAAGCAGGGTCAAGTTCGAAGTCATAGGACTTGGCAACCACTTCGCCATGGCTAACCATAATATCATCACCCCAGGGATCATTCACACTGGTGCGGAAGACGTGCATGTGGTTATAATGCTCTGTCCTGGTGCCATCGGACATCAACTGGAAACTGTCGATGCTGTCCTCGACGAGCCACACTTGCAGCTTGCCACTCACAGCAGCAGAGTCAAGACCGATAGTCTGAACCAGGATCGTTGCTTTACGTTCGGCTATGTTAGTAGTCGTATAGAATGACACAGGTGCCTTAAAAGCAATTTCATAGTTCACGCCAGCAGCCCAATCGGTGTAGCTAAAAGGCATCGATGAGTATAACCGGTCCACCAGACCCACGGGTTGCCCTTGGAGTCCCCACTTGTTGAAATACATGTCGCCCACCTCGGTATAGAGTGGCGAAGCGACACCCTTCTGCTTGGAGAAAGGACCGGAATGGATGGCGACGGCAATAACAGTTGTGTCACCATATTCCTTGACCAAGCGTTCAATCTCCTCAGTAGCGCGGGGGCAATTCACACAGTACTGACCCGTATAGTCCTCGATGAGCACGGCACGACCCACCTCGGGAGGCTCGACATAGACAAGACGATTCTCATGCGACACTTCATCACACGAAACCATCACCATCGCCACGAGCGCCATTATGATCATGAATATATTTTTCATCGTTTTCACCACATTTAGAAACTATTAGAAACTATAGTTATAAGATAACGTGAAACCACGGGTCGCAGGCACCCAGCGGCAGACACCGCCCGAGCAGTTATAGCCTGCATTGGTTCGACCATAGCCTGCCTGGATGCGGTGGGACTTGAGGCTGTAAGTCACCAGGGCTTGATAGTAATGCATCTTAGTCTCGCCACAGTTCCACATGTCGCTCACAGTAAACATCCAGTGGGGAGCCCATGACAGTTCAGCAAGGCCAAATGCCCAGTCGCCCTCGTCACCCTTACAGAACTGATACTGCAACTCACAGCGCAGGGCCAGATTGGGTGAGAACTTGTACTTACCGTCGGCCACAAGGATGTTGCTGGTGATCATGCCACCATGCCCCTCAACCACGGTCATGTTGTATCGCTGGTTCATGTACATGAACACGAGCGAGAAATCACGGGTGATGCGCTTGTCGATCTGCACATCGATGTCCTGATAATAGGTCTCGTCACTCATCTTGAAGAACGAAGACCTGTAGCCGTCACTACCCATTACATTATTCTCGACAACAGGGTTCTTGATTCCATCGTTGTCCAGACCGCGCACGTGAGAGAAGTTGGCCTTAACCTTGGTACCATACTTACCACCCAGTGCTGTGCCCTTCTTGAATGTGTAGCCAGCCTCGGCCTGGAAAGCCCACTCGCCAGCCATCTGGGTGGCATAGGGATACTGGGCAGGCAAGGCATAGGTCTGGTCATGGGTAAACGGCGGCATGTGATTGATGAAACTCGACGTTCCACTCATCGACCGACGACTGCGGAAGGACATGTTCTCGCTGCGCTTAGCCTGCAACAAGAGACTCATGCCCCGCTTGGAATAGGAGGCACTGAGCATGGCCACATTGCCCTTGCCATAGTGATAGAAATTGTCAAATGAGGGATCCTGAGACTTCTGGGCATATTCTGCAAGAATGCTGAACCCCTTGTGAGTCAAGTTTAAGCGTGCATCCCAAGCATTGACATACTTGGGCAAATTCAGCTTGTGGGTCGCATCCACAAATATGGCATCATCCTTTATGTCCTCGTGCTTGTTGACCCAGGAACCACCCAGCGTGATGCGCGTGTCATGAGCTTCAAGTGACTTGATGAAGCTCTCCAATCCGATTTCCACATCCACACCGCTGACGAGGGCGTCGTTGTGATGCCAGTAGCGACGTTGCTTACCCGTCAAGGCCTTGAGCGACACGCCCTCGACAGGCTTGTAGCTCAAGCGTGCACCACGCAGTGCGTTATCGATACCCAATGAACGTTCCTCGTAGGTGCGCAGGACAAAGCCCGAGCCAAATTGCTCATAATAGTCACCCACGGTGAGCTCCAGATTCTTATAATGCCCCTTAACATAGAAGTGAGGAACGCCCCACCCCTTCAAGTCGGCCTCATATCCTGGCAGGGGAAATTGCAGGAACTCAAATCGCCCGCCTGCCTCGACATACTTGCTGCCTAACTTCAGGTCAACATAGGTATTGGTCAGCACCTTGTCATCGTAATGCTCGGTGCCGATTTTTTCATCATCCTGCGGGACAAGGATGTCGCTCTGGATACTACCACTCAGAGTCACCTGGGAAAATACAGGCAGTGCCGCCAGCAGAAATACAGGCAGCACTAAACGTATGATTTTCAATTGATTCATTATACAATCAAGAAACCTGTTGCATTATTTGGAAAGGAGCTTCCGAACTTCCTCGATCAGCTCATTCTCGGCACCATCGGTATAGCCACTGTGCTTCGAGGCGATGTTACCATTGCCATCGACAACGACGACAAAGGGAATCATCTGGCCTCCGAGGGCCTTGAGCAACTCACTGTTGGGATCGAGCAACACCTCGTATTCCCACTCGTTCTGATCCACCAGAGGCTTCACCTTGTTGATGTTCTGCCCCTGGTCGATGCTCACAGCTATGATTTTCACACCGGTTTCCTCCTTCCACTCGTCATAGACTTCGGCGATAGCCGATAGCTCACGGTTACATGGCTTACACCAGGTGGCAAAAAAATCGATAATGAACGGTTTGCCGTCATTATTTAGCGTCTCACTCTTCACCACAGCACCGTCAATGCTCTTGAGCGTCACAGCAGGTAACTGGGCCTGGGCGATACCAAATCCTGCCAGTAAGCATACCATTAAGGCAAATAACATTCTTTTCATATACAATAAATTTTGGGTTCGTGTTTTGATTCGATTAATAATGGGGCAAAGATAAGAAATATTTAACAAACAAACACCAATAACCTAAAAAAAAATAGTTTTTAGTATTTAGTTTTCAAGTTTTCAGTTTTCAAGTTTTCAGTTTTCAGCGGCATCCGCATTCTAACAACTGAAATAAAAGGCTATAGGCTTTAGGTTATAGGCTATAGGTTATAGGCTATAGGCTATAGGCTTTAGGTTATAGGCTATAGGTTATAGGTTATAGGCTATAGGCTTTAGCTGATAACTGATAACTGACAACTAAAAACCAAAAAAACAATAATCTCAGTTTTTAAAATATTTTTTTGCGCTTGAGCTGGTTGATCAAGTCACGTGTGAACTCATCGGCACCGAGGGCATTGAGATGTATGCCATCACTATAGTATTTGTCCTGATGAACATACTTGGGATCGTTGGAAAAATCCAATAAGGGAATACCGCGTTTCTTACAAACATTCTTGACAAATTCCATCACCAGTGTATCCTGACCATACCATACAGGCGAGACGACAAAGGTGACTGAAGAATGGGCCTGAGCCAAATCCAAGAACCGATGGAAGTACTTGATCTTCAGGCTGTCATAGCGGTATCCCATACTCCTGTCATATTGCACGGGAGCATTAACCTGAGTCTTCATCGGATCAAACGATCCCTCAAATGGCAAGAACCCCCTGACAGCGGTCTGCTCTTGAGACTTCAAGAAGTAAGTGGTCAAGTCAAGCATACAAGAGGAATTGTGACGATACAGCAAACTACACATCTTGTATCGCTGGGTGGCATCGACCTGCCATAACAAGCTGTCGATAGCAGGAATGCGCCCGTAATGCAGCTTCAAGCGGCCTAAAGCACGCTGGCTTTCATCATAAATCAGGTAGTCATAGATAGGTGTTATCTCATAGATGATGTGCTTGGGGTACTGTCGCTCCCCAATCATGAGAAGTCTGGAGTAAGCCAGCAGAATGCCACATGCCCCCTCTCCGCAGTTGTAACACGATAGCCCCAGTGAATCGGTCATCATTTGAGCATTATAGTGGCGAAAGGCCTTGGACGAACCCATGATGAGCACATCGGCTGCAACGCTATCACTGATGTAGTTGTCGCGTCCTGCCTCACCTGCGGTGATGTGAGATGACACATAATCCAGCCCCAGCCCCAGTACCCGGTCGAGCATTACAAGCATCAGCAGAAACAGACCCGCCTTGAAGACGAATGATCTCATGATCCTATATCCCTGTGACTTATCCATTGTTCAGAACTGGTTATATATGAACTGATCAGAATCCAACACACCTGCCAGTAAAATCAATACCACAAGCAAGAAATAAGTCGTCCATCGAACTGCGACACGACTATTCAGCATCAAGGGAAAACGCTGAGGATAGTACTCGTCACGCAAGTCTTTGAGCAACAATAGGGTGATTCCCATCACGGTGAACGGGAAATTGGGCACCCAGTCAAAATAGACCGACATCGGCAGGCTGAAGTCAAATATTCTGGCATAGACACCGATGCCATCACCCACAGTGGGCATACGGAAGAACACCAGTGCTGCACAGAAAGCACCGAACGTGAGAAAGACACGGAACAACTTGACCCACGCCCCACCAGTGCACCGTTGCCACCCGAAGGCCTTCTCGATGCTCATGAACACGCCCAACATCGCACCCCAGATGACAAAAGTCCAGTTGGCTCCATGCCAGATGCCACTGACGATAAAAGTGACAAGGATATTGAAGTAATTGCGCCACATGGAGCAACGGCTACCGCCCAGCGGGATGTAGATGTAATCCTTCAACCAGTTAAAGAGTGAAATGTGCCAGCGACGCCACAGGTCGGCCACACTGGTAGCAAAAAACGGGCGCCTGAAGTTCTCGGTCAATTCAAGACCAAAGACCCTTGCAACACCCAGCGCCATGAGCGAATAGCCTGCGAAATCAGCATAAATCTGGATAGCAAACAGGATGATCGCCACCAGACATGTCATTCCAGTGTAATTCATGTAGTGGGAATATACCGTATCGACATAGATGGCGATGCGGTCGGCAACGACCACCTTCATGAACATGCCCCACAGCAGCATCCTTAATCCCTCCACTGCCTTGACAGAATCAAAATAGGGACGAATACCCTTCAATTGTGGAATGACGAGCGACGCCTTGTTGATGGGACCAGAAGTGATGCTCGGGAAGAAAGAGACAAACAAGGCATAGGTGAGGAAATCATGCTCAACCTCCTGTCGCTTGTAATAGACATCCCACAAGTAGCCAAGTGCTTGCAGGGTAAAAAAGGAGATGCCAACAGGTATGGCCCAGTTCAGTCCTGGCAAGTGGAACTGGAGGTGTGCCATTGAGAGCAGGCCCGACAGAGCCTCGTTCAAGAAATTGAAGTACTTGAACAGCAACAGAGGCAACAACGACAGGATGACGCCAGCCGTGAGCAGCGCACGCGGGTGGCGCGACTGGTTCAATCGCAAAGCCGTCAAGTAGGTGACACCTGTCACGACAAGCAATACCAGGGCATAGATAGGCTTCCACTGCATGTACAGCAAGTAACTGGCAACCAGCAAGAACAGGTTGCGCCCCTTGCCATATCGTGCCGGAATGGCATAATATAGAAGGAACAGCAGTGGAAATACTATTATGAAGTTAAACGAGTTAAACGTCATCGTCCTGTTAATCTTGTCTTATTCTACTGGCTACCACAGGCCGACACGAGCGATTATCTCGACGCGCGGTAGTAGAGGATGGCGGCAATGATGATATACACAAAATTGGGAATCCACATGGCCACACGCGGGCTGGTATATCCCGACACGGCAAATGACGATGTCACCGTCATGAACAGGATATAAGAGAAGCTCAACAACAGACCCAAGCCGATGTTGAGACCGATGCCGCCCCTGACCTTGCGCGAAGAGAGCGACAAACCGATGATAGTGAGGATAAACGCAGCCGCTGTCATGGCGATACGGCGTTCATACTCAATCTCAAAGTTCTTGATGTTAGCGACACCGCGGGCCTTCTGCTTGTTGATATATTGCTTGAGCTCGGGCGAGGTCATCGTCTGCTCATCATTCTTAGAGATGAGGAAGTCACGAGGATCGATATTCAGCAGGGTGTCCATGACAGTACCTGTATTCATCGTCTCCTTCATCCCTTTGAAATCGCGTATAGTATAGTTGCGCAACGTCCACAATCCCACCGAATCATAGCGGATCGTTTCGGCCGTGAGCCGTGACTTGAGGGTTGTTCCATCAAACTCCTCGAGCGAGAACCTGAAACCGCTGCGCGTCGTGTTATCATAGCGGGCCATGTAAGCCATGACGCCAGGCCGCACTTGCAACTGGATGTTGTCGCCGTAAATCACCTCCTTGTTCTTGACCCACTTGTTGGTATAGGCAATGCGCTCGATATTGGCAGGAGGTATTATATAGGCCGCAAGCACATAACTGCCGATGGCGATCACCGCAGCCGACACCAGATACGGCACCGTCAACCGGTAGAAACTGATACCGTTGGAGAGCATGGCGATGACCTCGCTACGGTCGGCAAGTCGAGAGGTAAAGAAGATAACCGCAATAAAGGTGAACAGTGGGCTGAACTGGCTGAGCACAAACGGCAGGAAGTTCATGAAGTACTGGAAAACGGTCGCCTTGAGCGGAGCGGTGAGCACAGCATCCAGTTTCTCATTGATGTCAAACATCACCACAATGGCAAAAAGCAACAGGATGGCGAAAAAGAAGGTACCCAAGAAGTGCTTGATGATATAGCGGTCGATGCGCTTCACGTAGTACCACGGGTAACGCTTGCGTGGGGTCGGAGAGGATTTAACGGAGTTGACGGAATCGACAGGGCTTGTCGGAGTCGCAAGATCTTGCGTCTCAACAGGCAGGTTCTCTATGTTCTTCAAATTCTCTTCCATCACCTAAAACCTAAAGCCTCACCTGCACGTCGTGGAGCATCTGCTTCTTCCATGCGGGGAAATCACCAGCGATGATGTGCTTGCGGGCCTCGCCCACGAGCCACAAGTAGAAGGCCAAGTTGTGAATGCTGGCAATCTGCATGGCCAGGATTTCCTGGGCGATGAACAAGTGGCGCACGTAAGCTTTGCTGTAAATGTGATCGACAATCGAGGGACCATCTTCCTGCAAGGGTGTGAAATCGTCAGCCCACTTCTTGTTACGCATGTTCATGATACCATGGCGGGTAAACAGCATACCATTGCGGCCATTGCGGGTGGGCATCACGCAGTCCATCATGTCCACACCGCGGTCGATAGCCTCCAGAATGTTGGCAGGCGTGCCCACACCCATCAGATAACGGGGGCGGTCCTGTGGCAAGATATCGTTGACGACCTCAATCATCTCATACATCACCTCGGTGGGCTCTCCCACTGCCAGACCACCGATGGCGTTACCGTCGGCACCCAGGTCGGCGACAAACTTTGAGGATTCTTGTCTCAAGTCCTTATAGACACAACCCTGCACGATGGGGAAATAGGCTTGGCTGTGACCATAGCGGGGCTGGGTGTTCTTGAAGTGCTTCCAGCCGCGGACCAGCCAGTTGTGGGTCAAGGTCAACGACTTGCGGGCATAGTTATAATCACTTGTGCCAGGAGGGCACTCATCCAGGGCCATCATGATATCACTGCCGATGGTGCGCTCGATATCGACCACCTTTTCGGGTGTGAAGAGGTGCTTGCTGCCATCGATGTGGCTGCGGAAGGTCACGCCCTCATCAGTCAACTTGCGGTTCTCGGCCAGCGAGAACACCTGAAAACCGCCACTGTCGGTCAAGATGGGGCGGTCCCACCCGTTGAACTTGTGCAGGCCGCCAGCGCGTTCGATGATATCCATGCCGGGACGCAGGTACAAGTGGTAGGTGTTACCCAGGATGATTTGTGCCTTGATATCCTCACGCAGCTCGGTCATGTGTACCGCCTTAACGGCACCCACCGTGCCAACTGGCATGAAGATGGGGGTCTCGATCTGACCGTGATCGGTCGTGATGAGTCCCGCACGGGCATTGGTGCCACTGGGTGTGGCTATGAGTTGATAGTCCATTCTGTCGTTGTATCTATAGAAAAATCGTGCAAAGATAGTGATTTTTTGGTGAACAGTTGACAGAGTTCAGTGAATAGTTAGGGCAACCGCGCCAAAATTAACATTTCCTCATTAGCTGACAAAATGAGTATTAGACGCCCGAAGGGCGGCTATCTGAGTAACCCCCAGTAAATCAGGCTGCCGAGTGTTAACGAGGGAGTCTGATTCACTGGGGGTGATGGTGAGGAATAGCTTGTCGCTGGAGGCGACCCCATTTCGGCTTTTAGCACATGGGGAGGCTGTTGCAAAACATAAAACCACAAAAAGAGGATCGCGCTGTGCGCGAGAAATCTAAAAAAATATAAATAAAATTATGATAAAAAATTAATTTGTTTGATTTTTATGCGATTTTTTTTGATTTCTCGGCCGTCAGGCCGATTCATTTAAAAAGGCATTGAGATTTGCAACAGCCTGTTGGGTTGATGGAGCGTTTTTCCCTGGTGAGGTCCCCCACTGCGCTATCGCTTAGCGGATTGCCTTACCAGGGTTACTCAGAGACCACCCTACGGGTGTTCTACATCATATTTTGTTAATTTTGGTGCGGTTGGCCTGGTGAATAGTTGTGTTTTCCTGACTCATGCCGCGGTGATTTGCAAAAATTAGAGGTTAACGGGTGATCCGATAACCTCTAATCGAACAATATACATCAATCTATCCAAATTATTTATTCCCTTTATTTGTTTACAGCTCTGCGGGCGGCATCGCGGATGTCAAGAGCTGTGTCATATTCTGCCATCGCCTGATCCAAAGCGTGTTGGAGATCCATCCGCTCGCGGGCGTGCCGTGCATCGAGTTCGTTGATTTCCCGCTCGTGTCTCTGCCGCATCTCCTCGGTCCATCCATTGGCGGCTTCCTTAGAGTGCCTGGCCTCAAGTTTAACCATTTCCTGACGTTGTCTCTCGATCAAGGCATCGAGCTCTCGTTGAGCTTTATCTTTCTCGCTTGAAGCTCGCTTCAATCTCAATTCGGCCTCTGATAGCCTCTCAAGTTTTGCCTTTTTCTCCTGGTCCAGTTGTTGAAGTTTTTCAGCCTTGGCCTCGTGACTCTGCTTGCGGGTAGTCTTCGGCACATTGACTCTGTTGGATTTCCGCTGCTGAGTACGGGCCTTGTTGAGCGTTTCTTTGCCGACCTGAGGCCTTGTAGAGACATGTGAGCCATCTCTTGAGGTCTTAACAGGTTGAGCTTGAATACTCCTTGTGTTGTTAACACTCTTGGGCTTGGAGTTGTCTCTAATTGTGGTCTGATTGGTTTTCACCACCTTGTGCTCGACGCGGTTTTGCGTCTGCGCCACGGTCTGGGGAGCTGCTAAACATCCAGCCAGCACTGCCATGAATAATAACTGTTTCATAATCAATAAATTTAAGAGTTATACGATACTTTTTATAATTCTTTTGTTTTTTAGACGGCCAAAATCAAAAATAGTTTAACACGAGGGCACGCATTTCACCAGATACCGTAGGTTTGCTTACAGAAATTCAAGTATCTAAAGTGGTCAAATCATTAACCATAACTATTCTGCTAATCCTCAGTGCATCAATCTCACGCTAAGGCGCCAAGTCGCTAAGTGTTTTACTCAGCACAATAATTGTTGAGTTTTCAGTTTTACAGTTTTCAGTTTTCAGCGGCATCCGCTTTCTAACAACTGACAACTAAATAAAAATCAACAACTTAGAGTCTTTGCATGAGACTCAATGAGCTAAATAACTAACCATTAATTGCTTATCAGTGAGCAAGTCATCTACTTGCTAAACTTAAATTACAGAAACAAAATAGGGGTTGGCGATCAATTCCATCACCAGCCCCCTATTATTGTGTCAAGGCTATATAACTAAAGCCTGAAAGCCTCACTTGTACTTCTCGACGTTCTTGCGGGCTTTCTCGAGATTCTCCTCGGCCTTCTTCACGTTCTTGACGGCCTTCTCGTAGTTCTGCTGAGCCTTGAGGTTGTCCTTGGCGACCTTTTCTTCAAACTTCTTTGTCTTGGTCTCCATCTTGAGCATCTTCTCGGCATTGCCTTGAGCCTTAGCTACCTCCTCGTTAAGTTTCTGGCGCTCTTTGACCTGCTTCTCGGGCAGCTCATTCATCTTCTTCTGGGCGTCATTGACTTTCTTCTGGGCATCTTTCAGCTTATCCTGGGCCTTGTTGTACTTCTCGGCAGCCTTCTGGCGGTTCTCGATCAGCTTCTGCTGCTTCTTAGCTTCCTTCTCGGCCTTCTTAGCCTCTTTTTCTTGCTTCTCGGCGGCCTTCTTGGCTTCCTTGGCTTTCTTCTCTTGCTCCTTGTAGGCTTCCTTCTGCTTCTTGGCGGCCTCGGCATTCTTCTTGGCTACCTCGGCGTCCTTGGCGAGTTGGGCCTGCTGTTGCTGAACCTGGGCGGGAGTTTCGTAAGTCTGTGCCATAGCGGCAGGTGCTGCAGCAAAGCACATCAGCACTGCCATCAACAATAATTTCTTCATAATCAGTCGTATTTTTAAAATTAAACTTTGTTTTCCCACATAAAATTAGTGCAAATATACGACTAAGACGCGAATTGACAAAAAAAGTTTAAAAAAACCTCCATGCCCCCAATCAAGGAGTCCCATTTCAGTGAAGTAGCGTTAATTCAATAAAATTTCATAAATAAACATAACCCCGCTCTTTTTTATTTTTTTCAACATCGAATCGGAATTCATTTTCTTTCAGTGTACGTGTAACTGTAATATATTCTTTCTGGTCAGCTCTGTGATAACCCACATCATTAGGGCCAATATGTAACGCGCACCAACAAGAGACTGGATGGCCATAGATTGTTGCCGGCTCAAACTTAAAGGGTATTGCACCGCAAATCTGTTTTTCCAATTTATCTTTATAACTACTTTCATCAACCAGTTCACACTTCATGATTTTTCCTGTATCAGAGATGCATAAGCCAATCGTAATCCCACCATTCTGAATCTTTTTCCTGATCTTGGGACCCGAATGTCGATAGATATAATTGGCTAATGCGTGATTGCCTTCCAAACAATGCGGCTTGACCTCAACCGAATTGAAAATGCCATCACTGTCTCTTTTATATTCCAATATCGGCCCGGTCTCCTTGCAGAGTATTAATGTTCCGTTCCCCAATCCCAGAAAACGACTAAAGCTAAAGCTGGTCGTGTCGCTGGCTGGATACTCGTAATAGTATTCTGGGTTATCCCAAAATGAGGATGGCAGATAATAGCAAGCCTTTTTGCCCCTGCAGATTTCAAAGACGGTTGAGCGCCGCGCTTTCATATCATGCCACCCAGGCAACTCGTCGCCACTCCACGCGCAACTGTCGTCAAGCTTTGCAACGATGCACTTGTCATGCGTCTTGATATACATGGTCTTGAACACCTGGCCGTTGCTTCGGGTTTCCAATTTCAATTCGACAACCGTGTCTTCCAGGACATACCTGTCATATACACAAGAATTCTCTCCCTCGATTACCACTTGGTTGTACCAGCCCCAATCCTTCTTGTAGTAGGTAAGAACCTGACTTAAATGGTCCTTCCTGACCACGTGAACCAAGGAGTCTTCATCCTTGAGCAATACGATCCTTTCGTCATAGGAATCCGCCACTTCCCATAGCATGACACCACCCTTCATCGACCATTCGTCAAAAGCCAAGTATGGCGTATAACCCTGTTCCAAATATTCAGTTACCGATGATGGAACATGATTAACGTCACGGGACTGACCATTACACGACGTGACACAGAAAGCCATCAGTCCAAGGCTCATGCCAGCGATGATCACCTTGAGCGTATTGCAGATATTTCTACCGCGTTTCATCGTCTTTTGATTCTTAAGAACTACAATATTGTTTTAGGGAATCAAGGAAATGATTTTCACTTTTCTGGCAACTTGAATGTCACAGGGAGTGTGTACCATACAGGCACGATTTTTCCATTCTGACGACCGGGAGTGAACTTTGGTAGCGTCTTGCAGACGCGGACAGCCTCCTTGTCGAGATCTTTATCCACCGAGCGGACAACCTTTACCTCATCTACACTGCCGTCCTCCCACACAATAAACTGCACAATGACCCGTCCCTGGACATGGTTCTTGGCTGCAGTAGGCGGGTATTGGATGTGAGTCTGGATGTACTTCATCAGCGCAGCCTCACCGCCGGGAAATCGGGGCATCTGCTCAGCGCTTCTATAGACATCAACTCTATAGGCATCATCTCTTACATCGGCTTCATCATCGTCTTCGGCTTCATCATCGTCATGGTCTGTAGAAGCAACCACTTTGCCACCTTCACCGCAATAAGTACCCATGAAGAAGATCGTGCCCGTTCTTTTCTCGATGATGTAATAGACAAAGGGGCGATTGGCATGGAACTTTACAGGACGCTCTTCAAAGACAACCACTTCTTCTTTAAGTTCCCTTGCTATGGTGACGGCAGCCGCCTCGGTGCCCTTCTCATTGACCTCGATTTTAGCCTTCTGCTTGATCATGTCAACAAACAGATGATCACCCTTGACCATATTGGAGATTTGAGCCCCCGAACCGAATGCGAGAGGCATACCCATTGCCGAGAGCACATCATTGAGGTCGGTATCGCTGCTTGTAGTGAACCGCGGCATCAAGATGTCCACTGTGCAAGAACTCATGTTTGACTGCTGCTCCTGCAGTTTTTGGGCCGAAAGCCCCTTGATGACATCGTTGATCGTCTTGCCCTTTTTGGGAAGCAGCACATACATGCAATAACGTTTGTTACCGTATGGCAGGCACAACATCTGGCACAGGTCGCTTGTGCCGTATGCGGCCCTTGTGTTGAGGTGCATCATCGGGAGTTTGACGGTTGTGCCGTTCTGCCCGGTGAAGGGCCTTTCACGGGTTTCCTTAGAGTCAAACTTCTGACTCCATGAAGCCTTGAAATAGACCGCATTGAGCAGGTACATGACAGCACTGGGGCTTAATTCATCAAGAATGGCCGGAATCATGCCGCCAGTATTGGTCTTGCACCAGTTGTTGATCCGGTCCAGGCTGCTGCGCTTGGTAAAGTCCAACGCTTCGCATTGGGCATTATAGTACTGCTGTATGTCGGCCTTGTATTGAGGGAGGAGGCTGATGCCCATTGCCGAGTTCACGTCGATGCAGTTGGCTAGCTTTAACGTGACGTTGGAGTCAGCCCGTGATACCTTGCTCATCATCGTCTTAAAGTACTCGTTAATCTGCTGTGTCGAAGCACTCAGTCCAAGCACGTTGGTAATCTGCTGACGCGTCTTGCCGTCGGCCCCTTCATTGAGCATCCCCAGCAGGTAGCTCACGCTGATGGGCGACACGACGATGCTGCCATCGCTCAGTTTGCGATTTCTGTTGATTGCGCGAAACAGATTGCAGGCAAAATCGTTGTTGTTATCAAGCAACTCGTCTTGGGGCTCGGTCGATGTGATAACCTCTTCCACCGGTTGCTCTTCCACATTATTGTTATTAGGATGGCGGTCACCTCTAGCTATAGCCAGCAGGGCGGTCATCAGCAGCACGATACCCAATGTGCCGAATATCCAGTTTCGTTTCATCTCAGTCGTTCATTTCAGGTTGATAAAAACGGGTTAACTCTCGGTTACAAAGTTACAACCGATTTTTGGAAAGAACGCCAAAAACGGGCAACATTTGCGGGTCATTCTATAAAACATAATCAACTGATTTATAGATGGTTGAAAAACAAAAAGGTCATTTGAGAGTAATTTGCCATAAAGAAGCATTTTCCAAATAAGAAAAAACGAGTATTTTTGCAGGAGAAAACACAATTTCAACGATTCGCGCTATGCTCAACAAAGCTATCTATAATAGAATAGGTGCAGTGATGCTGATGATCATTGTGGCATGTGGATGCACCCAAAACAAGGGGTCAAGTAATGCCGAGTTGATCGCCATCGACACGCTGCTGTGCCAGAACCGCATCTTGCAGGCCCGCGAGATGCTACAACGCATCAATACCGAATACCTGAACGACGAGGACAGGGCCTATCACACCCTGCTCTCGATTCAAGCCGATGCGGAAAACCAGACAGCCACCGGTGATGCAGACACCATCAAACAGGTCGTGAAACACTACAAAAACAGTGGCGACCGGGAGAAATATGCCCGTGCCCTGCTTTATCAGGGTTACACATGGGGTAAGTCGGGAGAACTCGACAAGGCCATCTCATGTCTGCGCAAGGCCGAAGATGTCACCGCCAAGGATGATATCAGGAACCATGCGTTGGCCAAGATGATGACGGGCAAATTGTACCAGAGCCAGGTCGTGGGCGCTAAGACCGTGGGAGCCGAGAAGTACCGCGAGGCGTTAGCACTGTTCCGGCAGATTGGCGACAAGCATCATCAGATCATCTGCTTGAGTGAGTTGGGCGGCCTGTACCGCATCAACAAGGAGAAACAAGACAGCGCCATGCACTACATCAACGCCGCCATCAATCTGGCCAAGCAGGAAATCGAGCTGCAGCCTGTTGTGGCCAACCTCTACAGCCGTGCCGAGTACCGTGCCGCCCGTGGCGATTACCAGGGTGCCAAGGATGATGCTGTCGAGGCTCTTGACTGGTGTGGACACATGAAAATCCACCCGAGAATCCATTACACCGCAGCCTCGGCTTATCTGCACCTGGGGCGTACCGACTCAGCCCGCTACTACCTGGACCACGCTCCAGCCATGAGCACCGCTGCCGACAGCATCATGCACTACCAGCTATTGGCCGACATGGCCCGCCACGATGGCAAGTTGGCTGAGGCCATCGACTACCTGACGATGACCCACCACCTGGCCGACTCGGTGACCATGAGCAGCATGAACGACAAGCTGATGGAAGTGGAGAGGAAATATGACAACCAAAAGGCCGACCTCGAGAACGCCTTGCTCGGGTCGCGTCTCAAGGGCACCCTGCTGGCACTGGCACTGTTAGCGCTGGCAGCAGGTGCACTGGCTTTCCTGGTGTGGCGATACCGCAACCGCTTGAGAATCCAGCAGGCCGAGTATGAGTTGATGAAGGCCGACCTGGACCAGTCCATGTCAAGCCTGCAACAGATGCAGGGAATGCTTGCCAGCAGGGAATCCAGCAGGGAGCAATCTGACGAACTGAAGGCGATTGTCGATAGCCAGATACAAGTGGTACATCAACTGCTACAGTGGTCCTACGAGTGCAACGAGGCGACCTTCGCCAAACGCTTCAACAAGTTGATGACGATGCGTGGCCCCGATCAAGTGGGCACCTCTTATTGGGACAACCTGCAAGCACTGGCCAACGAGTTGTATGACAACGTGCTGGTCAAGGCTCAAGAAGCGGCAGGTGGCACCCTGCGTGACGACGAAATCAACATGATTGCCCTGCATTGCCACGGCTTCTCAAGGACGGTCATCATGATGTGTATGCACTACACCAACCTGAGAACCGTGTCCAACAAGAGAACCCAGATTGCCCACAAACTGGGCGTCAACTCACTTGACGAGTTCCTGCAACCGTTCCTGCAGAGGAAGACGGTCATGACCGAATAAACGGATTTTACCAAGGTGATGAACATGAATGAAGAGACGATACGGTTTGCACGGGAGCATCGCGAGGAGGACGTGAGAGCGCTGGCGCTACAGGCACGCCACCAGGGCGGCATTGACTTGCCATGGGCCCTCGACCAGATTCAAGGCTGGCAGACGGCACGGCGCAAGCTGCCGACGTGGGCTTCTATCGATGGTCTGGTCTATCCACCACACCTGTCGATGGAACAATGCTCAAGCGAGCAGACCGCCCGGCATAAATGCCACATCGTGGACACGTTGCCCACTGGCAGCCATCAGACATTGATTGACCTGACAGGGGGATTTGGCGTGGACTTCTCTTATCTGGCCTCTCGTGCCAAGCGGGCGATTTATGTCGAACGTCAGGAGCACCTGTGCGAGGTGGCACGGCACAACTTCGGCTTGCTTGGACTTGACCATGCCAGCATCATCCATGCTCAAGCCGAAGATGTATTAAGGGAACTGGACACTGACCCTGCCACAACCATTCTCTATCTGGATCCCGCGCGACGTGACAGCAACAGCGCCCGCACCTACGCCATCAGCGACTGTACACCCGATGTACTGGAACTGAAGGAACGGCTCTTGAAGGCAGCCGACCACGTGCTCATCAAGCTGTCGCCCATGCTCGACTGGCACAAGGCCGTGGACGACCTGGGTAACCGAGTGAGTGAAGTGCACATCGTGAGCGTGAGCAACGAGTGCAAGGAACTGCTCATGCTCTTGAGTGCCGACCATGAGGGCCAGCCCACAATACACTGCATCAACGACGACCAGGCGCTCGTCTTCACGCCCTATAAGGATGCCCAGCCGTTACTCATCGCCGATGATGTCCATGCGTCCTATCTCTACGAGCCCAACGCCTCGGTGATGAAGGCAGGATGCTTTGAAGAGCTCACCAGGCGCTATCCAGTGAAAGCAATTGCTCGCGACAGCCACCTGTTCGCGTCAGATGATGCCCTTCGGGATTTTCCTGGACGAGGATTTGCCATTGATGCCGTGACCACGATGAACAAGAAGGAACTGGCCCGGGCTCTGGCAGGCATCTCGCGCGCCAATGTCGCCACCCGCAATTTCCCGATGACAGCCCAGCAACTGCGACAACGCCTCGGCCTCAAGGACGGCGGCGACTGCTACATCTTCGGCACCACAACGGCTGCTGGTCAGCGCATACTCTACCTTTGCCACAAACTGTAACATCACATGATAAGAATCAGATGATTGAACGAAGGTTAAAATATCTATTGACATTCATTGTGATGTGCATCGGGGCATTCATGGCGATGTTTGCCTTTGACTCGCCGTCATGGGTTACCAATATCCTGTTGCTCTCATGTATCCTACTGGCAGCCGGTGCATTAATTTATTTCATTTGGGAAAAACTATAGTTAAACGATACGCTTATGGAACCAAGATTTGTCATTCACAGTCATTATAGCGAGGAGGAGTTTGTGCGTTACAACCGCACCATCCAGTACAAGCTGCTCCACCTCAAGCGCAACATCATTGTGACCAACGTTGCCCTGCTGGCCATGATCGTGTCGCAGTTCGTCATGGGACAATACTACTATGGCATCGCGATGCTGATCATTCTTGCTGCCGCCAACTGGTATTTCTTTATCGGCATTGACAGGAAAGCCAAGCAGCTTTACCGCAAGAACCCGTTTATCCAAGAGAATGTGACGTTTGAACTGGTCTTTCATGACGACCACTACGACGGTGCATCCGAGAACGGCACGTCGAGTGTCCCCTACTCCAAGCTCCAGACAATCATCGAGACGCCCACCGACTTCTACATCATGCACACCCTGTCCAGCGGCACCATCATCCCCAAGGGCGACTGCCCCGAGGGCTTCGACGACTTCATCCGTCAAGTCAAGTCCAGGTACAATAAATAGAAACAGAAAGCCCTCACCCGCAATTGGGTGAAGGCTTTGTTTGGTAGAGAAACAGGGACTCGAACCCTGGTTTCCGCCGTGAGAGGGCGGCGTCCTAGACCACTAGACGATATCTCCGTCGATTAATAAAGCCCTCGCTCGTGGTTGGGTGAAGGCTTTGTTTGGTAGAGAAACAGGGACTCGAACCCTGGTTTCCGCCGTGAGAGGGCGGCGTCCTAGACCACTAGACGATATCTCCTTTCAAAAGCGTTGCAAAATTACTGCCTTTTTTTGAACTGGCAAATTTTTTTGCCACTTTTTTTTCGTTTTGCGGCCCAAAAACACATTTTTGATATTTTTCGGCATTTTTCTTGTAGTAAAACATCTGCATTTAAGATATATTTTGTACTTTAGCGCATTGTTACAAACTATTCATTTGTATTATACATTAACATTATTATGGCAAGTAAACGACAAATCAAGAAAGCTATCCAGAATGCCTGTGGCGAGATCGCAGGTGAGTGCATCTTTGCAGAATCCGCATTCGGCGAGAACAAGCGCGACGAGTGGGACAGCATCATCATCGACACTGCCCTGTTGCAGCAAGAGGCCGTCAACCGCGTGAGCAACAAGTTTGACAAAAAGGTAAAGGACTTTGCCAACCGTCAGGAGTACAACAAGGCCCGCCGCGCCTTCTTCAAGCAGTGCGAGAAGGAACTGAGTGAATACTTCCGTGCCGAGGTAGCCAACATTGCCAAGCGCATGAATGAGCTCATGCCCTCCAAGAAATAACAACCCCAAGGTAACTGAATGAACTTCTCTGGTTGGATATTGAAGAAAGCAGGTTGGGCCTTTAAGGTCAACTTGACCATGCCCGACAAGTGCATTATCGTCATCGCGCCCCACACCAGCAACTGGGACTTCATCCTCGGCGAGTTGGGCATCCACTCGGTGGGCATGAAGGCGGGATTCCTGATGAAGGACACCTGGTTTTTCTTCCCCTTGGGTTACCTGATGAAGGCGTTGGGCGGCATTCCCGTCAACCGTCGTCAGCACGGCAACCTCACCCAATCGATTGTCCAGGCTTTCAATACCACGCCGCGCCTTGCCATCGGTGTCACACCCGAGGGCACCCGCAGCGCCAACCCTAATTGGCACAAGGGCGCCATCTTCATGGCTCGCGATGCCCGAGTGCCGCTGGTGCTGGCCTACTTTGACTACAAGCGACGCGTGGTGTGCATCGACCGCGAGTTTGAACTCAGCGACGATGCCGATGCCGACATGATCCGCATCAAGCAATACTTCAAGCAGCACGGTTGCGGCAAGTTTCCCGAGAAGTTCGTCACTGGACTGGAATAATCCTGAGTTGGCATTGCGTGAATTCTTCAGCAATGCCAACTATTATCTATTAACCCTTAATTGTTAACTAAAAAGTGATTTCACGCAACCTGCGCGTCACGCTCATCGAGGACGATATCGTCTGGGGAGACCGTGAAGCCAACATCAAGCAACTGGAGCGCAACCTGCGCAATATGCCCGATGACACCGACCTGGTCATCCTGCCCGAACTGTTCAGCACGGGATTCATGACGGGTGACCGCGAACAGGCCGCCGCCGTAGCCGAGTGGAACAGCGGTGACACGCTGCACACCCTGCGCAAGCTCGCTGGCGAGTACCACGTGGGCATCATTGGCAGTTTCCTCGCCAACACTGCTGCCCAGCTCTACAACCGTGCCTTCTTCATCGAGCCTAACGGCGACGAGACCTACTATGACAAGCGCCACCTGTTCTCATTTGGTGGTGAGGACAAGGTCTTCAACCAGGGGCTGACAGCGGCACCCATCGTTCGGTTCCGCGGCTTCAACATCAAGCTGGTGGTCTGCTATGACTTGAGGTTCCCGGTCTTCTGCCGTAACGTGAACAACAATTACGACCTGCTGGTAGTGATTGCCAACTGGCCCAAGTCGCGTGAGAAGGTGTGGCGCACACTGCTGGCTGCCCGCGCGATGGAGAACGAGTGCTACGTGTGTGGCGTGAACCGCTGTGGCACCGACCCCGCTGGCGTGGAGTACCCCGAGGGGTCATCGCTCGTCATCGACTTCAAGGGCAAGGTAGTCGCTCAACGCATGAATAGCCCCATTATCACCGCCGACCTTTCGCCCGCCCTGCTGGCACAATTCCGCGAGAAGTTCCCCGCCTGGCGTGATGCCGACTCGTTCAACCTCAACATTTAATGGCGCACCCTGTTGACATAGAGCTGCTCGCGCCCGCCCGCGATGCCGACATTGCCATCGCCGCTATCGACCATGGCGCCGATGCTGTCTATATGGGCGCATCCCATCACGGGGCACGTGCCGATGCAACCAACACGCTCGACGACGTGCGTCGCGCTTGCGACCATGCCCACCAGTTCGGGGCGCGCATCTATGCCACGGTCAACACGCTCGTCTATGACGACGAGTTGATGGAGGTGGAACGTCTGGTTCATGACCTGTACAGCATCGGCGTGGATGCCCTCATTGTCCAGGACTTGGCACTGCTGCGCCTGGAACTGCCGCCCATTGCCCTGCACGCCAGCACGCAATGTGACCTGCGCACGCCCGACAAGGCCCGTTTCCTTGAGGCTCTTGGGTTCTCACAGCTGGTCATGGCGCGTGAATTGACCCTTGACGAAATCGCCGCTATCCGCGACGTGACGACCGTGCCGCTTGAGGCCTTTGTCCACGGTGCCCTGTGCGTGAGCTACAGTGGTCGTTGCGCCATCAGCCAGGCATTGAAGGGCCGTAGCGCCAACCGTGGCGAGTGCGCCCAGCTGTGCCGCCTGCCCTATGACCTCGTTGACAGCAAGGGGCGCATACTGGTCGAGGGAAAACACCTACTCTCGCTGCGGGACCTGGCCCAGCATGACAGGCTAGAGCAGATGATGACAGCAGGAGTATCATCGTTCAAGATCGAGGGGCGTCTCAAGGACGTGGGCTATGTCAAGAACGTCGTTGCCTACTACCGCCACGCCATCGACAAGGTCATCGCCCGCGAGCCCGACCGCTACCGCCGTGCCTCCCATGGCTCGGTGGAACTGACCTTTGAGCCGGCAATAGAAAAAAGCTTTAACCGTGGATTCACCCATTACTTCCTGGACGAGCGCCGTCCCAACGATGGCCACTCGATGGCATCGATCGACACGCCCAAGTCCCAGGGCGAATACCTGGGGCGTGCCCTGCGCTGCAACGGCAACGCGCTGACCATCGAGACCCGCACCACACTGGCCAACGGTGATGGACTGAGTTTCACCGACAGTCACGGCCAATTCTCGGGCGTGAGGGTCAATCGTGCACTGGGCGGCGGCACGGTCTTGCTGCGGGAGCCTGCCGACATTGCCCGTGGCACTCGCATCTACCGCACTGCCGACAAGGCATTTGCTGACCTATTGTCCAAGCCATCGGCCACCCGTACGATCGCCGTTGATGCCGAGTTGCGCTATACGGGTGGACTGCTATCGCTCACTCTGAGCGACGAACGCGGCAACCGCGTGACCCATACCCTGCCCTGTGAACTGGAACCTGCTGCCAAGCCCCAAGGCGACCGCCAGCGTGCCGAGCTCGCCAAACTGGGTGGCACCATCTACCGCCTGCACCAAGCACAGGTGCCTGGCGACATCTTCATTCCCGCCTCACTGCTGTCACAGTTGCGCCGCGAAGCTATCGATCTGCTGGACCGAGCCCACCGCATTACCCGTCACGTGGACAAGCGCCGCAAGGAGGACCCATCGGTTCCCTACCCTGTCCAGGACCTCGTCCCCGCCGACAACGTCGCCAACCATCTTGCCGAGGCCATTTACCGTGACCACGGTGTAAAATCGATCACACCCGCACTCGAAGCGGGCAGCCAACCGACCGCCTCCACTCCGCTCATGCACACCCGCTACTGCATCCGCCGCCAACTCGGCGCCTGCCTCCAGGGTCCCAACGCCACTCGCCTCCCCCACGAACTCTACCTGAAAACCGCCTCTACCCTCATCAAGGTCAACTGCAACTGCCCCTCCTGCGAGATGACCCTCACCCTGCACAACCGATAACCCCGTCTCTAAACCAGATCCACAGTATTTCATATACGCTGAACTCCCCGTCATGTCGGCACTTAGGGCAAGTAATGGTATGCATAATCAGTTACTTTTACGATTCAACACCGCAAAAGTAACCTCAACCATCTATCCCCCAAAAGACAAAGAAATTAGCGCTCGTCAGACTCAATTTCTGGTATGCATAAGTATTGATATGACGGATCCTATTTCGCTAAAGCATTCCCATGTATGCCATCATAAATATCCATCATCAATATTGCTCCCTAAAATGCTATTAATTCAAAATAATAATGTATATTCGCGGAAAAATGCTATAACATGATTTCACTTAACGACAAACAACTTTCCAAAATAGAAAAAGCACTTCTTTCAGCATGCCACTATATCAATAATGAAATTGATAGCATATGTGATGACGATTATTTGCAGGAATCAATAGCGGTTTTTGAGTCTATAAATAATGCAATTGAACTGCTACAAACTATTAAATCATCTAACAAGTAATTATCTACAATAGACAATTATCACGATGATACTGAAGATAAGGAAGATGTTGAGGTTCTATATGCACTAAACGCATGGATTGTTTCACGCCTAAAATCTTAAGTTCACTTAAGGGCAAAAAATCGGAAGTTATTAATCTGCCATGATTGTCAAATGAAATATAACCCTTGTCAAATAGTTTGTCGAGATTTGGTATTAGCAGCAAGCCATTAAAAACGTCTAATCTTTGATGGTTATCCGATTTGCGCCAAGGCCGAATATGCGATGCGACCAATAAGGAATAAGTATGACATTCAGTAACAGAGCATCCTTTCCAGTACTCTATCAGACTCTGCCTGAATAGTCCTTGGCCTACTCTGGATTTGATTACGGCTTCTTTCTCTGTTGCGGTTATGCGATCATCATGATACACATTGTTCTCTTCTGACAAGACTGAGTCTTCAAGTCGTTTCTTATAGTCTGATTGGATATATTGAAGAAACTTCCGCAACCCTGATGCAATATCTCCAACACCTTTTAAAGAATTATATCGATCACGCTCATTCATCGTTTTTCTTAAATCTTCAATAACATGCTCTATATATTCTTTGGTTACAGTGTTGTCCAAGCGATAAAATCGAGAAGCATATCGCAAACGAGTCACATAGTCTCGGTAAGTCTGTTTATTCTTAAATGCATGAATATCTTGCAAATAATTATAGAAATCAGACTGCTCATTGATAAAGTATTGCTCTAATGACTGCATAGATCTATCTATTTTATTTGTTATTCTCATGCCTTTTAAGGCTCTCCTCAATTTCTTCAATTGATGGAAGTGTACTCTTGTATTCCTCCATGAGTCTGTTATAAATTTTCATGGATGATACCCCAATGGGTGAGGCGACATTATTTAAAGAATATTCAGCCACTATATCATTTTTATCCTTGCAGATCAAGAGACCGATTGTCGGATTATCTATGTCACTCTTCAACTGAGCATCTACTGCGGACACATAAAAGTTAAGTTGCCCGATATGTTCCGGTTTGAATTTCACTGCCTTTAATTCCACAACGATATAACAGTGTAATTTTACATGATAAAATAATTGGTCAATATAGAAATCATCATCATTCACCCTCAAGTGAACTTGATGACCACAGTAGGAGAAGCCCTTTCCTAACTCTAGAAGAAATTGAGAAATGTGAGAATTGAGATAAGCCTCGATTTCTCTTTCAGACATTTCCTGGCGAATTTCCATGATATCAATAATATACGGGTCTTTAGTAATTTGTTGGGCTAAATCACTTTGAGGCAACGGAAGCGTTCTTGTGAAATTGGTAATTGACCTCCCTTGGCGTTCATAAAGTTTGCTATCAATTTGCCATTCTAACGTAGACCTGCTCCAATTATACTCAATGGTCTGATTCATATAGAAATAAGCAGTATCCAGGTCTTTGCATCTTTGCATAATTATAATGTGATGCCCCCATGGCACCGAAAAGAAAGCATCTTGTCCTAATAATTGATTTTCTTCAGTGAGATTGGATGGCAAGCCTACATGAGGAGCAGCAAGAGGTATTGGCTCGGTACTTTTCAATTCGGACACAAGTTGTGTCCGAATTGAAAAGTATTGTGAATAAGTCTGATACCATAACCGAATCCTTCTGAGATTTCGTTCACTCCAACCTTGCATTTCAGGAAATTCGCGTTGCAAATCTTGACTCAATTGTTTGAGAAAGCCATCTCCCCATTTGAAAGATTTTTGTTTTTCAACTATGTCTTTCCCTAAATCCCAATACATGAGCAACAGTTCACGATTGACACTCAAGGAAGCTTTTATCTGACGCTGACGAATACTTTGTTTTAAAGATGTCAACCAATCCCGATAATCTTGTGAAACGAGCATATGTAAAGATTTTATTTCAAATAACTTAATGTTCTCAGATTGTAAGTTGCAAAAATAGTCAATTTCTGCCACTTTTGGCCACTTGTAAAGAACTTTTTGACTTTCACCAAAAATTGGGGGCGCACGACGACTTCCCAGGCACGCTGCCCACCAGATTGCTGTGCATGCGCATGGTGAAATATACACCGCCACTTGGATATCTGGGCTCCAGTCGCCGTCCTCCTTCTTACCTCATGACGATGGCTGTAATGTCAAGAAATCATTGTGTCCAGACTTGTCCATGTATTCCGAACCCATAAGCTCGGAAGACATTTTTTGCTGCTTTTGCGTTTTGACCTTGTGGGAGCAAACGAATGAAGGTTACTTTTGTAATGTGAGGGGCTAACTGTGCTTTTAACAGTTCGTTAACATTCCCCCCGCACCTTATTCTTTAAGCGATCTTTGAAATGATTCTGACAATCAATCCGTTACAAAAATGCCATCGAATCATCCATTCTGCTTTTTGACGAAAATCTGCCCTCGTCATCTCACGACAATCACTAAAAACTAAAGACTGAAAACTGAAAACTGAAAACTTTTCACTACTTTTGTAGCTGATATGAAAAAAGATACTATACAACTGATTGTGATACTGGTGGTGCTGGCAGCAGTCGTGGTCGGCATCCTGGTGTATATGCCACACGACATCGTGACCATTTACAACTGGTACAAGGAACACCTGACCTACGGCACCATCTTGCTGCTGATGACGATCGAGAGCTCCTTTATCCCGTTCCCGAGCGAGGTGGTGATTCCGCCCGCCGCCTATTTTGCCGCCCGCAACGGTGACCTGAACATCCTGATGATTGTCCTGATTGCCACAGTGGGCGCACTGTTGGGAGCGGTGATCAACTATGTGCTGTCGCTGCTCATCGGGCGACCTGTGGTCTATGCCTTTGCCAACAGCCGCATCGGGCACATGTGCCTCATCGACGCTGAGAAGGTACAGAAAGCCGAGGCCTATTTTGACCGCCACGGGGCCATCTCGACGTTCGTGGGCCGACTGATTCCTGCCATCCGCCAGTTGATATCCATCCCTGCCGGATTGTCACGCATGAACTTTGGCACCTTTGCCCTGTTCACGTCGCTGGGCGCCGGCATCTGGAACGCCGTGCTGGCGGGGCTGGGCTACTGGCTGAGCCAGAACTTCCCAGAGGAGGAATTGCTCGTCCAGCTTGAACACTACAACCGCTACCTGTCGTGGGCAAGCTATGCGCTGGCCATCGCCATCGTCCTGTTCCTCGCCTATCAGGCTCTGAAGAAACGCCCCACAACCAACAACAACTAACAACACCATACAACATGAAAGTATCTCCCTCACTGCTATCGGCCGACTTTGGCAACCTGGCTAAGGACATTGACATGATCAACCGCAGCGATGCCGACCTGCTGCACCTCGACGTGATGGACGGTGTGTTTGTCCCCAACATCTCGTTTGGTTTTCCCGTCATCAAGCACGTGCAGCGCCTGTGCCAGAAGCCCCTCGACGTGCATCTGATGATCGTCGAGCCTCAGAAGTTCATCCCCCAGGTGCGCGACTGTGGCACGCGCATCATGACCGTGCACCAGGAGGCATGTATCCACCTGAACCGCGTTGTGCAGCAGATTCATGACGCTGGAATGCTGGCAGGTGTGGCACTCAACCCTGCCACCCCAGTGATGATGTTGCGTGACATCATCTGCGACGTGGATCTGGTGCTACTGATGTCGGTCAACCCAGGCTTTGGAGGACAAAAATTCATCGTGCAGACCTTGAACAAGGTGCGCGAACTGCGCCAACTCATCACGCTCAACGGCTCCAATGCACTTATCGAGATTGACGGCGGCGTGAACAATGTCACTGGCGCTCAACTTGCTGATGCTGGTGCCGATATCCTTGTTGCCGGCAGCTATGTTTTTGGGGCAGAAGACCCCATCAAAACCATCGAAGGGCTCAAAAACCTCTGAAAATATTTTGTCGGGTGGAAAATTTGCCCTAACTTTGCACCCGCTTTTGGGGGATAACATCCCGAGGGCAAGACTGGAAAGGTGCCGGAGTGGTCGATCGGGGCGGTCTCGAAAACCGTTGTACGCTTTGCGTACCGTGGGTTCGAATCCCTCCCTTTCCGCAAAACACGGGTTATTTGTTTGGTTATCAGACAAATAACCCTATTTTTATAAATTTACTCGGACGATTTTCGGACGAAAGATTCAAAAAACAGCAAAAAGCATCTAAAGTCAGATTAGCCTAATTACGTCGCCTTCATCAACGTTGCCTGTTTTTCCCGTTCACCATTAGTCTCATTAAGAATACATTAGTTCATCAAAGTAAGTATGTTATTTACGCACTTTTTACAAGTTGGGCAAAAAACCATATATCCCTCCCTTCCACATAGATACGACCAAGTCCAATTTGGGCTACGATATTCAACCCAAACCAAATCTTCATTCTTCATTCCACACGATGGACATTGGCATGAATACTGTTTTGAAGGACATGAAATAGATGTTAGATAACAATCATCCATGAATTGTTGACCTAACACTTCCAATAAGAGTGGCAGATCAGACTCTTTTATATTCGCTTCATTATGTTGTCTGATCTTTGGAATCTCATCATGCTGTTTAATCCCAATTTGGTCATAGCTATTACCTTCTTGCTTTTTACATTTTTCTCGAACTTTTGCAATTAGTATTGGTATTGCTACTAATGGAAGAACTGATAAAAGTATTAGAAGAAATGTTTTCATACTTAAACTATCAAAAAAAACTACAAAACCATTTTTGTTTTGTTGATTATTTATCTAAATAGGTAGTGATTATTGCGCTAAACTTAAATTTTCTCTTAGATTTTGGTGAATTTTTGTTCATGAGATACTGGTACTCATACTGCGACTATTTGATGTCCTTATCGCCACAGTCATTGGTGCAAACACTGACTATGGTCCCATCTATATTTCTATTTAGAACAGATCTGAATGAGTGCCGGTTCCAGTGAACAGTAATGTCAATTCTGTATCATTCTGCTCCCAAATCATCAACCAGTCAGCCTTCAAGTGACACTCCCAACACCCGCCATAATTGCCAGATAACTTGTGGGAACGATAAGATTCGGGTAGTTTGCCACTGGCTTCAAGTAAACGAATTGCCGTCTTGAGCAGTTCCATGTCGTAACCACGTTTGCGGCAACGTTCCGTGTCTTTGCGGAACGTCTTGGTCATCTGAATCTTATACATACCTAGATTCCTAATGACTCAAACATTTCCTCGGACGAATCAAATGATTCTACGCGGCCAGCCTTCTTGTCTTCTTGAGAACGAATATAACTACTTTTGGATTTTGAGGGGACACGCTGCACAATCACTCCTAATGCATGGAGATAGTTCATGAGAGCTTTACCCCATGATGAACGCTCATTCACTGTGATAGTATAGGTTGCCATTGTCTTTTTGTTTATTCAATTATTTGTGCAAAGTTAAACATAATTCTGTTATAATTGCTATTCGCATGCCACAATTTTGAAAACAGACCAGAAAATAGTACCTTTGCAAACAGAATTATCTGAGGAATGTAGGAAATAAAGACTACTTGAAGCGTTAAAATACGTTTATCCTCAAATAGTTAAGTGGTAATTACAGTCGGACGATTTTCGGACGATAAATTAATAATTTAGCGCCTTTTCAAAATGCTAACTCACTGATTATCAATAGCCGTTACCGAACAATTTCCAAGTATTTAATCCCTCCCTTTCCGCAAAAATTCAATGAACGATTAAGACTTGCATCTTAATCGTTTCATTTTTTTGTGCGAGGGCTTGAGCTTGCTCAAAGCACTGGTACAAAGAAATGAAACAATAGACACGTCAGTGTCGTTCATTGAATTTGTTGCGCCCCCGCCGGGGCGCAGAGGGATGCACGAAGTGAATCCCGACCGCCCTTGATGTTGCCACCAAGCCATCGACCTTCAGGTCGCTTTCGCAGCGATAGCGGAGCCCCTCGGAAGAAGATGTCGCCCGTGTCGACGTCTTTTCGGGTGATCATGCCGAAGATGTCGAGGTTCTGGTGACAGTCGGCCAGGGGCAGTTCAATCTCCATGGAGTAGTCGTCGGCGTCGGTGAAGATGCGGTTCTCCGATACATATTCTATCGAAGACCCCTTCTTCAGCGCTGCCTGCTTTCCGTTTATCGTCAGTATCATAAGAATAGCGGTTGATTTACACTGACAAAGGTAAATCAACCGCGTATGCAGTGAAAAGACGTACCGATAAATTGGAATTTACTTGGTTGTATAATATCCCAATGCTACTGCCATAATACCTAATAGCACACTTCCTATTACATAGAGTGAAAACAAGATATAGTTATTAGCCTGTAACAGAGTCAGTCCTTCTTTTGAGAATGTGGAGAACGTTGTGAACCCACCACAAAAACCCACCATGAGGAACAAAGAGAATGATGGAGAGATGTTCTGGAAACGGCTCGTCAATCCCCACAGAATTCCAATGAGGAGACAACCCGCAACATTAACTGCAAAAGTTCCCCATGGGAAACCATTATGTGCCTGAGTCATGAAAAGTGATATGAGATATCGGCAAATGCCACCAATACCACTACCTATCCCTACGATGATTATATCTTTAATCATTCTGCTAAATTCCGATTTATCGTTCTGTAAACGTAGGCAAAGGTAGCGATTTTATCGCTCTAAACACTCATTTTCTTTTATTTTTCGGTGATTTATTATTCATGAGGCGCTGGTACTCGTCCTGCGCCTGCTTGATGCCCTTGTCGCCGGTCACGGTGTTGACGGTGACGAAGGGCTCGTCCAATCGCTCGTTGAGACGGGCGATAGTCTCTCTCAAGTCTTTGCTCTCCTGGACTATCACCTGCGGCTGGCTCTGTGCCAAAGCCATCGGCGCGGTGATTGACCTGGACACGTCGGCTCCC
Source organism: uncultured Prevotellaceae bacterium (assembly GCA_947165675.1). GTDB lineage: Bacteria > Bacteroidota > Bacteroidia > Bacteroidales > Muribaculaceae > Sodaliphilus. The sequence continues at coordinate 95,528 of CAMVBJ010000005.1, forward strand.
TTCAGAGAGCCGATCGTGTTGGTGCGCTGCGCGTAGTCCAGGGCCTCGATCAGAGGACGGGCAACGGGTGAAGCGACCAGTTTCTGACTCGCCACCCATTCCCCGGCATGGACCACGCCAGCCACCTCGTCGGCACGGCCCTTGCGGGTGAAGCCGCCCTCGCCGTAGCCCTGGGCCTGGCTCGCCTGCTGCTGCTTTTTTATCGCGGCCACCTGCATGGCACCTGCGGCCACTGCCATGGCAGCGGCTATAGGGGCGATGATGTAGCCCACGACAGGGATGGCGGCAGCACTGGAGTAGGCGTTCAGGGCGGCGGTCGCCGTCTGGGCCACGGCCTGGATGACCTGCATGGCGAACAGTTTCCTATTCGCCTCGTTCTTGACCTGGGCCACCTCCTTCTGCTTCTGCTGTTCAAGGCGTTTCGTCTTGAACTTGTTGCCCTCGGCCATCGAGATCTCGCGCTCGTAGCGTTTCTCGATGGCGGCTGTCTCCAGTTCCATCTCGGATTGTACGAGGCTTGAGATCTGCGAGAAGATGGAGGCCATGCCCTGCGTGAGCGCATCGACGCTCTTGGTCAGGGCCTGGCCGCCGTCGCCGTTGAGCCAGTCGGCCAGGTCGTCGTTCATCTTCTGCAGGGCGTTGCGGTCATCGTCCGCCCCGAGCTGGTTGTACTTCCTCTTCAGGGCGAGTTTCGCCTTCTCGTAGGCCTCCTCGATGCGGAGTTTCTCCTTGGCGTTGTCGCCTACGGCTTTCAGTTCCGCCTGATAGACGGCATCGAGGTTGGCCGACGCCTCGTTGTACAAGGCGAGGTTTTCGGCTGCATTGTTGCCGAAGTACTCGTCCTTGAGTTTCTGCAACTCGGCCTGGTGCTTCTTCTGCTGGGCCTCGTACTCCTTCTGCCGCTTCTGCTGGTCCTTGACCAGGGCGGCCAGGTAGGTGTCGTGGGCCTTGAGGTAGTCCTGCCATGCCTTCTCATCGACCTTGGGCTTGGGCATGTCGAATGTCTCGCCGTTTTCTTCGGCTTGGCGTTTCGCCTCTTCCCAGGCATTGATCGGGGCCTGGGCCTGCTTCTCGTATATCTTTTCCACGGTCTGAAGGTGCTGCATGTCGATGAGCTCCATGTTGGCGTTGTACTGCTCCATGGTGATCTTGCCGTCGATGTAGCGTTGCTGCATCAGGGCCTTGATGTCCCGGTAGGACTCCTGCTCTTCCTCGATGGTGAACTTGTTGGCCTGCTCGGTCTGCTTGCGCTGCGCCTCCAGATGCTGTGCCTCGATGGTCAGGCGCTCCGTTGTCGTGAGGTCGGTGTGCTTTAATCTCTTGGCCTCGTATTCGGTGGCGATCTCCAGCATCCGTGTGGTGTAGGCCTCGTAGTTCTTCTCGCCTGTGGCGTAGGCGATGCGGTTGATGGCTTCCTGTTGTTCCTTCCACTCCTTTTCGGCCTTGAACTTGTCCTCGGTCTTGGTCTTGCCCGTGCCGGTCTTTTTATCGGTGGTCGTGGTGGGTGTCGGTACTCCAGAGCCGGGGCCTTCGGTCTCGGCTTCGTCGATGATGACGAGATCCTCTTCCTTGGAGTATTCCATGAGTTTGTCGATGCGCTGCTTGATCAGTTTGCGCTTGGCCTTCTTGTCGTAGGCGATGCCGGGCAGCTGGGTCAGCTCGCCCTGCGGGTTCGTCGAGTAGCCGTAGGCGTGGGCCAGGGCCTCGCGCTGCTGGCGGGAGCCCTTGGTCTTGCGGTCGAAGGACTCCTTCTCGGCCTGCTCCTGGTCGTGGATCTCACGCTTGAGTTTCTCGTCCTCACGGATCAGGCGCTCGTATTCCTCACGGTTGGCCTCAAGGCGTATCTTCTTCTCCAGGGAGAGCAGGTAGTCGTCGAGTGCCTGCTTGTTCTCCCGGTACTTGCCCGTCTCAGCGTCCAGGCTGGCGCAGTAGTTCGGGATCTGCGCGTTGAGGGCATCGATGGCCTCCTTGCGCTTCTGCTTGGAGACGGTCTCGTCCTTGGCGATGGCCACCAGGCGCTCGATTTTGCCTTTCTCGGCATCGAGCTTCTGCATGTGGTCTTCCCGGGCCTTGGCCAGTTCGCGGTCCATGTCGGCCATCTCCTTCTCGGCCTTCGTGGCTTCCTTCGTCCGCTTGGCGAAGGCCACCAGGCCGACGATGACGGCGGCGATGGCCGCTGCCGCCAGGCCCCAGGGGTTCATCTTCATCGTCGTGTTGAGCATCTTCTGGGCGGCGTCGGCACGTGTGATGTTGCCCGTCAGACGGTTATAGGCCGCTGAGCAGGCCAGCGTGGCGACCTTGCCGATGGCCTGGGCCTTCTCCACCAGCACGAGCCATCCGTAGTGTATCTTCAGGGCGATGTTGCTGGCGTTGGCGGCCACCGTGTAGGCAGCCCATGTGGCGGCGAGCGTGATCAGGGCCCCCTTGTACTTGATGACGAAATCCACGGCGATGGACATGCCCCGCATCATGGCCGATGTGCTGCTGATGAAGTAGCGCATCACGGGCATGAGCTTCTGGCCGAGCGTCGCCGCCATCTCGGTGAAGCCCTTGCGGGCCTTGTCCAGCTGGGCCTGTACGGTGGTGTTCTGCACCTCGTACTCCTTGGTGACCGAGGTGGCCTCCTCGAAGGCCTTGGCGGCCTCCTTCTGCTGCCACTTCAGCGTGTCCAGGTTGCCCGCCAGGGCAGAAATCACCTGCGCGGCACGGGCACCGTTCTCGCCCATGTCCTTGAACACGGGTGCCAGCACGTCGATGTTGCCCAGTTCCTTCAGTCGTTCGAGCAGCATGAGCAGGCCCTCGTTGGTGGAGCGTGTCAGGGCCTCCTTGAACTTCTTGGCGTTGATGCCCGTGGCCTTGATCACCTTGTCCTGCTGCTTGAACATGTCCATGATCAGCTTCGAGACTGCCGTTGCCGACATCTCAGCGGCCTGGCCCTGGCTGTCGAGCACGGCGGCGAAGCCCATGATCTCGGGGATGGTCATGCGGGCCTGTGCGCCCACACCGGCCATGCGCTTGGCGAAGTTGGCCAGGTAGGGCGCGGCGGCGGTGCAGTTCTGCGACAGCTCGTTGATGACGGAGCCCACGGCGAGCAGCGACTGCTCCACGCCCAGGCGCTGCTTGTCGCCGAAGATGTCCGTGAGCTTGGAGAGGGTCAGCGTTGCGCCCTCGCCCAGGTCATCGAGGGCGACGTTGATCTGGTTGGCGGCCTTGACGAAGCCCAGCACGTCCTTCTCGGACGAGAGGCCCAGTCGGCCCGCCTCTTGGGCGAGCTTGTTGAGATCCTCACGGCTTGTCCTGGTGTCGATCTTCTTGAACTGCTCGTTGAGGTGTTCCACCTCCTCGGCGGTCATTCCCGTGAACTTGCGGACACTGGCCATCTCGGCGTCTATCTCGGCATAGACCTGCACGGCGGCCTTGCCCGCCATCACCAGTCCCGTCATGGCTGCTGCCGCGCCCATCAGGGTCGTCTGCCAGTCGTTGACGGTGCGGTTGAAGCGCTGCCAGAAACTCTCCTGGGTCCTGAGCTCGGCGTTGACCTTGGAGAGTTCGGCCTTCACGGCCTGGATCTTGGCCACGTGCGAGTTCCAGGCCGCGCTGCCGCGCTCCATGTAGTCCAGCTGTCGGTTGAGGGTCTGCAGGGTCTTGTTCAGTTCCTTGGGTGTCGCCTTGTCCAGGCGGCGCATCACGGCCTCGACCTGCTGGGTCGAGGACTCGATTTCACGGATCTGCCGCTTGGTGTCGGCCAGTTCCCTTCTCAGCTTGCGGAGTTCGATCTTGTTGCCGCTGGCGGCGGCCTTGGCGATGGCGTTCTCCAGTTCCATCGCCCGCTGCTTGAGTTGCTGCAGAACCTGCTGGGCCTGCACGCCGTTGACCGATAGGTTGACCGTTGCTGTGGTGTTGATGTCGCTCATAGTATCTTTTTTGTGTCAAAATTACGGCGGATGCCTGGGGAAACAAAAGACATCGGCTGTCGTCGGTGTCTTTGTCCGTGCAAATTCGGCGGCTGTCGGTGCCGAATTTGCGCCGCTTCTGCCCTGATCTGTCAAGAAAATTAGACAAACTTGCCACTGTGTTTGTGTATATCTATACAAAATAGGTAAAAATCCGACGATTTTGCGTAATTTCTTGGAAATCAACCGATTAACGAGAAATTACATTTTGTAAAGGATTGAAAAAATTAAAAGGCTGTTTTACAGCCTCTTAGGGTTTCAAAAGGGAAATTTTCCCTTTGGTCTGTCTGACAGGACCCCCCGACTGCCCTACGGAGCGCAAACCGCAAACCGCTTTTCGATTTAGCGGAATATGCAGGATAGCCCCAGCGGATGGGCGGTAAAATCGCCAATGTGTGACCGATGAACCGAAAGGCACTTTCGGTTTCATGGGCACACTTTGGCCTACTGCTTTCATGTTCTACACTCGTGTAGAAGATTATTCGACAAAATTGCGGCGAAATCCCGATTTTGCGGCGATTTTGTGCTCTGGCGCTGTCGATGGGCGGTGATTTGCGGGAGCGGAGGACAGCGTAGCCGTGAGCAAGAGTGTGCCAGGGCGAGCAGCGGCGATACCCCCGAGCCAACGGCGAGAGCAGCGGGGCGCAAAGGGAATGAAGTGGAGTGCCGAGCGTAGCGGAGTCAGCGAGTGTGCCCGGGCTGGAGACAGGCGTTGCGGGGCACGCAGTGAGCATCGTGCTTGCCGTAGCGCAGGATCGGGTTGAGGACGGAGGACGAGCCCGATACCAGCGGAGCGAGCTGGATGCGCACCCGCACACGCCGTCAGTCGGAGGCCCTGACCGCAGGTGACGCACTCTCGCTGAAGGAGCGTAGCTCGGGCCGCAACGCAATGACCGCAGCAGCCGGCTGCGCGGGGTGTCGGCGCGGACAGCGAGCCCGTCCGGCACTCTCTTGCGGCGCAGCTGTCCGCAGCGGACGCCGGGCTTTAGCCCTCATCCGTCCTGCGGCAGCGGGGGCCGGGGTGGGCATTTTCCGCAGGAAATGTTACGGATCTCGGGGATTTTGGCTACTTTTGCAACATCATAATAATAAGTGTTCAATACATTCATGGAAAGGTCATTTCACAATCGTTTTTTGGCGTTGGTGCTGCTCATGGCGATGGTGGCCCTTCGCGTCGTGGCTCAGTCGGCCGAACCTCAGTTGGTGAAGGGCCTGGTCTTCTTTGCACCCGACGGGGAACCTATTATTGGCGCTTCGGTAGTGTTAAAGGGCACGCGCATTGGCACTGCCACCGACTATGATGGCCGCTTCAGCCTCAAGGCACCATTGGGCGACACGCTGGTAATAAGTTTCATCGGAATGGAAACGACCGAGGCCCAGGTTGACGGCGAGCCGCTCTTCATCAGCATGAGGCCACCAAAGTTTAGTAGTGGTTGGGCTTGTTTTGGCGGAGTTCCAGTAGGCTTGTTCGGCCGTGTGTATAATTACTCTGCCAATTTTTTGTCTGGGGCAACGGTTACGGCGTTGCCTTCTGGCCAGAGCACAACGACCGACGGCAATGGCGATTTTAACTTCATCCCCGCGGCGAGTGACACCATCCTGCGGGTGGAACATCCTGATTTTGAACCTCGTCAAGGCAAAATTGAAGGTAACAGTTTTACAATTAGTCTAGACCCGTTGCTGGTCAGGGGCCAGGTCGTTGACGGGGACGGCGAGCCGATAATTGGTGCGACAGTCAGGGTTAAAGATGGTGATGGAACCGTGGTTTATACTGATCTGGACGGTTGCTTCAGTTACTGGATTGGAAACGATAGGACCTTTGAAGTGTCCTATCCCGGTTTTATTGCCCGCAGGGTTGAAGCCGATACCTCTTCCCTAATGATTATCGCCCTTGAAATCGATGAGAATGCTCCTCTTCCCGAATTCATATCCTGTCCCCAACCAACCCGCAAACCATTATCAAAGGGTGCTTCCTCAGTCAATAGCCGTGATGGAGTATAAGTGATCTATATCTTGTGAATTATTCTCTGATTCACATGATTTTACTTTTGCACTGACCAATAACCTTAAATCTAAGATTTATTCATACTATTTTTTCCTAGGGCACCTCGTTGTGAAACGGAGTGCTTTTTTCATGCTTCCACCATTGGTGCAATTGCGCCACGCAGTGAGAGCCGCAGGCGTGCCGACCGAAGTGGCGGGGAATGGGCATCACAAGGCGCAACCGGCAGCCGCAGGCTGACGTTGCGGCTTGTGATGCCCATTCATCCGCGCGGAGGGAGGCCGAACGCAGTGGCGCATGACGCTTTGGAAAAATGTTGATAACTTTTTCGGGCTGGATCATCTCCATGCTTTCAGGAAAAAATGTATTTTTGCACCGCCTTTTTGGGGCAACAAGCCTGGCACACGGCTTGAGACTGCCCTTTCCGATCAACAAGATTTCAACAAAACCACGATATAGATACAGTCATTTTCATGACAGGGTGTATTGTGGGCTTTTGAATTCAACGTTGATTTTTTCATAAATTTAGATTTGGAGAAAGAGTTCTGAGCAGCTGCTTTCTTAGGCCGTGCATCAGCCCGTGACGGGCACGATGTGCGGTGATTTTTTGGCACCTGTAAACGGGGGCAAAATACTACAACAGAACGCCAAAATACACATTGCCAAAAATGGGTACTGAAAATCAAGCGGTTACAACGGCTAATTTGGCCGATTTTACACATTCACTGTTTTCGGTAATACAAAGGCCGTTTCTCGACGAGCGCAGCGAGTCGGGAAATGGCCTATATCTTTGGCGTGTGAATGTGTGCCATTTTCCCCTTTTTCCACCCCTCGAACCTGTGCAGCCGGTTCGTGCTGTGGAAAAACGCGGGGAAATCTAGGTGTTTGAATAACGAAAAATTTCCGTGATGACCTACAAATTTTGCAGATGCTTGTTTTTCAGCCTGTTGCAACGAAAAATGTGTACTGTTATTTTTGGTGCATAAAATCGGGCAAAAAAAATCTAAACTTTTCGGTCATCCCGGACTTGTCTTTTTTTGATCCTGGACTTTGCAAAAAGTCCACTTTTTTGAGGGTCTCAAAAAAGCGGGCTTTCTCAGGCGGGTGTTACATCGTGGTTAATTCCACCGAAAACGGTGGTTAATTTTTTGATTTTTTAGATTTCTGATTATCAGCGGTTTAACTATCAAAATGGTTAACTGGTCTGATTTCGGTGGTTAATTCCTGTTACATGGTGATTACATTTTTGAGGTCAACGAGCGTAGCGAGTTGCCCTCAAAATTCACCACTTTGAGCGCATCACATGGCGGACAGCCGCGAGGATGGCGAGCGCAGCGAGGATTATCAGCGGCCACCAGGTGACATCAGGGGGCTTGTAAACGGCCACGGTGTCGCTGGCGTGCTGCTCGGCTGTGTCCATCGTGCGGTGCGAAGCGACGCTGTCGATCTGGCGGGCGCAGCGCGAAGCGTTGCGCTCGGCCAGGTCGGATTTGCCGATGGTGGCACGCTTGCCGCGCAGGACGGCATAGCGGGTATTACCCGCTGTGGAGGTTTTGGTCTCTGGCGAGTATGGGCCCAATTCCGGGTGTGAGATGGCCGTATCGACATACGGCAGGGGCATGAACAGCTCGAAGCTGTCGAGGTCGATGCTCAGGCTGCTCATCCACTGAGTCCGCGCAGCGGTCTCGGTGGTGGTACTGGCAGCCTTGGCGACCTCGACGTTCTCCGCCACGGTGGTGGTGGCCTGCTTCTGGCTTCGACAGGAGTGGAACGTGATGGAGAGGCACAAAAGCACCACTACCAGCAGCAGGATGAACACGATGCCCTTGAACAGGTTCTTGAATTGGTCATTCATAACTTTGGGATTTTAGATGTTTGGATACTCTTTCTTGGCATCAAAGCAGGGGCACGCTTTGGCGGCGAACTCCCGATGGCCGTGGACCGTGGCACGCGGGAAGCGTTGCCTCAGTTCACGGATCAGCGTCAGCAGCGCTGCCTTCTGGGCGGCGGTGCGGGTGTCCTTGGGCTGGCCGTTTCGGTCAAGCCCGCCGACATAGCAGATGCCGATGGAATGGGCATTGTGGCCCTTGCAGTGGGCACCGGCTTTCTCGAGGGGTCGGCCCTTGTGGACCGTCCCGTCGAGGTAAACCACGTAGTGGTAGCCGATGTCCGCGAACTTGCGCTGCAGATGCCACTGGCGGATCTGCTGTACGGTAACGTGCTGCCCTTCCCGCGTTGCGGAGCAGTGGACAATGATTTGATCGATGCTTCGCATGGCGGTCAGACTTTAGCGGCCGAGACGGGGGTGAGAACGCCCGCGTCGTAGGTCTGCTTGTTCTTGTCGATGACATACAGGTGCTTCTCGACCATGGTGAACGAGAAGCTGAAGTCCATCCTGGTAACATGGGCCACGAAGAACGTCCACAGCTTGGGGGTGATTTCCCCGGCGATGCTGTCCAGCGTGCGCTGGAAGAAGGCCACAAGCTCGGGCTTCGCTTCATGGTCTTCGGCGAGGCTCAGGCTTGACTGGTCAACAGGCTCGCCGTTGCTGATGAAGCGGATGGTGCCCTGGCTATCGATGGCGTAGTAGTGCGGGAACCGTTTCTGCGGCACGCCGATGAGGGGGGCATCAAAGCGCAGCTCGCTCTGCTGGGAGTCGTCGCGCAGGAAACAGCCGGCGACCTGGATGTCCTTGACCTCGATGGCGTTGGGGAACGATGCCTGGAACACGGCACGGGCCTCGGGGTTGGTCAGCTCGGCGCTCATGATCACGGAGTGCAGCGTGTCGATGGAGGTGATGAACATCTCCTTCACGCGCTCGTTGTGGGTGACGGTGTGCGTGGGCAGCTCGTGCATGCGGCCGTCGCAGCCCTTATAGCGGACGTAATGCTCGTCGCCCTCGCAAACCTCCTGGGGCTTGATGTTCAGAACTTTCTTAGTCTTCATAATCTTCGATTTGGTTAGTGTTAGTATATGGTTGATTGATACGGTTTTGGTCACTGGATTCCAGCTGCTTCTTGCGCTCCATCAGTTCCATGGCCTGCATGACGATGGCGGCGATGTCGTCCTTGTTCTTGACGATGACGTTGAAGGTGTGCGCCTTGTCGCGCAGTTCCTGCTTGTCATGCGTCGATTCCAGGACGGACTTCCATTCGCAGAAGATGTTGAAGCCGCCCATCAGGATCGTGAAGAACGGTGCGGGCAGGATGACCGATGTGATGATGTCGATGCACGACAGGCACAGCATGGGCAGGAAGTATTTCGTGGCCTTCTCTACGGTCATCTTGAAGCCGCGGGAGGTGGTGGCGATGCCCGCTTGCTTGGCCTTTCGGAGCCCGGCGACGAAATCGACGGCCATGGCCAGCATGACGGCGATGTACGTCAATGCGAGCCAGACGGCGGTGTGGTGCAGCGACAGGTTTTTAAGGATTTCGATGATTGTCTGCATTTTTACTGTTTTTCTGTTGGTTATTAGGGATTTTTGAGTTAACTTTGCGCTCGAAAAGAATACTTTGGGTGTGCTTCGGCTCACTTATTGTTATAATGATGTGCTTCGGCTCATCAGTTGAGTGAAAGGGTGTGCTTCGGCTCGCCTTTCTTTTTTTGTCCTTACCTCTCAAAGATCCAGGTGTAGCTGCCGTTGTTGATCCGTGTGCTGACGTGGAACTGGATGATGGGCGTGACCAGGGTGGTCTTGTCCAGCAGCTTGCGGTTGTCGGGCTTGGCAGACGAGAAGGCGATGCCGTACAGCAGGCGCACTTTCTTGGGCACGAGCACCTTGCCCTGTCTCTCGGCAATGATGATGCGGATTTTGCCGTAGCTGGCCATGAAGTTTCCTGATTGGTCTCGGCCCTCCTTGACGAAATATCGCGCCTCATGGCGGTACCTCTGGTCGTCCTCGTATCCGCGGTGGATGACCTTGGCATCGATGAGCACCGTCTCGTCGTTGCCGATGGTCACCGTGTCGGCCTTGCCCAGCACATTCCAGCCCTTGCGGACTGGACCGTGTGACTTCTCGCCGCTGATGTTGACACGGTTGCGCTTGCGGGTGTAGCGGAACAGGTAGGGCGTGTAGCCCTTGGCGATGAGTTCCTCAGCGCCCCGCAGGTGCAGGGCGCCGGTTCCCTTGTTAATCTCGATGCCTAGACCATAGAACGAGTGGGATTGTGCGGTAGAGCCGCCGCTGCCGAAGACGGCCTGGCGAAGCTGGTTCAGCTGCGTGACCATGGCTGAGGTCATCAGGCCCGCATTCTGGGTGTCGGCGCCCGTGAGGAAGAGGCGTTTCAACACGATGTTCTGCTCGCCGGTGGCGACGTTGTAGCCGATGATCTCGAAGCCGAGGCGGTCGGCCGCGGTGTAGTGCTGGCGAATGTCGTCCACGAGGGCACCGCTGCCCTGCACCTTCTGCATGGCGGCTTTCAGGGCGGTGATGTCGGTCTTGGCTGCATTCAGGGAGATGACATGGGCGGCGGTCATCGCGCCTGCCTTCTGGTCGGTGGCGCCGTTGATGACGAGGGCTGCGGTCGCCATGGTCACAGCCCCGTTGAACAGGTTGTATCGGCTGGCGGAGAACACGACCTTGTTGGCGTCGCTGTTGCCCTCGGCGAAGAACTGCAGCACATTGCCCGCCGCGCCGATGGCGTTGAGCCTGGCGGTGTGCTGGTCGATGATGTCCTGCATCTCGAGCACGGTGTCGGTGAGTTCGTCGTTCGTCTCGCCGATGCCCTGGATGCGGATGTAGTCCTCGGCGGTGAGCACGCCGGCACGGGTGCGTGTGGCTGGGCCGATGGCGAGCGTGAGCGACGAGGTCGCCCCGTCGACCATGCTGCGTGCCATGAGCTTCAGGATGACGTTGCTGTGGTCATCGACGTTGCGCTGCTGGATATCGTAGAGGAATCGGTACTGCTGGAGCGTTTCCTTCCAGAAGCGGATGATGTTGTACTCGGTCTCGCTGGTAGCGGTGGCCAGCAGGTCGGCGATGGCCTGGAGGATGGAGCCGACGGTCTCGGGCGAGATGCTTTCTTTCTCGGTCTCGACGCGGAACGCGGAGATCAACGAGGTCAGTTGTTGGATGTCAATCATAATCAAAATAGCTTTGCGATTTTACGTCGCAAAGCTACTTTGATTGAGTGGTGTGGTAAAAGACACGGTTTAGGGCAATATAATTGTCACTATGTTTGGATATGCAATGATTAAAAACTAGAATGTTCTTAACAATGCATTTGATTTATTAATTTAGTGAACTCATCGTATTTAGTTATATATACAAATTGATGAAGATAATAATAACGATAAAAATGAATTATTTCTTTTGTATACAAATTCCAAAAATACACAAGAGCACTTAATGATGAAAATTGAAATAAATCAAAACTTGTTTTTGTTTTATGTTTTATAAAAATGGACTTAGGACTAGCTATATAATTATAGTTTTCGAACGGCTCTAGTTCTAAATTAATTGTATAAATACGCTTTCCTTTATCCCATTGAGGATCTCTTTTTAGATATCCCCTATAGAACCTGTTAATATTTCTACACTCATTAGCTAGAAGATTCAATAAAGCACATGCGTATTTGATAAAATCCGATTTATTAGCATTAAAATCTTCCACATAACAAGATTGCGCTTTAGGTGGTGGAGTAGCAGTTTCATAAACTGTCGATGTATTATAACTGATTACGCAATTGCCATATTTGCTAATTTTCCCATCTAGGTCAAATTCTCTAATTGTATTATCCTGATCAATCATTATAATTTTCTTGCTCTCTCTATCAATCTTTACGAAACGCATAGTCCCGAATGCACTACTGCGAATCTCTTGATTGGGCTTAACTCCATCCCATTCAAGTCTATCAGCTAGAGTTTCAAATCTTATTTCCTTCTTTAATTTACTAAAAGGAATAATCTCATCATTATTAAATTGATAGAACATTGATATTATAATTTTACTTGGTTATACAAATGATTACAAAAGTAGTTTAAATTTTCTAATCGTGTGAAATTCTTATTTATTTTTTGTAGATAATGCAGGTGGCGTTCACGCGCAGCCTGCTCAAACCTTAAATATTTCAATATTAATACATAAAATCTATTTCAATGATTTTGTTTTAAATCTTTCGACAAAGCCGATGATAATAAACCGCAGAACGTCCTGCCGATGTTCTCTTCGTAGAACTCCTTCAAGTTCATCACTGAGGCGTAGTATTTGCGGGAGAACCAGCGGCGGCGCTGGCGACGCTTGGCACTGCCAAGATCGCCACTGTTGCCACGGGGCGTCTCGCGGCCCGTGCCATAGTCTTGCCACAGGCCGTATTCGAGGAAGGACTGGGACAATCCTACCTCGAAAAAACGGCCATCGGCCCGCAGAGGCAATGCCTTGGGTGATGCGAGCAACGCCCCAGTGTCGATGACTCCAAGCAGGGTAATCTGCTCTTGCCAGATGCGAAGCATCGTGTCGTTGAAGGCAGTAACGAACTTCTGGCGCTCCTGCAGAGCCTGTTGTTCGGTAGGCTTATTCCCATTCATCGGCATTGTATCTTAGGTCGGTATAGACATCTACGGCTATCTGGAAATAAGCACAGGCGCATCCGCTGAAGAAGTATCGGTCAATCTCGTTGAACGATATCCTCGGGTCGAGGTAGATGCAGTGCTGCTCCAGCTTGGTCTTCTCCAGGATCAGCAGCGACATGTACTGGCGGAAGAGCTCGCGCAGGGTTTCCATGCAGCGTGTCCGTGCCGCCATGTCGTCAATCTTGTGGCGCTTTGCCAGGAACACGGTCTTCACCCGACGGGTGTGTGGCGTGTTGTTCAATTCGGTAAAGCCGTTGGCGATGTCGCTGACACACACGAAGGCGGTTGTCCGCTGCATGTGTGCCAATGCTTCCTCAAAACCGTCCAAACCGCTGACATGGCAAAAGGTAAAGTGTTCACCCTTTGCCAGGCGGTTGGTTGCGGTGAGGTGCTCAAAATATTCTGAGGCATCCCAGATGCCCTGAGGAAATTGCTCTGTCATTTGTTCGGGTATTTCTTATTAAAATCGTCATATTCCTTGGCCAAGGCGTCCAATTCGGTGAGGGCCCGCCAAGTGTCGATGGCGAGTACCTCCTTCTCCTTGGTAACGTCGCCTTTTGTCAAGGCACGAATCTGTGCATTAACTGCGTCTTTCAGCATATTATATTCTTCCACCATTGGCTTGAACATGTTGCGGTCTCGGTCTATAGTGATGATCGGAGTAAACAGATGTGAGAACTCATGAGCAAGATATGCTTTGACCGAGGCAAACCAATAGAACATGTTAAGGCGTTCCGCATCGGTTAGCTTCAAGTCGTTTGACTCATAAAGGTGCGCTGCCATATATTCAAGCAGCTTCTCATTCTTGGTGGACAGATAGCCTTGATACAAGTTATCGCATATGATGAACGTCTCGAAAGGTACCTCTTGGAAATCAGCTGGCAAGGCCCTGTGCTTTCCGATCTTCTCAATGCGGACGGGCATAGCAGGCATTTTGTCGAGCCAATTAAGTGAGCCGATAGCTGCGTTGACTTGTTCTGCAGTGACAACAAATTCGTCGTCAGCGAATCTACACATCCAGCCCCTACCATACTTGTGTAGGACTTGCATGCCCGACCAACGTATAAGGCAATAAGTCTTCAACTCAGGAGCCGTAAGGCCTTGAGCAATCAGTCCGAACACGTATCGGAGTTGGTTGTCTGTTAACTCATCCCATCCTTTGGGAGCTTTTAAATCAATCGTAATCATAGTCTTTTACACATTAAAATTAAAGGCGGTTACTATACTCTGCAAAAGTATGGTAACCGCCTTTTTGCGTAAAAGACATGCTTAATTGCCAAAAAGAGGAGATAACGCTCTGTTAATTGCTATTCGAACATCATCAGCTTCTGTCTCTCCTTGCCCTTCGGCTGTACATATACAAATAGGTTCACTCGTTTTAGCTGAAAGAATCTGTATTGTAACTTCAATCGTATATCCAAGTCCTTTATTTCTTCTCCCACTCTCACCATAGTTGACAACAATTGTCTGATCCAACAAATCTGGTTTTAGCTCAGGCAAACGTATAAAGCCATTCTTCAAGAAAATTCCAGAAATCACATCACTTGGATTAATGGTTTTTGATGTGTTTCCATACAATCCATTTCCAACGGCATATGCTACACCAGTACTTGATGTAAGTTCTGCAGTTGGTGTAATAAATACATATCTGTAGCCATCAATTGAATTAAATTGGTGAATAGTTGGCGCCTTTAATGAGCCACAGCTGCTAAACATTAGAAGACTCAATATTGCAACCGATAGATAATAGAACCGTTTCATGCCAAATAATTTATTTATAGTTGTTCGGATTTCTAAGTAATACTAATATTTCCAATAGCCTTTCAAGACTTCCACTTCTAAATTTGAGTGGCAAAGTCCTCAATTGTTCTTCTGTAATATAAAATGAGAAGCCTTGTAATCTGTCATATAGTTCACTATACCTCTTGGATTTTACCATCTCCTTCATTTTTGAGATTAAAGAGTCATCGGGCTCAATCAAGTGCATGTATAAAGCATCTCCTCGCATTGGACCATGTGGCGCAAATGCCGTACCAGCAGGAACGATGCATTCACCACTTCCTGTGAACGGAAAAGCGAAATGCTCTAGATAACCAAGTTCTGAATCAGCTGTTAATTCAAAGACATTTTCATCTATTTTCAAAGTATCGACAAACCCCATACTATAAATGCTTAAATCATTTCTAATAGTACAAAGGTACAAACAATTTCTCAGAACCAATATCCATTTGCTCTTTTTTTGTTCTCGAACACGGGTGGCTCGAAGAGTTTGTAAGTGTTTGAATTGCTGAAGTGCGGGAACGAGGTCTCGTTCTTGCGCATCAGGTCAACGATGTCACGCAGCGACTGGATGGGCACCTGGTTGCCCTGCAGGGCGGTGACAACGATCTGCCGCAGTTGCTCGATGACACGGGTATGGTGAGACGTGGCGACGGAAATATCCGTGAATGCGGACATGACCTCGCTACGGAACACGGCCAGTTGCTCGGACGAGATGTATTCCTCAGCCAGCCGTTGCTCCACCTCGATTGCCTTGGAGCGCAGGCCTAGATAGTTCGCCCACCGGTGTTCGGTGAAACCGCACAGGTTGGCGAGATCTATGTTCGGGAACAGCGTTGCGCTGAACCACTGACGCTTGGGGCTGGCGCTCCACGAGCTGTTGAGGAACAGGTTGTGGATCAGCTGCTCAATGGCGATATCCCGGCTCGTCTCCAGCGAGCCGAGGAGCCTCGATATCCTATGCGGGCTTGCCGGAGCGATGTTCTGGTTGCTCACGATGCCGAATCCGTTCGGTGTGAGCACCAGGTCAAGTGACGGCACGGCCCGCATGAACGCCTCATGGACCACAACGAGCGTTGCGCAGGTGCGCAGCGGCTCAGTCTCTTCCATGGCGAGCAGTTCGGGGGCGAAGTCGTCACCGATGAACTGGGTCATCACCCATCGTTCTGCCTGGTCCAGCCATGGCAGAATCTTTTCGTGGAAGGTCGTTTCGCCTTCCACGGTGTCAAAAGCGTTGGGCAGGTATCTGCGCAACTGCTGGTCTGATGTGATAAGTTTCGTTGTCATAGCATCTCGTTTTCGTCAAGAATATCGAATACATAGGTATCGTCCACTTCGAGGAAGTCTGCTATCTCCTCGATGTTCATCCCCTCTTCATACATACAAATGATATCGTCTTTAATCATGATCTATACACTTATTTTGGTATTTAGTGGCCCATAAATCTCTTCGTTGGGAAAGGTTCACTGATCGCACACCGCCGCTATTGCGGCGACTCTTGCTGTGAACTTTCCCTAAAGCTGACGCTTTTTGCGTCCTGATGCTCGTCCAGCGTGGTGAGTTGGATGAAGGGGCAGTCGGGATAGGCACCCGTCCAGCCGTTGAAGCGTATGACGATCTGGTGGACCGTGAACAGCAGGTCGTGATACGGCTTCTGCAGGGCCTGGGCGATGGTGTACAATTCGCGCTTGTCGCTGCCCGAGTTGTTGCTCTGCGACTTCCCGGGCACGCTGCCCACCAGGTTGCTGTGAACGCGCATGGTGAAACATATCATGTTCACCGCCTCCTGGATGTCCGTTGACCAGTCGCCGCCCTCCTTGTCGGAGTCGATCTTGTTGATGACGACCTCGTGCTGCACCTCGCCTGTGGGAGCCACATAGAAGGTGGAGAACCACACCTTGCCAGCGTTCTCGACGCCGGTAAGGAAGTCGAGGATCTGCTGCTTCTCCTTGACGATGCGTTTCTGCTGCTCGCGGCGGTCGGTGATGCCCTCGCTCTTGAAGATGGAGTCCCAATACTTGTTCGAGATCTCGATCTGGTACTTGATTGGGGCGATGTTCTTCAGCTTGGCCTCCTTGGCCATGCCGATGAGCTGCTTGATGTTGTACCACTTGCCACGGAACAGGGCGCCATAGTACGGTATCGGGTAATAGGTGCTATCGGGGGTTGGGACCCGCGTCAGCACGGCGAACTTGCGGGACTTGGTGCGGACGCGGCGCTTGCCGTCGTCACCGGCGATGCGCCCCATGCGTATCGCCAGGTCGCGCCAAGGCGAATTGATGTCTAGCAGGTCGATCACCTCGATATCGTCACGGCTGGCCACGGGCTGGCGCCAGTTGGCGTAGAGCACCTGGCGTATGCTGCCGTCCTTCTCCGCAGGGGTAAGACGGCAGTAGCAGGCCTCCTTGCGGATCAGTCGTACTATCCTCGTGCCCTCAGCATTGAGGATGACGACCGAGACGCAGAAGGCGAAGTGCTTGAAGTCCTGGCACACACCGAGGAAGTAAGAGGGCATGGCGTTGTCGAGCAGGAAGTCCTCGACCTCCCGCTTGACATCGCCGCCACACGAGTCGGTGTTGTACTGCAGCCCGCTGCCGTAGCACACCTCGGCATTGAACATCTGGCAGGTGGCGAGGGTCTCGTCACTCTCGATGAGGTCGATGATGTGGTACGGCATGTTGTTATCGCTTCCCCATGGGATGTAGGACAGCGATTTGTCGATGATCGTCGGCACGATGTCCACGTCTTCCTTGAACACCTTGCCGCTGTCGGTCTTGAAAGCGGCCGATGCGTTGAGCACCGGGATAGTTTCTACACTATTAAAATTTAACTCCATAATCTCGCGGTTTAAGTTTCCGCAAAATTATGGAGTCTATTCTGTTGAGAAAAAGACAAAGTTAAAGCATTATTAAGTGCTTCGCATCAATTTCTGCTAGCATTATATCAAGTTTCCCGATTATGTAATTACAAAACTTGTTATCACTTTGGCTTGCCATATCAATTGCGGTCCTCATATTCCAATTGAAATAGATGCCATTTAAGTTTGACCATCCGTAAGGCCAAGCTTCTGTCGGATCATTATCTAAGCAATCAAGCTTCTGACGACTAATCGTTGACCAATCTATAGAATTATAATTAGACACACCGCAATAAAACATACTTTCACTCATTCTTTCACTCCAGAAAAAGATCGCTGTATGTTTCCATGCGGGGCGATAAAAATAAAATCCCCGACCACCTCGTTCGGATCCAAACATATTAACGGTTTCAAACAGAAGGCCCCTGCTTGAAGCATGTGCTTTTAAAATCCGTTCAACTCGGGTCGTGAAAACGTAGCGGAGCAAATCATATTCACTATTTAGCAATTTCTCTACTTCTTCGGCATGAGTTGCTATCAGCTCCAATAGTTTGTTTTTATCTTCATTGTCCATATCTTGATTAGTCAAATTTAAGATGTGATTTTGATACTGAATGAGAGTCTCGCGAATAATAGGCAATTTCACGCTATATTTTATTGCATCTTCAAGCCAGCTTATTACAGTAGATGCGTATGAAATCTGCAAATATTGAACCCCTTCACCGCTTTGTGACGATGCCGCATTACCATTTAAAGTGAGATATAAAACAATATATCCCCCATTAAAGGACTTCTTTGCATATTCATTATAACGCCTTAGCTGTTCAAACTGGTCCCCAGCATATATCTTGTTTTCAATGATAACAGCTTGATTATATGGATTTGTGATTAGGATGTCAATAAATCCATCTCCTGTGTAGTGTTCGCGTTCGACAGAAGCACCTTTGTCTAAGTAGAAGTTAAAATCGCTATGAATCGATGAAAGGAATAATGAAAGGAATAAAGTTCCTTGACCATGTGATCCTTGTGGGTTGAGCAACTCAGCAATGATTGAAGAATGGGTGGTTTCATAGTGGTTTACGCCACAAGCTGAGAACATATTAAACTGCTCTCCTCTCAATCGACTCTGCTCTCGTTTAACATTCGATTGTTGAATTAGATTATTTATCTGTCTTAATAATTTTTCCATTTTACAATTTATGATTCTGTGGCATCAAAATGGAATGGCCAGGCACGCCCTTACCACCCACAAAGATAGTAGATTTTCCTTATATAAAAAATAATATTGCAGCAAACATTACAGATGTACGGGTATTCCGTTGATCTCGAAGATGCAGCAGATGCGGGCCTGGCGTATCTGGTGCGAGTCGAGCAGCTTGAACTGCTGGGTGCCCTGGTAGAAGTTGTAGCGCAGGGGGATGCAGTTGCGCCAGCACTGGATCTCCCCGCGCTTCGTCCAAAGCTTCAGGTCAACCGGGTCTCCGGCCTTGAGCATCCTGCGAAGGGTGCTGATGTGGATACTTTGTGCCATAGGTCTATTGGAATGAGGGGTCAAACTGCTCGGTGAAGATGCGGTCGTGATCCACCGAGAGGTAGTCTGTCGGCAGGTATGTCCGGCGGTCCTGGTACTGGTAGGTGAACTTGACCGTGTTGAGTTCACCGTCGGCATCATTGATGTCGCAGTCACAGTCCGTGATCAGGATGATGGGCATGCCCAGCGGATTGTAGCCCTGCGAGAAGTCGGTGCGCTTGGTCGCCATGCGCACGTCGTGGCTGTAGAACAGCTGCTCGATCCACCGGGCCTGCTCCATGGTCAGGCCCGAGGTCTCCACCTGGTACTGCTTCTCGTTCTGCTGGTTGTAGAAGGTGGAGATGCGGTTGGTCACGGCCATCTGGCGCTCCACCTTGGGTTTGTGGGTGGTCACGGCGAACAGCTCGCAGCACTCGAAGCAGTTGAACGCGTTGCGGAAATACAGCGTGAGGTTCGGCTCGGCCTCCTGGACGTAGTACGTGAAGGCCCGTGCGCCCACCTGCACACTGCAGGCCAGCACCTTGATGTGCTCCCTTACCCAGCCGTTGGCCTCCACGGCATCGAGCATCTTGTTGTGGGTGATCTCCACACGCGCCACCGTGTCGATGGTGCTCTGGGCCTGCTGGACGATCTGTTGGAACACCCGTGGCTCCTCGTCATAGACGCTGGCCACGACACGCAGGCGGACGCTCTCCTTGGAGAAGGCCGGCTTGTGGTAATAGAGGAACTCCGTAGCCCCGGGCGACGTGAGTTTCCCTTCCATCGTGGTGAGGAAATTGTTGCGCAGGAACTCGTCGGTGTCGCCAGTGAAGTGCTGCTCCAGATAGACCGCCTGGAAGGTGGCCAGTGTCTGGATGGATCCGTTGTGCTTGGCCCTGAGCGTGAACGAGCGCAGGGCATGGCTGCCCTGGCGCATATAATACTCGACGACCGAACGGATATCATGGACAATGATATTCCTTTGATACGGGATGTGTGTGGCCGAGAAAACCGTGGCCCCGCCCGAGACGATCGACACGACGGCCTCGTTGTCGTCGCTCGTCGTGAGGTCGAGGTCGGGAATCTGCGAGGAAAACATCAGCTCCTCCAGCTGGTTATTCAATGTGACTGACATATATTCTATCGATTTTAGTTTGTGGCAAAGGTATATTTGTGTCGCGGGATGGCAAAAGACAAAGAAAAAGCCGGGCGTTCCCCATCGATGGGGGCGTCCGGCGCCGGTTCCGATCGGTGGGCGATCTTCTCGCCCACCTGCGGAACGGGAGGCCTTAAACCTCGTGCTCGATGTACTCGCTCAGCTCCTTGAGGATGCCTTCGATGTCCTCGGCCGTGCTGTCATCGGCGAATGTCCATGACCTGCTGGCCTTGGCGGGCGGCTCGCCTTGGTGGGCGAACCCCGTCCACCATGTCATCACCTCACCATCGCATCGCACCAGCGTATTGGTGTGGAT
>CAMVBJ010000006.1 GCA_947165675.1 uncultured Prevotellaceae bacterium
TGTTTGACTTTGACGGTGCAAACATAGGGCTTGTCTTCCTTTTATTCACGCAAAGGCGCGAAGCCGCTAAGTTTTTTATATTCAGTATGATAAGATGTTGAGTTTTACAGTTTTCAGCGGCATCCGCTTTCTGACGACTGACAACTAAAAACTGACAACTAACAACTAAATAAAAATCAATAACTTAGTGGCTTGGCGTGAGACTCGATGAGCGGAACAGTAGTATTTTGCCTGCGAATTAAGTGAGTTTATCGAATAAAATCAGGCGACCTGTTGAGAGATCGCCTGATTGAAGATGCAGTGAATAGATGACGTCCTTTATCCCAGGAAGCCCAGCAGGACACCAGCAGCAACTGCCGAGCCAATCACGCCGGCCACATTGGGACCCATGGCGTGCATGAGCAGGTAGTTGCTGGGGTCGGCCTTGAGACCCTGGTCGTTGCTGATGCGGGCAGCCATAGGCACAGCCGACACACCGGCGTTTCCGATGAGCGGGTTCAACTTCTTGCTCTTGGGCAAGATGAGGTTGAAAATCTTGACAAACAGCACACCCGAGCAAGTGGCGATGACAAAGGCACAGAAGCCCAGGAAGAAGATAAAGATGGTCTCCTTGGTCAAGAACTGTGAAGCCTGGGTCGAGGCACCCACGGTCATGCCCAGCAGGATGGTCACGATGTCGGTCATCGCATTGCTGGCGGTGTTGGCAAGACGCTTGGTCACGCCACTCTCACGCAGCAGGTTACCGAAGAACAGCATTCCCAGCAGGGGAATAGCCGAGGGCACGACAAAGCAGGTGAGAATCAAACCGAAGATCGGGAAGAGGATCTTCTCGCCCTGGCTCACCTTGCGAGCAGGCTTCATGCGCATCTTGCGCTCTTTCTCGGTCGTGAGCAAGCGCATGATGGGAGGCTGGATCACGGGCACGAGTGCCATGTAGCTGTAAGCACTCACGGCGATAGCACCCATCAGGTTAGGAGCTAACTTAGACGACAGGAAGATGGCGGTGGGGCCATCAGCACCACCGATGATGGCGATGGCACCAGCCTGGTCGGGCATGAAGCCCAGAGCCAGTGCAATCATGTAAGCACCGAAGATACCGAACTGGGCAGCCGCACCGACAAGCATCAGCTTGGGGTTGGCAATCAGGGCGCTGAAGTCGGTCATCGCACCGATGCCCAGGAAGATGAGGGGCGGATACCATCCGTTGCGCACACCTTGATACAAGATGTTCAACACCGATCCTTCCTCATAGATGCCGATCTCGTTGCCCGGCTGGAACGGAATGTTGCCAATGAGGATACCGAAGCCGATGGGCACGAGCAGCATGGGCTCGAAATCATGCTTGATGGCGAGGTAGATGAAGAACAACCCCACCATAATCATGATCAGGTTAGTGTAGTCAAAGTTGTAGAATCCGGTAAAGTGCCAGAAGTCCAGCAACTTGGTGAACAGGAAATTGTCAAGCAGTATCATAGCTTTTTAGTTTTCAGCTATCAGTTTTCAGTTGTCAGTTGCCAGTTGTTAGTTGTCAGTCGTCAGAGAAAACTGTAAAACTAAAACTGTAAAAACTAAAACTAAAAACTGAAGACTCTAATTATCCGATTACCATGATAGTGTTACCCTCGAGGACCGAATCTTCCTTCGAAACCTCGATGCTCTTGACAGTACCGTCAACGCCAGCGTGAATCTCGTTACCCATCTTCATGGCTTCGAGGATGCAGACTACGTCATCGGCCTTAACCTGCTGACCCACCTTAACAAAGATGTCCTTGATGACGCCGGGAAGCGGTGACTCGATGACGTGTCCACCTCCGGCGGCGGGAGCGGCCTTGCGGGCTGCGGGCTTGGGAGCAGCGGCGGGAGCCTCGCTCACGGCAACGCGCTTAACGGCAGGAGCGGCCTTGGGCTGCTCGGGCAACTCAACGTCGTATGCCACACCGTTCAACTGGATGTGGGCGATGTTGCCCTCAATGTTATCGATGGCAACATTGTACTCGTTACCATTGATCTTATATTTATATTCCTTCATGAGTGAATGATTAGTTTTTTTAAAAAATGGTGATTATTTCTTGATAACGGGTAATTCACGCATCAGACCAGACTTGCCTGACCATGCTGAGCCGTCACGGGGCGTGAGTGTCAAGATGCCACTCTCCTGATCGTGGGCATTCAGGTGCTGGTACAGGGCGAAGCAGATGGCAGCCATCTTCTCGCAGTCGAGGTCGCCGGTGCCGGCGGTAGCGGCCGCTGCATGGGCAACAGGTGCCATGCTGGCAGCTTCCTCGTTCTTGCCTGCTCCTCTCATGCTGATAATGCCGAAGAGCTTGAAGCAGATGTAGAGGATGGCAAGGGCGATGAACACAACCGACATGGCCAGGAGGGCAATCCAGTAGCCATGGGGATCCTTGTCATGGAAGGCCTCGATGTTCTCGTTCACCTCACGGATGTTGTAGTTACCCTTGGTGATCGCGTTCTCGATGGTCGTGCCATCCTTGACAATCCATTCGGTCTTGCCGTCATCCAGCACACTGGGGAGGCGGCCCTCGGCCTTGATAGCGTAGGTCTCACCCGGCTTGAGTGACGCGGGAATGGTCACATCGTCAACCAGGTCACCATTCACGTCATAGAGGGCGATATAATTCTCCTTACCGGCAGTAAAGGTGAACGGCATGTGGAACGTGCCTGCCTTGGGGTTGCCATCGGCTTCCATGACAAAGTGGGTGCGGGGTGCTATCTTGGTGTTGCGCTCGTCGCCACGGGGAATCTCGTAGATATCCATGGGACGCTGCTTGCACCACTCGATCAACACCTTGTTGGGCTTCATTTTAGAAGTGTCGGTCACGGCCTTGATGTGGTTCTTGACCTCCTCGCGGCTCAAGGTAGTGATGAACATCTTCTCGACGGCATTGGTGCCATAGGACGAGTTGTAGAACTCAACCCAGCCATTGCCGCCCGTGGTGTCCTGCTGAACCATCACCTCGTTGATGCGCACGTTCTTGCGGCCCTGGGCCAGCGTGGGCAGTGCGAGGATGGCGCACAGCAGCATCAGTGTCAATGCTCTTTTACTCATAACAGATTGCATTGATTACAAGGGAATATTGCCGTGCTTCTTGGCAGGGTTGGTCAACTTCTTGGTACGCAGCACTTCCAAGGCGCGAATCACGCGGAAGCGGGTGTTCCTGGGCTCAATGACATCATCGATGTAGCCATAGCGGGCTGCATTGTAAGGAGTGCAGAAGAGGTTGTTGTACTCGTCCTCCTTGTCCTGGATAAACTTCTTGCCAGCCTCGATGAGTTCCTTAGCCTTCTTCTCGTCACCAGCGGCCTTGGCTTCCTCGGCCTGGGTCTTGAAGTTCTTGCTGTCCTTGGCATACAGGATCTCGGCAGCACCGGCAGCACCCATAACGGCGATCTCGGCGCTGGGCCATGCGTAGTTCAAGTCACCGCGCAGCTGCTTGCAGCTCATCACGATGTGTGAACCGCCGTAGCTCTTGCGCAGGGTAACGGTTACCTTGGGCACAGTTGCCTCGCCGTAGGCGTAGAGCAGCTTAGCGCCGTTCATGATCACTGCGTTGTACTCTTGACCGGTACCAGGCAGGAAGCCGGGCACGTCAACAAGGGTTACCAAGGGGATGTTGAATGCGTCGCAGAAGCGGACAAAGCGGCCGCCCTTCTTAGAGGCGTTCACGTCGAGCACACCTGCCATGCAGTTGGGCTGGTTGGCAACAACGCCGACAGCCTGACCGTTGAAGCGGGCGAAACCGACGATGATGTTCTTGGCAAAGTCCTTGTGGACCTCAAGGAATTCACCGTTATCGACGATGGCGCTGATGACCTGATACATGTCATAGGGGTCGTTGGCGCTCTCGGGGATGATGTTGTTCAGAGCATCCTCGACACGGTCGATGGGATCGGTGCACTCCACACGGGGAGTCTCTTCCATGTTGTTGCTGGGCATGTAGCTCAACAACTGACGGATGATGGCGATAGCCTCTTCCTCGGTCTCGGCGGCAAAGTGTGCCACACCGCTCTTGCTGGCGTGCACGCTGGCACCACCCAGCTGTTCCTGGGTCACATTCTCGCCGGTCACGGTCTTCACCACCTTGGGACCGGTCAGGAACATGAAGGAGATACCCTTAGCCATGATGATGAAGTCGGTCAGGGCAGGGGAGTAAACGGCACCACCGGCACAGGGGCCAAGGATGGCACTGATCTGGGGGATAACACCAGATGCGTTAATGTTGCGCTGGAAAATCTCGGCATAGCCAGCCAGGGCGTTAACGCTCTCCTGGATGCGGGCACCGCCCGAGTCGTTCAGGCCAATAACAGGCGCGCCCTGCTTCATGGCCAGATCCATTACCTTACACATCTTAAGGGCCATTGTCTCGCCCAGCGAGCCACCGATGACGGTAGCATCCTGTGCAAAGACATAAACCAGACGGCCACCGACGGTACCGAAACCGGTTACAACGCCATCACCATCATAGGTTTTCTTCTCCATGCCGAAGTTGGTGCAGCGGTGCTGAACGAACATGTCCAGTTCCTCAAAGCTGCCCTCGTCAAGGAGCATATTGATGCGCTCACGGGCAGTGAATTTGCCCTTCTCGTGCTGCTTGGCAATAGCCTTCTCGCCACCGCCCAGGCGTGCTTTCTCGCGACGCTCAATCAGCTCTTGAATTTTATCGAGTTGTTTTCCCATGTTGATTTGGTCTTTATTACTTGTTGGGATTCTCGCAAAGCTCTAACAGGGCACCACAAGTGGTCTTGGGATGCAGGAAGGCGATGTTCAGGCCCTCAGCACCCTTGCGGGGCTGTGCGTCGATTACGCGGCCACCCTTCTCCTGAACCTCGTTGAGGGCGTTCTGCACGCCGTCCTCAACAGCAAATGCAACGTGCTGGATGCCACCACGGCCACCGTTCTTCTCGATGAACTTGGCGATTGCGCTCTCGGGGGCAGTAGCCTCAAGGAGCTCAATCTTGGTTTGTCCCACCTGGAAGAAGGCGGTTCTTACCTTCTGGTCAGCAACTTCTTCAATAGCAAAGCACTTGAAGCCCAACAATTTCTCGTAGAAAGGAATAGCCTCCTCAAGCGAGGTAACGGCGATTCCCACATGTTCGATGTGCGAAATGTTCATAATTTTCTGTTTTTTAGACAATTATTTAATTTAAATAAGTGAATTTTCAAAATAACGCACAAAAGTACAAAAAATAAATAGTATAAGGTGTAGCAAATGGCCTAAAACATTGACCATCGTTACTGGAAATAACATTTTTTTAACATTGCCAGCCACCGTTTTCAGTGTTCATCTGTTAGATGATGTCCCATTTTATGATTACCTTTGCTCCATGAATCAGCGTTAGCTCACAACAGATATACATTACAACAAGAAGAGAAAATAATATTATGGCAAGACATAGATTACGTTACATCCCCAAGGGAGCGCCCACTGAACTTGATCGCCGCATTATGGATATGGAACGAAAGGGCGCCATAGTTCCCACCCGCGACTTGATTAAGACACCTGAACAGATTGAGGGCATCCGCCGTGCTGGAATTGTCAATACAGGTGTGCTCGACACTGTTGAGCGGGAGATTCATGCTGGAATGACAACCTTGCAGATCGACAAGATCTGTCGTGAATATTGTGGCGATCATGGTGCGATACCGGCCTGTCTCGGGTACGGTGGTTTTCCCATGAGTGTATGCACCAGCATCAATGAAGTAGTCTGTCACGGCATCCCCAAGGACAAAGACGTGTTGCGTGAGGGTGATATTATTAATGTGGACTTCACCACCATCCTCGATGGTTACTTTGCTGACGCTTCGCGCATGTTTATCATCGGTGAGACAACGCCAGCCAAGGAGAAACTTGTCCGCGTGACCAAGGAGTGCCTGGAAATCGGTATCAAGACGGCACGTCCCTGGTGTGACGTGAACGACATCGGTCGTGCTATCGAGCCCTATGCCCACCAGCATGGTTACGGCGTTGTGCGTGACCTCACTGGGCATGGTGTGGGCCTCAAGTTCCATGAGGACCCCGAGGTGTGCCACTTCGCCCAACGCAAGCGCGGTATGATTCTAGTCCCGGGCATGGTGTTCACCATCGAGCCCATGATCAACATGGGCACATGGAAAGTGTTTATTGACGCCGATGACCCTTATGGATGGGAAGTCATCTCGGGTGATCTGCAGCCCAGTGCCCAGTGGGAGCACACCTTTGTCATGACCGAGGATGGTCCTGAAATCCTCACTCATTAGCCTTTAGGGGTCAGAGGTACATATTAAAGTCTCTTTTTCCGTAAAAAGTGACAATCTTACGGTAAAACAGGTTAGGCTGGTTTACCGTTTTCATTGTAATTTTGCCTAATCAAAACATATAACTCTAAATATTATCAAAATGATCCTCAATTACAATAACAAGCGTGAAGTGGTGGCTCTGCTTGGAGCCGGCAGTATGGGAATGGCGATTGTGGAGCGCATCGCTGCAAGCCGCATTGTTCTCTTGGGCGACATCAGTGAGAAAGCATTGGCTTCGGCCCGCGAGAAACTGGAATATAGCGGTTATGCCGTCGAGACGATGAAGGTCGATGCCAGCAACAAGGACAGCATCTATGCCTTTGCTCGACGTGCTACCGAACTTGGTCCAGTCATGTATTTTATCAACACTGCTGGCGCATCACCCCATCAGACCAATCCTCAACACATCCTCAACCTTGACCTGATCGGGTCGGCCTATGCGCTCGATGCCTTCGGTGACGTGATGGCTCGTGGTGGTGCCGGCATCCTGATCTCGAGTATGACGGGCTACATGTTGCCTGAGCCACTGCCCCAGGAAGTGGAAGATGCTCTCACTATTACCGATAGTGACAAACTGGCTGCTTTGCCCTGCTTGCAACCTGACGTTGTATCCAATAGTGGAGTAGCTTATGTTCTGTCCAAACGCGCTAACCAATTGCGTGTCCGCAAGGCCGCTATGGATTGGGGCAAG
Organism: uncultured Prevotellaceae bacterium; assembly: GCA_947165675.1. Taxonomy (GTDB): domain Bacteria; phylum Bacteroidota; class Bacteroidia; order Bacteroidales; family Muribaculaceae; genus Sodaliphilus. The sequence goes on from CAMVBJ010000006.1 coordinate 6,990, forward strand.
CGTGGCGCCCGCATCAATACCATTAGCCCTGGCATTGTGGTAACACCACTTGCCTATGACGAATTCAATGCAGCGGGCGAGGGCTACCAGAAGATGATCGAGGCGTCGGCCATGCAGCGAGTGGGCAATCCGGCTGAGATAGCCGCAGCGGCAACTTTCCTGCTCAGCGACCAGGCAACATTCATCACTGGGACCGATCTGCTCGTTGACGGTGGTATGATTGCCGCTATCAAGACTGGCCACTATCAAGTGCAACTGAGTTAATAAACAAAGTAAAAATCAAACAATTATACTGATATGGAAGGATTTATTGTTGACCCGAGAAAATCAACCCCTGAGGATTTCCAGCAGGGAATGCGTGATGTGAAACTGGTGTTTGACATCAACCACACGATGCCCTATACCGAGGAGTATGACCGCCTGGTGAAAGAACTCTTCATCGGCAAGATAGGCGAGGGGAGTCGTGTTCTGCCACCGTTGAACCTCGTGTGCGCCAACATGGTGACCATCGGCAAGAACGTGATGATCATGGGCGGCTGCCTGATGATGTCTCGCGGAGGCATCACCATTGACGACGACGTGATGATTGCGGCCAATACCCAACTCATTTCCAATAACCACGACCTGCATGACCATCCGTTGCTCATCTGCAAACCGGTGCACATCTGTCGCAATGCCTGGATCGGAGCCGGTGCCACCATCCTGCCAGGCGTGACCGTAGGCGAGAATGCCGTTGTGGCTGCTGGAGCTGTTGTCACCAAGGATGTGGCCCCCAACACAATTGTTGGTGGTAATCCGGCTAAATTCATCAAGAACATCGATTAATTATGGCGCATTTATGGTGTACCTTTGTAGCGCCTCAGGAAGGAGACGCCGAGATAGTCTTGCAGCCCTCAAGTAGGCGCAAGACTTTTTTCATGTTATGAACTGGTTGATCTTGATTATTGCAGGATTGTGTGAAGTTGGTTTCACTTATTGCCTGGGGCGCGCCCGTGCCGTCAGTGGACTGGAATGGTGGGCATGGATGGGCGGTTTCCTGGCATTCACCTTCCTGAGCATGGGATTGCTGGCCCTTGCCACACAGACGCTTCCCCTGGGCACGGCCTATCCCGTGTGGACCGGCATCGGCGCCGTTGGCACAGTCATCGTTGGCATCGTGTTTTTTCATGAACCCGCGACTTTCTGGCGTCTGTTCTTCATTACAACACTCATTTGTTCAATCATCGGACTCAAGTTATTATCATAAATATGGATACTTTCAGACCCATGCGCCGCTCCAGGCAGCAGTTATCCCGTGAAGAGTGTATCGACATCTTGCAGCAGGCCACGTCGGGCGTGCTGGCCGTTATGGGCGACGGCGGTTACCCTTATACGGTTCCCTTGAGCCATGTCTATGCCGACGGTCACCTCTATTTTCATTCGGCAATCCAGGGTCACAAGGTGGACGCCATCCGCAACGATTCCCGTTGTTCATTCTGCGTCATCGCCCAGGATGAGGTGCATCCCGAGACGTTCACGACCCACTTCAAGAGTGTTGTCGCCTTTGGCCAGATCCATGTCATCGAGGATGATGCCGAGCGGCTGGCGGCACTACGCCGGCTGGGCCTGCGTCATGCGCCGCACGATCACGCGGGGTTGCAGCGCGAGATTGACAAGGATTTTGCCCGTGTGCTCATGCTGCGTCTTGACATCGAGCACCTCTCGGGCAAGCAGGCCATCGAGCTGGTCCCGCATCATTAAGATTGCATGCCTTTTTTGTGCTGTTTTGTAAAAAATGGATGCACAAGTGACTTATTATAAAAAAGCATAGATTTAAGGCATGATGAATCGAGGGGAATTTAATGACACATGGCCCTACGCATGGTTCTTCCTGGAGGGACTGGCGCTTGTCGTGTATTTTATCGTCATTGAGCTTGTAATCTTTCCTAAGTACCCCAATGTGGGGCATTGGTACTGGATGTTGTGCACAGGGGTGGTTTTGTGTGCAGCTTCGTTGTTAAGGGCAAGTAGAATTATGGCTATTTCTCTGATATCCAGGATTATTCTGGTGCTGTACTGCTTTGTGGCGATTGGCGTGGCCTACATGTTGATTGCTGTAGCCAGTCCCACCACCGACGCGCTCATTGTCTTGGTCGTCATCTCGCTGGTCAACTTGATTGCAGGTATCTACATCCTGCTGAAATAGATGCTGTTGCTTTAATTAAAACGGCAACGCCTATGGATATGGATATTCTGTTTCGGACCATCGAAGGCCACTGCTACTTGAGCCGGTAGAAGTAGCCCAGCGTCACGGTGACGGTCATCGAGTTGGAACTGGAAAAGATGTCAGTCTTGTGGTTGGGAAAAACATCAGTCAGCCCGTAGTAGAAGCGTCCCTCAAGCAGCAGTGAGTGCTTGGCATTGAGGTTAATTTCCATGCCTGCACCACCACAGATGCCATAGTCAAAGCGGTTCTTTATATCCATCGTCATCTGCTCGATGTGGCGGGTGTCATTGATGAAATACTTCATGTCGGCAGCATCCTGATAGGCAAAATTGCTCTTGATACCATTGCCCAACATGACATTAATCTCTGGTCCCAGGTTGAAGAACCCTTTTATACGCTGATTCCCGAAGAAGATGTGGGTCATGATGGGCAATTCAAGATAGGTGAACCGATGGCTGTATTTATAGTCTGATTCCTCGAGGTTCTCCTTCCATCCCCGCTGGGTCATGTTTAACTCGGCGATGAGCCCGAAGTGCTTTTCCTCAATGTAGCGGAACATCACGCCTGCCGTCATGCCGGGCAGCATGATCTGTTCCACACCAGGGTTGAAGTTGACGCGCGACAACGACACGCCGCCCTTGCCGCCCACCGATATTTGACCCTCATAGTGGGTCTGTGCGGTAGCCAGCAGGGCTGCTATTGCAGTCAAGATGAATGCAATGCGTCTCATTTTGCCAGGACGGTGATTTGGTGGTCGGGCGAGAAGTGAACGATTTCGATGGCCTGATTGGTGTAGCCGCGCCAGTTATCGCCACGCTCCCAGCGGAAACTCGTCTGGATGCCCTTGTACATGGGGGTTTCCTCGTCGATGCGACCGTCAACTCCCAGCGACTTGAGTAGGTACAAGCCCGTGTCAAAGCCATAGATGGCCATGTTGGGGGTTGCCTGCAACGGTTCGCCCTCAAAGTTAGCCTTGTAGGCTGCTTCCAAGTCACGGGAGCGGAAGCCCTTGGCATTGAAGAAACGAGTAAACATGTAACTGTCAATGTCCTGCATGTCGGTTTGATAATCCTTGAGATAGAGCACGTATTCTGGATAGACAATCAATGACAGGTCGCAATCAAAACGCTCTTTCTTGACCTCTTTCAATGCCTTTAGGTATCTTTTAGCCAAATTCTTGTCACCCGAAGAGGGAATGAAGACATATTTTGATCCTGGATCCATCAGATTGGAGATGTCATTATAGGATAAATCTCCATTGACGTTGATGGCTTTAGCATTATACTTCTTGCGATCGACGTGAGCGCAGATGTTCTCGTACATTTCCTTGTCATTGTCATCAGGAGCGACCAGGTAAATTACATGATAACCCTTGAACTGGTCGTCAAACCAATTCATCACATTCTGCATCATTTCTCCTGTCGGAGTGTTCACTTGGTAAACGTAGGGGTTATCTAAATAATCCTCATTCTTGGTGGTGAAGCAGTTGAGCACGGGAATACTGTTATTCTTACCGAAGTTGTTGATGCGGGCTAATTGCTGAGGCTCGCTGGGAGCAATGATCATGTTCATCGCTTTAAGTTCCGGTTGTGCTAAAATGCTGTCAGTGACATTCAGATTGTGCTGGGTGTCATACACTTTGAGATTGATGTGCTTGCTTGCGATGTTAGTCGCACTGTCCAGAGCAAGCAATAAGCCTTTATAAAAGTCGGTGTAGAGGTAAGCCTGTTTTGGAGGAGCGCTCTTATGCAACTGGAATGGGAGGATCAGGGCGATATTCACTTCATTATCGAGGCGCTTGCCCACTAAGTTTTCATAGAGGTCATTGATGCGAGGCTCATAGTAGGCGCGGAGTTCATCAATGGGAATAGTAGCCATCTCTCCAGTTACCCGTTCACTAAAAGGCTTAGGCACCGTGATGGTTTTACCCTTCTTAGCTTTTTTCATGTTGGGGTTTGCATCCTTGAGCTCCTGCTCGGTGATGCCATTAGCGGCTGCAATTGTAGCATAAGACTCGCCACGTTGCACTTCATACTTGTAGTTGCGTCGCCCTTGACGTTCATAGATAAAGGGCAAAGCAGAGTTGCTGACAACCTTGATGGTCGTTCCTGGAGTGTACTCATCAGGCTTCAAACCAGGATTGGCCGTGAGGATGCCCTCAATGGTGCTGTTATATGATTTGGCAATGGAGTAGATGTCCTCACCAGACTTGATTTCATGGAAAACATTTGTGGCTTCCCTTGGCTGAATCGTTGTGGTATTGGTATTATTGAAGGCATTGACCACTTGCTGGTTGGGGTTGATGTTGGCAGTTGATGTTGGAATATTCAGTTCCTGACCGGCTTTCAAGCCATTCTCTGTTCCAGGATTGGTGGCAATCAGCTCATCGATTGTGACACCATAACGCTTGGCGAGCCCGTAAAGGGTTTCGCCCTGACCAACGACATGAACATTAGCAGTGCTTGGGTGTACAGGCTGGCTGGTTGTTTGATTGGATTTACCATCAATCGGGAAATAGAGCTTCATTCCATTCTCGATACCATCAGCGGCATTAGGATTGTTCTTGATGATGTAATCCTTGGTAACGCCCAATTTTGCGGCGATGTCATAAATGCTCTCGTTGGCACTGGCCTCATAATAATAGAATTCATGACCAGCAACCATCGTTTTGGGCAAGTTGGACTGTGCCTGCAACGATGTGGAAGCAATGGCGGTGATGGCCAATGCAATAATATTTTTAAACTTCATAATCAATAAGTTGTTTATCCTTGCTTAAAGTAATGGTTTATATAATTGTGCATCCAATGCACATAAAACATTGCAAATTTAATAATTATTCCCAGAATTCGCACGCAATCGCTACGATTTTTTTAAAAGGAAAATGTCAATTGGGGTTAACAACTCGATCACCAATAATGGCAGCAAGCTGGTGCCTGACATTATAGAGTGACTGCAAGTGCTCCATGAGTTCAGGTAGCTCATCAGGACTTGCCTTGGCAATTTTGTTCTTGATGTCATTGATCCTGAGCACAAGCAACGCGTTTTTCCAGTTGTACAGTCGATCGGGGACGAGGCTTATCAATTTGTCTCTTTCTTCGACAATTACTGCAAACTGTGTGTGTATCTTGCTCAGTTGCGGTAAGTTATCAGTGGCCAAGTCGCAAGCTAACTGACGCACTTCATCGTCATCGATTGAACAAAGAATCCGCTGTAGATATCCGCAACTGAACTCCTGCAGCTCATTCTTGGCCAGCAGGTTAGCCTTAGCTTTTACCGATTTTTCCTTTCTTTCCTGAGCATTGATGAGTGCGATGCTATCAAGAGCATCGGGATCATCCGCATCACTGCCAGCCATCTCCTTTGTAACATACTGATTGATGCGATCATCAAGTGTAGCATTAAATTGCTGCAAATCGGTGTAATATGACTGGATGTATCGCTTGGAGATTTCAAAAACCCGGCTGAATAACGGATCACTAAATGTCATCTGATCAAGTGCTAATTCATTATTGATGTACTCCAGCACGGTTGTCGGACGCTCAGTGCCGTCATCATACTGTGTCTGAGTCAAGTAGCACATGCCATAATTGACAATAAGCCTGATTACTTCTCGCTCCTGAACATAAATATCATTAGTCCCAACCGCTGCACGATGCTGATGCGATACTTGAGTTGGTGCAAGTTGTCTTGACTGAGTCTGATCGACCATGTATTCATCTGGTATAGGCGCAGGTTCTATGTCAACAGGTGCAGGCGTGTCCGTAGCATTACGAGCCATTCGTTGATCTCGTGCCCGTTGTTGTTCACGCTCTTTATGCCATTGTTCAATAAACTTTCCACGGTAATGCTTAATCTGGCGAAGGATGGTTTGCTCATCCATGTCGAACATATTGCTACACTCCTTGGCATAGACCATTCGAGCAATTTCATCGGGAATAATGGCAATAGACTTGACGACATCGGTAATGGCAGCGGTACGCTTGATGGGATCGTTCTGGGCATCCTTAAGGACAATGCTTGACTTGAAGTTGATAAAGTCAATCTCATTCTGCTTGATGTAATCTTCAACTTCAACATAGCTATGGGCGCGGACAAAAGTGTCTGGATCGTCTTCAGGAGGTAAAGGCAACACCTTGATGTTCAGACCTTCTTTCAGCAACATATCCACGCCACGAATAGCAGCCTTGACACCGGCGGCATCACCATCAAACATCTCGGTTGCATTACTTGTAAACCGGCGGATGGCATGAATGTGCCCTTCGGTCAGAGCTGTTCCCGATGAGGCTATCACATTCTTGAAACCTGCTTGGTGCATTGATATGACGTCGGCATAACCCTCTACGATAAAACATTTATCCTGCTTACTGATCTCACGTTTGGCCTGATAGAGGCCATAAATGACATCACGCTTGTAATAAATAATTGATTCGGGAGAGTTAACATATTTGGCGGTGTCCTTGTCTTTTCTCAACGTCCTGCCTCCAAAGGCGATGACCTTGCCAGCAAGATTCATAATTGGAAACATTACACGCCCACGGAAACGATCGTGCCCACCGCGATCATCAGGAATGCAAAGCCCAACATCAAACAATAACCTGGGATTAAACCCTTGTGCTATAGCTGCTTGATAAAATTCATTAAAACCTTCGCTGGAATATCCTAATCGGAACTCCTTGATTGTAGCGTCATTGAAGCCACGCTCCCTGAAATAGGATAGACCGATATCCCGCCCGGCTTGTGTGTCATGTAATTGTTGTTCAAAATAAGAGCACGCCCACTCGTTTAACATGAGCATGGATTCGCGTTCGCTCTGAGCTTGTTTTTCCTCATCGGTGAGCTCCTTTTCCTGAATATCAATATGATACTTACGGGCCAGATATCGTAAAGCTTCAGGATAACTCAATTGCTCATGCTTCATGATAAAATTTACCGCACTGCCGCCTTCGCCACAGGCAAAGCACTTGCAGATGCCTTTAGCGCGGGACACGTAGAAAGAGGGACGTCTGTCGTTGTGGAACGGACACAAGCCAATCCAGTTGGCACCACGTCTCTTCAGCGCCACGAAGTCACTCACCACGTCGACGATATCTGCCGTGTCAAGTATCTGTTGTACAGTGTTGTGATCTATCATCTCTAAAGCATTGAGTTAATATATTATTAATGAGTGGAGCAGACGGCATCGGGGATAAGAGCTTGATCCACTGTTGTGATACCGTGAAGCCTCAATTCCATGGCATCGCCCTTAAATGCAGATCGGAATTTCCTGCAATCACCCTCCATGAGATGTAACGATTCCCGATAAGTTGCAATCGCCTCTTGGGTCTTACCCTGGCAGAGTAATACGTGGCCATGGTTCAACAGATCCTGGGCGGTTGGTTCGTCATCTCTCGCAATACGCTCATAATAATCGAGTGCGCGGTCATAATCGCTGAGCAGGAACGAGCACCAAGCGATCGGCCTCCATGCCCGATGCTTAGTATTCTCCATCAAATCGGCCTTAAAGTATTGCTGTAACGCTTGTTTGGTCTGGTTTTGTTCAAGTAACACATGACCTATGGTCAGCGTCAAGGAGACATTGTTAGGGCTCAGTGCTTCGGCACGGCGATAATAATCAAGTGTTTCCTCTTGATGGCCGAGTGCACGGTGGCAGGCAGCAATATGCCGGACATTCCAAGCGTCATCCTCATGCAATAATTCATATCGCTTGTAATAGGTCAACGCGTTTTCATAGTCACCAGCATTCTGATAAGCGAAACCGATTTTCTGATAAATATGGTCATCGGTCATTTCCTTCATGCTTTCCAGCCTGGTAAAACACTTAATGGCGTCGTCATAGAAAGCGTTCTTGAAATATAAGGTTCCTAATAATTCAAGCACATGAGCATTACGAGTCACAGCCGACAACGGCAAGCATTCTGTCATATCCAGCCCAGTGTTATCCATCACCGCAATAAATTCCCGTCGGCGAGAAAACAACTTGAAAAACCTGTATAAATCCTGTACAAACGAATTAATGATAGTAACCCGCTTGTGACGGTCGTCGGGTAGTTCGGTGTGACGCGCTTCGTTGAGTGCAGCGTCTTGCTCCTCTAATTGTGCCGACATCATGGATCGTTGAGACTCGGGCAGGGCTCCAAGTGACAGGCAGAAGGAGTACTTGTCGCTATTGCACAAGTAGGGCGCATGTTGAACGACCTCGGCCAGTGCCAACTTACCTGCACCCAGGTTCTCTACCACAGCCGAGTGGGCGGGGTAGAAGGGCAGGAACCAGTTGCTCAATGTCTTGAAGAACGGGAATGTCTTCAGGTGTGAGAAGGTGGCGATAAATACATCACTGCCTTCAATCTGCATGGCGTTGAACTCTTCAATTTTGCGGGTAATACCACTGTTGTCGAGCCATTGCTGCCATTCAGGATTAGCTTCAATATCACTCAGGTCAATGATTTGAGAATCCTTATCCTTGAGCTTGTCAATGATGTCAGGTCGAACCTTCATGATATTAGGAATGAGGTCATTGCGCACTCGATTCTTGATATTCTCGGTATTGCGGGACCGTGCTAACTGCACCTGGATACCCCACACGTCGTGCTTGAATTCTTCTATCTCATGCAAAGCCTCGATGCGGGAATGAATGGCGCGTGATGAATTAGTCCTTTTCTTGTGGCACAGTAGGGTCATCATCGCACATGTCAAGGCTCTCAACTGGACTTGAGGCTCTTCGCTCAAGGTGTAGGACTCAAGTAGGAGTAACAGCTTGTTCTCATCGTAGAATTTCATCAGTCCCAAGAACAATGCTGCCACAATCAGGCATCGCGTGTGAATGGGCAGAATATCGCCACCGATGCACAGCTTGATGGTACCCGCATCATCGGTAGATAAGGGGAATGACGACCACACCTTATTAAACAGTTTGGTCTCTAATTCTTCCACTTGGTGCAGCCGTGACAAAATGGCATGACTGTCACGTTGCTGTTCAGGAACCGTTTGCACAAGTGACAGATTCTTCAACTCCTCACGGTACTCCTCCACAATGCTTATCAGAGATATGTTTGCCAATTCCCGACGTCGCGCATAGAACACTTCAGGACTGCTTGGTTCCATCAGCCCGATATAGCACTGGTCATTGAGCAGATACAACGATTGCCGAATGTTTAACAGGATGTCATCGCGTTGAGGATCCATCACGCCTTGTTCCAGATACTTGAGCATGAACGTATAGGACATATTCAATCGCTCGAGTTCATCATTCAGGCCTGCACGTCCCGTCTCGTTGACTAAAGAAGAGATCAGTGCGAAGGCATCCTTGATTTCGGCACCATCGATGCATTGAGTTGCTTGGCGGTATGAATTCTCTATCTCTTGCTTGGTCATAATCTCATTTGTCGTTATGCTTATAAATACAGTAAGTTGAAACAGCAAATTTCATGCAAAAATAGCAATAAATGGCTTTATAATCGAATTTTCTTATCGATTTATGAGGATTATAGAAAAATTTCCGTAATTTTGCCGAGAATTTACTAAAATACATTGATTATGGTTATCCAACGCATTCAATCTGTTTATCTACTGATTGCTGTCATCTTGATGGCAGTGTTTGCATTTTTCCCTGCTTTGACATTTGAATTGGGTGGCAGGGAGTTTGTCTATGGTGCACTCGAAGCTGGTAAGGTGGGCGTGACTCACATCGATCCCTTAATGCTCATGCTTGTTGTCCTTATCTCCTTGCTCGCCATTATAGACATTTTCCTGTATAAGAACTTACAGCGCCAGATGACTGTCTGCTTTGTTGACATCATCATCGGCTTGGCAATGCTTGTTGCTATCATTATCCAAGCCTGTGTTGTCGGCACCAAGGAAGGGGTAGTTGTCAACTGGCAATGGTATCTTGCTTTACCCGTATTGTCGATCATCTTCCTCATGATGGCTCACAAGGCAATGTCAAAGGACAAGAAGACCTTGCGCGATGCCGATCGATTGAGGTAATCAATTTCCTGATAGACTGTTTACTTTTCCATATCTACTAATACAAGACTAAAATCTGTTGTCGATGGTTATAGCGATGATAATCGTCTTTGTGATTGGCTACGTGCTGATTGCATTGGAACATCCTCTCCACATCAATAAAGCCACGTTTGCCTTGCTCACTTGTGGCATCATGTGGTCATTATATGCCCTCTTCGGTAATAATCCCGAGATCCATGAGGGTATCGTGACCCAGTTGGGTGACACGTGTGAGATTGTGGTCTTCCTCATTGGTGCCATGACCATTGTGGAAATCATTGACCGCTATGGAGGTTTTTCATTTATTACTGAGCAAATTAATGCCAAGAGTAAACGTCACTTGATGTGGATATTGTGCTCACTGTCGTTTGTGATGTCGGCAGTGCTGGACAATATGACAACGACCATCATTATGGTGATGATGTTGCGACGTCTGCTCAGCGATCAGAAGGAGCGGTGGCTTTTTGCCGGCCTTATTGTGATTGCAGCCAATGCTGGTGGCGCTTTTTCACCTATTGGTGACGTGACTACCATCATGCTGTGGATGGACGAGAAGGTAACATCGGTGGGATTGATTATTAATCTGCTCATTCCCAGCATTGCCGCTATGGTTATCCCATTGTTTATCGCTCAATTCTTTATTAAAGAAGGTAAGGTTCAGAAGGTGACCACGCTCGCCGAGAAGAATCCCAGGCTCCATGAGGAACACCCCCATCTGAGTAAAGCCATGCTGATTATCGGAATCTCAGGCTTGCTATTTGTTCCTGTTTTCAAGACGTTGACTGGACTGCCTCCGTTCATGGGTATCATGTTGTCGCTTGGTGTCATCTGGGGTATTACCGAGATTTGGGTTAAACGCTTCAAGATTGATTCCAAGATGGGTGGCAGGGTGTCATCGGCGCTGCATACCATCGACATGCCCACCATCCTGTTTTTCCTCGGAATTCTCATGGCCGTTTCGGCTTTATCTGAGGTCGGAGTGCTCAACACCCTTGCTGACGAAATGAACACGCGCATCCATCAGCCCGTGCTGATGACCTCAATCATCGGTTGCCTGTCGTCTATCGTGGATAATGTGCCTCTGGTTTCGGCCTGCATCAAGATGTTCGAGAATATGGCTCCCGCAGGCACAACCGACCCTTATCTGCTGACGTTTGTCGAGGATGGCTTGTTCTGGCATCTCTTGACCTTCTGTGCCGGTGTGGGTGGCTCATTACTCATCATTGGCTCGGCAGCTGGTGTTGTTGCAATGGGAATCGAGAAGATTCCGTTCTTCTGGTATGTGAAGCATATTACACTACTGGCGCTTGCGGGTTATGTCGCTGGCATCATCATTATCTGCCTCGAGAGTATGCTCCCGTTCTTTATGCAAGCAGGTTAGAAAAGAAGGCATTGGATCATATATGCAAATCCCCGTTGGCGAGATCATGTCCAACGGGGATTATTTTTTACCGTGATGGGTATAGAAGCAACCGATGGTTACTTCTCCTGGTCTTCACTCTCAACGATGAGACTCTTGGCCCGATAAGTCCAGTTGTAGAGCTTGTAGATGTCCACCAGGTGTGGCAAGCGTTTTTTAAAGTCTTGGTAATCTTTATCCTCGGGGTGTAACCATTGCACTTCGGCCAGAGCAGCCATTCGAGGCAACACTTGATACTGAATCTGGGGTTCACATGTAATATATTCGGTCCACACGTTGGCCTGTGCGCCCAAGATATGCTGACGCTTGTCGGCGGGCAAGTCGTCGGCAACGGGGTCAAAATCATAGACCTTTTTCAGTGTATTACATCCACCAAAGGCAGTCGGCTCATTCCACGTTTTACTGGTTTGATAGTAGTCAAAGTAAAGAGGATCGACGGGTGACATGATCACATCGTGCCCTTGCATGGCGCCCTGTGAACCAGGTTCGGCCCCTCTCCACGACATGATGGTGGCAGTGGTGTCCACATTGCAGCCCAACAGTTCGTCCCAGCCGATCATGCGACGTCCATGTTCACTCAAGTACTGCTGCACCTGGGTTGTGAACCATCCTTGCAGTAACGCTTCGACACTCTGATGGTCAGTAGCCTTGAGTCCCAAGTCCACAATGCGTTGTTGGCAGCGGGGACATTCCTGCCAGCGCACGCGAGGGGATTCATCTCCACCGATGTGAATATACTCGCCAGGGAACAACTGAATCACCTCGTCAAGCACGTTGTTGACAAATTGCAAGGTCTCATCTTTACCGACACACAGGATGTCTTCAGCCACGCCCCACATTCCCCAGACCTCGTATGGACCACCAGTGCAGCCCAACTCGGGATATGCGGTCAAGGCTGCAACCATGTGACCAGGCATGTCAATCTCAGGGATAATGGTAATGTATCGGTCGGCAGCATAACGCACAATCTCCTTGATTTCCTCCTGGGTATAGTAGCCACCATAGCGGATGCCGTCGTTTACAGGTGAGTTGTGGCCCAGTGTAGTGCCGTTGCGCCATCCGCCCACCTCGGCAAGGCGGGGATATTTCTTGATCTCGATGCGCCAGCCCTGGTCATCGGTCAAATGCCAGTGCAGGCGGTTCATGCCGTGCAGGGCCATGATGTCGATATAGCGTTTCACAGTCTCGACCGAAAAGAAATGGCGAGAGCAATCCAGATGCATTCCACGATAGCCGAAACGCGGACTGCCAGCCACCTGGGCAGCAGGCAACAGGACCAGATCGACCTTGCCGACTACAGGAATGGACTTGCGCAGGGTCTGAATACCGTAGAAAACCCCTGCTGGTGTCTTGCCTGCGATAATAACACTCCTTGACGTCACGGTAATGCGGTAATCCTCGTCACCAGCCATCTTGGGATCGAGTTGCAGCGAGATGCAGTCGTGATTGTTGCCAGTGTTGACAGGCCGGGTGCTCAGGTGCATTCCCGTTAAGTCCTCGACATACAGGCTCAACATCGCGGCATTGCGCTCCATGTCACGGTTACCTGTGGGATAATCAACCAGCGTGGTCCCCTTTAACTTGAAGTCAGCATCCTTGATGCCGTCAATGCGGTCGGGCAGTGGCACCACGCGATAATTGGCTCTGTTCTCCTGTGCTACCGCAGTAGCTACCGCTATCAACATCATTAGGCTTATTATCAGTTTTTTCATTGCTGTTAATTGTTTGAGATTACTTGAATTGCAAAAGTAATGAAAATTATCCAAAGAGTGACAATGCCACATGATTATATAATATGAAGCGAGGAGGCTGGCCATTTGAATGACTGGCTGCCTCCTCGTTGTTATTAAGGTAATATCTGAAAGATCAGTGGGTCAGGGGAGAGTAGTCCTGGCCATAGCGCAGCATCTGGTCAATGTAGTTCTCGGTATAAGAGATCTTCACATCGATGAGTCTGCCTGACCTGTCATAGACTGGAGTATAGATGGGATTTACGAAGCCCTTGTAAGGAGCAATATTCAAGCCCTCATAGCGGGCGAGAACCTCCTTGTGGATTTCGGGGTCAACTTTCACGCCGTAGGTTTCGACGAGCTGACGACCAGCCTCGTAGTCGCCCTCACTCTTGATGCGCTGCACCTCGGCAAGGAGCTGAGCGAACAAGCCACGCAACTTCTCATAGTCATTGACACGGATGTAGGTCTTACCGTCGCGCTTCACATACTCGATGACATTGTCCTTCTTGCCATGCTGGTAGCACCACTCGCTGATGAACTTACGGTTGCGCATGTGGGCTTCCTCGATGTCCTTGCCAGGCACGATGCGGGTCAACTGGGTCATCAAGCCATTCATGATGTACTTGTAGTACTCAGCCTTGTAGGTGTCCATGTTGGGGAAGATTCCCAATTCAACGAGCTTGGGATCAGCGAGGTAATACAGGGCGAACAGGTCGGCACGGCCTTCCTCAAGCGATGAGCCATAGGCCTTGAGGGCGTCGGGGTCAACACCGGGCAGCAGTTGTCCCGAGGCGTGTCCGAGGCACTCGTGCAGGTCGGTGTGCAAGGCATCGGCGAGGTCGAGATACTTCTTCATCAGTTCGACCTCTACGTTGCTGTAAGCAAACTCCTCGTTAAAGCCTGTACCAGCAGCCACCTTATTATAAGCGTCAGTGATGTTGTCGATGCTGACCGACTTGGAGCCATGAGCGGCACGAATCCAGTTGCTGTTGGGCAGGTTGATGCCGATGGGGGTGGAGGGATAACTGTCACCGGCCAGGATAGCGGCGGTGATGACCTTGGCGCTCACGCCTTTCACATTCTTCTTCTTGAAGCGGTCATCAACCGGCGAATTGCTCTCAAAGTACTGGGCGTTCTCGCTGATGAGTTTAGAACGGCGCGAAGCAGCCTTATCCTTGAAATTGACCATGCCCTCCCACGAGCCAGTCATGCCCAGGGGATCGCCATAGCTCTCAATGAAACCGTTGATGAAGTCAACATCACTCTGGGTCTCCTCGGCCCACATGATGCTATAGTCGTCAAATGTCTTGAGTGATCCGGTCTGATAGAACTTGATCAGCTCTTTGATGTAGGCACGCTGTCCGTCATTCTCGGCCACAGTTGCTGCCTTCTGGAGCCAATAGACGATTTTCTCGATGGCCTTGCTGTAAAGTCCGCCCACCTTGTAAGGCTCCTCTACAATCTTGCCATTGCGCTTCACCACCTTGCAGTTCAGTCCCCAAGAGATGGGGGTGAGGTCGGTAGTGTCCTTGAGGTTATTGTAATAGTCCTCGACTTCCTGCTGGGTTACACCCTCATACATGTTGCAGGCCGAGGTCAGAATCAAGTCCTCTCCATCAGCCTGGTTAACGCGCTTAGCCATGAATGTGGGATCAAAGATAACGCGATCCAGCACCTTCTTCTCGCTATCGCGCTGCTTGGCATTGGGCAGCGCAGCAAACTGCTTGTCAAAGAAGTCCTTGGAGAACTCGGGAATGAATTTATCCATCGAGTAGTGATGGTGGATACCGTTGCCAAACCACACTTGCTTGAGGTATTTCTCAAAGGCGATATAATCCTTGTCGGTCTTGCTGCCCTTGTAGTTGCGGTAGATGTCCTCAAGAGTTTGACGAACCATCAAGTTGTACTTGCAGTTCTGGTCAAAGAGGATGTCACGGCCATTGAGTGCAGCCTCGGTGAGGTAATAGACGAGTTCCTTCTGCTTGAGCGAGAGTTCCTCGAAGCCCGGCACCTGGTAGCGTAGCACCTCGATGTCGGCAAAACGGTCAACCGTGTAGTCAAAGTTGCTGTTCTGAGCCATTGCAGTAGTTGATAACGCCGTCGTGGCGATGACGGCAAGAATGGTTTTCTTCATAAATTATGTCTTAATTATTTATATTATTGGTATTATTCTCATCGAGTTTGACAAATTGGGTTTTATCAAACTTGAATGTTTCATATT
Organism: uncultured Prevotellaceae bacterium; assembly: GCA_947165675.1. Classification (GTDB taxonomy): domain Bacteria; phylum Bacteroidota; class Bacteroidia; order Bacteroidales; family Muribaculaceae; genus Sodaliphilus. The sequence goes on from CAMVBJ010000006.1 coordinate 22,571, forward strand.
GGCCTGGAATGACGTGATCGTTATCGTCGGTCATGTAGGAGTAGAGCTCTTGGGCCTTGGCATCCCACTTGATGAGTTCTTTTTTATTGACCTTGCCATCGTCAATATACTTGCGGTTACCGGCGGTCTCAATGCCATTGAAACAGAAGGGCAGAATCTTCAACGCCAGGCCACGGTTGACCGCAGCCGAGACATACGAGAAACTCATGCCCAGCTCATTGATGTAGGATTCCTGTATCAGGTAGATGTTCTCCTTAGGACCATCAATCTGGTAGATGGTGTCGATGCTGTGAGCAAGTGACCACTGCCGGGCAAGATTGGCCTTGCGACCCGTGAGCATGACATCGATGGGGCCGGAATAAGCGACCAGTTGGTCATTCATGAGCCATTGCACAACGTTGGCATAGTTGACAGTCGTGTCGTTGCGACCAGTTACCCAACTGTAGCACCTTACTTTACCGTCAGGGCTATCGACAATCTTCATGCCCAATTTCTCACGCATGAGATTGAAGTCGTAGGTCATCGTTGACTTGTCCTCCTTAATCCACTCGGTGAATTCGGTCATCGCTTGAGCCGATGTCTCGTAGTCATCGCTCATGATGCCGTCAAGATATTTCTTCTCGTTGCGTTCGAGTTTGGAACAAGAACTGAACAACAGAGCAAGTATCGAGAACAGTAATATGGTCTTTTTCATCACGATTTATTTTGCTGCTCCACCATGATAGATAATGTTCTTGTTGTCCATGATAGTGAGCTCCTCACTACCGCTGGTGGACTTGACGATATAGACCTTACCCGACTCATCCTTCATCAGGTAATTGTCCTTCTGCATGACACATTGTTTTGCTTCGACCACTTGATCGTTATAGGTGAGTCGGAACGTGCCGTCGGCCAGATTCTCAAGTTTCACCTGGTATTCCTTGGTCTTGAATTCGGCCACGGTGTGATCCTTGCCATCCTTGGTGGGAGCGGCTTTCTGGACATTCACCTTGGGAGCAGTGGCAGCAGTATCGGTCTGCTCGGTTGCGGGAGCACTGGTGTTGGCTTCGTTCTTGGCGGGTTTCTCGTTACAGGCGGTCATAGCCATCATGGCCACGGCTGCGATCAGGATAGATAATTTCTTCATTGTCTTCGGTTTTTATTTTTATTAAATTGTCTTGAATTTTTTTATTTTTTCCATTTTTTCCACGCACGCGTGTGACTCTCCTTCATTATTCCACATACAGTACCAATCCCTTGAGGTATTCACCCTCGGGATGATAGATGTTGATGGGGTGGTCGGCAGGTTGAGTCAACTGATGCAGGATGCGCACCTTGCGCCTGGTCTGTGCAGCAGCACTGAATACCGCTAAGCGGAATTGTTCCTTATTGACTGCTTGAGAGCACGAGAACGTGAACAGGATACTACCTGGAGCTATCTTCTCTAATGCCTTGGCATTTAATCGGCGATAACCCACCAGTGCATTATGCAGTGCACTCTTATGCTTGGCAAACGCTGGGGGATCAAGGATGATCAAGTCATAGGCATCCTTCTCCATGTTGTCGAGGAACTTGAAGGCATCCTCGGCAAATGACTGATGCCGACCGTCCTCGGGGGCAAAATTCAGTGCGACATTGTCATCGGTGAGGCGAACAGCCTTGGCTGAACTGTCCACCGAATGAACTACCTTGGCACCGCCTCTCAGCGCATAGACCGAGAAACCACCCGTGTAGCAAAACATGTTGAGCACCTTACGCCCCTGGCTATAATGCTCAAGCAGGCGACGGTTCTCTCGCTGGTCAACAAAGAAGCCGGTCTTCTGTCCCTTGAGCCAATCAACGTGAAAGCGCAGGCCGTTTTCCAGAGCTTCGTCGGTCTCCATGCCACCGATGATATAGTCATTCACCGGGTCGAGGTGGGCCTTATAGGGCAAAGTGGTCTCACTCTTATAATAGACATTGTGAATGCCAGGCAATTGAATCAATGCTTGGGCTATCATATTGCGGGCAAAGTGCATACCTGGCGAGTGGGCCTGCATGACGGCAGTGGGACCGTAGATGTCCACCACAAGGCCTGGCAGGAAGTCGCCCTCTCCGTGCACCAGTCGATAAGCGTTATTATTCTCGCGCAGCAAGCCCAAGGCTTGGCGCATCCTGTAAGCATCCTGCAAGCGCTGTCGGTAGAAGGTCTCGTCTATTGCCGTGTCGTCAAACGTGAGCATCCTCACGGCAATGCTGCCTATCTGGCTGTGGCCGTTGCCGATAAGGTTGCCGTCATGACTATAGACGGTCACCAGGTCTCCCTCTTCGATGCTGTCGTCGGCGGCTGCAATGGCCCCAGAGAACACCCAGGGGTGGAATCGCCCGAGTGACTCCTCCTTGCCGCGCTTCAATGTTACGGTTTTATAGGTCATTTAGTTGTCTGTTTTTTTTGAGTTTTCAGTTTTCAGTTTTTAGTCGCTAGTCTCTTGTCGCTAGTCACTAGCCGTTAGTTTTTTAGTCGTTAGTCATCAGCTATAGACTAGTGACTAGTGACTTCTTGACTAGTGACTCACAACTGAATTACTTAATTACAAATCTGAAGATATCGTTGCCAATAGCCAGAACCATCAGGGCAATGACGAAAGCCATACCAATTTTCATCGATACCTCCTGAAATTTCTCGCTGGGCTGGCGACCAGTGATCATCTCATAGAGCAGGAACAGCACGTGGCCTCCGTCCAGAATGGGAATGGGCAACACGTTCATCACTGCCAGGATGATAGAGATAAATGCTGTCACATTCCAGAAGTTGAGCCAATCCCAAGTGGGCGGGAAGATGCTGCCGATGGCACCGAAGCTGCCCACACTCTTGACTCCCTGGGGTGTGAAGATGAGCTTGAGTTGCTTCACATAGTTCACCATCTTGTCCCATCCCATCTGGATACCGCGGGGAATGGACTGCAACAGGTTGTAGTGGATGACGGTGGTCTTGAATATCTTAATGGGTTCGGTGAGCAGGATGCCGATGTGGCCTTCACTGTCAACCACGACGTTGCTTGCCGTCATGACCTTGCCGTCACGCTGGTAGTCCAGGGTAATGGCCTTGCCCTTGTTCTTGGCCAGCTCGGCTGTGAACTCGGTGTAATCGGGAGTGGGCACGCCGTTGACAGCCACCATGCGGTCTCCGTCCTTGAGGCCAGCCTTCTCGCCACCCTGGTTAAGCAGAGTCTGGGCAACAACAACCGGCCAGCGGTATTCCATGAAAGTGCCACCGTTCTTTGCTTCATTATCGACCTGGAAGATGAAATCCTTGGGCAGATTGATCTTGACGGTGTCCTGATGATTGCGCAGCACGGTCACCTGCTTGGCGGTCAAGATGGCTTGCAAGTCCTCGGGGTTCATCGTGAGCAGCTCATGGCCATCGGCAGTCAAGGGAATATCGCCATTCTGGAAGCCTGCCTTATGTGCCGCCTCGCAATAGTTCATACCCTCGGTCGCATCGGTAAACTTGACGTACTGTTCGCCCTGGCTATAGACGATACCCGAGTAGATGATGATGGCCAGCAGGAAGTTGAAGAGCACACCTCCCAGCATGATCAGCAGGCGCTGCCATGCAGCCTTGCTGCGGAATTCCCACGGTTTGGCGGGCTTCTTCATGGCCTCGGTGTTCATCGACTCGTCGATCATGCCCGCGATAGAGCAGTAACCGCCCAGGGGGATCCAGCCGATGCCATACTCGGTGGCACGCCATGTGTTCTTGTTCTCGCCCTGGTCATTGTTCTCCATGACGGCCATTTCCTCACCAGTGGAGAACCACTTGAGGTATTTGCCAGGTTTCCACTTGACAAGGGTGAACTTGTAGTTGAAGAACATATAGAATTTCTCTACCCACACGCCGAAGAGCCGTGCAAACGAGTAGTGTCCAAATTCATGAAATGCGACCAGAATGCTGAGCGATAAGATCAGTTCCAGTGTTTTGATCCAGAAGGATGAGGTCAAGAAAAAAGAAAAGTCCATTTATGTTTCAGTTGTTTTTTAGTTGTCAGTTTATTTCAGTTTTCAGTTTTCAGTTGTCAGCTAATGCCTATAACCTATAACCTATAGCCTACAACCTATAGCCTACAACCTAAAGCCTAACCAGGCTTCTCGCATAATCACGTGCCGCGGCGTTGCTTGCCACATAGTCATCATAGCTCGGGCGCTCGACATGAGGCTCGTGCTCCATCGTCTGCTCGATGATGCGATAGATGTCGATAAATCCGATTTCATTCTGCAAGAATGATGCCACGGCAATCTCGTTGGCGGCATTCATGACACATGGCGCAGTGCCACCCTTGCTTGCAGCGGCATAGGCCGTCCTCAGCAGCGGGAATTTGTCAAAGTCGGGACGCTCGAGTGTTAGGGTGGCCATGTCCTCGATGGTCATCTTGCGGCAGTCGCTGGCCAGTCGCTGGTCGGGCAGTCCCAGGGCATAACGGATGGGCAGATGCATGTCGGGCAATCCCAACTGGGCCTTGATGGAGCCGTCCTTGAAGGCTACCATCGAGTGGATGATGCTCTGTGGGTGCACGACAATCTCGATGTCCTGTGGCTCGATGCCGAATAGCCAGCGCGCCTCGATCATCTCAAAGCCCTTGTTCATCATCGTTGCCGAGTCGATGGTGATCTTGGCACCCATCGACCAGTTGGGATGCTTCAGGGCATCGGCGGCGGTGACAGTGGCGAGCTGTTGCTTGGGCACCGTGCGGAAAGGTCCACCCGAGGCCGTCAGCAGCAACCGCTCCACGTCCTGCATCCGTTCGCCCACCAGGCACTGGTAGAAGGCGCCATGCTCGCTGTCCACGGGATAGAGCACACTGGTGGAGTCTTGCAGCAGGCGGTTGATCAGTTCACCAGCCACCACCAGAGTCTCCTTGTTGGCCAGGGCAATGCGCTTGCCCGCCTGGATAGCGGCGATGGTCGATTCCAGACCGCTATAGCCCACCATGGCGGTGACCACGGTGTCGATCTCGGGGGCGGTAACGGCCGTGGCAATGGCTGCACTGCCAGTGGCCACCTCGATGGAGGTGTCACCGAGGGCGTCGCGCACATACTCGTAGTACCGTTCGTCGGCAATGATGACCATGTGGGGACGATACTGACGGGCTTGCTGGATGAGCAGGTCGGCACTGCTGCGGGCTACCAGCAGCCAGGCTTGGAACAATCCAGGGTATTCGGCAATGATGTCGAGCGTCTGCCGCCCGATTGACCCGGTGCTGCCCAGCACCGCTATATTGCGCTTGTTATCTTGTGTCATTATTTCTATTTCAGTCGTCAGTTGTCAGTTTTTAGTTGTCAGTTGTCAGTGAATGCGGATGCCGCTGAAAACTGAAAACTAATATTTCAGTGAATGCGGATGCCGCTGAAAACTGAAAACTGTAAAACTGAAAACTAATCAGTTATTCCTTTACAACTTGCGAAGATACTGCAAATTTCCTACATGACAATACCTCAATTCTATTTTTCCATTTTTTCTATTTTTTCTATGAGTACACGCATATTAGGCTATAGGTTTTAGGCTATAGGCTATAGGCAATAGCTGAAAACTGAAAACTTGAAAACTGAAAACTAACAACTATAGCCTATAGCCTTGCAGTCGTTGGATGTCACGGGGCGTGTAGGGTGCCGTTGACTTCAAGGCGATTTCCCTGACGATAAACAATGCCTCGGCACGGTTCACGAGATACTGCTGGTGCTCGCTGTGTTCGGCATAATAGCGACCGTTGGGCAACAGGGTCATGTGGGCAATCGCCCCGAGCTGGCTCACCGTCATGCCACAGCAAGCCGAGCAGATGAAGAAGCAAGGCGACCAGCAACAGCTCGTCACCACCATGTAGCGGGTCATGGAGAATGGGGAACGGGAATCCAAGCGCAAGGACATCGTGAAGTCAATAACAGAGCTTGGCATGTGCAAGATAGCCAAGGCCTATCAGTTCGTCAACGAAGCCATCGAGCAGAATATTCTCGAGAGCGAGAACGGTGTCACTTATCGCTTGTCGCCACAGTATTGCGACAGCAATACTCCTTTATAATATATTTGATAGAAAAAATAGAAAAAATAGAAAATAGAAAATTCCAAAAATTCCATTTTTTCCACGAGTACACGCATATTAGGCTTTAGTCACCAGTCAAGAAGTCAATAGTCAAAAAGTCACTAGTCAAGAAGTCACTAGTCACTAGTCTATAGCTGACGACTGACGACTGACGACTGACGACTGACGACTAGTGACTAGCGACTAATGACTAACAACTGACAACTGAAAAACTGAAAACTCTAAACTGCGAGCGAAGCGGGAATCAATCTACTCCCAAGTCGTGAAGGGTGCGCGGTGCCGGGGCCTTAGGCATGGGCTTGCGGTCCTTGAGCTGGTCGAGGATGACCTCGATGGCCTTGTCGAGCTGCTGGTCGATGCCGTTGAACTCCTGCACGGGATCGTTGTCGATAACGATGTCGGGATCCACGCCGTGGTTCTCAACAATCCAGTTGCCACGGGTGTCATAGTTGGTGAAGAAGGGCACGCGGATGTCGGTGCCGTCCATGTAGGGCAGCGAGCCACTGATGCCCACGATGCCACCCCACGAGCGGGTACCGATCACGGGACCAATCTTGTTCTCCTTGAAGCTCCAGGGGAACAGGTCGCCGTCACTGGCGCTGTACTTGTTGACGAGCAGCACCTTGGGACCGACGACGGTGCGCTCAGGCACGGTGCCGTTGTAGTTGCTGCCACGGTACATGGTCAACCGGTAGGGCTGGCGCAACAGGCGCTCAATCACCATGGGAGAGATGTTACCGCCACCGTTGCCACGGTCGTCAATGATGAGAGCTTCCTTATCAGTCTGAGCAAAGAAGTAGCGTGAGAACTCACGCAAGCCCTCGGGACCCATGTCGGGAATATAGACGTAGCCCACACGGCCACCGGTCTTCTCGCTCACGTAGTCGATATTGTGCTGTACCCACTCGTAATGGTACAGGGGATACTCGTCCTGGATGGGCTTGACGACAACCTTGCGGCCATCGTTCAGGGTCAGTTCGGTCATCACGTCGGCCTTGTCGCGCAACAGCGTATAGATGTTGGCCACGCCCTGGGTCGTCACACCATCGATAGCGGTGATCACGTCACCCTCCTTAACGTTCATGCCAGGTTCCAGCAACGGCGAGCGCAACGACTCGCGGTCGGGAGCGCCACGCAGGATCTTCTTGATACGGTAACCACTTGCAACCGGTTCCAGCTCGGCACCGAGCATACCGATGTTGTGCTCATCGACGGTGATGTGGTCACCACCGTCAACGTAGGCGTGACCCACGGCCAGTTCACCGATCATGCCACCGATGACGTAGGTCAAGTCCAGACGGTTCTTGACGTAGGGCAGCAGGGCGGCATACTTGTCGTGCATCGCCTGCCAATCGACGCCATGCATGTTCTCGAGGTAGAAGCCGTCACGATAGGCACGCCATGCCTCGTTAAAGATCTGGTTCCACTCCTGGTCATAGTTGACTGTGGTAATCATATCATCGAGATTGACCTTATCGTTGAGTTCAGCTTTGCGGGGTTGAATGGGTGCGACATAGAGGTCATCACCCTTGATGAAGGCGGCCATCTTCTTGTCGGCCGAGGGAATCATGAAGGCTCGCTCAGCAACGAGTTCATCCTTCTGCTCCTCAAAGTCAAACACGCGCACACTGCCTCGACCACTATACCACAGATGGCTGCCGTCACACACGAAGTTGCCATAGCTGCCTGTACCGACGGGCACCTTGACGATGCGGTCGGCGATGCCGTCGATGTCGATGCGGATGGCGCCAGCATCGGCTTGGGCTTTGCCGCCCTTACCAGCCTTCTTGTCCTTGGGCGCATCCTTGGAGGTCTCTTTGCCACCGTTCATGTTCACCTGGTCATCCTTGGGCAAGAAGGGCGATGGGGTGTCCTTGGAGAGCATGACAAGGTAGATGCCTTCCATATCGCGGTAAGCAAAGTTCCACTCGATACTGCTGTAAATGGGATTGAAGTCACGTGCCGAGGCAAAAATCAAGTACTTGCCGTCGGTGCTGAACTCGGGTGAGTTGCTATCATACCACTGGTCGGTCACGGGGTACTCCTTGCGCTCAGCGATGTTGTACAGGTAAACCACTCCATACTCGTTGGCTCCCTGGCGATAATAAGTGAGCCACTTGCCGTCCGGCGAGAAGCTGGGCATGGGAATCTCGCCCATCTCGTCCTGCAAGAGGGTCTGCTTGACCATGGTCTTGACATTGAGAAGGATCATGCGGTTCTTGCGATCGGTATAGACAATCTGGCTGCCGTCAGGACTCCATTGCAGATCTCGGATGTAGGTGTCATTGTCCTTGGTGAGCTGGATGGCCTTGTCGCTACCGACGGGACGCATCCAGATTTCGGTCTCACCAGTCTGATCGCTGATGTAAGCGATATTCTTGCCGTCGGGGCTCCAGCTGGCGTTGCGCTCATGCACACCGGGCGTGTGGGTCAAGTTGCGGGTGACGCCGTGCTTGGCAGGCACATCAAAGACCTCGCCACGGGCGCTCAGAGCCAATCGACTGCCATCGGGAGCCAAGCTGCCACCGGTCAGATTGTCCTTGACCTTGCGCTGCTCCTCGCGGGCAAAGTTGTTCTCGCTGTTGAGATAGACAGTGATTTTTTCACTACGCTTGGTAGCGGGGTCGAGCTTGTAGAGGTAGCCACCGTTCTCAAACACGATCTTGCCTCCGCCACAGCTGGCAAACTTCACGTCATATTCGGTGAAATCGGTGACCTTCTGGATCGATCCGCTCTGGGTGTTATAGACAAAGATGTTCATGCGATTGTCACGATCGCTCATGAAGTAGATCTCGTCGCCAATCCACATGGGATCAATGTCCTGGGCAATGTTGTTGGTGATGTTCTTGACGGTCTTGGCCTGAGTATCATAGATCCAGATGTCGTCGGCCATTCCGCCCTTGTAATATTTCCATGTGCGGAATTCACGGAAGACACGGTTATAGGCCATCTTGGTGCCATCGGCATTATAGGAGCAGAAACCGCCCTCGGGCAAGGGTAACTGCTGGGGCATGCTGCCATCGAGGGGAGCACACCACAGTTTACCGTCAAAGCTGTCACTGATGCGGTTGCGGTAGATGACGCCCTTGCCATCGGGGGTCCAGGTCATCGTGATGTTGTTGGGACCCATGCGGTCGCCCCAATCGTCACGGGGATTGGTCGCGGTGAAGGTGATGCGACGGGGTTCTCCACCAGTAGCGGGCATCACATACACCTCGGTATTACCGTCGTACTGGCCTGTGAAGGCGATGGTCTGTCCGTCGGGAGAAAAACGGGCAAAGGCTTCATAACCTTTGTGTGATGTGAGTTTACGCGCCGTGCCACCAGTGATGGGCACCGTGTAGATGTCACCAGCATAGCTGAATGCCACCTCACTACCATTGGTGCCAGGGAAGCGCAGCAGGCGTCCCTCGTCGGCTTGACTGGTCAATGCCGTTGCAGCCAGGGCTGCAATCAAGATAAGTTTTGACTTCATAATTACTAAATGATGATATAATATTAATAATTGTTTTTAGTTGAATGTATTAATTATTTAAGTTTCGCAAGTTGTTAACTTGCTCACTGCATAATGGTTAAAGAAAACAGTTGTCAGTAGTTGTCAGTTGTCAGTCGTCAGAATGCGGATGCCGCTGAAAACTGAAAACTTGAGAACTGAAAACTAAAGTTAAGGGTTAATGTTTAATGAAAAACACCTTCCATTTTCAGGAAACATTTATAAATCACATTTTGGCAAATTCTTTAACCATTAACCTTTATCCTTTAACCTCAAGTTTTTAAAGTGGTTCAGCCACTTTAGAAACTTGAATGAATTACTAACTAACGCCTGATGAGCCTCACATGAATCGGTTCACAAGGCGTGAAAGACTTGGGCAGACGAACCTGATCGATCTCGATGATGTTTTCACCCTTGAGCAGCTTGACGGTCAAGATATTGCTGTAAGCCAGTCCGTTATCCTCGATGCCCACCACACGGGTCATCACTATGGTGCCCATGGGATGAGTGTTGGCGCTAACACGGCGCACGTCGAGGGTTCCCGTGGGATTGTAGCCAATATCCAGCAGATAATCTCCACCCTGAGCCACACTCATCGATATCGTCGTGTGACCATCAACACCCTCGTGGAAAAATGCGACTTGAGGTGTCAAACCCTTGTGCAGATAGGGCTTGGACATGAATCCGCTCGTGTTTTTGCCTGCAATCTCGACCGAGAATTCGGCAGTCCCGTCAGGCAGGGGCAATGCAAATACAGAGTCGTTGATACTTGACAGCTCACCATTGCAGGACAGCCGATAAGGCGTGCCAGGCACATAGCCCACAATGTGACCGCTGTCAGCCGTCCAAGTCACAGTCGGGGTGGGGGGGAGAATGATATCGCCATGATGGATGGTCACGTTCTGTGACGGTCTTGTTCCCTGCTTGAGGGTGATAACAATGTGATGATGACCCTCGATGTCCTTGGGGATGAATGCGCTCTCCAGCACAGTGCCATTATCGGTGATGGATTCCACGTCATTGCCGGTCCCCTTGATGGTGACATCAATCAGTGCCCGCCGATAGTTCAAGCCGGTAAAAGATTTCTTGCCAGGCATGCAAGTGGGTACGTTGGGAGAGAACTCGATGCCTTCAGGGGTGAAGTTCATCCCGATGAACACTCTCAGGACCATGGCAGCGCTGGATGCGCAGGTGCCCAGGTGGTCTGTTTCCACACCGTCCATGTGGATGTCTCGGGACTGATACAGTGCCTGTGCCCGATACAGGGCACCCAGACCACGACGCAGGGCATTCTCGTTACCGACCCATGCGGCAGCCAAGTTCCACAGCGCCTGGGTCGTCGCCCACGACGAGTTGGCAAAGAAAGGCTCAATCGGGTTTCCGGCAGGGTAGGATATATTAACGCCCTGATTGGAAACTGGAGTGTGAGCTATGAGGTTCTCAGCACGGTTGTCATCGGCAATACCCCACAACACACACATGGCCTGGGCGGTATTGTCGGTCAATGGAGACTGGCGAGGGTAGGCCATTCCATAGAGGAAAGAACTGTAAAACCCCTTGTCCTCGTTCCAGAGATGCTGATTGATGGCATCCTTGATGCGCTGTGCATCTTTCTGGTATTCATTCTCAATGCCTAACTCATCACACATTTCGGCCAGGATGGAGTAGGCATTTCCTGTCAAGATATTGTTGCCCAGCGACATGCAGGCAAACAAGTCGTTATATCCCATCCAAGTCATTCGGCGCACACCGATGGGCCTTGACGAGGTGTAGCCGGCACCGTGTATCAATCCTGTCTCATGGTCGAGCAGCACATTGCGGTTGATGTTGAGCGTCTTCTCGATCACACGCCGGCAATAAGAGAGCCACTTGCGGTCACCCGTTGTCTTGTAAACCTCCCAAGCAGCCGTGGCCCATCCGATGTGATCGCTCACCACGGGCCACTGCCCCTCTCGCTGCATGATGATACTGTCCTTATCGACAATCGAGCGCAGGGTCTCCATGGACTGGTGGGGCTTGAGTGCAGCCAGTGACAGAAAGATGGAACAGTACAGGCGGCTGTAATTCTTCTGAGTCGGAGCAAAATGTCCTGTATTGTCAACCGCTTGGGCAATGCGATCGATTGACATGACATATAGCGCATCAATCAAGGGCTGATCGCTGTTGTACTCGGGCATCATCACGGGATGTTTGGCCCTTGGACGCCAACGACGGCCCTCAACAAACCGCAATCGGCCTGAATCAACTTGGCTATATAGGCTATCGAGCCGAGTGGTTGTGATATTAGATTGGATGAGGCCTGAAGGCAGCGCACAAGCATAGATGGTATCCTCGATGATGCTGTCACTCGTCATTGTGAAGATCTCATTCTGGACGATGACCTGATTGCTCATCTCGATGTGCCCATCACAGGCACACAAAATCACGCTTACGGCAAGTGCCGCAAGCATCCAGACAATGCTCTGCGTCCTATATCTGTTCATCTACCGCAAAGGTACAAGAATTTTTACATTTAATAATGAACACACGCGTGGAAAAAATGGAAAAAATGGAAAAATGGAAAAAAAACAACTGTGGGTAACATCCACGACAGGAATGAAACCCACAGTTAGTTGTCAGTTTTCAGTTGTCAGTTGTCAGTCGTCAGTTGTTAACTATTGACTATTGACTAGTGACTTTTTGACTATTGACTAAAATCATCAACCCAACAGTTCCTTGGCCATATTGAGGGCGGCACGACGGCCATCACCCATGGCAAGAATAACGGTTGCACCACCACGCACGATGTCACCACCGGCATAGATGTCACCAACCGACGATTGCATGGTTTCCTCGTTGACAACGATGGTGTTGCGCTTGCTGATGTCCAGTCCGGGAATCGAACGGGGCACGAGCTGGTTGGGCGATACACCCACAGCCACAATGACCAGGTCAACAGGGATTTCCTCGATAGCACCCTCGACGGGCACGGGGCTGCGACGACCCGAGGCGTCGGGTTCGCCCAATTCCATCTTCTGCACTCGCATGGCCACCACGCGACCCTTGTCATCACCGATGTATTCGATGGGGTTATGGAGGGTCATGAACTCAACACCCTCTTCCTTGGCATGGCCGATTTCTTCACGACGTGCAGGCATCTCCTCCTCGCTGCGGCGATAGATGAGGATGACGCGCTCGGTACCCATGCGCAATGCGGTACGGGTCGAGTCCATAGCAGTGTTACCGCCACCGATGACGGCGATGGTCTTGCCACGCAGCACGGGAGTGTCGCCACCGCGACCAGCCTCCATCAGGTTGATGCGGGTCAAGTATTCATTGCTCGACATGATGCCGTTGAGGTTTTCACCAGGGATGTTCATGAAGCGCGGGAAGCCGGCACCACTGCCGACAAACACGCCCTTGAAGCCCATCTCGTGCAGGTCCTCATAGCTGATTGTCTTACCCACTAGGCAGTCCTTGACGAACTCAACGCCCATCTTCCTCAAGCCCTCAATCTCATAGTCCACAATGTGGTTGGGCAGACGGAACTCAGGAATACCATACTTCAACACGCCACCAATCTCGTGTAGCGCCTCAAACACGGTCACGCTGAAGCCCTTCTTGGCCATATCACCGGCAAACGACAATCCCGAGGGACCACTGCCGATAACGGCAACCTTGATACCATTGGCAGGATCCATTGCGGGAACTTCCTGTGGCAGGTTATCACGCTGCCAGTCGGCGGCAAAGCGCTCCAGGTAGCCGATGGCAACTGCGGGGTGTTTCATCTTGGTGTGGATGCAACGAGACTCGCATTGCTTCTCCTGCGGGCACACGCGGCCACACACGGCGGGCAGTGAGCTGGTCATCTTCAAGGTTGCGGCAGCCTGACCAAACTCGCCTCGCTCGATATTCTTGATAAAGGTGGGGATGTTGATGTTAACGGGGCAACCAGTCACACACTGAGGGTTTGCACAATCCAGACAACGGCTGGCCTCGACAACGGCCTGCTCGGCGCTGATGCCCTGGTTCACCTCCTCATTGCAGGTGATGCGGTACTTGGGGTCAAGCTGTGGCATCTCCACGCGGGGAATTGCAGTACGCTCCTTGGGAGACTTAGAGTTGCGCAAGTCGATGCGCCATTGTTCGTTACGCGGATCCATATTGTTCTGTTCCATTTCTTTCTGTTAACTATATAAATTATTGTGCACCCTTTAAGCGCATCATCAACTCGTCAAAATCAATCTCATGGGCGTTAAACTCGGGTCCCTCGACACAGACGAAGCGTGTCTTGCCACCCACAGTCACACGGCAAGCGCCGCACATGCCCGTACCGTCAACCATGATAGCGTTGAGAGAGGCCTCGGTAGGCACTTCATACTTCTTGGTCAACAGTGCACAGAACTTCATCATGATGGCGGGACCGATGGTCACACAATAGTCCACATGCTCACGCTTGAGCACTTCCTCCATACCCACGGTCACAACACCCTTGTTGCCATAGCTGCCGTCATCGGTCATGATGATGGTCTCGTCGCTCGATGCGCGAACCTCGTCCTCAAGGATAATCAAATCCTTGGTGCGGCCTGCCAGCACACTGATCACGCGGTTACCGGCTTCCTTCATCGCGCGGATGATGGGGAGTAGGGGAGCGGTACCCACGCCGCCACCTGCACACAGCACGGTGCCATACTTCTCGATGTGAGTGGCCTGGCCCAGGGGACCCACCACGTCATGCAGACATTCACCCGGCTCCAGGGCACAGATCTTGCGGGTGCTGTCACCCACACTCTGAATCACCAGCGTGATGGTTCCAGCCTTGGGGTCGCTATCGGCGATAGTCAAGGGGATACGTTCGCCTTTTTCGCCAGCGCGAACGATTACAAAGTGACCGGCGCGGCGCGACTTGGCGATGAGAGGTGCCTCAACGACAAGTTTAGTCACGTTAGCAGAAAACTGCTCTTTACTAACGACTTTGTTCATTGGTTTCTTGTTATTAGTTGATTAGTTGATTGTATTTATTGTACTGATTGTTTTCTATTTGTATTACAATGCGGCAGCAAAGTCCTTGCCGAACTGGCGGCACTGCTCCAGGGCGTCCTGCTCGGGAACCCACATCGTGCGGATGCCATCGTTCACCGGCTCGATGCCAGCGGCCTTCAAGTGTTCGGTAATGAGCTTGATGCCCTCACCGCTCCAGCCGTAGCTGCCAAAGGCGGCACCTTTTTTCTTCTTCAGCTTCATGCCCTTGATCATCTCCAGGATACCGGCGATAGCATAGCTGTAGCCGTTGTTGATGGTGGGGGAACCCACGAGCACGGCACGCGAGTGGAACACCTCGGTGAGAATGTCATTCTTGTCGTTCTGGGCGGCATTGTAGATCTTGACGGTCGTCGAGGGCGACTGCTGGCGGATGCCGTCAGCAATAGCCTGGGCCATCAAGCGGGTGCTCTGCCACATCGTGTCATAGACGATGGTCACCTGGTCCTGCTGGTAGGCATCGCTCCACTGCTGGTACTTCTCGATAATCAAGCCGGGATTGTTGCGCCAGATGATGCCGTGGCTGGGGCAAATCATCTTCACGGGCAGGTTCATGCCCAGGATTTCCTTTACCTTGCGGGCCACCAGCGGGCTGAACGGAGCCAGAATGTTGGCATAATATTTCTCGGCCTCTTGCAGCACCTCGTCCATGCACACCTGGTCGTCATAGAGCGACTCGGTAGCATAGTGCTGGCCGAAGCCGTCGTTGCTGAACAGGATTTCCTCACCACTCAGGTAGCAGAACATCGTGTCGGGCCAGTGAAGCATCGTGGCTTCGATAAAGGTGAGCGTAGTGTCGCCCAGCTCCAGCTTGTCACCGGTCTTGACGTTCACGAAGTTCCAGTCCTGGTGATAATGGCCGCGGATGATGGCCTCGCCCTTGGCTGTGCAATAGATGTGAGTGTCAGGAATCTCGCGCATCAGGTCCACGAGAGCGCCGCTGTGGTCAATCTCGTTGTGGCACATCACGATATAGTCAATCTTATCGAGGTCGATTTCCTTCTTGAGGTTAGCGACAAACTCGCGGCTATAGGGCAGCCAAGCGGTGTCAATCAGGACGTTCTTCTTGTCGCGGATCAAGTAAGAGTTATAGCTTGAGCCACGGTGGGTGGACAATTCATCGCCATGGAAGCGCTTCAGTTCCCAGTCCACCTTTCCGACCCAAGTCACTCGGTCAGTCAATTTCTTACCCATGTGTTGTAATGTTTTATATAGTCGGTTAATAAGTCATATTCCAAAACATCCTGCAAAAGTACTCATTATTTTATTTTAAAAGCCGATTTTCGCCCTTTATTTTTTGTGATCAGGAAATTTGTTGTACTTTTACTATCAGTAAAAACCAGATGATATGACTACTACAGATTTTAAGATGAAAAATAAAGGCAATGATATTGCTGTTGGCCCAAACCCTGCGGGGCCAATGCCAATTTCACGAATTAGTGATATTATTCTTTATACCTGAGCGACAGGCGGCAAGGGCAATTTTGCGAGTAAGCGAGCGCAACGGGAAACTCATTTCCCATTGCCGAGCGGGAGCAAATTCGCTATTGCAATGATGACATTTTGAATAACTTTGGCTGCGCCTCAGCCATTAGTGCCAGCTCTATGGCATTCGACTTGCACAAACTTTGTTTCATCAATGCGGCTTCACGGTATCATGACACTCTCGTCAAGCAGAGGGCCGTGCATAAAGACATAAAAAGTGGACGGCCACGCCCACTACCTTGAAAGCAAACCACCGCCCAACGGCGGTTGGTATGCGAAAAAGCCCCGGCAGATGCCGAGGCTTCACATAATAAGTTCGATTTTTAATCAGTAGTATATGATATGACGGTCATAACTCAAAGTGCCGAAGATGCCCCATCCATTGACGATGTTGCTGTATAAGCCAATAGGATTCATATATACATCATCGGTGGAGATGCGAAACACCTGATAGGATTTCAAGAAATAGTACAGGTCTTGGCTGATTGTTTCAAGTTCAACAATCACGCGAGGATTGTCGCAGTATCTTTTCCGAGATTCAACTGTAAAGGTGTAACTCTGGCCATTAAACAAGTGATCATCGAACACGTTGCTGAATCCCGCTTTCCAATCGCCAAAGGGTTTAGTCAATTGGTTGTCGGCAAAAATGATATCATCTGAGTCAAAGACATCACAAAGCGAATAAAACCGACGAGTGATTGAGCCAACAATTACTTCTTCTCCCTCAGCGACACCGCGCACTTTCAGTCGGTAGAAGTTGTGTTCCCCAACAGGGTCGTTTAGACGCATTGTTATCAACATCACAGAATCGACCCCATATTTGAATAACGGATTTACCATTATCGTGGAACCATCATAGCCATTCTCTTTATAAACCACTTCAGTTTTGACTATCTCTACTTTCTGAGCTTTCTCAACTTTGGCTGTAGCACTGATGGCCTTATATCCCGCAGCATTGACTGTTATGGCAATATTGTCGCCCTCCTTTGGTATGTAATCGCAAACGTAAACATAGGGTTTTGTTTCATCGTAATGCAAGGAATATTTGTCGGCACCATTTACGATTACTTCGGCAGTAGCATCTTTTATCACGATCTCAGAACGATAGAGGGAATCAATTTCGCTGTAGTACTCCGAGTAGTGAGAGTAAATGACAACCGGGTTGTCGTTCACGCTGAACGAACGCGAAACTCTCAAAGTAAAGGGCTCTCCGGGCATAACGAGGGAATAAATCGCTATGCCGCTTTCATATTGACTGTTGAAGTCAATGTCTTTCTCGCAACTCGTCAAAAAGACGACCAAAGTGGCAAGAATAATTATTGTTGATTTCAATTCATTCATGGACTAAAACTTTTGGGTGAAACTGATTGACGGCATAAATGGGAAAGGACATATACCTTTTAAGACGGCTTTATTATCCCTGTAACCGATATACACATTGCTGACGTTGTAATGATTATAGACATTATAGATGCCGAGGCCTATCACGCTTTCACCAAGTCGGTGCTTGATGGACAAGTTGGCATTGACGTCAAGATGGTGTGAATCGGGAAGTTTAAAATCGTTGATATTTCTAAATGAATGGAAAGGCTGCACGTCTCCTGCCGGGCTACCCAATCGGGTATCAATCCCGATATCGCCTAAAACAGTTGTCCAATTTTCTATGTAAAACAAGACCTCTCCATAAGCTACCACAGGATAACGACCGACAAATTCATATATACTTTGACCATAGGTGATGCCATACGGCACTGTGCCGCGACGGCCAGACTGATAACTCCAAGCGGCGCTAAAGTCCAGCCCCAATTTCTTGGACAATGAGAAATGATGCATCACATTGACAGAGAAATTGTGTCGGTGGTCAGTTGATGCATAGAACTCTAGACCGCCATTGATTTCATTGTCGGGGCGGTCAAAAGTACGAAGTGCTTTAGACCATGTGTAACTCAACCAGCCAGTAGTGTTGCCAACCTTTCTCTCGACAAGCACCTCAAAGCCGAAACTACGCCCCTTGCCAATGGCTACTATATCCTGCCAGTTGCGGGCGGTGATGAAATAAGATGCGCCATTACGGTATTCAAGCACATTGTCAATGGTCTTGTAATAACCCTCTACAGCAAAGGTGATCCCCTTCCACTCATAGTTTATTCCCAAACCATAGAGATTGCTTTTCATCAGTGGAACATCTTTTGTTATCGGCACCCAGATGTCACTGGGCATGATTAGGTTGTTTGTAACCAACCGGTGAATACCCTGAGTCATATTGGAATAAGAGACTTTGAGTGATAAGTGGTTACTAAACAGATACCGTAACGATACTCGCGGTTCGAGGGCAAGATAGGATCTGTCGGTGACGAAATATGAACTTAGACGCAGTCCATAGTTGAGTTTGAGATTGTGAAATAGCGAGAAGTCGTCCTCAGCATATAACGCGAGATTGTTGATGTTCATTTCCTCACCACTGGTGTAGTCGATATATTCACTTGTCTCATCATATTTCGGGTTATATAATGATTCATCGCCATCATAGTTCAAGCCGCCACGGTAGCGTTGAATCGTGGCATCCTTGAAAACCGAAGTGTTTGGATTGAGCCACTGCTTGGATAGCTTGAGACCATAGCGCAGCCAATGGTCTTCATTTGCTTGCCACGAAGCATCAAATGTCAATGCCAAGTCTTTGATTCCCGAATGTGAGGTGATACGGCTCGTTTCTTCATGGTTATAGTACAAACGGTATAGGTCGGTGATTTTGTCGTCAATCCTATTACTGATCGACATATCATACTCATATTGGCTATAGTTCAGATTGATGTTCAAGCGGTGGCTTTCGTTGACAAACGATGTAAAATAGAGGCTCGAAAGCAGATTGTTCCACCGGCTCTCGTTGCTGCTTGCACGGTAATCATCCTCCTTGTATTGCTTTTCGGTCAAGATATCAACTCTGCCTATGGTGCTTTCACTGCGGCGGCTATCAGTGGGTGATTCATTGTCAATGTCCTCCCCATAGTAGAATACCGCTGAGAGGCGGTTACGGTCGTTGAACCGGTGTACGACCTTAGCAGTGATGTCATAGTAGCGCATATTGCTATAAGGCTGCAACGCTTCGGGTCGGTCATAGAAGTGCTTCAACACTGGCTTGGCAATCAAGTCAAAATAGGACAGGCGGGCCGCCACATTGAAAGATGTGTGCCCTTTCCAGATGGGACCTTCGACCTGAATGCGGCTAGACAATGTTCCCAGACTTAACAGACCGTGATAACGATTATAGTCGCCCTCCTTGATACCCACGTCAATTACGCTTGACAGGCGCGAGCCATAGCGGGCAGGAAAAGCACCTCGATAGAAGTTGATGCTCTGCACCATATCTGGATTGATCGCCCCGACATACCCTCGCATGTGTTCGGCATTGTAGATGGCCGAACCGTCAAGGGTGATGTAGTTTTGGTCGTAATCCCCTCCACGTACAAAAATCCCTGCACTGCCTTCAGTGCCCGACTGAACACCAGGGAGTTTCTGGATGGACTTGAGCACATCAGGCTCGCCCAAGAACACGGGGACAGACATGATTTGCTCCTTGTTGAGTGTTACGGCACTCATCTGAGATGAAGCCACACCGAAGTTGTTGCGGCTGCCATAGACCACCACATTCTCGAGATGCACGCCACGAGATAATGTGCTGCTATCATTATTAAGGGCGACTGTTGTCGTGTCAACCGAGGCCGCCCCTAATGGTAACGCGCACATTGTCAGAAAAAACAATAATGCGGCATTTTTCATACGCTAATTTGCCATTTTAGCTTTCCAAACCATTCGTACGTAGAGAGAGTTTGTCAAGTAACCATCAACATCCCAACTGAGTTTTCTGTCCATGACAATTCTTCCGTAAGATTGAGTCAAGTCAAGTGCAACAACCGTAAGGGTTTCATCAGGATAATAGGAACCCGATATTGGATCATGTCGCATACTTACAGTGATCTGTTTTCCAGACACGCTCATGTCACGTAATCTTGCAGATTCAATTGGAAAGTCAAATTCAATAGTCATGTCAGTATGCATGAGAATGGGCATCGCGCTGATGTCAGTTTTGTTCGAGATTGTTTTATTGTCATAATAAAAACAATAATCTCGCTCCCATTCATAAGTGGCTAGGGCATTGATCAAGTCATTTTGGGTATAATTCAGATTTGCCTCAACAAGCAAACCGTTCTCCAAAAACACTTTCCCATTGCCATCCTGCACACGAGTTACTGCATTAGGATCATCCGGCTCGTCATGGCCACAGGAAACAGCCATGAGTCCTGCAGCAAGCAGCATCAGTATCAAAGTTAATTTCTTCATAGTTGTGATATTGTTTAGTTATTATCGCCAAAATTATTATTGCGCAAGTTTTTCTGCGGAAAACATAGAACTTTCTTAAAAATGTCATTTCGGTCAATAATCTTTCATCCGCAGACCCTTTCAATTATATAGACACGCCAATAAACATTTACTAAACCCAAAGCCCATATCTTAACACTTTTTAACAATTATGACTGGTCAGTAAAGCACAACAACGGTCTCTAATTGAAATCAGAGACCATAAAACAGTTATGTCACATGAAAAGATTACGCGATTTCGCCGCCGGTGTAGAGCTGATAGTACTTGCCGCGCTGGGCGAGGAGCTCGTCGTGGGTGCCGCGCTCGATGATGCGGCCCTTCTCAAGGACGATAATACAGTCGCTGTTACGCACGGTAGAGAGGCGATGGGCAATCACAAAGGTCGTGCGACCCTTCATCAGCGAGTCCATGCCACGCTGCACGAGAGTTTCGGTTCGAGTATCAATGCTACTTGTTGCCTCATCAAGGATGAGTACGGGCGGATTGGCAACCGCTGCACGGGCAATGGCCAACAGCTGGCGTTCGCCCTGGCTGAGGTTGCCACCATCGGCATTGAGTACGGTCTGGTAGCCGTCACTCAAGCGACGGATGAAGCTGTCGGCATTAACGAGTTTGGCCGCCTCGATGCACTCCTGGTCGGTAGCCTCAAGGCGACCGTAGCGGATATTATCCATCACGGTGCCCGTGAACAGGTGGGTCTCCTGTAGCACCATGCCCAGACCGTGGCGCAGGTCTCGCTTGCTGATGTCGTTGATGCTGATGCCGTCGAGCGTAACCTTACCGTCCTGGATGTCATAGAAGCGGTTGATCAGGTTGGTAATCGTGGTCTTGCCTGCACCAGTGCCACCCACAAAGGCTATCTTCTGGTCGGGCATAGCATCGATGTCGATGTCAAACAGAACCTGCTTCTCTTCATTGTATCCAAAGTCCACGTTGTTGAACTTGACACCGCCCGACACCCTAACATAACGTTGCTTGCCATTATCCAGCGGTATCTTCCAAGCCCAGATGCCCGTGTGGCGCAGGGCGGGATGCAACAGGCCGTCCTCGCCGCGCTTGGCATTGACCAGTTTGACACTTCCTGCATCGGCCTCGGGTTGCTCGTCGAGTAACTTGAAAATGCGGTCTGCCCCCACCGAAGCGTTCAACACACTGTTGATTTCCTGGCTGATGCTGGCAATGGGGCGAGCAAAGCTCTTGTTGAGCGTCAGGAAGGCCACGAGGGTTCCCAGGGTCATGCCGGTGTGGCCGTTGAGGATAAGCCAGGCACCCAGCACGCCCATGAGCACGTAGCTCAAGTGCCCCAAGTTGCCGTTGACCGGCATCACAATGTTACTGATGCGGTTGGCATCATAGGTATTGCTGCGCAGTTGCTCATTGATGACCTCAAACTGCTCAATGGCCTTCTGCTCGTGGCAGAAGACCTTGACAACCTTCTGACCCGTCATCATTTCCTCGATAAAGCCATTGACCTCGGCCAACTTCTGCTGTTGCACACGGAAGTGCCGGCGAGACCGCTTACCTAAATAAGTTGTTGACCATGCCATGATAAGGGCCATGACAATCGACAGGATGGTCATGGGCACGCTCATCACAATCATGCTGGCAAAGGTGATGCCCAAGGTAATCAATGAGTTAAAGGCCTGTGGCAGACTGTTGGAAATCATCTGACGCAAGGTGTCTACATCGTTGGTGTAGTTGGACATGACGTTGCCGTGGGAGTGGGTGTCAAAGTACTTGATGGGCAACGATTGCATGTGCTCAAACATTCCTTTGCGCAGTTTGAGCATAGTGCCCTGTGTGACGTTGATCATCAGCCGGCTGTGCAAGTATGAGCATAGGGCGCCAAAGGCAAGCACGATACCTAACTTGACTAATGTTTCAGCCAATGGGCCGTAGTCGGGATGCGTCTGACCAATCATCGGCGTGATGTAGTCATCGATGAGGGTGCGTGTGAATAGGGTAGAGGCGAGGGTAGTACAGGCTGTAACGACGATGCACACGGCTACAGCCATAAACGAGAACTTGTAATTCTTCATCACTATTTTGAACAGGCGCCACAGGGTGCTGCGCTTGTCCACGCCAGTGGTATCAACGATTGCGTTACGGTTGTTATGTCCAGGCATTCTCATGATTGAGCCTCCTTTCTGTCTTCTTGTGGTTTGTCAAAATCGCCTCCAGCTTCTTCCTGAATAGCACAGATTTCTTGATAGATCTTACAGGACTTGAGCAAGTTGTCATGAGTATCAAACCCTGCCATTTTTCCATCGTCAAGCACAAGAATGCGGTCACAATCCTTGATGCTGCTGATGCGCTGAGCAATAATGATCTTGGTCATCTCGGGCAGATTGTCGCGCAGTCCAGCCCGAATGCGGGCATCGGTCGTGTTGTCACAGGCACTGGTGCTGTCATCCAGCACGATGATCTTGGGTTTCTTTAATAAAGCACGCGCGATGCATAGGCGTTGTTTCTGACCGCCCGAAACATTGGTGCCTCCTTGCTCGATGCGGGTCTCGTAGCCTTCAGGCATTTCCATGATGAATTCGTCAGCGCAAGCCACACGGCAGACCTGACGGCATTGTTCGAGCGTTGCATTCTCGTCGCCCCATCTCAGATTATCGAGAATGGTGCCTGTGAATAGCACATTCTTCTGGAGCACAACAGCGACGTTATTACGCAGGGATTCAAGATCATAGGAATTCACGTTGTTGCCACCGATAAGGACTTCGCCCTTTGACGCATCATACAAACGGCTAACCAAGTTGATAAGCGACGACTTACCACTACCGGTGCCACCAATCACGCCGATGGATTCACCACTCGCGATATGCAGGTCTATATTGTTGAGGGCATATTCGCCACTACCGCCTTTATAAGCAAAATAGACATGGTTGAAGTCGATGGACCCGTCAGGAATCTCGGTCAACGCATCTTCTGGATTGACAATATCCGGAGTCTCGTTAATCACTTGTGCCACACGCTGTCCACTTGCAAGACTTTGAGTAATGGTCACAAAAATCATGCTAAGCATCATCAGCGACATCAAGATAGTCATAACATAGGTAAACAGAGATGTCAACTGACCAGTGGTAAGGCTACCAGATACAACAAACTGAGCACCGAACCACGAGATGGCTATGATACAGCCATATACAACCATATTCATCAAGGGACGGTTTAAGGCCATCAGGCTTTCAGCCTTAACGTTAAGATCATAGAGACGCTTGGCCGCCGACCAGAACTTGGCATTCTCGTGATCTTCACGGACAAAGGCTTTGACAACTCTAATGCCAGAGACGTTCTCCTGAACAACGCTATTCAATACATCATACTGCTTGAAAACCAGCGCAAACATCTTGGAGACTTTACTAATTATCACAGCTAATATAATGCCAAGAATCACACTGGCAATAATGAAGATCAGGCTTAATTGCGGGCTGATGACAAAGCACATCACAATACTGGATAGCAAGTTGAACGGTGCACGAACAGAAGTGCGGATAATCTGCTGATAAGCATTTTGCAAATTGGTCACATCTGTGGTCATACGGGTAACCAATCCCGATGTGCTATACTTGTCAATGTCACTGAAAGCAAAACGCTGGATGTTCTTGTACATCGCATCACGCAGGTTGCAGGCAAAACCAGATGAAGCATAGGAGGCATACTTACCAGCCAAAATCGCTGCAAACATGCTCATAAAAGCCATGACGATCATGATAAGTCCATATTTATAGACACTGGGCATGTGACCCGCACTGATGCCATTGTCAATGAGCTTGGCTGTCACAAATGGGATAAGCACATCAAGTACAACTTCAAGCATGATAAACACAGGCGTCAGTAATGATGCCGTCTTGTATTGCTTAACTTGTTTTAGTAAAGTCTTTAACATCTTGATATTTTGGTTGGAATTTGAAACTACAAAGATAACAAACATTTCTTATTCCTATAATAATGTGTGCTTAAAAAAATCACAGTAATCCAGATAATTCTGGACTGAAATGAACTTAAACCACAAACATAAATTATTACTTTAAATATATTCTTATAAAGAACTGAAAATAAAACGATATGAACTAACATTTATTCATTTAATTATATTTCTAAAGTCACTGACATTTAAAAATTCTATAATCTTTTTAATTGTCAATGAAAAAGATTACTCTCATCATGATTTAATCATATACAGATGTCGCGATGAATAACGTCCATCCAAACCATCATAATAAAAATTAGAATTGATATTATGTAAAATAGGATATTAGTTTTATTGAATTCTCACCCCACTTGAAGAACATATAGATAGAAATGTTAAGGAAATGACTAACTGTTATGTCATTGCCAATGTTTAAAGCATGTGCACTTACTTCTTACGTTTCTTGGATTTTGATTTATTTAATGCTTTGCGGAGGCGATCAGCAATTTCATTTTCTTCATTCGCCAAGTCCTCAAAACCTATTTTCTCATAGATGACTTGAAGACGATCGTGAGGTTCTGGCCGTTTTTTATCAGCTTTTGCAGCTCGTTTATACGATTTTATTGCTTCTGGAACATCTTTCATGAATTCCATCAATTCAGCCATTGTCATGAGAGTTTGGAAGTTATTCTTGTCAATGTCCAAAGCCTTGTTCAACTCATTCTCGGCTGATTCAAGTTGATCTAACGCCATGAACAGTCGTGCTTTACCAACCATAGCTTGCAAGCAATCAGGCATGATGCGCAAGGCTTTATTATAATTGGCCATTGCTGCCCTTATCGAGATGTCATCCAGGCGTTTGCCATAGGGTGCACTACCCTCTCGCACTACCCCACCGTCATCATCATTCATAGTTAGCGCCTGGTCACCCATAGTAGCATATTCCAGTGCCAACTCGCGTAGCAGTTTCTGCTGACTATCAATCACGCCCTCAAGCCGCTCAATCGTTTTAACCTGCTTTTTAAAGATATTCAATTTCTTGGCTATCAATCGCTTGACAGCATCATCTTGAATTTCATCTTTAATCTTCATAGCTTCGGTAAAGCACCTGACACACTCTTCAAATTCTTGATGATCAAACGCATGAATGGCACGCCTGTAGAGCTGGTTAGCTCGCTCCTGCTCAATGGCATCGCTCAGAATTTGCTTATTGTTGAACTGGCGACTGAATTCTACGACCGCCATATTGACAATGATATCACGCTCAGTCAACGGCTTGAGTAACGTAATACCTTCCATCGAGGTGCAACGCGATAACGCCACATAGGTCTGGCCACCAGTGAAAGCACCACCCACAAAGTCGATCACCACATGGTTGAACGTAAGTCCTTGACTCTTGTGCACCGTGAGTGCCCATGCGGGTTTGATGGGAATCTGCATGAAGGTACCCAGCACTTTTTCTTCCACCTTTTTCTCTTTCTCGTTATAGGTGTATTGCATGTTTTCCCAAATCTCCGGCAACACTTCTATCTCGGAACCATTCTCGAGAGAGATATACACTTCCTGCTCACGCAACAGCGTCACCTTGCCGATCGTACCATTGTACCATCGTCCATCCTTGTCATTGCGGATGAAGATGACTTGGGCTCCCTCCTTGAGTGTCAACCGCTGGGCCGTAGGGAGACTATTCTCAGGAAAATCTCCTTCAATTTTTCCCATGAAAGTATATTCCGGAGTATTTAACGCCTGCATGTGCTCGTCGTTGATAGAATCAACAGTATCACGGCGAGTGGCAAGTGTGATGGCAAGGTCATCGTTGATCTCCTGATAATTTGGGTCACAGCGCTGGTTTAAGCGTGCAATGTCAGCACTGGTTGCGCGGTTGACACGCACGCGGTCCAACAGTGAAATGAATTCGTTATCACTCTGGCGGTAAATCTTGCGCAATTCAATAGCAACCAGGTCAATCTGACTGAATGCCCTCGCATTAAAGAAAAAGAAATTCTTGTAGTATCGCCTCAAGATATCCCTCGTGTCGTGGGTCACAACGGGCTCTAACTGGAAAATATCTCCCACCAGCAGCAACTGCTTGCCACCGAAGGGTTCACGCATATTACCTGAATAAACGCGCAACACTCTGTCCACAAAATCAATGACATCGACCCTTACCATCGAAATCTCGTCGATGATAATCAGTTCGAGCTCACGTATGAGTTTGACTTTCTCTTTAGTGTAGCGCAACATCTTGCGCAATCGTGTGATATTGGCAATATCAGGGTCGTCAGGCAGTAATGGCTTGAAGGGAATCTTGAAAAAGGAGTGCATCGTCTGGCCTCCCACATTGACAGCAGCAATACCAGTGGGTGCTAAAACCACCAGTTTTTTCTTGGAGTTGGCGCGGATGTACTTGAGAAACGTGCTCTTGCCCGTTCCTGCCTTGCCCGTAAGAAAGACCGAACGGTTGGTTTTCCTGATGACACTCCATGCGTCTTGAAACTCAGGATTATCCAAGTCGATATGCTGCAAGTCGTCAGCCACCTTTTAATCCAGCTTGAGTACAGCAAGGAAAGCCTTCTGCGGGACTTGCACAGTGCCAATCTGCTTCATACGCTTTTTACCAGCTTTCTGCTTCTCAAGCAGTTTGCGTTTGCGGCTCACGTCACCACCATAGCACTTAGCCGTCACGTCTTTTCGCACCTGCTTCACCGTCTCGCGTGCCACAATCTTGGCTCCGATAGCAGCCTGGATTGCGATGTCATATTGTTGACGAGGGATCAGTTCTTTAAGCTTTTCGCACATGCGACGGCCTAATGTCACTGCATTATCCACATGGGTCAAGGTGCTCAGGGCGTCCACCGGTTGACCGTTGAGCAAAATGTCAAGCTTGATGAGCTTGGACTCACGATAACCATTGATAAAGTAGTCGAATGACGCATAACCCTTGCTGATGCTCTTCAACTTATCATAGAAGTCGATGACGATTTCGCCTAAAGGGATATCAAATGTCAATTCCAAGCGGTTACCCGAAATGTATTCCTGCTTAGCCAGTTCACCGCGCTTTGATAGACACAGGGTGATGATAGGGCCCATATACTCACTCTGGGTGATAATTGAGGCACGAATGTAGGGCTCCTCGATTTTCTCGATAATGGCAATATCGGGTAGTCCTGCAGGATTATGAACCTCGGTCAATCCACCCTTCTTGTCATACACCTTATAAGACACGTTGGGCACCGTGGTAATCACCTCCATGTTGAACTCACGACTCAAGCGCTCCTGTACAATCTCCATGTGCAGCAGCCCTAAGAAACCACAACGGAAACCGAACCCCAGCGCTACCGAGGATTCGGGGGTAAAAGTCAATGCAGCATCATTGAGTTGCAGTTTCTCGAGCGAGGCGCGCAGGTTCTCAAAGTCTTCGGGGTCGATGGGATAGACACCGGCAAACACCATGGGCTTCACTTCCTGGAAACCCTCGATGGCTTTCCCGCAAGGGCGTTGCACATGAGTAATGGTGTCACCAACGCGCACTTCGGTCGAATTCTTGATACCTGATATAATATAGCCCACATTGCCTGCCGACAAACGGTCGCAGGGCTGTTGACGCAACTTCAAGACACCTAACTCGTCGATATTATACTCCTTCTCGGTATTGACAAACTTGACAAAATCCCCCTTGGCAATCGCTCCATTCAATATCTTGAAATAAACGATAATGCCACGGAATGAATTGAACACCGAATCAAAGATCAAGGCCTGGAGTGGTGCTTCGGGGTCGCCTTCGGGAGCGGGAATGCGGTCAACGATAGCATCCAGGATGGCAGGTACGCCCTCACCCGTGCGAGCGCTGCAACGGATGATGTCACTGGGATCACAACCGAGAAGTTCAACAATCTCGTCTTCCACTTCATCGGGGTGGGCACTATCCATATCAATCTTGTTGATAACAGGAATAATTTCCAAGCCATTATCGATGGCCATGTAGAGGTTGCTGATCGTTTGAGCTTGCACGCCCTGGGTGGCATCCACAACGAGCAAGGCACCCTCACATGCCGCAATCGAGCGTGATACCTCATAGGAGAAGTCCACGTGTCCCGGAGTGTCAATCAAGTTGAGTGTATATTTCTCACCGTCCTTCTGGTAATCCATCTGGATAGCGTGGCTCTTGATGGTAATACCACGTTCGCGCTCCAAGTCCATGTCATCAAGCACCTGGGCCTGCATGTCCTTGCCGGCAACGGTATTGGTGTACTCGAGCAAACGGTCGGCGAGCGTGCTCTTGCCGTGGTCGATGTGCGCCACGATACAGAAGTTGCGTATTGTCTTCATTTTTTATTTTATCTGTTTTTATAGACATTTAGGCCAATGTACCCGATTTAATAACCATATACTCATGCCTATAGTATTTTGTTTTCTATTCTGGAGTGCAAAGGTAGTCATTTTTTTCAAGAATTCGGTCCTTGATTCTAAGTTTTGAGCATTATCCCAGATGTCAAATCAATTGTTTATATTAATTTTGTAGGATAGAATCATAAAATGGAATCATCATGACGAAGAAAATTTTAATACTCATGAGTATGTTCCTGGGCATGGTAAATGTTACAGGTGCTGCTACTATCGAGGAGTTAAGGTCGCCAGACCTGAGCAGGCTGAATGTGAATGAGCAGGAAAAGGCAGCTATAGAATTCCTCTATGCCTACATGCCATTGGCAGATGTGACAGACTATACTGTGCAATTCCACCTCGAGAATGTGCGAGCCACACTTGAGGCTCGCGAGCAGATGCCTTGGGGCAAAGATATCCCAGACCTGTTGTTCAAACACTTTGTCTTGCCGTTGCGAGTCAATAACGAGGCGCTGGACATGTCGCGTCCCGTGTTTTTTAAAGAGCTCAGAGACCGTGTAGCAGGCATGAGCATGGAAGAAGCCATTCTGGAGGTCAACCACTGGTGCCATGAGCATGTGACCTATCAACCAAGCGACTCCCGAACGCTTTCACCCTTAGCATGCATGAATGCAGCTATCGGGAGATGCGGTGAAGAATCAACCTTTACTGTTGCTGCTCTGCGTTCTATCGGCATCCCTGCTCGGCAAGTCTATACACCACGATGGGCCCACACCGACGACAACCACGCTTGGGTAGAAGCCTGGGCCAATGGCAAGTGGCACTTCATGGGTGCCTGTGAACCCGAAGCCGTACTGGACCTCGGATGGTTTAATGCCCCTGCATCAAGGGCTTTACTGATGCATACTCGAGCCTTCGGCGATTATAATGGTCCTGAAGAAGTGATGAGCCGAACACGCAACTTTACAGAAATCAATCTCATTGGCAACTATGCTCCCACCGCCATGATCCAAGTGCAAGTGCTCGATAAATTCGGTAAACCCGTTAAAGGGGCACGAGTGGAATTCCGCATCTACAACTATGGTGAATTCTACCCCGCCGCCACCAAGGTGAGCGATCAAAAAGGCATCGCTTCGCTCACTGCCGGTAAGGGTGATATGCTCGTCTGGGCAAGTAAAGACGGCTGGTATGGCTACCGCAAAGTGAGCTTCGGAATTGATAAAAAAGTGGATGTCATGCTCACTCACAGCAATTCACTCAAGAGTGGTCCAACCTATGAGACCTTCGATATCGTACCACCTGTTGAGAAGGCTGTCATGCCCAAGGTGAGTCCTGAAATGGCATCGGTCAACAAGGCTAAATTAGCCCGAGAAGACTCGATCCGCAAGGCTTATGAAGCCACTTTTGTCACAACCGATCAAGCCCAGCAATTATGCCCAGCGGCAGCCGAATATTTAGTGAAAGCGCGTGGCAACTGGCAGACAATCGCAGCATTTGTAAACAAGCACAACGACAATGTGGATCGGGCCATCGGTGTACTCAAGGGGCTAAATGACAAGGACATGCGCGACGTGACGATGACAATTCTCGATGACGCTTTCAATGCTCGTAGCAATCAACTGGCACAGCGAGTGGAATATGAGATGATCACATCGCCATTCAAGCAGGATCTTCAAGATGCCTTTGATACTGCTACCATAGCCCAGTTCAAGGCAGACCCTACGAAGCTTGTATCATGGATTCGTGATAATATCGCCATTAAGAACGAGGAGAATGCCCTTCACATTGCCCAGACGCCGATGGGCGTGTGGCGTTCACGTGTGTCAGACAATCGAGGCCGAGACATCTTCTTTGTCGATTTGGCCCGTTCGCTCAACATCGAGTCCCGCATGGATCCTGTCACAGGCAAGGTGCAATACCATAATGCAGATGGCTGGCAGGACGTGAATTTTGATACAGCAGAGCAGAAGAATGCCCAAACAGGCACGCTTAAACTGCGTTATACTCCCACTCAAACCCTCGATGACCCTAAGTATTACCACCACTTCTCAATCTCACGGATCCTCGATGACGGCACGACCCAGCTGCTGAATTATGATGAGGGGGACTCCGGACTTGAGGAGGGTTCATCATGGAGCAACACATTCCAGAAAGGCGCCCCACTCGATGCAGGCACCTATATGCTCACCAGTGGCACCCGTGCAGCAAGCGGTAAGGTGCTGGTTGCCAACCGCATTTTCAGGGTCAATCCAGGTGAAACGACAATCATTAATCTGACCATGCGCCAGAGTGATGACATTGTGGCAGTAATCGGTAATTTCAATTCTGAATCTAAGTTCCGACTACTTGACAGCCAGTTGAAACCCATGGCAGGTGATGCCGTGAGCATCTTGTCACAGACGGGGCGTGGCTACTATGTCGTGGGCGTGTTAGGCATGGGGCAGGAACCCACGAATCATGCAATGCGTGACATTGCCCAAATGAGCGATGCTCTGGACAAGTGGAACCGCCCGATATTGTTGCTGTTTGAGAATGAAATGGAAGCACAGAAATATCGTCAAGAGAATTACGGAACATTACCCAAGAACATCATCTATGGCATCGACAGCGATGGCAATATCAGCCAACAGATTGCTCAAGAGATGAAACTGCAGAGCAAAACACAATTACCCATGTTTATCCTTGCAGACACGTTCAACCGTGTGATGTTCTGCTCGCAGGGATATACTATCGGATTGGGAGAACAGTTAAACAAGGTGATCAGCAATCTGAACAAGTAATGATATCGATTATCGACAAATTGAAAGATAAGCGCAAGCTGACTGCCGAAGAATACAAGGCGCTGCTCACAACAAGTGATCCACAGATTGTAGCTTACTTGACGAGTCAGGCTCGAGAGGTAGCGCAAGGTCAATTTGGCAAAGGGATTTACCTGCGTGGTCTCATCGAGCTGTCAAACGTCTGCCGAAATGACTGCTTCTACTGCGGAATCCGTCGTAGTAACTGCCATGTGTCACGTTACACTCTCACGCGAGAGCAAGTGCTGGCTTGCTGCGAGCATGGATACCAGATAGGCTTTCGCACATTTGTGTTACAGGGTGGAGAATGGGGTGAAGAGCGCACTACTTGGATAGCCGACCTTGTGCATGACATAAAGCAAGGATGGCCAGATTGTGCCATCACCCTGTCGCTTGGAGAGCATCCCCTTGATACTTACACCCTATGGCGAAAAGCTGGTGCTGACCGATACTTGCTGCGCCATGAAACCCACAACGCGAGCCTTTACAAACTATTACATCCACACGAAATGTCTCATTCCCATCGCCTGCAATGCCTAAACTGGCTGAAAGAATCTGGTTATCAAGTGGGGACCGGCATCATGGTAGGCGCGCCGTTCCAGACGATTGGCAGCATTGTCGAGGACATCAGCTTCCTCATTGATTTCCAGCCTCACATGATTGGCCTGGGACCATTCATACCTCAGCACGACACTCCACTTGGACGTTTTCCGGCAGGCACAGTTGACATGACTGCAAGGCTATATGCCATCCTGCGACTTGCCATACCACAAGCATTGATTCCGAGCACTACAGCCATGGCAACACTGACGCCAGATGGGCGTTTGCGTGGAATTCTTGCTGGAGCCAATGTGGTAATGCCCAATCTTTCCCCTACCGACACCCGTAAGATGTATGCCCTCTATGACAACAAAGCTGCGCTTGGAGCTGAGTCAGTCCAAGGTGTTCAAACTCTTGCTGAAGAGCTTTCAACCATCGGCTACCACATCGACTGGGGACGTGGTGACTCTCCAGCCATGTAATGAAAAAACAGAATGTGCTGACGACACGATAATATTGTCGTCAGCACACTCGGTTGTTGTTTCGCTTCTACTCAGGAGTTAGAGCAGGGCGTCGATCTTGGCAGTGAGTGCATCACGAGTAATGGTGCCCACATGCTTCTCGACCATTTTGCCATCCTTGAAGAACAGCAGCGTGGGGATATTGCGGATGCCATACTCCACGCCCAGGTCGGTCTCGTCGTCCACGTTGTACTTACCAATGATTGCACGCCCCTCGTAGGCTGTTGCCAATTCCTCGACGATGGGAGCGATACTGCGACAGGGACCACACCAGGGAGCCCAGAAGTCAATGACAACGGGCTTACCCGATTCCAGTAATTCCTTGTAGTTAGCGTCGTTAATTTCTTTTGCCATGATTTGTTAGTCTTTTTAGTTGAATTAATAATGTTTATCTTGATTCTATTGTATGCTATAGCAACTATGATGCCAAATTTTATTATTGCGTTTTTTTCACACGTGCGCGTTTACCTTAAACTTCACGCCCGCGTCCCGTAACGACACGAGTAACCGTTTGTCAACAGCGATCAGCTTCTTGGAATGCAGCATGACATAACTGCCACTCACTTGATCCCTCATGCGGAAGTAGAGGTCGCATCGGTTATCACCTTGCACGCCTAAGTAGTGCTTCAAGAAGTCCACGTTGCTCAAGTCATCATCACGCAGACTGATGACTATGTTCTTCATCATTTTGCCCTTGAGGTTTTCAAGCAAGTCTATTGACTTAACATTGAACCGGATGTCATCACGGTAGCCCTTCTCATAAGCCCCGCGCACGACAATGGCGTAGCCAGGTACGCCAAATTTCTGGTAATCCACAAACTTATTACCAAACAGCATGAACTCAAATGATCCACTGTAATCCTCGATCTTCAAGATGCCAAACTGGTTGCCCTTCTTGCCCATACGAGTCTGGAAATCGACCACGAGGCCACCCAATGTCAACTCCTTGTCCAATTCATCAGCACGGTTTTTGATTTCGGCCAGTGGTGTGTCACAGCCATAATTCACCTCAATATAGTAAGGATCAAGGGGATGTGCCGACAGGTACATGCCCACCAGGTCACGTTCTCGGTTGAGTCGCTCAAGCTGTGACCAAGGCTCAGCATTGGGGATTGGCGGAGTAGCGACTTCAATAGCTCCAAAGGCCCCGAATAGCGAGTTCTGCATCTCCTGCTGACTGGCTTGATACTTCTGACCGAATCGCATCAGCGTCTCGCTGTAAGCTTCGCCACGGGGATTCACCTCAAAGAAGTCTTCACGCTTGATATCCTTAAAATCATCAAATGCTCCTGCAAGAGCCATCGATTCCAGTGCCTTGCGGTTGCAAGAGCCTTGGTTAATGCGTTGAACAAAGTCGAAGATATCCTTGTAAGCCCCATTCTTGTCACGCTCCTCGACAATAGAATCCACACAACTGGTGCCCACACCCTTAATTCCAGCGAGTCCGAATCGGATGCGGCCATCCTTTGTAGCACTGAAGTTCTTATAAGACTCATTGATATTGGGACCCAGCACCTCGATGCCCATGGCACGGCACTCGTCCATATACTTGGATAGCTTGTCCACGTCGTTGAG
The DNA here is from genome assembly GCA_947165675.1 of uncultured Prevotellaceae bacterium. Classification (GTDB taxonomy): domain Bacteria; phylum Bacteroidota; class Bacteroidia; order Bacteroidales; family Muribaculaceae; genus Sodaliphilus. The sequence continues at coordinate 56,696 of CAMVBJ010000006.1, forward strand.
ATTGCTGCTTAACACGGCTGCCATATACTCGCTGGGGTAGTTAGCCTTGAGATAGGCTGTCTGATAAGCTACCCAGCTGTAGCAAGTGGCGTGCGATTTATTGAAGGCATAGGAAGCAAACTTCTTCCAGTCTTCCCAAATCTTGTTCAACACCTTCTTGTCATGACCATTCTTCTCGCCACCCTCATAGAACAGTGTCTCCAGCTCGTTCATCTTCTCGATCTGCTTCTTACCCATCGCTTTGCGCAAGGTGTCGCTCTGACCACGGGTGAATCCCGCCAGTTGTCGGGACAGGAGCATCACCTGCTCTTGATAGACGGTAATGCCATAGGTCTCCTTGAGGTACTTCTCCATGCAAGGTATGTCATACTCGATAGGTTCCCTACCCTGCTTGCGGTTGATAAATGAGGGAATGTAATCCATGGGACCTGGTCGATACAGTGCATTCATAGCAATCAAGTCCTCGAAGCAAGTGGGATGGAGTTCAATCAAGTACTTCTGCATACCTGCCGACTCAAACTGGAACGTACCAGACGTTTGCCCCTTGCAATAGAGCTCGTAGGTCTTGGGGTCATCTATTGGAATCTTCTCGATATCAATTTCTTTACCATGATTCAGCTTGATATTGGCAAGGGCCTCATTAATGATTGTCAGGTTCTTCAGCCCCAAGAAGTCCATCTTGATAAGACCAGTACTCTCAATCACACCGCCCTCGTACTGTGTTACAATGATTTTCTCACCATCGCTATCGGTAGCAGTGCTCACGGGCACCCAGTCGGTGATGTCATCACGGCCAATAATCACGCCGCAAGCATGTACACCCGTACTGCGCACACTGCCCTCCAGCTTCTCGGCAAAACGAATCGTCTCGCCCACACGCGGATCCTGGTTATCCAGCTCGGCGCGGAATTCCGGGAAGCACTCCAGACAGTTCTTCACCGTGATCTTGTATTTCTTGCCATCCTTCTGCTCGGGCATCTCGTTAGGTGATGACGGGATGAATTTTGCCAGACGGTTGCTCTCAGGCAAAGGCAGGTCCTCGACGCGGGCAACATCCTTGATGGCACTCTTGGCTGCCATCGTGCCATAGGTGACGATGTGAGCCACCTTCTCGGCACCATATTTCTCAGTAACATAGTTGAGGACGGCGGCACGCCCATCGTCATCAAAGTCCGTATCAATATCGGGCAATGAGATACGGTCTGGGTTCAAGAAACGCTCAAACAGCAGGTCGTACTTCAACGGGTCAATCTTAGTGATTCCCAAACAGTAGGCCACAGCCGATCCAGCAGCCGAACCGCGGCCCGGACCTACGGTACAGCCCAGTTTGGGTGCCATCCTGATGTAGTCTTGCACGATGAGGAAGTAGCCAGGGAAGCCCATGTTCTTAATAGTTTCCAACTCAAAGTCCAAGCGTTCACGCTGCTCCTCTGTCATATCGGGCCAACGCTCCTTGGCCCCCTCATAAACCAGGTAACGCAGATACTCGTCCTCATCCTTGAAACCATCAGGCAGCGGGAAATCCGGCAAGATGGGACTATGGTCGATGCTGTAAATCTCGACCTTATCAAGAATCTCATTGGTGTTCTGTAATGCTTCGGGAATGTCGGCAAACACGCCGTTCATCTCTTCCTGGGTTTTAAACCACTCCTGCTTGCTATAGAGCATCACGTTCTCGTCTGTCAGCTTCTTGCCTGTCGAGAGGCAGATCAGACGCTCGTGTGCATCAGCGTCCTCCTCGTTGACAAAGTGGGAGTCGTTGGTACAGATGAGTTTGATATTCAATTCTCGTGCAAACTGAATCAGGGCATCATTAACAAGACACTGTTTCTCATAGGTTTCATGATTGGCACGGGCCACAGTTGCCTTGTGGCGTTGCAACTCCAGATAATAGTCATCGCCAAACACGCTCTTGAACCACTGGATTGTCTCACGCGCCTGATTCATCTGGCCGTGCATGATCAGTTGAGGCACCTCGCCACCCAAGCAAGCCGAGCAACAGATGATATCCTCATGGTATTTCTCCAGTTCACTGTGATCGGTACGAGGGTGGTAATACATGCCTTCGGTCCAGGCGTGAGAAACAATTTTTATCAAGTTCTTGTACCCCCTCAGGTTCTTGGCCAGCAGGATCAGGTGATTGCCATTGTCGCGCTTATCTATGCGGTCATGGCGTGACTTGTTGGCCACATAGACCTCACAGCCAAAGATGGGCTTGAACTTCTCGTCATCACCACGTTTCTTGTTCAGCTTGCCGACATAGTCGTGAAACTCCTTGATACCAAACATGTTGCCGTGGTCGGTAATCGCCATGCCACGCATACCGTCAGCGATAGCTTTATCGACCAGTGCCTTGACGGGAGCCTGGCCGTCAAGGATTGAGTATTGTGAATGTACGTGCAGATGTACAAATGGGATCATCGTCTTTTTCTCCTTACTGATTTTATAGTCATAAATGCAGAGTGTAAAATTACACCATTTTTTCCACCTGCTAAAAAAAAGTTATTAACAACGGGGAATTTTAGTTCTTAGTTGAGTAGTTGTTAATAGAGTGTGGATGCTGATGCCATTGGGGTTTACCAGTCAAACTTGAAGTTTATCGGATTGATGATCATGACTAATCAGTTAGCCCGTCAACTTTTTCGACAGCAATATTCCCTTTAAATAATGAAAAATGGCGAAGTATCAGAAATTAAAGTGCAACTGGATGCGCAAGCCGTGACGGTCACTACCGGCATTCTCGCGGTAGGTCAAGCGCCAGATGTAGTCAACCCTGAGGATGGTGAGAATGTTGTCAATACCCACACCAGCTTCCATATAGGGCTTGCCCCCCATGGGCAAACACGGAGCATCGCTCGGGAACTGAAAGATGTCATTGCACTTCAATGGATTGTTTTTGTCGCTCAGGCTACCCCAGATGCCCTTAAAGGTGAGCACTTCACGCAGTCGTAGTCGCTTGATCAATGGCAACCGGTTCATCAATATGCCGTTGCCCCAGTATGTGAGATCCCATGACAAAGCTTGGTCGTTAACAAACTCCATCGGCTTCATCAGGCTGTAACTCTCGGGCTGAATGGTATAACTCAGGTTGACATTGGGCAAGATCAAGTCGGGATAAGCCACCTTGCTCCACACCTTTTCACCCCTGAGAATAACGTCGGCATAGCCAAAGGCCGAGAACCAGAAACGCTTCTGCAACCCCAATTCGGTCTTATTCACTTCAAACGTGCTGCCCATAAACCCCTTAGGCATATAAGTGTGGGTCAATGTCACTATGGGGGCATCCATGTTGATGGGGATACGATAAGAGCGCGCCTGATAAAAGGTTTCACCGGGAGCGAATCGCAGCCCTACCTTAAAGCCCGCCTGGGTGTACCGCCGGTGTTCGGTGCCATTGGTATTGACAAACGGCACATACGGTGTTGCCTCGTGTACATTGTGCTCGATGGCCAGTGCCAGTGAGAAATGGTTGTACCACTCGTGGCGATATTCAAGACTTGTAGTGCGCAGGTATTGCATTCTTACATCCTTGTGCCGCTTCAGGGTCAGGAAGACGTTATCAGGGTTAGTGTACAGGTAGTGTTGAGCCAATTTGTCAACATCATACTTATGGGTCAATCGCAGGCTGTGAATCGGGAATTCCTGATCCATCGCTTTCTTAGATAAAAAGGAGTACTCTATTGATCCCATGTACTTGAACTTCTTGTCCTTGGTGCCATAAGCAAGATAGGTGCGGGCAAACCAATGGCGGCTCAAGTTGACATTGGTCATGCCACCGACACGAAATCTGACGCCCTCAAGGGAGTTTCCACTAATGAGCGTGTTAACAGGACCGATATCAAACTTACTAACAGTTCCCGTAGGGATATAACCATTGACAATCACAAGCAAGGCTTGCTCGACCCAATAGAACCAGCGAGATTGTCGCATTCGATGCATGAAGGCGCGCATTGACGTTGCTGACGTACGTGCACCGACAGGACGATATTCCTTCCAAAATTCATCGGGCATAAAGCCAGCTCCGCTCTCGGTGGATTGCTCAGCCTTAAAATTAAAGACACCGCCCTCGGGTCGCTCAAAATTGTGGTTACGGTAGGATGTTTCTCGTCGCGCAAAAGCTTCGGGAATGCCCGAAATGAGTTTGAAACAGATTTCGACATCATCACGCACCTTGATGCGAGAGCCATTATAAGCACGATCGAAATCCTGCTGAATGCTCATGCGATCCACATAATTGAGGTTGATATCATGTGGCACACCCATTGTCACACGCTTGATAAACATGGTGGTGTCCTCAAGCGACACATAGAGGCGTCCCAGAAAGCCAAACGTCTGAGGGGTGAACGGCACAAAACTTAACACAGCACACCGCTCGCCATCGAGCACAACAGTATCATTAAGATAGAATTTATAAAAATCAACCGCAATGCGGGAAAGGGGACTGACAAATCGATTGGTCAACAAGGTTACATCGTTCTGGAAGATATCAATTTCACCCATGAAGTCGTCGAGCACCTTCTTGATGCTGGATTGGTCAATCTGCTCGTCAAGGCCCGCATTCTTAGTCCCAAGGATAAGTTGTTTATGCTGGTCAGGGTTGCGGCCGAAGTAATCACGAGCTACGGTTTCCTTGATTGAGATGGGCAAGATGCGTTTACCAGTGAGCAATGAGGTGTCGGCATACTGTTCAATCCATTGTTGATCTTCTGACCGGTTAACGATATCGTCCAGATCAGCAAATCCGATGGACATTTTCTCATACTGTGTGTAGCCATAATGAGTGAAACGTCGTGGGTCATTATCATCCCGATGAGCCCGCAGCTTCTTGATCATTTCAACGGCAGGATTGTTTTTCTTGCTGTATTTCTCCTTGCCCTTGTGAACGACAAGTTCCTTCAATTCTACTCCCGTGGCAACGAGATCAATAAGCACAACACTTCCCTGACCAGCCTTGATGGCCACCTCCTTGCTGCGGTAACCCATTGCCGTGACACGCAACTTGCTGAAGTTGGCCCGAGTGTTGATGGCAAATCCGCCCTGCTCATTTGCCAGGGTGCCCTCGGACGTGCCGACCAGTGATATAGATGCATATCCCACACCCTCACGAGATAGCGAATCGCGCACTAAACCTGTGATTTGTGTCAACGGCATCTGCTGGGCTATTGACGTTAACGCTATCGATAGTAATGCCACAAGAGCCAGGATATGTCTTAATGCTACCTTCATCGAGGTGCAAAATTAGGCATTTTTCGGGTAGCCCAGTTCAATTTCATAAAAAAATAGCACCTGAAAGCATTTCAAGGATATAATAATAGATAAGCTAACGCCGTTGAATAGACATGGCAGTAGAAATTGAACATAAGTATTTAGTAAAGAACGATTCCTATAAAAACGAGTCGTGCTCAAAGAGCCAAATTACCCAAGGTTTTCTTTCAAGGATTCCAGAGCGGACAGTCAGAGTGAGGATACGTGACCAAGAGGCAGTGATCACCATCAAGGGTAAGGGAAACGGCATGAGCCACCCTGAATTTGAGTATCCTGTCCCGCTGGATGACGCACGCCAGATGCTCGCCCTGTGCGAGCCTCCCATTATCACCAAGACCCGCCACATTGTCATGTATGAGGGGAACCGTTGGGAAATCGACGAATTCCACGGCGACTTGAATGGTCTGGTTATCGCAGAGTTAGAAGTACCCAATGAGGATTATACATTTGCGATTCCCTCATTTGTCGGATGTGAAGTAACAAACGACAGGCGCTACTATAATTCACAATTGGGAATTTCACAATAATCAGCTTACACTCTTAATTAAATAAAAAAACATCGTGACGACCTCGTTTGCGGTGTTTTTTTTGTAATTTTGCGACCAATTAGCTTAATGCCATTGTATGGATTGCTTATGTTTAAAATAAAGAGACTATACACATTCATGCTATCGAGGTTCTTGCCCAGGTTTTTAATGACCTTCTGCATCTGCCTCTTTATCGTGATTATGCAATTCCTGTGGCGCTATATTGACGAGCTGGTGGGAAAAGGGTTAAGTATGGACTTGATTGCCGAGCTGTTTTTCCATGCGGCATTAAGCCTCTTGCCCATGGCCTTGCCATTGAGCATCCTGTTGGCAGCACTGATGACTTTTGGTGACCTGGGCGAACATGTGGAGCTGACCGCCCTCAAGTCGTCTGGTATCTCATTGACAACCATCATGAAGCCTATCGCGATACTCATGGTGTTTGTTGCTATCGGGGCGTTTTTCTTTATGAATAACGCCTTGCCTAAGTCCCAGGTGAAGATGTGGACACTACTGTTCTCAATGAGGCAGACATCCCCCACCCTTGATATCCCCGAGGGTGCAGTATATAGCCAGATACCCGGTTACAACATCTACGTCAAGCGCAAGGACAAGGAACGTGACATGCTCTATAATATGCTCATCTATGACGTGTCATCGAGCTCAATGTATCCGCGCATTGTGGCAGCCGATTCAGGCCGCTTGAGCATGACCGAGGACAAGCGGCATCTGGTATTGACACTCTACAAGGGCGCATGGTACGAACAGATGAGCAGCGCCAATGGGATTAACGGCATGAGCGGTGATTTGTATCGCCGTGAATCATTTCACGACAAGGAAATCTTGATTCCCTATGACGCTAACTTCACCCGCATGGATGATGAGACCATGAAATCCCAATATGTGGGAAAGGATATTGGCCAATTGCAACATAGCATTGACTCGATTACACTCAAAGTGGACTCGGCAGCAGACATCATTGTTACACAGATGCGCCGTCGTCCCATTTGTGGTGTGCCCCAGGATCGCGTGATTGTCAACGATGGCAAGTCAACACTTCAACCTGTTCCTGAAATTAAATTAGACAAGGCTGTGAATATCAATGATCTCATCAAGTCATTACCCCAGAATGATCAGCAGCAGATCGTCAACCAAGCCTTGTCCAATGCGACCACCGAGATGCAAGATTTGGAATTCCAGGGATACATGGTCAATGAGGACAATTATATCATGAGGCGGCATCAGATTGAGCTCATCAAGAAGTTCACCCTATCGCTGGCATGCCTCATCTTCTTCTTCATTGGCGCACCTCTCGGAGCCATTATCCGCAAGGGAGGTTTGGGAATGCCCATTGTGATCTCGGTGATCCTGTTCATCATCTATTATATCATCGATAACTCAGGTTATAAACTCGCCCGTGATGGCCGTTGGGTCGTGTGGCAGGGCATCTGGCTCAGCTCGGCGGTTCTATTGCCTTTGGGCATATTCTTGACCAAAAAGGCCGTAAATGACTCAGCCGTATTTAACCCTGATGCATGGCTCAATTTCCTACGCAGGGTCACAGGACTGCACCAGACTCGCAAACTTGCTGCCAAGGAGGTCATTATCAACGAAGTGAATACCACCGAAGCGTTGACCTTAATCGGCAATCTCAAGGATACTTGTCAGCAGTTCCTCGATCGTTATCCAGGACGCCAGCGTTACATTGATTATTGGCAACAAGGATATGACAAAGTGGCCATTAAGGCTCTATCAGAGGAAGTGGATCGTGTCGTTGACTACCTGTCTAATTCCCGTGACCAGATGGTATTGAACAAAGCTATGGACTATCCTGTCATCAGGCAGTTATTAACCTATCATCCAGTGTCCAACAGAGGCATCGGGTCGGTAATGGCTGCCTTGTTCCCCATCGGTCTGCCCTTGTGGCTGATAGGCTTGAGGCATCAAAGCAACCTGAAGCGCGACGTGCGCCTCACGATAAGGACATGTGACCAGCTTGTTGCAATTTTCAATGGCGAGTATAGCCGTGAAATGGAGTACAAGGACAATTAATTAAAGAACCATTGATAACCAAGATCATGGATAAAATCAGACTGAACACTATCGACGAGGCTGTCGAGCAACTGAAACGTGGTGAATTTGTTATCGTTGTTGATGACGAAGACCGTGAGAATGAAGGTGACTTTATCATAGCAGCCGAAAAGATTACCGAAGAAAAAGTAAATTTCATGCTGCGTGAGGGTCGAGGCGTCTTGTGCGCCCCCATCACCACCGAACGTTGTCGTGAGCTTGACTTGAACATGCAGGTCGATGATAACACCTCGATGCTCGGAACCCCATTCACTGTAACCGTTGATCTACTGGATGGCTGCACAACTGGAGTGTCGATGCATGACCGTGCCATGACCATCCGAGCTCTTGCCAATCCTCATAGCAGACCGCAGGACTTTGGCCGCCCAGGGCACATCAATCCGTTGCGTGCCGTGGACAAGGGCGTGCTCAAGCGCGCTGGCCACACCGAGGCTTCCATTGACCTCATGCGCATTGCAGGGCTCTACCCTGCTGCTGCCCTCATCGAGATCATTAATCCTGATGGCACGATGGCTCGATTGCCACAGTTGATGCAGGTGGCTGAGAAATTTAACATGCCCATCATATCCATCAAGGACTTGATTGCCTATCGCCTGCGCACCGAGAAGGTGGTTGAGGTGGGTGACGAGGTGGACCTGCCGACACAGTATGGTCACTTCAAGCTCATCCCCTTCAGGCAAATCAACAATGGCCGTGAACACATTGCTCTAATCAAGGGCGAATGGACACCCGGGGAGTCTATCTTAGTCAGGGTTCACTCATCATGCGCGACAGGAGACATTTTTGGCTCAATGCGCTGCGAGTGTGGCGAACAACTGCACTTAGCGATGCAGATGATTGAGAAAGAAGGCAAGGGCGTGCTCGTCTATATGAATCAAGAGGGACGTGGCATCGGCTTGATGAACAAGATCAAAGCCTACAAACTGCAAGAGCGGGGCTTTGACACAGTAGATGCCAATGTTCACCTGGGTTTCAAGCCCGATGAACGCGATTATGGCGTGGGTGCTAATATCCTAAGAATCTTAGGAGTTACCAAGATGCGTCTCTTGACCAACAATCCCGTGAAACGAGTCGGACTCGAAAGCTATGGTCTTGAGGTAGTCGAGAATGTGCCCATCGAGGTGAAACCTAACCGATATAACGAGTTCTACATGCACACCAAGAAGACCCGCATGGGCCATGACCTGCATGAGGTAGATTAACCGATAATGCGAGATATTGACGAAATAAGTGCATTTATTGAGCGTGAAATCATCCCACGCTACAATGACTTTGACGCCGGGCATGGCACAGACCATGCCCACACAGTTATTTCCCAGGCTCTAAAATTAGCTGATTATTATCCTGAAGTTGACCGTTGTATCCTGCTGGTTGCTGCAGCCTATCATGACTTGGGACTTATAAACGGTCGCGAACACCATCACACCGACAGTGCCCACATCATCCGCACCGACACGCGGCTGCGCCAATGGTTCAGCGATCAAGAGATTAACACGATTGCCGATGCAGCCGAGGATCACCGTGCGTCGAGCGACCACGAGCCCCGGACCATCTATGGCCGCATTGTCGCCGAGGCCGACCGCATCATCGACGGCGAGACCATCGTGCGCCGTGCCCTGCAATATGGCATGTCCCATGAGCCCGGCCTTGACCGTGAAGGACAGTATCGCCGGTTGATGGAGCACATGCGGGAGAAATATGATTACGGTGGTTACCTGCGACTGTGGATACCATACGGTGACAATGCACGCCACTTAGAAGCATTCCGCCAGACACTTCACGACGAGGAGCGTTTCAAGGAATTGTTTGACACGACCTATGACTCACTAAATAACACCTAACTTAACATCTTCACAATGAATAAGATTTTAACACCATTTTTTGCGCTGCTACTCGGACTCACAGCCTGGGCCGACGTTCCCAATGGCTACTACACTAACGCCATCGGCAAGCAAGACGAGGCCTTAATGACAGCACTCGAAGGCATCATCTATACCCACAATCAGCTGGGTTACAATAGCTTGTGGGACATCTATGATAATACCGACAAGGGGAGTGATGGATATTATATCGACATGTACTCTACCTGCAAGTACAATCACAGTTCTAATCATGTGGCTGGCGCTTCCTACGTCGGTGAAGGCATTAACCGCGAGCACTCGTTCCCCAAGAGCTGGTTTGGAGGTGAGGTGTATCCCATGTACACCGATCTCACAATGCTTATTCCGACTGATGCCTTTGTGAATCAGCGACGCAGCAACAACCCTTATGGCGTGTGTGCCAATGGCATTACCTACACCAACGATGACTTAGGAGTCACAATGCTCGGTAAATTAGGCACCAGTACCTACAACGGTTACACGGCGACAGTATTTGAGCCGGATGATGAATACAAGGGCGACTTTGCACGCATCTATTTCTACATGGTAACTTGCTACAAGAGCGATGTGAAAAACTGGCCTGGTTGCGGACAGCTTGACTATGCCACCAATGATTACAAAGCATTTTCCAACTGGTCAATCAAGATGCTCATGGAATGGCATCGCGCCGACCCTGTGAGTCCTAAGGAAATCAGCCGCAACGAGGCTGTCTATCTCGAACAGGGCAACCGCAACCCCTATGTGGACCACCCTGAATTGGCTGAATACATCTGGGGAACCAAGCAGAACACGACCTGGACGGGTGAGGGTGGCATTGATCCCATCGACAAAGAGGTGCCTATCATGCAACCCGTTGACGACAGTGCGATTGAAGCAACAGCATTCCGTGCCGACTGGACCGCCGTTGATAATGTTTCGAGCTATACGCTCAAGGTGAGCCGTGTCGAGGATACTGGTGCCACCCTGCTCATGAGTGAGAACTTCTCTAATATCAAGGCTACCGCTGATGGATACAACGACATCAGCGGGTCACTTGATGATTACACTGACAATCCTGGATGGACAGGATACAGCCTCTATCCAGCCGCTAACCAAAGCCTGAAATTTGGCACGACAAGCAAGATTGGCTACATCATCAGCCCCGACCTGCAATTGGGTAGCACGGTTACTGTCGTTTTTAATGCCAAAAACTGGATTTCCGCCAATGGGACCAGTGACGGCAGTTCTGTTATCGTGTCATGTGGCGACGTGAGCACAACCGTTGCGTTGACCGACACGCCCACCGACTATACTGTAGTGCTCACTGGCTGCACGTCCCAGAACATCAAGCTGGCCATGACAGCCGTCAAGAAACGCTTCTATATTTATAATGTGAACATCTATAAAGGTGACCTCACAGCCAGGGCACCCCATCGTGCTGCTGTCGAGGAGGGGGATTCTACATGGCGCGTCGTCAGCGGCATTGATGACGACCACTATACGGTCAGGGCCCTGGCTGGCGGCACCTATGAGTATATGGTCAAGGCTATCTATACCGATGGCACCCAGAGCGTCTGGTCCAACATCGAGCACGTCACGCTCACAGGCAACGGCGACGAGCCTCTGGTCGGTGACGTGAATGGTGACGGCGAGGTATCTATTGCCGACGTTACCGCCCTTATCGATTACCTGTTAAGCCCCGGCACCACCCTTGACGAGGATGTTGCCGATGTGAACCACGATGGCGAGGTAACCATCGGTGATGTGACAGCCCTCATCGACCTGCTGTTAGGCGGCAATTAAGGTTATCCCACGCAACACAATGACACGCTACCCGCCTCCATCTGACGCCGGGTGGCGTGTCACGTTTTATGATGCTGGCACGGTGTTTGCTATAACAAGGATAGTTTTTAACACTACAATTAAGAAAGGATAAACAACAGAATGATACACAACCAGCACGACATGCAAGAACAGTACTGGAGACAGGACATTACTGTGCCCCGTGCGGGTGCAGACTTTCCTGATGAGGAAGACGATGAGGACGATGACATGCCTGGCAGCGGCAACTTCCCTGGCGAGGGCAATAGCGATAATCCGTCCTATCGTGAGACACGTCAGCGACGAAATGTCAGTCGGGGTGACAATTCTGCCACTCCCGTCATCGATAAATATGGCAAGGATATTACCCGCGAGGCAGCCGAGGGCAACTTGGATCCCGTCGTGGGCCGTGAGGTTGAGATCGAGCGACTGGCTCAAATCCTGAGCCGGCGCAAGAAGAACAACCCAGTGATGATTGGTGAGCCCGGTGTGGGCAAGAGCGCGATCATCGAGGGACTTGCCAAGCGCATTGTGGAGCGCAAGGTGGCACGCACCCTGCTCGACAAGCGCATCATCTCGCTTGACATGGCAGCGATCGTTGCCGGCACCAAGTACCGTGGACAGTTTGAAGAACGCCTCAAGGCTGTTATCGACGAGGTGAGCGCCAACAAGAACGTGATCATGTTTATCGACGAGATCCACAACATCGTGGGCGCAGGTAACGCCAGTGGCTCGATGGATGCAGCCAACTTGTTGAAGCCTGCTCTGGCGCGTGGCGAGTTCCAGTGCATCGGGGCCACCACCCTCGATGAGTACCGCAAGAGTATTGAGAAGGACGGTGCACTTGAGCGTCGTTTCCAGAAGGTCCTTGTAGAGCCCACCACACCCGAGCAGACCCTCGAAATCCTGCATAACATCAAGGAGATGTACGAGAAGCACCACGGGGTGAATTACACCGAGGAGGCTTTAAAGGCATGTGTCACGCTCACCGACCGCTACATCAGTGACCGATTTTTCCCTGACAAGGCCATCGATGCCATGGACGAGGCGGGTTCACGAGTTCATATCACTAAGGTGGACACCCCCAAGGAGATAGAAGAATTAGAGAAACGCATCGCCGAGGCCCAGGACAACAAGTTCAAGGCCGTACAGGCTCAGAACTTTGAGAGTGCAGCCAGTTACCGTGACCAGCAGGAAAAGCTCAAGCATGAGCTTGCTGTTGCCAAGGAACATTGGGAGCAAGAATTGGACAGTCGTCGTGTCACAGTCAACGAGCAACACATCGCCGAGGTTGTCGCCATGATGACCGGAGTGCCAGCTCAGCGCATTGCCCAGAGCGAAGGCATACGTCTGCTCGGCATGACCGATGAACTCAAGAAGCAAGTCATCGGCCAGGATGAGGCCATCGACAAGATTGCACGCAGCATTCGACGCAACCGTGCCGGCCTGCGCGACCCCAAGCGTCCCATCGGATCATTCATGTTCCTGGGACCCACTGGCGTAGGCAAGACACTGCTTGCCAAGAAATTGGCTGAATTTCTCTTCAACTCAGCCGATGCACTCATCCGCGTCGATATGAGTGAATACATGGAGAAATTCAATGTATCCAGGCTCGTGGGAGCGCCTCCAGGCTATGTGGGCTATGAGGAGGGCGGACAATTGACCGAGAAGGTGCGCCGTCACCCTTACAGCGTGGTGCTGCTTGACGAGATCGAGAAAGCGCATCCCGATGTGTTTAACATGATGCTGCAAGTGCTCGATGAGGGTAACCTCACCGACGGCTTGGGTCGCAAGGTGGACTTCAAGAACACCATCATCATCATGACCAGTAACATCGGCACGCGTGAGTTGAAAGACTTTGGCGCTGGTGTGGGTTTCAATACCAGCGAGTTGACCAAGGAGCGTAGTGACTCGGTCATCCGCAAGGCCTTGAACCGCAAGTTCTCGCCCGAGTTCCTGAACCGTGTTGACGACATTGTGACCTTCGGCTCCCTCAACCATGACTGCATCCTCAAGATTGTGGATATTGAGCTCGCCTCATTCTACAAGCGCGTTGAGGAAAACGGATTGAAACTTGAGATCACCGAAGCTGCCAAGAACCTTGTGGCTGACCGTGGGTTTGACATCCAGTATGGTGCCCGCCCGTTGAAGCGTGCCATCCAGAGCGAAATTGAGGATCCCTTGAGCGAAATGCTCTTGCGAGAAGAGGCCATGGCTGGCGACACCATTGTCATCGATGCCCGTGGCGGTAAGATCGAGACCAGCATCAAGAAATCCACTGTCGAGTCCGCTGCTCAGTAGTGCTGGCATAGCACAACCGATACATGACAAGGAGTGACCTGTTACCACACAGCGTCGCTCCTTTTTTTTAACGTTACTGGTGGCGGAATTTAGTGTCAAGGGTTGTATAAATGCAGTGAAATCGTTAATTTTGCACTGAATAAAATATAAGGATTTACCATGTTAGAAAGTCTCTACAACGATATCATCAGCCCTGATGTCAACCTCGCCAACGCGGTGGTGAAACTGCTGCTCAGCATGACGTTGGGCGCAATAATCGGTATGGAACGTCGCCGAAAGGGGCAGATTGCCGGCCTGCGCACGTTTGCCCTTATCTCGATGGGGGCCACGCTGGCGATGCTCATCTCGATTTATATTCCACAAGTGTATTTAGGTCTCAAGAATGGTGACCCAGGTCGAATTGCCGCCCAAGTCGTCAGTGGCGTGGGCTTCCTGGGTGCTGGAGCGATTATTCAGATGAAAGGCTCGGTGCGCGGTCTGACCACCGCTGCCGGCATCTGGATGACAGCTTGCATCGGACTGGCCGTCGGTGCGGGAATGTACCTCATATCGATTATCACCACCTTACTCATCATCTTTATCCTTGTCAATATTGAGCGCATCGAACTGCGGCACAATTTCCTGTGGGAATCCAAGATCATTAGGGTCAAGGTGCATGGCATCCTCGATGACATGCAGCCCCTGCGTGATATCCTGAATACCAACGAAGTCCACATCAGCGACGAGTTCATGAAGTATGACTATGACAATCAACTGACAATCGTCAACTTCATGGTGCGCAGCAAGAATGACGTATCGGTTCCAGAGATGTTCAACGCGATCAAGGAAAAGACCGATGCCATCTCAATCACCATCACCAATGAGATGAATATGTGAGTTAGGCTTTAGGCTATAGGCTATAGGTTATAGGCTTTAGGCTTTAGGCTTTAGGCTTTAGGCTATAGGTTATAGGTTATAGGCTATAGGCTATAGGTTATAGGTTTTAGGTGACAACTGACAACTGAAAACTGACAACTGAAAACACTAATGGAATCACTTGATATTAACAGTCTGATTAGTGACCTGGCGCTTATCCTTATATTAGGGTCAGTGGCTACGGTCGTGTTCAAGATGTTGAAGCAGCCAGTGGTACTGGGCTATATAGTAGCTGGTTTCCTGGCCAGTCCCCATTTCTCGCTGTTGCCATCGGTAGCTGTCGAGGCCAACATTGAGTTTTGGGCTCAGATTGGCATCATCGTCCTGCTCTTCTCGTTAGGATTAGAATTCAGTTTCAAGAAGTTGATCGACGTTGGTGGGTCGGCTATCATCACGGCACTCATTATCGTGGTGGGCATGATGAGCCTGGGTTTTGTCGTCGGCAAATTCCTGGGTTATGGCCTTGTGAACAGCATCTTCTTGGGCGGCATGATATCCATGTCATCGACCACTATTATTATTAAGGCACTGACCGACCTGAACATGCGTCAACGGCGTTTTGTGCCCATGACGTTCGCTGTCCTGATTGTTGAGGACCTTTTCGCCGTGGTAATGATGGTCATTTTGTCCTCTATCGCCCTGAACAATAGCGTCAAGGGCGGTGAAATGGTGGGCAGCATCTTGAAGCTGTCATTCTTCCTGATCATGTGGTTCACGGTGGGTATTTTCATTATTCCCACGGTGTTTAAGCGTTTCAAGCGTTACATCAGCGACGAGCAGATGCTCATCATCGCCATGGGACTGTGCTTCGCCATGGTATTGTTCTCGATCAAGTCGGGTTTCTCGGCGGCATTAGGCGCCTTTGTCATGGGTTCTATCCTGGCTGGCACTATCGAGGCCGAACGCATCGAGCGCCTCATCTCGCCGGTCAAGGATTTGTTCGGTGCCGTGTTCTTCATCTCGGTGGGCATGATGGTCAATCCCACGGTAATGACCCGTCACTGGAGCGTCATAGCCCTGCTCGCCGTCGTTGTGATTGTCGGCATGATCGTGTTTGGCACCTTCGGCATGTTGGCGACCGGGCAGCCCCTGAAACTGGCGATGGAGTCGGGCTTCTCGCTGACCCAGATTGGAGAATTCTCATTCATTATCGCAACGTTAGGCACTGGACTGGGTGTGCTCGACAAGAGCATCTACCCGATTATCGTTGCCGTGTCGGTTATCACCACATTCACGACACCGTTTTTCATCAAGCAGGCAATTCCCTGTTACAATCTGCTGGTCAAGGTTTTGCCTGGGAGCTGGACCCGTCTGCTCAACGGCTATAGCCAGAATGCCAACGAGAGTGAGGGCAGCGACACATTGCGGTTGTGGAAATCCATCATATCGAGATATGTGGTTCGATTGGTTGTCTATTCGGTGATCACCATTGCATTGATAGCCGTCTGCCGTGGTTATCTCATGCCCTTGTTGAGCAAGTATATCGGTGACAACATGTGGGGCCGATTGGCTTGTGCTGCATCGACCATAGCTATCGTCTCGCCGTTTATCGTTTCAATCATCATGCCATCGGCCAAGCGGTCCGAGCAGATTCAATTGCTTGAGACATCGGGCAACATCTCCTATGTCCCCATCGTTGTCATGTTCATCATCAGCGCCATTGTTTCGACGATGTTTGTTGCCGCCATTTTGCAGGCCATTTATCCGAGTGCGATGGCTATTATCGCGGCTGTATTGCTTGTCGTGCTCATGCTGGTTGCCGTCGTGGCATTTCCGTCTCCGTTCAAGCATCGCTTGTCGATAATTGAGAAACGGTTCATCAGCAACATCAATGAGCGGGAGAACCGTCGCACGGGTCGTGAAAACAACCTCGTGAGCGACCTGCACTTGGCTTACATGACTGTGGGGCATGATTGCCCATTCGTGGGAGAACGGCTACGCAATCTTGACCTGCGCTCACGCTATGGCGTGAACCTGGTCAACATCCAGCGTGCGGGCAAGCTGCATCCCGTGCCCACAGGCGACATGCGCATCTTTCCGGGCGATGTGCTCGGTGTCATTGCCACCGAGGAGCAGATACAACAACTGCTGCCATTGGTCGAGGCCCAAACGGATGTAGGAGAGATTCCTAACGCCGAGGTGAAATTTGTGCACTTTGCCATTAGCATGAGTTCGCCCATCGTGGGGGTCACGCTTGAGGACAGCCACCTGCGCGAGGACTATGGGGCTCTATTAGTAGCGGTGCAACGTGGCGAGGATGACTATATCTCTCCCACTCCCGACTTGATTTTCAAGGCTGGCGACATCCTGTGGATTGTCGGCAACCCCAAGCAGCTCTCGCGCCTCAAGTAATGTGCGGCCTGGAGAGTTGCAATTTTTGCATCGAAATTGTCATCGAGTCTCACGCAAAGCCGCCAAGACGCTAAGTTTTTTTAAAGTTGATTGCTCGCAAGGGGCTCGCAATCTGATGCGGATGACAAAAAAATAGGTAATGATATAGAAGTTGGCCTATTGGTGGTATTAACCGCCCTGCGGGCGGGAAATTAATCAAATTTTTAAATTAAAATTAATAATTGATATTAATGATAATTTTAAATATAATTTGAATAATTTCCCGTGCGATAGCACGGTTATATTACCGAGTCACAATGATGACACACCCTCTTAATGATGCGGTTAGTGGTCCGTCGGATTGATGACCTCGCTGACGGTGTGTCATCATTTAAATGCTGCAATAATAACCGCCCTGCGGGCGGGAAATTAATCAAATTTTTAAATTAAAATTAATAATTGATATTAATGATAATTTTAAATATAATTTGAATAATTTCCCGTGCGATAGCACGGTTATATTACCGAGTCACAATGATGACACACCCTCTTAACTGCAATACTTTCCCCGGATACCAATGAATAAAAATAGTAAGGATGCGTTATGCAACGCATCCTTACACATTCCTAAACCTTAGATATTACATTACTTTATCTCATGGTCAAAATTTATACGTTGCCGCTGAGCAGCATGTCGATCAGAGTAGTAACGTCAGCGATGTTAACGGTCTCATCGGCATTGCAATCGGAGTTGTCATAGCTGAAGGTATCCGTGTCATCCAGATTACCACTCAACAGAGCATCGATCAAGGCAGTTACGTCAGCGATGTTAACAACACCATCCCTGTTCACGTCACCAATCTTAACGTTGCCACCTTCGGCCAGCGTGGTGAAGTAAACCACGTCGGTCCAGTCAGAAGTGGAAACGCTACCAGCAGCCTGTACCTGAACCTCGTACAAGGTCTCGGGAGTCAGACCATTCAGAGTAATGTTAGTGTTACCCAGACCATTCTCATAGATCCACTCGGGCTTCTCAATGATCTCGGCATTGGGATCACCCACGAAGATGTTGTCAACATACAGAGTCCACTGGTTGGTGGTGCCATAGTGACGGAATACCACATAACCCATCTGGCCATTGTAGCTACTCAGGTCAATGCTGTAAGTAACGGGGGTATTGCCCTCGGTAGTGTAGCTTGCAATCGTGGTGAACTGGTCGGTGTAAACAGTGTTACCCGAAATTGCATCCTCCATACCAATCATAATTTCCAACTTCTCGGGATAGGATGATTTGTGCCAAGCATCGAACTTAATAACGCCCTGCAGCTTGGTGAGTGGCAGGATCAACCAGTTGTCAGGCGTGAGAGCACCACCAGAATAGGATGAAGAAGCGAGGCACAAGTCAGTCTGCGCTTCGTCGGTATAAGCCAGACCCCAGTTGTTGCCATCCTGGTCGACATCAAGGATTGAAATGCCTTCGAGTTGGGCATCCAGAATCTCATCATCGTTGGGCAAAGTCAAGTTGATGGGATTGCTGCTGGTGTCAACATAGGGACGATAGCGCAGGTTCCAAGCAACGTCGTCGGTGTCATCCCAAGCAACGTCGGCAGTGGTAGCAGCGGGATTAACCGTCAAGTTCTCGGGAACGGTGAGAGCAATGCCGGGCTCAACTACCTGAAGGGCAACATAGTCGTTCGAACCACTCAGCGAAACGGTGAAGATGTAGGTCATACCAGCAGCGAACTGATAGTCGTCATAACGACCGGGAACATCACCATTCTCCGAAGCGATCCAGATGCGATCATCAGGAGTGGGGTTGGTAATACACCAGTCATAAGTTCCGGCGGGAATGAGGATGGTGGCACTACCATTCATGATAATGTTCTGGGTAGTCATTGCGCCATCGGCATTCTCGGGGATCTTGTACTCAAATGCTGCATAAACCTCAGCGGTAGCATCACCACTCGCGGTCAGACCGCCAGTAGTGGGAATCTCCACGCCATAAGCCGTTGCGTCGGCATCGAGCAGCATCTGGTAACCAGAGCCATCACCCCAAACGTCGCCAGCAGCCAGGGTAACAGCGCAATAGCCCTCGGGGATGTCAATCCTCACGGGAGCCTTGAGCATGGGAGCGGGCTTAGAGGCAACGGGGCCATAAGCGGTCTTAACCACCTGCTCAACCTTGGTCGTAGCCTTGCTGTTCTTTACAACCTTCTTGTCGATTGTACGTGCAACACCTGCCGAAGCCGATACGGCAACAGCAGCACTCAACAATAAGAATAATAATTTTTTCATAAAATTTAAAAATTTAGTTAATAATAATATGGAGTTAAAACACTATAATATTCTGAACTCTTCTCATTTCATCAATTCCATGACCAGTGTGATTGTGGTAACAGAAATGGTGAACTTGAATTCTTGGTTTAAAGCTTTTCTCCTGCAAATATACATCATTTCTCATATCTAACACAAGTTTTTTTATTTTTTTTACGATAATATTTCAAAAATCCAACGAAACTACCGTTTTTGGTAATCATCACAGGCGATGATAAAGATGTTGGCCCGAACCCTGCGGGGCTAATGCGAATTTAACGAATTAGTTTTAAATATTTTTCGTGAAATACGTTTTTCTTAGCGAAATTAGCATTAAAAAACTTTTCAGGGCCAACAGCTATATCGCTCCCTAATTTTTTAGATTTCTCGCGCGCTGCGCGATCCTCATTTTTGTGGTTTTAGTTTTGCAGCAGCATCAAGGATAGTTTTGACTGCTCATCTGAGAAGAGCCGCCAAGTCGCCGAGGTTTTCTCTCGTTGCGGCTTGGCGGCTGTTGTTTGGTGTGGCAATTACGTCCAGCATGCGGTTATCAGTTTCCGCTCAGCAGGACATCGATGAGGGCCGTGACGTCGGCAATCGTGACACCCTGGTCACCATTAACGTCGGCACAGATGGTGCAAGCCCCATTGTCGCCACCCAGCAGGTAGTCGATCAGGAAGGTAACGTCCGAGATGCTGACGTTGTGATCATGGTTCACGTCACCCACGTCATAACCATGACCGCCACCCGGCAGGGTCACCTCTTGAACATTGGACTGGATAGACCTCAAGTTGCTGAAAGTGTGCTTAGCAACCACATAGTACTGATAGGTTGCACCTGGGGTCAATCCCTCCACGAGATAGGAGCCACCGGCAATGTTCTCGCCAGCCTCGTTCTTGAGCGTGGGAATGTCATTGATGACAATCTGGTCCTCGGGGTTGTCCTTGTTGACCACATACAGGTCATAGCCCTGGAATCCGGCCTGCTGCATGCAGTTGGGCTCGCTGCTCCAGTCGGCAAGGAAGGAAGTCTCGGTCACCTGGGAGGCCTCGTGCATCTGGGGGAACACCTCCAGATAGATAATGTCTGACGAGCTCTTCACGCCATCAACCGTGTTGTGAACCTGGACACCAATGCGCCAGTTGAAGAAGCGGTCGGTCTCGACATTGTAGGCAGGGTGGTTCTCGAAGTAGATCGTTATACTCTGGTCAATGGAATAACCACTGTAACCAAAGGGGATCTCGGTCGTCGGCTCGGTGAAGTCGTTGGGGAAGTCGTCGGGCGTGAATACAAAGAGCTGGTCATCATCGGTATAGATACTGAAGCTCACGTTGGCAGGATCAAGCACGGTAAATTCCTCACCATTGATTTCCTTCTCAATCGTCCAGTCATCACCCACAGGGTTGCCGTTGGAGTCAGTGCGCACAGTGAGCATGAGCTCCTCCATGAAGTCACCCCACTCCTCCCAATAGTCAATCATGGGGTTGGCGGGCTTGGGCACGCTGGCTTGAGGAAGGTCATAATAAACAATGTTAGACAGACCACCGATGCCGAAGTTGTCATTCAAGTAGAAGACCTGGACACCGATTCGGCGCTCGAAGAAGCGGTCATAGCCATCGGCGTTGGTGCGGTAGAAATAGACGCCATTGCTCTGGAGGTCGCTACCCGACTCCCAGTTGTAGTAGTAGATGTCGGTCGTGCTTCCATAGATACCACTGTACTGGCTGCTGTTGAAAGTGAAAATCTGATCATCGTCGGTGTAGATGCGGTAACCCATCATCTCGATGTCGAGGGAATTGCCATTGATGTCAACGGTGGGCAGGGTAAAGGTCAAGTAACTGTTACCCGACTCGTCACCGCAGTCATACCATCTCAAGCCAGTGGGATCGGCTGGCGTTACGGCCATGGCGCTGCTGGCAGCCACCATGCCTAATAAGAACAGTAAAAATTTCTTCATAATGTAAAGATGTTAATGATTAATGTATTGCTAAAAAGTTATCATTCACAAAATTAGTATATTTTTAGGAATTATGCATACAAAACCCACAAAAACCATTATTTCCGGTAAAGGTTCACTCAAGGGGCGAGGCAGCGGGGACAAGGGAGACCGCACCAAAATTAACAAAATCTGATGTAGAACACCCGGAGGGTGGCTAATACTCATTTTGTCAGCTAATGAGCAATTGTTAAATGTTGGCGTGCTTGCCGTGAGCGGGGACAAGAAACGCGCTGACCTCGTAGAGCAGATAAATGGGGAGGAAGACGACCATCAGGGTGAACGGGTCGCCAGTAGGGGTAATGATGGCAGCGAGCACGAGTAGAGCGACGACCGCATGACGCCGATAGGTCCTGAAGAAGTCACGATGCAGCACGCCCAACACGCCCAGCAGCCACGCCACGAGCGGCAACTCAAAGATGACACCCATCACAAAGATGAGCATCAAGAAGGTGTCCATGTAGCTGTCAAGGGAAATCTGATTGGGAACCAAGGCGCTCACGTGATAGTCGGCAAGAAAGCGCAACGTGACAGGAAAGACCACATAGTAGCCCACGAGTACGCCCAAGAAGAACATCAGGCAGCCCATCAGAAAGGCCGTCTTGACGCCCCGCTTCTCATTAGGGTACAACGCCGGGGCGACAAAGGTCCACAGCTCATACAAGAGGAAGGGGAAGGTCAGTACCAGCGCAAGCCAGAACGACGTGGACATGTGGATAAAGAACTGAGAGGCGAGCTTGATGTTAATGAGCTCGACTTCAAAGCCGCTGGTAGTGAACTGTGGCAACCAGGAAACAGAGGACGTCATCCGCTCAAACAAGCGGTAAAGCACAAAGTCACCATGACACGGTGCCAGGATCACTGAGTCAAAAATGGAGGGCATCAAGCAGAAAAGAGTCACTGTTGCGACAACGAGCACAACAACAATGCGAATCAACACCGAACGCAGCGCGTCGATGTGATCCCAGAATGACATTTCCTGCAAATCCCCTTCAGCCACTATTTCTTATCCTTGTTGTCAAGTTCCTCGACGGGCTTCTTGATTTCATCCTCGATCTCGTTCATGCCCTGCTTGAAACTCTTGACACCCTTGCCCAGACCGCGCATGAGTTCGGGAATCTTCCTGCCGCCGAAGAGTAGCAAGATGATAGCCACGATGAGGATCACCTCACCCGTACCGAGATTGAAAAAGCCTAAAATACCATTCAGTATCATGTCTGTAGTCAATTATTCGTTAATATTGTTGCAAATGTAGTGTTTTTTTTTGACTTTGAGAATAATTGAAGAAAAACTCCCGTAAAAATGATGTCATGTCATGAATTTGTAGTACTTTTGGGAATCCAAAAACCATTAACTTCTTTATACATTAATATTAATGAATACCATTAAGAATTTTGATGAGTTACTCGCTCATCTTAAAGAAAACAATGTGAGAAAACGCGTGGCAGTGGTGTGGGCAGCCGACGAGAAGACGCCCGCCGCTTGTGCCATGGCACTTGAAGCTGGTTTTATCCAGGCCATCTTTGTGGGTTGTGAAGAAAAGCTCAAGGCTAATGATGCTCTGAAGCCTTATGCCGCCAACATCAGCTATGTTGACGCGACCGATGCCGACGATGCTGCCGCCAAGGCCGTGGGGCTCGTTCGTGAAGGCAAAGCCGACGTGCTGATGAAAGGACTCATCAACACGGATAACTTGCTGCGTGCCGTGCTCAACAAGGAGACCGGCATCCTGCCCAAGGGCAACGTGCTCACTCACGCTGCTGTAGCATCAATTCCCACCTATCACAAGCTGCTGTTCTTTACCGATGCCGCTGTCATCCCCTACCCCAACCAGGCTCAACGCATCGAGATGGTGAAATACATGGCTAACGTTGCCCGCAACTTTGGCATCGAGGAGCCCAAGGTGGCCCTGATCCACTGCACCGAGAAGGTCAACGGCAAGCACTTCCCCTTCACCGAGGACTACCCCGTGATCATCGACATGGCTAACAAGGGCGAATTAGGTAAAGTCATCGTTGACGGTCCCCTGGACGCCAAGTGCGCTTGCAGCATGCACGCCATGGAGGCAAAGGGCCTGACGTCTCCCCTGCAGGGCGACAGTGACGTGCTGATCATGCCCGACATCGAGGCCGGTAACGTGTTCTACAAGGCGATCACCCTGTTTGCCGGGGCCAGCACAGCCGGCTTGCTGTTAGGCGCAAAGTGTCCAGCCGTGGTTCCCTCGCGTGCCGACAGCAGCCAGTCCAAGTTCTACAGCCTTGCAGTAGCCACCATGGCCGCAGAGTAAACAATTAATTCACACTGAAGTATTATCCTAAAACAACTATTATAAATCAATTAACCGACTCATGATTATTTTAGTCATCAATCCCGGTTCCACTTCGACCAAGATTGCCGTCTTTGAAGATGGCGAGGCTAAGTTTAACAAGACCATTCGTCACTCTGCCGAGGAACTTGCACCGTTCCCCAAGATCACTGACCAACTCGACTTCCGTCGCCAGATGATTCTGGGCGAACTCGAGAAAGCCGGCATCCCCACCAAGTTTGACGCTATCGTAGCCCGTGGTGGCCTGACCAAACCTGTGCCCTGTGGCGTATATGCCATCGACGACAACATGATCAAGGCGACATTTGAGTCTGAGCATCAGCATGCCACAGACCTGGGTTGTGTGATTGCCCGTGAGATTGCCAAGGGTGAATGTCCCTGTTACATCGCCGATCCCGCTTGCTCCGACGAGTTGAATGACTATGCACGCGTCTGTGGCAACGCCATGTTCTCGCGCATCAGTATCTGGCACGCCCTCAACCAGCGCGCTATCGCCCGCCGTTTTGCCAAGGAGAATGGCAAGCGCTACGAGGACCTGAACCTGATCATTGCCCACCTGGGCGGTGGCATCTCGGTAGCTGCCCATGACCATGGTCGCGCTGTTGATACCAACAACTGCCTGGACGGTGAAGGTCCGTTCTCGCCCGAGCGTGCCGGCAGCCTGCCCGCCCGTGACCTGGTGAACCTGTGCTTCAGCGGCCAGTACACCAAGGAAGAAATCATCAAGATGCTCTCGGGCAAGGGTGGCGTCTGCTCACACCTGGGAACCACCGACATGATGGAGGTTGAAAGCCGCATGGACGCTGGTGACGAGAAGGCCAGGCTCGTGGTTGACTCGATGATTTATCACATTGCCAAGGCTATCGCCGAGAAGGGTGCCGTGCTGTGTGGCAACATCGACGCTATCATCATCACTGGCGGAATCGCTTACTGGAAGTACATTGTCGAGGAGTTGAAGAAGCGCATCGGCTGGATGGCTCCCGTTCATGTATATCCTGGTGAGGATGAAATGTCTGCCCTGGCCGACAATGCAGCCCTGGCCCTGCGTGGTGAGATTGAGGTAAAGAAGTATTGATCAGACTTCAACCCATACAGTAGTCGAGGCTTCCATGATGATGGGAGCCTCGACTATTATAGGGGACTTCTATAAATTACCGAAATGTTACTATCTTTAGTTGATAGTATTTCGTTTCTTTTCGGCATCTTTTGCCCTATCTTCTTGGACCATAGTTCGCTATGCTCCTTCAAAGCTAAGCCAAAATCTGCTCGAAAATAAATCGAAATCCAAATCAAGCTAATTGATAGAAATCCCCTATATCACATGATGTTAAGTTCTTGAAGGTAAGCAATCATTCCCGTCACCAGACCGTAAAGTGAGAGCAGCAGAATAATGGAGCCGATGATGCGGTTGATGAGCCACATGGAACGGATGTTGAAGTGGGTGCGCACCTTATCGACAAAAAAAGTAATGACCGCCCACCATAATAAAGCCCCAACGACAATAAAGGCATAACCGATAATGACGTGGTAGAACTTGTATTCCGGCAAGGGAAAATTGAAACGGGCAAACAGCGGAATAATCAAGAACATGATGAGCGGGTTGCTCAATGTAAACAAGAATCCAGTGACCATATCGCGCCAGTGGTCATCGCGCTGGTCAATGTTCTCCTTGATCTGGCTCACGGGGTTGTGAAAGATCATGTAAATGGCATAGACAATCAAGATGGCACTGCCAATGATTTGGAGGATATTGACATGATCGGCAATGAAGTCGGTCACCAGCGAGATACCCAGTCCAACGAGCAAGCAGTAAAACAAATCGCTGGCAGCCGCCCCCACTCCGGTGAAGAAACCAGAATGACGCCCACGGTTAAGGGTGCGCTGAATGCATAGGATACCGACGGGCCCCATGGGCGCCGACAGGATGATGCCTATCGACACGCAGCCAATGATTATGGATATAATTGTACCCACTATACTGGAGGTTCTTGATTGAAAACTTGCAAAGTTACAAAAAAGATTTCAGTTCTGGCTTTCCAAGTTTCAGTTTTTTGACTTATTGCGGGTAATTCATGTTAACGGGACTCACAACAGACGGGGATACTTGCCTATTATCGTAATTTGTTCGCGGCGGGACAGTTCACCAGGATTGGATCCCGGCGCGCCCTCGGGAACCGTGAGGCCTCGCCGAGAATAAAAGTCCCGCCAGTATTGAGTTATCTTTCCCGTCTGATCGTGGAACGACATGGGAATTGGCTCAAAAATCTGATTCCCACTGGTTGACACATAGTTCGATTGAACCAGTTCACTGCAATAGATGGCACTGTCACCCGGGTAATACAGGTCATCGTAGGGTTTTCCCACCATGAGCAGGCAGCGCCTGATCGACATGGAGGTATCAAAAGATGTATTGACCCTCCCAACGATGACGTATGGAATCTCAGCGCTTGTATTGCGAAACAGGAAAGTATCAATGGGAGTGAGGCACACAGCGGGCTTGATGGCCTCGATGACAAAGAGCGGCCCACTATCGCCGCCGATGCGGTGAACAATAGCCACATGGTCAATGGGGTAATCCTCAATGCCCCGGGTTACTTGTGTGATGGCATTAGGGATTTCACTGCAAGTGAAAATCAAGTCACCCTCAAGCAACTGCTGGGCAACCGCTGGTAGCGCCATGCAACAACCGGCAAGCACGGTGATCGAGAGTCGTCGCAAGAGGTTAATACCATGTAACACCATTGTTAATGCTTGAATGCTTGTCATACTTCACATCCTGCAAGATGGACGACTTGACGGCGATATGAAAGTTGTAACTCTTATAGGGTCCCACGGGCACGAAACTGGCGCTCATCTCGAAGCAGTGCATCTGCCTGGAGATGCTGCAATTCATGTAGGCAATCTTGTGGGTATCAAAATTGTAGCTGGCCGATGCCGAAATAGACCAGTTCTTGGTGGGACGGATGCTGGCATTGAGACTCAGATTCTGGGTCCACCGGCCATTATACTCCAGCTTGTCGTAGTTGAAGGAACCGTAACCGTAGGACAACGAGTAATTAACAGTTAAGCTCCACGGGCATTCCCACTTGGCATAACCGTCGATGAGTTCAAGATCGGTCACGGGGCCTGAATTATCCTGCCCCTCGGCGTTCTCATCGTTTTCCTCGCCTCTATTTATTCTACCTTGAGGCTGTTGATTATCGTTCTTTTTATCCTTGTCCTTGTCGCGCTTGCGCTTGAACGTGTCGTTGTTGAAAGTGTAAGAGAACGAAGTTCCGGTGCTCGACAATCGGCCCCAACCGCCACCGTTAAACAAGCGCAATTTGTTAATCCTGACAGGAGCGCCACTCTCGTTAAGCGCATACTTGTAAACGTCCCAAGTGGCACTCAAGTTGAGGTTGAAGCCCTTGAACAGTCGCAGCATGATACTCGTGTTGAGGTTACTCCACTTCATCGAGTCGGCAGCCAAGTTGCACGACTGGCTTAGGGTGAAGTTCTCGATCAGTGAAATCTTCTTGAAGCCTGTACTGTCGCTTTCGCTCTTGACTTTGGCTTCCATGTTGTTGGCTATATTGAACGAGATGGTTCCCGACTTGCCACTGGGTGCATTACCGTAAAGTCCATGCTGGAAATAACTGTAACGTGAGTGTCGTTGGTTACCGGAATTGTCCACATAGTCAAGGTTACCATAATAACCCCAGAAGGGGGCACTGAAGTCGGGCGCTGCCGAGAACGAAATGCTTGGCGTCATCACATGGCGAACCATCTGCAACTTTTCACTGATCTTGCCCAGAAACTTCAACGGCTTGAAAAAGCCATACACCTTGGTGCTCAGGGAGACGCCAAAACTGAAGTCAAAGATATTATAGAAACTGTAGGACGTGTCCCTGACCACAGCACTCGCGTTAGGGTCCCACTGCTGGCGTATCTTGCTGGTGTACATGCGGTCATTCATCGTGATGGTCGGCGTAATGTTGAAATACTTCATCACGTTGAATGTGGCCTGAACAGGAATCGTGTGACTCATTCCGTTGCGCCAATCCTTGACCAAATTCTTGTGTATGAACTCATTCTGCTTGGCTGTCAAGGAATTCTGGAATCGGCCCGTGTAGCTCACCTTGATTTTCTCGTACCACTTCTCATCACCGACGGCACGCTTGCGCTTGAATGGTGCAGTCTGGCTCATGTTGATGGTCAGATTGGGGAAGGAGACTGTAATAGTCGAGTCGGCAGTGCGTTGAGACACATTAGCAGTCGTTGAGAACGTCCACTTGCTGTTGGGAATCTTATAAGTCAGGTTGACAGTACTGCTCTTGGTATTCTCGGTGAAGGCACTCGTGTAATAGGTATTGAGGCTATTGCGGGAATAACCGGTAGTGGCAAAATTCACACTGGCCGAGAATGTGAGATAAGGGTTAGCCTTCTGGTTCTGACTATGACTCCACAGCACCTGGAAGTTGTGCATCTTGTTATAGTCTGGATCACCCTTCTGACCAGTAATCGTGGTCAGGTAACTTGCACTTAGGGAGCCAGAATACTTGTACCGCTTGACATAGGATGACTGGGCTGTCAAGCCCCATGAGCCACGGGTGTAGATCTCACCTGTGAGAGCTAAGTCGGCATATTGTCCCAGGGCGAGGTAATAACCGCCATTACGCAAGTAGAATCCCCTATTGTAGTCCTCACCGAATGTGGGCACCAGAATACCGCTCTGATATTTTTCGCTAAAGGGGAAGTATCCAAAAGGCACCGCGATGGGCAACGGCAAGTCTTCAAGCACCATATAGGCAGGGCCTGTCACCACGTTCTTCTTGGGCTTCACTTTGGCCTTGGTCAACTGGAAATAGAAGTGAGGGTGCTCATGATCATCACAGGTCGTGTAACGACCATTCTTGATATAGTACTCGTCGTCCTCAGTCTTCTTGGTTATACCACCGGTCAGATAGCCTTCGCCTTGTTCAGTTACGATATCGGTGATGTAGCCACGCTTGGTCTTGAAATTGTACTTCATTACCCTTGACTCATACTCCCCGCTATTGTCCTTAAACACAGGGTTGCCCGTCAACTCACCCACACTGTCGGGTACGCCAATGGCATGGACCTGACTGCTGTCCATATCCATGCTGATGCTTGAAGCCGTCACGTCGATGTCGCCATAGACTATCTTACTGCCTCCATACATCATGGCATGGTTGCGTCCTATCAAGATAATACTGTCCTTGGCCGTGAATTCCACCACATGGTCCAGATCGACCTTCTGTCGAATAAAACGACTGGTATCGGCCGAGGGAATTAGTGCGGTAGAAGTCGAGTCGGCTTCAGACTTGACAACAGAATCCACCAATTGATCCAGCCCATTAGCTGAATCAATAACTTGTCCATGCGTCAATGCTGGCAGCAACATAATGGCTGCCACCAGTGCTAAAATGATATGGAGACTTCTTGTCGTCAATGTTTCCAAAATGTCGAAATATCCTGCAAAATTACGCAATTCTCAACACTTGAGCGCAATCGGCACCCATTTTATTGTCAACAATTGTGCCATTTTTGGTTTTATTATCGTTTTTTAGCAGCACAAACGCGCTATATAGGATATAATAACCCATTGAATTCAGTCATTAACATACTATGACGGACGTTAATTTTGTTCAATTTAATGGTCAATAGAGAATGATAAATGTATTTTTTGTATATTTGCAAGTTAATAAACATGGCTAATAACTAAATCATTTACTTAAGAATAATGTATAACATTAAATCGAACCATGCCGATGAGTTCATCGACGATAGCGAAATTCTTGAGACCCTGTCCTATGCAGAGAAGAACAAGAGCAACAGGGCTTTAATTGAGGAGATTATAGATAAAGCAGCCTTGTGCAAAGGCTTGACACACCGTGAGGCCGCAGTGTTGCTCGATTGTGATCAGCCCGACTTGATTGAGCGTTATGAGCAGTTGGCCAAGGATGTGAAAAGGCGCTTCTATGGCAACCGCATAGTGATGTTTGCACCACTCTATCTGTCCAATTATTGCATCAACGGTTGTGTGTATTGTCCCTATCACGCCAAGAACAAGACCATCCCACGCAAGAAATTGTCACAGGATGAAATCCGTGCCGAGGTTGAAGCACTGGTGAAGATGGGACACAAGCGAATTGCACTGGAAGCGGGCGAGCATCCCGTGATGAATCCACTGGAGTATATCTTGGATTCGATTCACACCATTTATAACACCAAGGTGGGCAATGGCGAGATACGTCGCCTGAACGTCAATATTGCCGCCACCGAGGTCGAGGCCTACGAGAAATTGAAGGCGGCTGGCATCGGCACCTACATCTTGTTCCAAGAGACTTACAACCGTAAGAACTATGAGGCACTGCATCCCACGGGTCCCAAGAGCAATTACTGCTATCACACCGAGGCCATGGACCGTGCCCAGCTTGGCGGTTGCGACGATGTGGGCATCGGTGTATTGTACGGCTTGACAACTTATCGCTATGACTTCGTCGGACTGCTCATGCATGCCGAGCATCTGGAAGCCCGATTTGGCGTTGGTCCTCACACCATTAGCGTGCCGCGCATCTGCCCAGCCGAGGATATCTCTCTTGATGAATTTCCTGACGTGCTGCCTGATGATATCTTCTGCCGCATTATAGCTGTTATCCGTCTGGCAGTCCCCTATACCGGCATGATTATATCAACCCGTGAGAGCCAGAGCGTTCGTTCCAAGGTGCTTGATCTGGGCGTGTCGCAGATTAGCGGTGGCAGCCGTACAAGTGTCGGTGGATACACTACCGTAGAACGCCATGACGAAACGGCACAGTTTGACGTAAGTGACACTCGCTCCCTCGATGAGGTTATCAACTGGCTGTTGTCAATCGGTTATCTGCCCAGCTTCTGTACGGCTTGCTACCGTTCGGGGAGAACGGGTGACCGCTTCATGGCATTGTGCAAGGCTGGCAAGATTGGTGACATCTGTACCCCCAATGCGCTAATGACGCTCAAAGAGTATCTGATGGACTTTGCCAGTGAGGACACCATCGCTAAGGGTAATGCGCTTATTCAAAAGGAGCTGGCAAAGATTTCCAACCAGCGTGTACGCGAAATCGCCACTCAGCACATCGACGAGATTGCAAACGGCAAACGCGATTTCTACTTCTAAAAGACGATCGATAAAAAACCGAAAACAATAAGTACAATAAATACAATTTGTTGATAGCTATGTAATTGTTATTATTGTATTTATTGTTTTCCTTTCATAAGTCATTCTTATGGCAGAACACAGTTTCAGCAAGACACCCCAGAGCGAACGGATACATATTGCCCTGTTTGGGCGACGCAATGCAGGCAAGTCATCACTCATCAATGCACTCACGGGACAACAAGTGGCTCTCGTGAGCGATGAGCCAGGAACAACCACCGATCCTGTCATCAAGTCGATGGAAATTCTGCCGTTGGGTCCTTGCGTCCTGATTGACACAGCAGGATATGATGACACTGGCAAAGTGGGAGAACTGCGTATCGAGCGAACCCGCGAGGTCATCAAGCAGACCGATATCGCCATACTGGTCACTGATGGCAACTCACTTGATCACGAAGTGACCTGGGCGGGAATGCTCAAGCAGTCCAATGTCCCGTACATTGCCGTACTAAATAAAGTGGACACACTGGAAACCACCCCCAATCCATTGCTCGAAAGAATCGCTAAGCGATTATCATGTGAAGCGATTCCAGTGAGTGCTTTGCACGGTACTGGACTTGATCTGTTGAAACTCACTCTTGCCAAACTCATACCAGACGATAGCAAGCGATCTCTCACCGGCAGCCTGGCTCGACCTGGTGATGTCATCGTACTGGTCATGCCACAGGATCCTCAAGCACCTAAAGGTCGTCTTATCCTGCCACAAGTCCAAACCCTGCGCGACCTGATGGACAAGAGATGTATCGCCGTGTGTTGTACTACCGACGACATAGAACAGACATTGGAATCATTGCAGCAGCCTCCACACTTGATCATTACTGATTCCCAAGTGTTTGACATCGTTGAGAAAAAAAGACCTGATGGCGTGCCACTCACCTCGTTCTCGGTGCTCATGGCCGCTCATAAGGGCGACATCAACTACTTTGTCGAGAGCGCCCGTGCCATCGACCACCTAACTGAGAAATCACATGTACTGATAGCGGAAGCCTGTACTCACGCTCCACTGGCTGAGGACATCGGCCGCGAGAAGATTCCCCGAATGCTGCGTCAGCGAGTGGGTAATGGCTTGACCATTGATATTGTGGCTGGCAAGGATTTTCCTGATGTGTTAACAGGATATGACCTTGTCATTCATTGCGGCGGATGCATGTTCAACCAGCGATTCATGCTCCAGCGAGTACAGCAATGCCGTGCTCAAGGTGTCCCGATGACCAATTATGGCATCATCATAGCCCACATCAAGGGAATACTGGACAGAGTGTCCTTCCCCTAATTGAACGGGGAAATAAAAAGAGAAGAAGTGTGGCATGTTTTTTTGTCACACTTCTCTTTTCTATTTATTCACATATCTCTAATTACAAGATTGACTTGTCACGATACTTGGTGTGGAGTATCTCATGAGCCTTGCCGTGGAGAGGTTCGCCCAGGAATTCCCTATATAATCGTTGAATAACAGGATTCTCATGACTCTTACGAAGTTTCTTGCCGACGTCCTCGCTATAGATGGCTCGTTGACGGGCCTTGATAACCTCGATGTCTCCGTGGTGATAAGGCTGACCCGTACCGCCGATACAACCACCAGGACAAGCCATAACCTCAATAACATGGTAATCCAGTTCACCAGCTCGCAACTTGTCCATGACCAGGCGCGCATTAGCCAAAGTATTGACTACACACACCTTCAATTCAAAGCCATTGAGGTCAATCACTGCCTCACGAATACCATCCAGTCCACGCACTTGATCAAACTCAATGTGTGGCAATGTCTCGCCAGTAAACTCCTCATAAACCGTACGTAATGCTGCCTCCATCACGCCACCTGTCGTACCAAAGATAGCTCCTGCTCCCGATGAATCACCCATTGGAGAATCAAATTCGCCATCACGCAGTTGATCAAAGTCGAGGTTCAAGCGCTTGATGAGTTCAGCCAGCTCAATAGTCGTGATTGAGTAATCCACATCGGGATTTCCGTCAGTTATAAACTCGTCACGGGCACACTCATACTTCTTGGACAGGCACGGCATGACCGATACCATCACCAGTTTATCACGCGGTATGCCCATTCGCCGAGCCCAGTAGTCCTTGATGACTGCACCCAGCATTTGAGCGGGCGACTTACATGACGAGGGATATTCACGCAGGTCAGGATATTCATTCTCAAAGAAGTTGACCCATGCTGGACAGCACGAGGTTGTGATAGGGATTCTCACCGTTTTATCACCTGCCATGTATTTCCTGAGACGGTCAACAATCTCGGCAGCCTCCTCCATGATGGTGATATCGGCACCGAAGTCAGTATCAAAGACATAATCAACGCCCACCTTGCGCAGAGCAGTTATCATCTTGCCTGTCACGATAGTACCAGGAGGCATGCCAAATTCCTCGCCCAGCGCATAACGCACCGCCGGAGCTGTTTGAGCTACAACGATCTTGTCGGGGTCGGCAACATCAACGAGCAAGTCCTCTACATAGTTGCGCTCGCTCAAAGCACCCACAGGGCCATGAATTGCTCCAAACTTACATTTAGTGGTACAGTTACCACAGCAGGTACACTTGTAGGGGTTAATCAAGTGAGGATGCCTCAAGTCGCCCACAATAGCACTACTGGAGCAGTTGCGCTTACAGGCACTACAACCCTTGCATTTGTCGGGATCAATCTTATAGGAAAGAACTGACAAAAACTTCTTGCCGCCAATCTCATAGATGTAGTCATGCAACATCGCATCCATCGACAGCTGCTTGGGATAGGAGCTCCAGTGTTTGGAGTCATCCATGAGCTGGTGGGCTGTAAAATCGACATACTGGTCACGTTCCAGTAGGCGACCGTCGATAATATGAGTCTTGACGATATCTTCTACATCCTCGGGTTTGACGTGGACATAGGTTGTATTATCGGGCATGATCCTGACAATGGGTCCCTTGGCACAGAAGCCAAAGCAACCAGTGGCTACAACATCCACTCGACTTCCCAGGCCATAATCGGCAATCACGCGGATAAAGGTGTCAATGATTTTTAAACTGCCAGACGAATAGCAAGCCGATCCGCTACAACACAGGACTTGAATGTGGGTGTTCCCAATTAAGCCATAAGTCTGTACAGAGGGATTTTCGCCCTCATGAGAAAGAGAAAGTCTCGACTGATGATCTCTTTCATTCTTATTTAAACTCTCGTTGTGTTGTGTATCCATTGACAATGAACAGGTTAATGCGTGATACTAATTCAATAAAGATGATCCCCTATTGAATTTGGTTACAAAAGTACATTTTTTTAATGATTTTCCAATGTGGTTAACTGGAAAAATGATCAATTGGCCTTCTCAATTACAAAAAACGAGCAGGGCACCTCAACAAGAGTGCCCCACTCAAGAAAATTAGTGATGTTTAAAATAATCAGTCGTTGGCTGCCACGTCATCAAGGATCTTGCGAACGTCCTTGACCTCAAGACGGCCATAAACGTGCTCGCCAATCATGACAACTGGTGCAAGACCGCAAGCACCTACGCAGCGCAGACAATCAAGCGAGAATTTACCATCCTCGGTGGTCTCACCCACTTCAATGTTGAGGATGCGCTTGATTTCTTCGAGCAGACGCTCAGAACCACGCACATAGCATGCGGTACCCAAGCAGACCGAAATCGGGTGCTTGCCCTTGGGGGTCATCGTGAAGAACGAGTAGAACGTCACCACTCCATAAACCTTGGAAGCGGGCACGCCCAGCTTGCGGGCGATGATGCGCTGCATCTCCTCGGGAAGATAGCCATGCAATGCTTGGCACTCATGCAACACATTAATCAATTCACCAGGCTTATTACCATGCTTGTCACAGATTTCCTCGACCTGTTGAACAACAGTACACGCCAGTTTGATTTCTTGTTTCTTCATATCGTGATTGATGTTATTATTCGAGTCAATTAATGAATGGATTTGTCAAAATAGTGCGTGTGAAGCAGGTGATGTGCTTTTTCACCACAGGGCTCACCCAGGAAGTCCTTGTAGAGCTTCTGGATGTCGGGGTTCTCGTGACTCTTGCGCAATGCCTTGCCCTCGTCCTCGCGGTAAACGGCTGCAGCACGTGCCTTGAGAATCTCGATGTTGCCGTGGTGGTAGGGCTGACCAGCGCCACCGATGCAACCACCGGGACATGCCATCACCTCAACCACATGGTAGTTGAGCTTGCCGGCACGCAGCAGTTCCATCACCTTGCGGGCATTGCTCAGGGTGTGAGCGATGCAGACCTTCAACTCAAAGCCGTTAAGGTCGATAGTGGCTTCCCTGATGCCTTCCAGACCACGCACTTCGGTAAACTCGAGGTGCGGCAGGGTCTTACCGGTGTGTACCTCATAGACTGTGCGCAGAGCAGCCTCCATCACGCCACCCGTGTTGGCAAAGATAGCACCAGCGCCAGTTGATTCGCCCAGGGGTGAATCAAAGTCACTGTCAGGCAGGTTCGCAAAGTCGATGTTGGCACGCTTGATCAAGCGGCCCAGCTCGCGGGTCGAGATGCTGTAATCCACATCGGGATTGCCATCCACCTTGAACTCGTCACGACCGCACTCATACTTCTTGGCCAAACAGGGCATAATAGAAACAACAACAAGTTTCTCGCGGGGGATACCCATCTTCTCGGCCCAATATGTTTTCGCAACAGCACCAAACATCTGAGCGGGAGACTTGGCTGTTGAGGGATAATCCAACAGATCGGGGAACTCGTGCTCATAGAAATTCACCCAAGCAGGACAGCAAGAGGTCATAACAGGCAGTTTCACATCCTTGTCACCTGCAAGGAACTTGTTGAGGCGACCCAGGATCTCGTGACCTTCCTCCATGATGGTAAGGTCGGCTGCGAAGTCAGTATCGAATACGTAATCAAATCCAAGGTCACGCAACGACGTGGCCAGCTTGCCAGTAACGATGGTACCAGGCTTCATGCCAAATTCCTCGCCAAGAGCAACACGCACTGCAGGTGCAGGCTGTGCAATCACCACCTTGTCGGGGTTGGTGAGATCGTCCATGAGTTGGTTGGTGTAGTCATGCTCAGTAAGGGCTCCAGTGGGACAAACGGCAACACACTGACCGCAATAGGTGCAGTTAGTGTCAGTGAACATCTGGTCAAATGTTGGAGCAATGGTGGTGTTGAAACCACGACGGATAGCGCTGAGCACGCCTACTGATTGTACATTGTTGCAGACGCTCTCGCAACGGCGGCAGTAAACACACTTCTCCATGTTGCGTGAGATAGCGGGAGTCAGCTCCTGTTTACGCTCACTCTGCTCTCCACCATTATAAGGCATCTTGCGGATGTTGAAGCGCATAACCAGTCGCTGCAACTCGCAATCGCTACACTTGGGGCAGGTCAAGCAATCGTTGGGGTGGTCGCTGAGCATAAGCTCGGCAACGGTCTTGCGGGCGCGGATAACGCGGGCGCTGTTAGTGTGTACCACCATACCTGGAGTCACGCGGGTTGCACAGGCAGGAGCCAGATTGCGACGGCCTTCAACCTCCACAACACAGAGGCGGCATGATGCGGGCATATTCTTGACACAGGTACCCTCAAGGTTGATGTGGCACAGCGTCGGGATGCTGATGCCCACCGTCTTGGCAGCGTCGAGCAGCATCGTGCCAGCAGGCACATTCACCTCATGTTTATCAATCGTCAGTGTGATCATATTCTTATCTTCCATGATGCTATCGGGATTTTAGTAAATTGAAATCGCATCAAAGCGGCAGCTTGACTTACACATACCGCAGCGGATGCACTCATAGGGGTTAATAATGTGAGGCTTGCGCATGTCACCCATGATGGCATTGGCGGGACACTTGCGCTTGCAAGAGCCACAGCCTTTACACTTAGCAGGATCAATACTATAGGTCACCAGAGCCTTGCACTGCTTTGCACGGCACTTGTGTTGCTTAACATGCTCGACATATTCGTCCCAGAAGTTGTTGATAGTCGATAGCACAGGATTGGGGGACGTCTGTCCCAGGCCACACAGGGCGGTATCCTTGATGACCTCACTAAGCTCCTTCAGGTGCTCCAGGTCTTCCATGGTTCCATTACCCTCGGTAATGCGGGTCAGGATCTCAAGCAGTCGCTTGTTGCCGATGCGGCAGGGTGTACACTTACCACAGCTCTCGTCAACAGTAAACTCCAAGTAGAACTTGGCCACACTGACCATACAGTCATCCTCGTCCATTACAATCATACCACCAGAGCCCATCATTGAACCCGATGCGGCCAGGTGCTCATAGTCAATAGGAGTATCAAGGTGCTTAACAGTCAAGCAGCCACCCGAAGGACCACCTGTCTGAACAGCCTTGAACTGCTTGTCGTTCTTCACGCCACCACCGATATCGTAAATGATTTCACGCAGCGTGGTACCCATGGGAACCTCAATCAGGCCCACATTATTAATTTTACCGGCCAGAGCAAAGACCTTGGTACCCTTACTCTTCTCGGTTCCGATCGATGAGAACCAGTCTGCACCCTTAGTCAGGATGATAGGCACATTGGCCAGGGTCTCAACGTTGTTCACGTTGGTGGGCTTCATATTATAACCAGCCTCGGCAGGGAAAGGAGGTTTCAGAGTGGGTTCACCACGCTTACCTTCCATCGAGTGGATAAGGGCGGTCTCCTCACCACAGACAAACGCACCAGCGCCGTAGCGGATCTCAATGTCAAAGTCGAAGTCAGTTCCAAGAATCTTCTTGCCAAGCAGACCATACTCGCGAGCCTGCAGAATGGCAACCTTCAAGCGGTGAACTGCAAGGGGATACTCTGCACGGATGTAGATAAGACCCTTGTGTGAATTGATGCAGTAACCGCAGACGGTCATTGCCTCAATCACCGAGTTGGGGTCACCCTCCATGATGGAGCGGTCCATGAATGCGCCAGGGTCACCCTCATCGGCATTGCATACTACAAATTTCTCGTCAGCTTCATAACCACGGGCAAAGCCCCACTTCATGCCAGTGGGGAAGCCAGCGCCACCACGTCCGCGCAAGCCCGAAGCCTTGATGATATCAATCACCTCCTCAGGGGTCTGGTTGAGCAGAGCATTGGCTATTGCCTGGTAACCGTCACGGGCAATGTACTCCTCGATGTTCTCGGGATCAATGAAACCGCAGTTGCGCAACGCGATACGCATCTGCTTGCGATAAAAGTCCATGTGCTTGCTGTCACTGACGGACTTTTGAGTTTTGGGATCCACATAGAGCAGGCGTTCCACACGACGACCACCGATGATGTGTTCCTTGACAATCTCTGCCGCATCCTCAGGCTTCACCTGGGTATAGAAGGTATTGTCAGGAATGATTTTCACGATCGGGCCTTTCTCGCAGAATCCGAAGCAGCCGGTGGTGATAACATCCACCTTGTCGGCAATACCATTCTCCTCGAGAGCGGCCTTCAGGTTATCAACAATCTTGTGGCTGTTGGACGCCTTGCAACCAGTACCACCGCAGCACAACACTTGCAGGTGTTCAGCTCCTGATGCAAGACCACAACACTGCTCTGACGCGGAGTCAGAACTCTCCTCACGCAACGCTAACGCTTGTTGCGCACGCTTTCTCAAATTGTTTAGGTCGTTAATCGAAAGTATTTTCACTTTTGTAAAATGAATTAGTTATTAGTTGGTGTAATAGGATTATGCTTGGTATTTCAGGGTGTAAAATTACACTTATTTTTTAAATTAGCGAAATATTTCCACAAATATTTATTCTAAATGAGGCAAATAAGAGCAATTTAAGCATTTGCCAAACTGCAACCGGCGTTGACGGAAACCAACAAGTATAATTCATCACACAACGCCATTACATGAAATTGCCGACATCCCATGGCGGGACGCCGGCAACATTTCAGTTTGATTTTGATTGGGATTTTACTCCTCGGTCTTGCCTTCGTTCTTCTCAAGCTGAGCCTTGAGGGCGGCCAGGTCGGTAACGTCACCCAGTGTAGTCTTCTCTACCTGGGGAGCGGCGGGAGCGGCCTCGGCGGCGGGCTTGTTGGCAGCAGCCTGACGGCGTGCCTTGCGAGCCTCGTTGCGCTGCTCATCCTCAAAGATGCGGCTGTGAGACAGAATGATGTGCTTGCTGTCCTTGTTGAAGTCGATCACCTTGAACATCAAGGTCTCGCCCTGCTTAGCAGTGGTACCGTCTTCCTTGGTCAAGTGCTTGGGAGTTGCAAAGCCCTCAACGCCGTAGGGATCCAGACGGATCTGGCCACCACGCTCAGTGAGCTCGCTGATGGTACCCTCGTGCACGCTGCCACGGGTGAAGATGGTCTCATAGGTCTCCCAAGGATTCTCCTCGAGCTGCTTGTGACCCAGGCTCAGACGACGGTTCTCCTTGTCGATGTCGAGAACGACAACGTCGATGGGAGCGTCAACCTTGGTAAACTCGCTCGGGTGCTTGATCTTCTTGGTCCAGGACAGGTCACTGATGTGAATCAGACCCTCAACGCCCTCTTCCATCTCAACAAAGATACCGAAGTTGGTGAAGTTGCGCACCTTGGCGGTGTGCTTCGAGCCAACGGGGTACTTCTCCTCGATGGTGTCCCAAGGATCATTGGTGAGCTGCTTAACGCCAAGCGACATCTTGCGGTCCTCGCGGTCCAGAGCCAGGATAACGGCCTCGACCTCGTCGCCCACCTTCATGAAGTCCTGGGCGGGACGCAAGCGCTGTGACCAGCTCATCTCACTCACGTGAATCAGGCCCTCAACACCAGGAGCCACCTCAACGAATGCACCGTAGTCGTACATAACGACAACCTTACCCTTGATGTGGTCACCCACCTTGAGGTTGGGATCCAGAGCATCCCAAGGATGCGGCTGGAGCTGCTTCAGACCCAGAGCGATGCGGTTCTTCTCCTCATTGAAGTCGAGGATAACAACGTTCAGCTTCTGCTCGGGTTGAACAATATCGGCAGGATTGTTTACGCGACCCCATGACAGGTCGGTAATGTGGATAAGACCATCCACGCCACCCAGATCGATGAACACACCGTAGTTGGTGATGTTCTTAACGGTACCCTCGAGTACCTGACCCTTCTCGAGCTTGGACATGATCTCTTTCTTCTGCTGTTCGAGCTCGGCCTCGATGAGTGCCTTGTGGCTCACAACAACATTGCGGAAGTCCTGGTTGATCTTCACGATCTTGAACTCCATGGTCTTGTCAACGTAATCATCGTAGTTGCGGATGGGGCGTACGTCGATCTGCGAACCAGGCAGGAAGGCCTCGATGCCAAATACATCGACGATCATACCACCCTTGGTGCGGCACTTGATGTAACCCTTGATGATCTCGTTCTTCTCAAGCGCTTCGTTAACGCGATCCCAGCTCTTGGCCTGACGTGCACGCTTGTGCGACAGCACGAGCTGACCCTTCTTGTCCTCACGGTTCTCAACATACACTTCCACAGTGTCACCCACCTTGAGGTCGGGGTTGTAACGGAATTCGCTAACGGGAATGATGCCGTCCGACTTGGCACCGATGTTAACCACTACCTCGCGCTTGTTAATCGAGATAACAGTACCTTCGGTCACTTCGTTCTCCTGGAACTTGTTCAGGGAGTTGTCGTAGGTTTTTTCCAGTTCTTCAAAAGATTTGTCTCTTTTGGTCTCGCCTTTCTCATAGGCGTCCCAATCAAAATCGGCGATTGGAGAATTTTTTAATTCTTCGCTCATTTAAAAAGTTAATAATAAGTTAGTTATACAGCCTTTTCGGACACGTTCCCGAAAAGCGCGACTGCAAAGGTACAAATAATTTCCTGAATCACAAGCAAAAACACCACGATTTTTCTAAAAAACAACTGATTTATCTGAAATGTCTGATGGCATCCGCCTTCTTGAAATAAACAACTGATTTATCTGAAATGTCTGATGGCATCCGCCTTCTTTAATTGGCAATGATAAAGAAGTTGGCCCAAACCCTGCGGAGAAAACTATATTAAGGCGGTTGGGTATCAAGAAAAATGAGTGACGTTTTCGAGATTAAGGCTCTACTAACGTCACTGCACCATTGTTTGATGTTTTGCCATCCGAGTCACATACGATTATCGAATGGACAGGAGATGCATCCATGTTCTTCCCTTCATTTTTGAACTAATTTAGCAAGGCAGAGCTATAGAGCAAGACGCAACCCAAAGAAGCTGGCCGTGGGCGACGGGTAGCTGCCGCTCCGGTCCGACACGCGGCAGAAACTGGCGTCGTCGTACCAACTGCCACCACGGAACACGCGGCCAGAGCCCGTAGCAGGCCCTGTCGGGTTTGTAGATGGCGAACTGCTATAGTAACTGCTACTGTACCTATCTTGACACCACTCCCAGACGTTGCCACTCATGTCGTACAAGCCCAATTCATTGGGAGCCATGATGCCAACGGGGTGAGTAGTACTGCCAGAATTACTTGTGTACCATGCCACATCATCAATGGTGTTGCTGCCCGCATACTTGTAGCCCTGGCTAAGGTTGCCGCCGCGGGCGGCATATTCCCACTCGGCCTCGGTGGGCAGGCGGAAGGTCTTGCCCGTCATTTCATTCAACTTGGTGATAAAGGTCTGGCAATCATTCCATGAAACCTTCTCCACAGGACGGTTCAAGTCGCCCGAGAAATAACTCGGGTTACTGCCCATCACGGCCTGCCACAATGCCTGGGTCACCTCAGTTTCGCCTATGCTGAACGACGACAACGTCACCTCATGGGCGGGCTTTTCATTATCGAGGGCGTCGCTGCCTTGCTCGGCGGTCGCCCCCATCGTGAACGTGCCTCCCTCAACACCAACCATCTTGAAGGAAACGCCATTAACTGTAAATGATTCATCTTGCACAGGAGTGATTTCTAATACGTCTACATCTATGGTCATCGTTGTCTGAGTTGCTACATCGGTAATTGTCAAGGTTGTTGTGCCTTCTTGTTTACCTGTTAATATGAGTTGGCGGCCTTTGATACGTGCAGTCACTATGCCATCACCGCCACTGACCGTGAAACTGCCACTGCCGTTCAA
Source organism: uncultured Prevotellaceae bacterium (assembly GCA_947165675.1). Lineage (GTDB taxonomy): Bacteria > Bacteroidota > Bacteroidia > Bacteroidales > Muribaculaceae > Sodaliphilus. The sequence continues at coordinate 98,637 of CAMVBJ010000006.1, forward strand.
AATCTCGACGGTCTTCTCTGAGCCAACCGTCATACTGACACTGCTTTGAGGCAAAGAAAATGGAGTATAGTCATTGATAGTAAGGGCAACGGATATCTGGGTAGTCTTGTCAGTAACAGTCAGTGTGGTTGTTCCTGCTTTCTTTCCTGTCAACTTAAGTTGACGACCACTGATCTGAGTCGTCACTATGCCATCCCCACCACTGACAGTGAAACTGCCACTACCATTCATGATATCAATGGTAATCACATCGCCAACGAACATTGTCACATCTTCTTGAGACAACGTAAAGGAAATATATACATTGACCTGGAGCGTCATCGTTGTCTGTGTAGCCACATCGGTAATCGTCAGGGTTGTTGTGCCTTCCTGCTTACCCGTCAATATGAGTTGGTGGCCTTCGATTCGTGCAGTCACTATGCCATCTCCGCCACTGACAGTGAAACTGCCACTGCCGTTCAAAATCTCTACCGTCTTTTCTGAGCCAACCGTCAAAGTAATACTATTTTGCGACAGAGTGCCTGATGTGAAACTGTCATAATCGGCGAGTGTGGTAATAAATTGATTTGCCGCACTCTTTAACTGGCTAAAGTCGTTGATCAACGAGGAACTGCTGTCCAGCACCAGCATCACGATGGCACTGGAGTAGATCGTTTGAACATTCACATCATCGATACTGCTCGGAGTGAACTCGCTATTGATCTGCCAATTATTGTAGTTAGATACCCAATACCACTCCTGGATTTTATTCTTATTAATCTGTTCACTGGGGGTTCCTAACACAATGTTATCAAAGACATAGGTGATATAGACGCCATTCACCTCCTTGGGCATGATTGTCGTCCCGCTGCTACATGTCATGCCATGATAGGTGACATTGGTCAGACTGCGGTTCGCCAGGTTGAAAGTGCCCTCGATGTACTGTTGGGAATTGGCAACCGTGTTGCTGTTCACATCGTCAAAGGTGAAGCGGATGCGCGTGCCATTGCTGATGCCTGGAATCGTCAAGGTCAAGGTGTGGCTGTAAGTGTAACTGGACATCGATAAATTGTTGGCAATATCGTTGAATTTTGCCGTAACTTCATTGATGTTGTTGACCAGATAGACATTGTCCTCACTTGAGGCCAGAGACCTCAAGTTAGACATGAACATGTCATCGTCTGTCACATCGGTGCCCTTGAGGCCGATAGAATAAGCCTGTAACGGCAAGCCGTGAACCTTGGCAGAACCGATGCGGGATGCTAATGCCGAGGCATATTGTGAGTCTGACGTATATCCCTTATCGGTAAGCATGAGTGAGCCCTGGTCAAGACCGTCGGTAAAGGTCACGAGCACCACATTATTCAGGTTTTGGGGATATGGAGCCCTCACGAGCGAGTCGAGCGCGACACCTTCGGCATAATAGAGGATGGTACCATCCTGGGGTGCCAATGAATTGACAAAGCCCGTGAATGTGCCCTTGGTGCTGCGGTTCAACAGGGAGAAGCCCTTAGTGTAAAGTTGCTGATTAAAGCCGAGAATGCTCATGTACAAGCCAGGCGTGACCGCATTGGTGCTAATCGGGGCTGCCGAAATCACAGTGATACGTATTGATGCCTGCTCGTGGGTAATATCGTCGGTTACAGTAACGACCGTTGAGCCAGGAATCACAGCGGTGAGCGATACCACACCATCGCTGAGTGTTGCGGTCACAACACTTGTGCTCTGCACCGAGTAATGGCCACTGCCATCCGTAACCGAGACAGACTGTTTGTCTCCAACAGTTAACTGCAACTTGCCTGTAGAAACGGCAAGCGGGTCAAAGGATGAGAGGTCATACATGGCCAGACGCAAACCCGTACGGCTGTTGCTACTGGACGGAGAACTGTAGTAACGGTAAGAGGTGCGGCAATAGGTCGCATCATGGTACCAACTGCCACCACGATAAACGCGATAAGAGCCCGTAGCGGGACCCGTGGGGTTGATTAGTGCATCGCTGGTGTAGTTGCCATACCAGTCCTCGCACCACTCATAAACGTTGCCCGACATGTCATACAGGCCCAACTCGTTGCCGGCCTTGGTGCCCACGGGCTGCGTCTTGCTACTGCTGTTGCCCGAATACCACGCCACATCGCCGACGGTGTTGCCGCCAGCATACTTGTAGCCCTGACTCTTATTGCCGCCACGGGCGGCATATTCCCACTCGGCCTCGGTGGGCAGGCGGAAGGTCTCGCCTGTCATCTGGTTCAACTTGGTGATAAAGGTCTGGCACTGGTTCCATGAGACATATTCAACGGGGCGTTTCAAGTCGCCCGTGAAGTTGCTGGGATTGGAGCCCATCACGGCCTTCCACAATTCCTGGGTGACCTCGGTCTGGCCGATGCTGAAGTTGTTGAGCGTGACCTGATGGGTGGGGCTCTCGTTGCTACTGGCATCGCTGCCCTGCTCGCTCGTGGCACCCATGGTGAAGGTGCCGCCCTTGACGGGCACCATGCGGAAGGAAACGCCGTTTACAGTATAGGTCTGGGTGGATTCGGTGGGATTGTAACTGTCATAGTCGGCCAGCGTATAGATGAAGTCGTTAGCGGCAGTTTTGAGTTTGGCAAAGTCGCTGCCCAGCGAGGAACTGCAGTCCAGCACAAGCATCACGATAGCACTGGTGTAAGTGGCCTCGACCTCCACATCGTCGATGCTGCCAGGGGTGAACTCGCTGTTGATCTGCCACTTGCTGTAGTCGTTGACCCAATACCACTCCTTGATCATGTTCTTGTTGATGCGCTCGCTGGGATCGTCAAAGGTGAGGCCGTCGAAGGCATAGGTGACAAAAATGCCGTTGGTGCCCTTGGGTCTGATGGTGGATCCGCTGGTGCTGGTCATGCCGTGATAGGTAACATTGGTCAGAGTGCGGCTTGCCAGGTTGAAGGTACCCTCGATATACTTTTGGGAATTGGCGACGGTAGTGCTGTTCACGTTGTCAAAGGTGAAGCGGATGCGGGTGCCGTTGCTCACGCCGGGGATGGTCAGCGTCAGCATGTGGCTGTAACTGTAACTGGTCTTAGCCAGGTTGTCGGCAATCGTCTGGAACTTGGCTTTCACCTCGTCCATGTTGTTGACCAGCGCCACATTGTCCTCGCTGCTGGCTAATGAGCGCAGGTTGGACATGAACATTTCGTTATTGGTCACATCGGTGCCCTTGAGGCCGATGGTATAGGCCTGGAGGGGACAGCCGTGTACCGACATGCCGTTGATGCGGGAACTCAGGGCAGAGGCATATTGCGTGTCACTGAGGTAGCCTTGGTCGGTAAGCATGAGCGAGCCTTGGTCAAGACCGTCGGTGAATGTCACGATGGCGACGTTGCGCAGGTTCTTGGGGAAAGGCGAAGCATCAAGCGCATCGAGCGATTTGTCCACGGCATAATACAGCACCGTGGCATCCTTGGTTGACAAGGATGAGACAAAGCCTGTGAAATCGCTCCTCGTGGCACGGTTGAGGATGGAGATGGGCTTGGTGTACAATTGCTGGTTAAAGCCCGTGATGCCCATGTACAGGCCAGGGGCATCGGTGCCCTCGTCGGGAGGCGTGGGGTCATCAGTGTTGCCAGTCAGGAGCATGTCGATCAAGTCTGTCACGTCACCGATGCTCACCTCGCCGTCGTTATTGACGTCGCCTACTCTATCGTGGTTACCAGTCAAGAGCATATCAATCAGTGCAGTCACATCACCGATGCTCACTTCACCGTCGCCATTGACATCGCCACGAGGGGAGCCAATCGCAGCAACGACAGGCAGTAAACACATCAATAATGCTATCAGCGATAAACGCAGTGTTTTCTTTAACGATCCTTTCATGATAATTGCGGTTTTTGGTCAATATGCAAAGATAGTGAATTTATCTGAAATAATATCACAGAATGTCTGAAAAATGTATTCATTGCAACTGATTAACTGAAAAATGAGTTACCTTTGCAGCGATTATAACAGATGCACGAAATGACAAAGAAAGAACTGAGACAACAGATCAAGCAGTTGAAGGCGATGACGCCCGTGGCTGTGCGTGAGGTGGAGGCAAGCATGGTATTTAATACAATCAAGGCGATGCCCGTTTGGCAACAGGCACAGCACATCCTGTGCTACTGGTCGCTGCCCGACGAGTTGCCCACCCACGAGAGCGTGAACCAGTGGCTGGCCGACGGCAAGGACATCTACCTGCCTCGTGTCAAGGGGGATGACTTGGAGATTGTGCCCTATCATGGGTCACAAAGCCTGGACGATAACAACAAGTTCCACATCGGGGAGCCCGTGGGCGAACCAGTGGATGCCTCATGCCTGGAACTCATCATCGTGCCTGCCGTGGCACTGGACGGCAAGCGCAACCGCTTGGGGCGTGGAAAGGGCTTCTACGATAGATTGCTGAGCACGTGCGATTGTCCTACCATCGGCGTGGTGTGCGACTTCCAACTGGTTGACGAAGTGCCAGTTGAACCCCATGACCGCCCGCTGGACTGCGTCGTCACGAGCGACACCGTCATCGCCGATCCAAAGAAAGTGGAACTATTTGGCTAACGGATATCCTCGCGTTTATAACCGCCCTGACGGGCGGGAAATTTATCAAATTATTATTTTAAAATTATTATAAAAAAATGACGGCCAAAGAGCATAATGAATTTTACCGTTTCTTTCACGACATCACAGGTGAAGCCATGCTCGTGCATAGTGAGTATCATGAGGGATTATTGGAATCGGCTTATGAAGCGGCTCTTTCCTATTTGTTAAAGCAAAAGGGATACACGGTAGAAAAACAAGTATATCTACCAATGTATTGGAAAGACATAAGACTTGAACAGCACTACTGCATGGATCTGGTGGTCAACAATGACATTATTATCGAACTTAAAGCAATTAAAAACATAGCAAAACTGCATCGTCAACAGTTGTTCAATTATATGCATCTGACACATAAGCCTTTTGGCATGGTTATGAACTTTGGCGCTGAGAGTTTCTATAGTGAATGGTACCATCGACATGAAGATGGAACAATTGAAAAAATCAACTGGCGAAATCCAATAGACGAGTTTCTTGAAGAAAAAATCAACAAAGTCAACGAGGTATAATTTTATTTTAATTTGAAAAATTTCCCGTGCGCAAGCACGGTAAATGGTGATAGATATGGATATCAGGAGATGGAGATGGTTTTTTGTGCTCGTTGTGCTGACAGTGATATCGGCATGGAGCGGGGAGAAGGAGTTGCCGATTGACCCAGAGTTGAGGATAGGGCGGTTGGAGAACGGAATGACCTATTACATCCGCCACAATGAACAACCCAAGGGGCGCGCCGAGTTCTGGCTGGTGCAAAACACAGGGTCGCTGGTCGAGGAGGAGGATGAGCGTGGCTTGGCGCACATGATCGAGCACATAGCCTTCCAGGGAACCCGCAACTTTCCTGGCATCGAGATGGTGGATATCCTGCAAAACAATGGCGTGTCCTACGGTGGCGACATCAATGCATCGACAGGCTTTGACGACACGCGCTTCCAAATCTCCAATGTGCCTACCGAACGAGTCGAATTTCTTGACACCGTTTTGCTCATGTTGAAGGACTTGTCATGGGAACTCAGCTTTGACGACCGAGCCATTGAAGAGGAACGTGGTGTGATTCAAGAGGAATGGCGCATGCACGCCGACCAGACGATGCGTATGTACGAAAACACACTACCCATCCTGCTAACTGGTAGCCGTTACGCTTACCGCATCCCCATTGGCGATATGACTATCATCCGCAACGTCAGCAGAGAGCAATTGCTTTCTTTTTATCAGCGCTGGTATTGCCCACAGCGTCAAGCGGTCATCATAGTGGGTGACATTGATATCGATAGCATGGAGAATAGCATCAAGCGCATCATGAGCCCTATTCCCAAGCGTGACAGCCCCGAACCTGATGCCAAACTCAAGCAGGTGCCAGATCACAATGGCGTGAATTATGCCCTCCACACCGACCCCGAGGCCACAGGTACAATGGTTTACCTGATGTTTGAACATGATCCCACACCATGGCCATTGCGCAACACGATGACCCACTTGCACAACCACGTGTTGTCAAGACTTGTACAAGAAATGCTCAATGCCCGCATCGACGAGATGGTCCGCACCCAAGGCTCCCCCGTGGACTACGGAGTCGTGTATGACCGACAATTCCTTGTTGCCAGCAGCCGCAAGGCACTCACCCTTGCCGCGATTGTCAAAGAAGGGCACGCCCTTGAAGGGCTGGATTCCCTCACCACCCATGTGGTGCGTGCGATGCAACATGGATTCACCACGGGCGAACTCGAACGAGCCAAGCGCAATCAGATTGCCTCATGGAAAGACGATCAATCGGAGGTGGGCAACCATGAGAGCCGTATCTTTGTCGAGGAGTGTATCGATCACTTTGAGAACGGCGGCTATATTCCTGGTGTCATGACCGAGATGCAACTGCTCATCGACGACGCACAACACGTTTCCCTCGACGACGTGAATGATTACTTGCGGTCCATCACGGGCAAGGACAACGTGAGCGTGATGATTTCGGGACCTCAGTCCATGACCGGCAGGAGTCTCTATCCCACGTCTCGCGATATTATTGCCCACTTTAACCACATCATGAACACACAACAATCACCCTATATAGACATCGTCGCCAACGAACAGTTGATAGAGAACGAGCCCCCGATGGGAGCAATAATCAATGAGACCTATGAGGAGAAAACAGGCATCACTACTCTGACCTTGAGAAACGGAGCGACAGTGAGATTAAAGCCTACGACCTTCAAGAACAATGAAGTGCTGTTTAACGCCTTCAGTTTGGGCGGAGAATGGGCTTACGGTGACACGGCTGACGTGAACGTACGCCTCATGGACCAGGTTATCGAGAGTTGCGCACTGGGAGGACATACGATCAACCAACTCAACCGCATGTTGAGCGGTCGCCAATTGGGTCTCTCATTTATCATGAACGATGCCAACGAGCAGCTTAATGGAGGCTGCCTCAGTGATGACCTGGAAACCTTGTTGCAGTTATGTTACCTGTATTTCACCGATGTGTCACTGGATGAGGAAGCCTATCAGGGGGTGAAAAACCGCATCCGTTCCCAGTTGTCTCAAGCCGCCTATAACCCCAAAATGATCTACGGCGACTCCATCGGGAGCACAATTTATCAAGGTAATCCCATGTATCGAAACATGAAGCCCGAGGAAGTCGATCGGCTGGATGGCAACCGAGTATTGGAACTATACCGCCAACGCGTGGCTAATGCGGGCGATTACATGTTCTCGATTGTCGGAGCATTTGACATTGATCAGGTGAGGCCCCTCATCAGACGATATTTGGCCTCACTACCAGATAACGGCAATCGAGAGAGCAATGCGCACTACCGTCCCGTGATGGCTACTGGCGAGGTCGATAACTTCTTTGACGTCCCGATGCGCAACCCCAAGTCATCGGTCTATGTAAGCATCATGGGAGACAAGAGTTATAGCTATGATGACGAGTTCATGATGGATCTTGTGGGAGAATCGGTAGGTACCGCACTGATAACCTACCTGCGTCACGAGAAACACGGCACCTATGATGTCGCCTCCGACGGTTCATTGTCCATCTATCACAACCGTTGGATGATCAACTATGAGTTTGAGACCAGCACCGCCGATAGGGACAGCATGCTCACCTACGCCGACTATGCGGTTAGTGCCATTTTCTACAATGGCGTGAGCGAGGACTTATTCACTAAGATGAAGGAACGCGTCCATCATCAGCACGAAGTGGCCATGAAGACCAACGATTACTGGTTACGTGCCCTGCAGATGCGTACCCTGGGCGTTGATGTCATCGGTGGCTACGACAATCTCTTCCCCACCCTGACCCAGGACTTGCTCAACAACTATATTGCAGCACTCAAGCCCCATACGCGACTACGCATCGTCATGAACTAAATAACAGTGAACAGTTAACAATGAACAGTTAATAGTGAACAGTTAATAGTTGAGATGGTTATTTCTTATTTTTATCTGTTCACTGTTAACTATTAACTGTTATCTGTTTAAAACGGTTTACGGTATTTGTCGTTGGGATCCTCATCGAGAATGCTCAAGTAACTCACAAAGCGCGAATAGGCTATCTCGCCACGCTCAACAGCGTCGAGAACGGCACAGCCTGGCTCATGAGTGTGTGTGCAGTTGTTAAAACGGCAATTGCTGGAAACACTAAAAATTTCGCGGAAATAATGAGCAACCTCGGCACGTTCAAAGTCAATGGTGCCAAAGGCCTTTACTCCCGGGGTATCGATGAGCGCACCACCACCTGGCAAGTCAAGCAATTCACTGAAGGTAGTTGTGTGCATTCCCTTGTGATGGGTGTGACTCACGTCTCCCACACGCACGTGAGCATCAGGTATAAGTAAGTTGATGATGGATGACTTGCCCACCCCGCTATTACCCGACAAGAGAGACATCTTTCCTGACAAGATTTCACGCAACTGTTCAGTTCCCTCGCCCGATGCCGCCGACATGGTGACAACCGGATAACCGATGTGCTCATACAAAGCCTTGAAGTCGTTCAATTGCTGACGCATCTCATCGGTCGTGAGCAAGTCAATCTTGTTAAATACCAGCACAGCAGGGACTTGATAAGCCTCGGCTGTGGCCAGGAAACGGTCGATAAACGTGGTACTCGTTTCGGGGTTAAAAAGCGTAGCCACGAGAACCGCCTGGTCCAGATTGGCAGCAATGATCTGAAACTCCTTCGACAGGTTGCTAGCACGGCGAATGATGTAGTTCCTGCGTGGTTCTATCGCACCCACAACAGGAGCATCCCCGTCCTTGTTCTCGACCTGGACGATGTCGCCCACGGCGACAGGATTGGTGCAACGCATGCCCTTGAGACGCAGCACGCCACGCATCTTGCAGTTAACAATGGAGCCGTCGTCAAAACGCACGGTGACCCAGCTTCCGGTATTTTTTATGACTATTCCTTTCATTATTAATTTCAATGTCATGTGGACCGTGACTGAGCCACGGTTTACAGTTCAATCATCACTCCCAGCAGTCAAGGTCATCGGCTATCTCGGGGAGGTCACTGCGATGAAACTCAGGGTTCTTGACGCCTTGACGTTTCTGATCACGATAATGGTTGAGCAACTTGAAGGCATACTTGCTGAGGAAGGCCAGAGCGATGAGGTTACACAGGGTCACCAGCGCCATGAACAGGTCGCCCAGGCTCCATACAAACTCAAAACTGGCTACAGCGCCCAGGAAAACGAAGGCTCCACCCGAGAGGATACGGAACACCGTGAGCGCCCATTTCTTGTCGGTGAGGAAACGGATGTTGGCCTCGCCATAGTAATAATTGCCAATGATACTGGTGAAGGCAAACAGGATAATCGCTAATGCCACAAAGATCGTGCCCCAACTACCCACTTGGGCCTGCAACGAGGCCTGGGTAAGCTGGATGCCTTCAAGACCATCGGTCGTGTAAAGGCCGCTGATGAGCACCAGAAATGCCGTGCATGAGCACACGAGCAGGGTGTCGGTAAACACGCCCAGCGCTTGGATAAGGCCCTGCTTGACAGGATGGGAGACGTCGGCAGTAGCGGCTACGTTAGGAGCACTGCCCTCGCCAGCCTCGTTGCTGAACAGTCCACGTTTCACGCCCACCATGATGGTAGCACCCAGCCCACCGCCAGCCACCTGCTCCAAGCCGAAAGCACTGGTAACAATGAGTTTGAGTACATGCGGAATCATGTCGATGTTCATGATCACTACCACCAATGCCAAAATAAAGTAACCAAATGCCATAAAGGGCACGAGCACACTACTCACACGGGCAATGCGCCTAATGCCGCCAAAGGCTATAAACAGGGCAATGGCCGTAATCATGGCTCCCACTACCAGCGGGTCAAACCCGAAGGCCTTGTTCAAGGCACCGCAGATGGCATTGCTCTGGATGGAATTGTAAGACAAGCCGAAGGTCAAAGTGATAAGCACCGCAAACAAGCCCGCCATCCACTTGTTGTGCAGGCCACGGCTGATGTAATAGGCCGGGCCACCGATGAATGACTCGCTTGACGGGCGCTTGTAGAGCTGTGCCAGTGTTGCCTCGACAAAGGCCGTTGCCGAGCCGATGAGCGCAATGAGCCACATCCAGAACACGGCGCCAGGCCCACCCACGGCAATCGCCGTTGCTACACCAGCCAGATTACCTGTTCCCACGCGCGTTG
>CAMVBJ010000007.1 GCA_947165675.1 uncultured Prevotellaceae bacterium
AACTTCTCATAATAGGAATTGTCATCGCCACGGTAAATGATTGATTCATTCTTGTCTCGTTTGATTTTTTTCTCCTTGACGAGGTGAGCCTTTTCTTCCCGAATGCGTTCAAGAAGAACTGATGCCAGTTCGTCATTGGGATCCTGGGGCACCAGTTTACCCTGTATAGCCCACTGGAGTATGCTGTTACGTAGTTGCTTTCCCGTCATAACGTTATATTATATCTGCCACATTCTTTCCGATTGCCTTTGCTATATCAATTTTCAGTTCCTCATCATAATCGGTATTGTCAACAATGCATACCATAATGCGTTGCAAAAGAACTTTATCTATATTTGAGGCAGCTACATGATATACAAATGGTTCTATTTGTTCCATGAATGTTTTTGCTGCCCAAAGATAGCCATTATGCAAAAGGAATGCCGCACCTAATGTTAGAGCGATTCTTTTATTTCCATCTGTAAAACAGTGGCCACAACAAAATGAAAATACCAAATATGTAAGCTTTTCAACAAAAGTAGGATAATAAGAATCGTTTTGAACAAATTCTAATGCAGCGCGGATATTTCCTTCTTTAATGATGCCAGGAGAGCCGCCACCACTTTTCTCTATCATCTTATAGTAGATCGATAGCAACTCTTCATAATCAATATAACTAATCTTCTTCATCATCAGCTTGTTTTAGACGTTTCAAGACCTCAGTATTCTCGTCTAAGAGTTGCTCAACATCAATAGACTTATCACCAATAAACCGATCATACTCATCAGGAGTAATAGCCTTTAAATATTCTTCAATATTACCATGATAAGCATCACGGAATCCGAAATCTCGTGAAGCCATTTTTGTTCGAGCATCATCTATATATGGCTTTTGCATTGGAGATTCAGCAAGTCGTATAATTAGTTCTAAAACTTCACTTACCAGTAACTTCTTATTTCCTTGTTCCTCGTATTTCTCTCTAATAGCTGCTCCAACACCATTTTCAAAAGAAGCAATAACTAGTAGGACTTCTGCATAAAGAGTATGGCGAACATTATCCTTACTATCAAGTCTTAATACTTCTCTATATTCATTTGCGTTTTCTTTAAAAATAGCCTTGTAAATGGCGTTGGTAACCTGCGAATACATGTTTGTTTCATGACCATCTACACATGCTCGTAATGCAGATGTTAATTGTTTACGATAATTGACTTCTTTAAGGGCTGTAGGTAAATAATTAGCATCTCTACGATTAATATACTTGGTTCCTCCACCAACCTTTTCATTAATTGTTGCAATGACTATATCTAAGATAAGACTACGTACTTGCTTCGCTTTTTCACTCTCAGTTAACAACATTCCTATATTTAAGAATGCTCGGAAGTTAAACAAGCCTAATTGTGTCGTTTTGCTCGCCTCATTAATAAGGTGAGCAAATTGTAACTTAAAGTCTTTTAGGTGTTTACCCTTACATAAAACATAACCATTATGCTTTAGCTCATCACTATAAATAGTTAAATATCTATCTATAGTAGAAACATCGACTTCATAATACTCTGCAACCATCTTTTTGGTAAACCGGTATTCTCCTTCAAATTCCATACCAACTATACCAAGACTATCTTTTATATGTTCAATAGCATAATGGTTGTTTAGAACATTTTGGCGTTCAATATCAGATACTGTCAAATCATTCATGTTCGTCTAATGCTTTTATGTCAATTCCTAATATTTTTTGAATCTCAGCCAGAGTCTTGTCTATCTCGCGGTCGAGAGCGGCACGTTTCTTGTAGTAATTCTCAAGCAGTTCCTTGGGCGGAAGGATCTCTTCCTCGTCCTTCGGGAACTTGCACTGGTCAAAGTTGCAATCCAGTGCCATCAACTGCTCTACAGTAAAGCAACGGCTCTTCTCGTCTCCTGCTTCCTCATCAACAATCTCCTTGCGGTCGTTCCACCAATCCATGATGGGCTGGGTGTGGGCAAGTTGCATTGGTTTGGTCTTTGAGAAATGCTTGTAACCCTCAGGCATATCCATTCGGTAGAACCAAGTCTCTTTGGTGGAAAAACCTTCAGCAGCACCATCAGCTTTCTCGTTATTGAAGAAAAGGATGTTGGTGGCGATACTGGTATAGGGCGAGAAAATACTGCCTGGCAATCGGATGATGGTGTGCAGGTTGAATTCCCTCAACAGTTTTTGCTTGATGGCCAACTTGGCATTGTCTGTACCAAACAGGAAGCCATCAGGTAGAATGACGGCAGCACGTCCGTTCTTAGCCAAGCGATACATGATGAGTACCATGAACAGATCGGCAGTTTCGCTGGAGCTAAGGTCAGACGGGAAATGCTGCTTGACCTCATTCTTTTCGCTGCCACCATAAGGCGGGTTCATCAAAACCACATCAAATTTGTCATCATCGGTGTAGTTGAGGACATCACGAGTCAAGGAATTGCCGTGCATCACCATGGGCGCATCAATGTCGTGTAAGAGCAGATTGGTAACGCATAGCATGTAGGGGAATTGCTTCTTTTCAATGCCATAAACCGACTGCGAATACGCTTTCTTGTCTTCAGCCTTGGTGACCTTTTTATCAAGCGCTTTGAGCCAACTAGTAATGAAGCCACCCGTACCGCAAGCGAAGTCTGCCATTTGCTCACCCACTTTGGGGTCTATAATCTGTGCCATGAAATCTGTTAGGGCGCGAGGTGTATAAAACTCACCAGCAGAACCTGCAGATTGCATCTCTTTCAAGATGGTCTCATAGATTTCGCCAAAGGCGTGGCTCTCTTCATAGTCACCCAGGTCTAATTGGTCAATGACGTTGATGACCTGACGAAGTAACACACCATCCTTCATGTATTGATTGGCATCCTCAAAGGTGGTGCGCACGATGACACTGCGCATAGGAGTCTCGGGCGTAACCTCAAGATTCTTCAATGTGGGGAAGAGGGTGTTGTTCACAAAGTCCAATAAGGCATCGGCCGTCAATGCGTTGCCGTCACCATTGTCTTGAGCCCAGTTGCGCCAACGGCATTCCTCAGGGATGAACGACACATAATCGTCCTCGTTAAATTCCCAGTCATTCTCTTTCTCGTCATATACCTTTAGGAACAGCATCCATGCGATTTGTTCAATGCGTTGGGCATCACCATTGATACCTGCATCGTTTCGCATGATGTTGCGGATGTTTTTTACAAAATTATTGAGTGCCATATTATTGTGTTTATGCTATGCTATAAATCAAGTCTTCTAATTCGTTTACCGCATCAATATACTGCTGCTTGCCGCCAAAAAGTTTGGCGATTTTAGCTGGAGAGCCCATGGTGCGGAACGGGTCTAACTTCAAGATGACAGTCTTGTTTTCCAGTTGAGTGATACCGTCAATGGCGTACTTGTCCAGCAGTGCCTCCAGCACCTTTCGGGCTTCAGGGCCATATTTGCTGAAGATGTCCCGTTTCTTTACTTGGTCTGCACGTTCCTTGCGTGTGAGTGCTTTGCGACCATAAGCGATATGACAGATGAAGTCAAAGTCATCAACGTCTGCCATTCCTGCATCCTCCTTCAGAGTCTGCAGGTTGATACCACTCGCCAGTAACAGGTTTGTGATTTCTTCCTTTTTCTCGGCGGCGTTCCAGTGATGGATGAAGTCGTCAAGGTTGGCGTAAGTATCATTGATGTTCTTTTTCGTGTAATCGGTTATGCTCTCGGTTCGCAGCAGCTTGCCATTGGTGTCATATACCGATACGACTTTGTTCGTGATGAAGACCTTGCAGCCATTCTGGTCAACGATGGGCTTCTCATATTTCACAGGGGGCTCATGAGGTTGCTCTGGTTCTTTAGGCTCAGGATATGGTTTTTTAGCGCCAGGCGCGTAGCTCTCGTCAACTTCAATCGGGCCGTCCCACTCGGGGTCGGCAAACAAGCGGGTGATGTTGCGGAAGTCCATGATGGTGAAATGGGTTTTGCCCTCTTTCTCCCTGATGCGGGTACCGCGTCCCACAATCTGCTTGAATTCTGTCATCGAGTTAATGCGTTGATCAAGCACAATCAATTTCACCATCTTGCAATCAACGCCAGTTGATAGTAATTTACTGGTCGTTGCTATCACAGGCGTAGGAGAAGCTACAGATATGAAATAATCCAACTTTGATTGGCCGTATGCATCGCTGCCAGTAATGCGGACAACGTAGTCCGGATTCTTTTTGCACATATCGGAGTTCTCATTGACCAGGGCAATGCGCATCCTCTCAGCATGATCTTCGTCGGCACAGAACACAATCGTTTTTGCCATGCGGTCGGTGTGCTTCAGATAGCTCGTTATTTCCTGAGCCACTTCCCGGATGCGATCCTCGATAATGATATTATAATCGTAGTCCGTATTATTGTAGATGCGGTCTTCAATCTCATTACCGTGGATATCCTTCTGACCTTTGGTGGGACGCCATTCGTCACCAATGTTGGTTGTGATGTTTACCACCTTAAATGGCGCCAAGAAACCGTCCTCGATACCTTCTTTTAGGCTATAGGTGTAGATAGGCTCATTGAAATAGGAGATACTGGACTGGTATTTGGTCTCTTTAGGTGTGGCCGTCATTCCCAGTTGAACAGCATCGGTGAAATATTCCAGAATCTCTCGCCAGTTGCTGTCGTCCTTGGCGCTACCGCGATGGCACTCATCAACGATGACCAAATCAAAGAATTCGGGCTTGAACAGTTCTTTGTAATTTTGTTTGCCTCCTTGGCCAATGAGCTGCTGATACAATGCAAAGTATACTTCATAGGCTGTAACGCCACCACCTAGGTCTTGCTGATAGTTGACTTTATGAATCGTCTTATTCAGTGGCTTGAAATCTTGCTGGATGGACTGGTCAACAAGTACATTGCGGTCGGCGAGATAAAGCACTTTCTTGACTAAGCCAGCCTTGAGTAAACGGTAAACAATCTGAAATGCCGTGTACGTTTTGCCTGTACCTGTTGCCATGACAAGCAAAAGGCGTTTTTGGCCTTGAGCCACAGCCTGGACAGTACGGTTTACGGCATTGCGCTGGTAATAACGGGGAGGGAAGATGTCTTTGCCGGTACAATAGGGCTGATTTATGATCTGTTGTTCAACTTCATTAAGGCCTTCGCCTCCATTGCTCTCAGTAAGAAATCGTTGATAGAGCTCTTCTTTGGTTGGGAACTCATCCATGGACAATGAACGTTCCTTGCCTGTCAAGAAATCATATTCCTGAAACCCTAGGCCATTTGAACTGTAGGCAAAGGGGACATCCATCATGTGGGCATACTCCTTGGCTTGTTGCATACCATGAGACACTGAATGTGTCGCATCTTTAGCCTCAACAATAGCGATGGGAGTTGCGCGGTTATAATACAGAACATAATCGGCGTATTTGGGTTTCTCTCGGACAATGAAGTTTCCCCGAAGGTTGATTTTGCCATCGGTCAGTTTCACCTTTGTCTCCATGGTGATGTCCTCTACCGACCACCCTTTTGCTAGGATAGCAGGTGTGATATAGCGCAGTTTTATGTCCTCTTCAGATAGCTCTTGGATAGTCATGTTCGCCATAATCTATATTATGAGAATTTGCTATATCTAAAAACAAACTCCGATGCAGTCCCTGCAGGCCGACCAAAGCCTATATAACCGCAAAGGAGTTTGCTATATCTTCATTTTCTCGGTCTGTCGCAGGTATTTTTCCCACTATAGAAAAATTGGTGAGGGCAAAAATACAACAAAATCTTTGATTTTGCACCTAAAATTCAGTTTAATATTTGGACTCAGCCGTTCCAGGATATCAAGTCGAGAAACTTTGGCGCGATATTGAAGCCCATTTCAAGGATATTTTGTAAATTTGCGACTGTCAATATAATGATTATATCGATTAATTGAAACATATTTGATTTATGAGAGACGCAACAAAACTTGACATCTACTTCAAGGACGATAAGGCATTGTTCTTAATTCCGTTATACCAACGTAAGTATGCATGGCAGCAGAAACATTGCCAACGGCTATTTTCTGACCTTCAAAAGATTCAAAAGGAAAACATTCGCAGTCACTTCTTTGGAAGCATTGTTTCGGTCAAGGCAGATAGCGAACACGAGAATGACCTTCTCATTATTGATGGCCAGCAACGCATCACAACAATCTCCATACTTATTCTTGCAGCTATGAATGCCGTCAAGAATGGTGAAATGGATATTGAAAATGAGGAATTACTCAAAGATACAAAGGAGAAATATCTATATGCCAAATATCGTCGTCATGTGGAACGAAAGATAAAACTACGTCCGATTGATGAAGACTTAATCGCATATGATGCGCTTTTCTCCAATGACCCAGAAAAGTTTGTCCCTGCTGAGAAATCTGGAATAACGAAGAACTATTTGTTTTTCTACAACCTTATTGTAGGGCAAGGTCATCGTTTAGTGTTTGAGGACTTGATTGATGCAATTGAGCGACTTATAATCATTGATATTTGCCTTGATAGTAACGACAATCCTCAGCTCATCTTTGAAAGCCTAAATTCCTGTGGAAAAGATTTGGAAGAGGCGGATAAAGTACGTAACTACCTGCTGATGTCTCAATCAAAGGATCTGCAAGAACAATACTACTACAAATATTGGCAAAAAATTGAAAAACTCACAGATGGCGAGCCAACAATGTTCATCCGTGACTACCTTACTCTTAAAAGAAGAGTAATTAGTAATTTGGAAGAACTTTATTTCGACTTCAAGGCCTATGATGAGAAATCGGGCTTAATGCGTGATGACTTACTTGCAGACATGCTAAAATATGCCAAATTTTATGAAATGGCACTCAAGGGCAAGACTAATAGCGAACGCTTAAACCGTAAATTGCGTCAACTAGCAAGCATCGGTTCGTTTGTGTGCATGCCTTTCTATCTCGCATTTTTTGATTATGCTGATCAGAACGACTTGAATGAGCAACAGCGTTATAATGTACTTGATGTGGTTGAAAACTACTGGGCACGTCGAATTATCTGCAACTGGCCTGCAAATGCCATGACCAAGTCTTTCGCTCTACTACATAGCGATATCATGCGTATCTATGACATCCACAAGAAACGTGGGCAAGCATTGGAATTGCCATATGTGGAAGTCATGAAATACATAATCATGAAGAAGCAAGGCACTGGCGAGTTTCCCATCGACCGATATGTCATTGAGAGTTTCCCTCAACGACAGATTTACAAAATGCCTTCCTCTTACCGTGCTTTTCTTTTCGAGCGCATGGAAAACCTCGATAGCAAAGAAGCGGATGTGGATATTGTTCAAAAACTTAGTGATGGAAAGATTACTATCGAACATATCATGCCACAGCACCTCACGCCACAGTGGAAAGAAGACCTTGGCCCAGAAGCAGAGAGAATACAAGAACAGTATCTTCACACGTTTGCAAATCTCACTCTTACTGGTTATAACATCGATTATAGCAATCGTCCATATAGCGATAAATGGAATGGTTATACCTATACAAAGAAAGACCGAGAGACAAAAGAGGAGAAGAACATTTCGGTCTATGGTTATAAAGACTCGGCTTTTAAATTGAGTAACTATATGAAGTTACATCAGCAATGGACAGAGAAAGAGCTTAAAGAACGTGGTGAACTTCTTCTTCAAAGCTTCTTGCATCTTTGGCCTATGATAACAACGAAGTATGTTCCTTTGGAAAGAGAGGTTGAGGTGGTCTCAATCGACGATGATGACACCGATCTGAAAGGAAGGACTATTACCGCATTCCGTTATAACGGAGTGAAACACGAGGTTTGGTCGTGGAAGATGATGCTCTTGGAGGTATGTAAGTTGATATTCAACGATTATCCCACAGAGATGCTGTATTTGGCAACAAAAGACAATTACTTACATTCGTCTGCTAAAGACTACACAGCACCAGTAGTGGAGAATTGTCATGTTTGGGCATCTAACGACACTCGTTCAAAACGCAACGTGCTGCTCTATATCTTCAAGGAATTGGGTATTGACCCGTCAATCCTTGAACTTGAATTAGTTCCATTGAACAACAATGTTGTTGATGATAATGTGGAAGACTGAATCGATTTGCCTATGAAAGAATCAGAAAACACGCAGCCATTGTCACAGATAGAGATTGCGCTGGAAATTGCGCTGAAAGCCCACAAGGGGCAACGTGATCTTGATGGTAAGCCAGTGATATTGCACCCGCTCACTGTCGCTATGAAAGGAAGCAATGAGAACGAGATTGCCGCTGGTATGCTTCACGATGTGGTCGAAGACACTGACTACACGTTTGAAGACCTGCTGGCTGCAGGTATCTCTCAAGAGGTCGTTGACGCGCTGCGCCTGCTCACTCACAAGAACGGCTCCAATTATATGGATTATGTGGAACGCATAGCTCGGTCACACAACCCCATTGCCATCAATGTGAAGTGCAATGACCTTGACCACAATCTTGATCGTGGCCGCAAAGGCGACCACCTCAAGCAGGTGGCAAAGCATTCCGCTGCAAGAGAAATCATACATCCGTACAACGGCGACGAGGGCACCGCATGGGATCTCTTGATTGACGACCCAGAAGAAGGCAAATATTGGCAAGCCAAATTCGCTTTCCAAATCATAAAGAAATCCATCGAGGATGCTACCGCCGAAGTAGGTATCACTATCGATGAATACATGCATTTCTTCCATCCTGACCGCAACGATAACTTCGATAAATTGAAATAAAGAAAAATGCCAATAGATTCAGAACATAGTGCTTTAGGCAGATGGATTTTGAAGAAACTCTTCAAAATCGATATTGATGACTTAGCAAGTGAGCAACGCGCCTCACTTGCCTTGCTCGATGCTGCCAATAAGCATAAAAACCAATTTGATGCCGTAGTAGCGGCTAAAGAGGCTCAAATTTCCGACCTGCTACAGCAAATTGAAGCATCAAAAGCTGATCTATCTAATGCTGCAAGGGAAATAGACCAGTTGAAACAAGATCATGAGGCCAAGCAACATGCCCTTGATTCTTTAGAGAGTGAAAAAGCCAACTTACAATCCAAAAGCGACCATCTTGAAGCCCTAATTAAAGAACTCGAAATAACGATCAAGCAGAGAGAAGCCGAATTGGCTGAGGCAAAATCCAAGCTTGAAAGCCAACAGACCGATACCGCAAAAAAGGAAAAGCAGATAGCAGGACTCAAAGGTGACATCGAGGGGTTTATGAAACTTAAGAAACAGCTCACGTCAGAAAATGCTAAACTTGAAGGCAAATCAGGCCGTCTGAGCAAGGTTACGAAAGACCTCATGAAAATGCTCGAGGACAGCAAGCTAGAAGTCGATGGTCTCAAGTTTGAGAGAAGAGCACTCAAAGAAGAATTGGAGAAATACAAAAGTCGTATCGACCAACTCCAACAGGAACTAAAAGACCAATCAAACAAATCAGAACATGATGCCCAAATCGCAAAACTTAAAGAGTTAGTCAAGACGCTCCGGCTGTCCGTTGAATCAAGAGACAAAAAAATAGAGGGGCTTGAAGCAAAGCATGAAATCCTCAGTAGCAGACTCAAAGATGTCATCCAGCAGCACGATGAATGTCAGCACCTGTTGAGTGAAGCCAATAAAGAGAAAAAAGAACTTGAAAACCGCTTGGCGGAACTTCAGAAATGTACGAAATATGAAAAATGATCAGGAATACGAAATCAGATGCGTAGAAGCAGATGGTCACGACTACTGTTGTGCGACATTCAAATCACGTGAGGTTGCGGAGTATAATCTCTTACATCATTATAAAGATGTTCCTTTATACGAGCATTATTACATCTGTCCCGCTGGAGTTGCAGAGGATATTCCGAGTGTGTTTGATCAATAGGATACCTCATTCCCGTAGCAACGGAATGATTTTTTAATTTTGTCATGGCCTAGGAGCAATAGCGTTCCGAGGCTTTTTTCAGCGGCAAGGAGAGAAACGCCCGGGTGGCGATCTCTCCTAGCTTCATATTTGACACGTTGGCTCCGCTGCTTGACGGGAGAGGCATGATACCGTGAAGCCGTATTGAATGCACTTTGTCATCGTCAATATGAGCGGTATAATCTGACAATAGGTATCGCCATCTGCGATGACCGCATTGAGATCGAGAATCCTGGTATCTTGTCCCCACAGATCATGCCTGGGAACATCCACAAGCCTCTCATATCATATCCATACAATCCGCTTATTGCCAATGTTCTGTATAGCACAACTTATATAGAGAACCGGGGCTTGGGCGTGAAACGCATCATGGGGGTTTGTTAGAAACGAGGTGTTACGGCACCAACATGGTCTATCCACAGTGTTTTGTTGTAGTCACTTTTATAAGACCTACAAAGAGTGATACTCAAGGTGATACTCAAGGTGATACTCAGGGTGACACCAAAGGTGGCACTCAAGGTGGCACCAAAGATGTCACCAAACAGCTGTCTGAAAGACAGAAGTTTATTCTGCAACTGACAGAAGAAGATGCTTTTGTGACAACAAACGAAATGTCACTAAAGACTGGTGTTACGCACTGCTGTCCACTAAAAATTCGAATTAGATATATTGTCAATAATTGGATTCTATAAAAGGCTCAAAATCAATCCTATTTTTAATCAAGTCACTCAGTATCAATTGATTTGTGATTTCAAATCCGTTCGGTCTAAAACTAAATGTAAATCGTTGATTTCTAGAAAATTAAAACAAAATCTGTCATTTTTTAGTGGACGCTAATGGGTGTTACGACAAGAACCATCAAGCGAGACTTAGAGTATCTTCAAGAACAAAGAATTATAATCCGTGAAGGTGGCAGAGAAGAAGGTCGTTGGATAATAGTGGATAAACAAATCGATAAAAACAGAAATGCCAATAGTTGTTTTCGCCTAATGAGAAAGGAGTTTACTGGTATTAATGATATTACTAGATTATGGTGAAGAATGTTTTGCGAACAAATAATGCACTTGCTAAATGCTTGTACTTATAAGTGCTTGATTTTCTGAGCAAACCAGATAAGGCTTAAATCTGCGACCACCAGATTATGAGTCCTATAGACTTCAACACAACGTCAACTATATCATATTGCCACTCTTTTAGTCTGATCTCTTTTCCTTAAGCATTTCCAAAAGCCTTTCTATCTCGTCACCATTCAGCCCGTCAAGGATCGCTTGCACCTTGTCGACTGTTTCTCGCTCGATAATGGCCAAATTGTCATCCACCTCATACACGGGTTCGCCAAAGGCGAAACACATAAGCCGAAAGCGTTCTTTTAAGTCTATATGCGCATACCTCTCCACTGCATCGCTGCCGCGCTTGTGAAGTCCAGCAGCATACAAATCCACCTGGCATGAGGCCATCAGATTGACAAAAGTCTTTCTTGCCAGTTTGGTGGATGCCAGTTCATAGATGGGCACATATTTGGTCATCCCAGTCTCAATGTCTCGAACAGGACTTTTTCGATTGACATCGCAATGTTCTAGCAACTTCTTAATTTTATGGTTGTAGCCGTCTTTACCCCAGAGGTTTCTCAAGAGGGGGAACTTGAAATCATATTTTTTCAGAATCTCCAAAGCAGTCCGCATCAATGGCGTAGCCAATTCATCTTCCTGCTGGAGTGCTGTCTTTTGTGGCATATAGTGGATGTAAGGCACACCATCTGCCACGGCCACATTATCCCACGTCATCATCTTCAGGTCATTCACCCTGCAACCAATGTAACAATGCAGGACGAAGATGTCGCGTACCTCTGACATCAACTGAGGAACATCCGCCCCGATGATCTTCTTCAGCTCCTCTTTGGTAAGTGACACTGGTGTATCATACTTTTCACGCATCATTGCCTTACGACGGCTACCATCCATCATATTGAAGGGCGTTTTCGCCACTTCGCCAATAAACTCCTGGGCCCTGAAGAAGCTCCTCAATAGCTTCATTTTGGCTGCAATGGTGTTGCCGCTTCTGGGTTCACTGGGTATGCGTCTATCATCCAAACTCTTATAGAGTTTTGGATATTTTTCGACAAATAGCCATTCATCCCGGAGCCATGTGGAGAATTTTTGCAATATCGAGGCGTCGAATTCCTTGACAGTGATGTCATTCATTCGTCTCATCTTGAGGAAGCGGCAAAGTTCCCTCTGCAAAACTTCATAATGTTTTTTCCTCCCCATTCCAAAGACTCCGCTCTCATATTGTCCGTTAATCCATTCTGAGAAAACGTCTGACATCCTTCTTGCCAGAATTGGTTGAGATTTCTTGGTAGAATTGCCTTTTGCGATCAAAATACGCTCTACCTCCCTCGTCAACACCTCCGATGTGAGCATAAGGCCATTCTCCCTCATACTATGGTAAGCCTCGCGCATCGCGTCTTTCCGTTCCGTTATCGCTGTCAACAGTTCCTGGTCGTACACTGAGACACGAGGTTTCAACGTTCCATCCTCGGTAAATTGCTTGCGGAGTAATGCTATGTCGGCTACAATACTGGTGCGATGGGTGATGTCTACATCGCGCCCATCACGTAACCGGAAACGTATCTTTATGTTCCCGCTCTTTTTCTTCGATTTGAGCAAAATCGTTATTCTTTCCATGCCATCATCTTGTTAAATGCGTGGGGCAAAATTACTAAAAATTGCCCCACCAAAATGCATTTGAATGGAATTTTATAATACTATTTAGAATTATTAACTTTCATAATGTGTTGATAATCATTGTGTTTTGAGTATTTTTAAATTTCATAGAATTCTATATTTTGAATCCTGTAGGGATCACTGAAAGAGAGATGCAATCACTGAGTAATCAGTTGATTGCATCTTTTTTTGTCGATGTTCGGCGGAGGTGCTGGCGTGGGAGGTCAAGCATAGCTGGGCTCAGTCGCAAAAAGGGCGCAGGCCCTTGATGCTGTAGTTGTCGATGCGCACCGCGCCAGCGTATGTTGTAGCCATCTTGAACTCGTAGGGGCTTCCGGCACCGTCATGTATCCAGCCCTTGTTGCCAAAACGGTCTGCATCAAGTCCGGCGATGAACATGGCCTCGTAGCGCCAGTCGGCTACATGGCCCCACAGGCTAACGCCCGTCTCGTGCCACGTGCACGGCATGATGGTGTTCTCGCCCTCGGGACGATAGACAGTAAAGAACTCGGTGGGCATGTGAGAATTATTGGTGCCGCCCACTGGGACTACCATGTGACCCAGGCGCAGGTTGAGACCCCGCGAGAAAGACTTCTGCAACCAGAATTGTTCCAGGGCGACCTCGCCGCCGCGCTCGACCTCCGATTCATATTCGCCGGTCTCTTCTTCCTCGATCTCGACAGCGCTCTCGGTGCCGCCGTGCTCAAATTCGATCTCGGTTCCCATCGACCATCCCTTGCCAAAGTCGTAGCCCAGATAGACGACCACATGGGGCAGGTCGAACTGGCCGAAGCTCTTGTCATTCTTGTAGAGGTCGGCGCTGGTGTAGCGCTTGTAGTTGTTGCTATAGAACATGCGGCTGGCAACTGCCTCGCCATAGCCGCCGATGGTCAGGCGGTGCTTGGCCGTTTCGGCCTGTTCGGTTGTGGGCTGTTGCTCGCCGTCGGCCTGCTTCTTCTCCAGCAGGTTGTCGGCATTGATGGTTGTGGTGCCCATCACAAGGCACGTCAGTGATGAAATCAGTATATTTCTATTCATAGATATAATGTATGTATATTTCATAGATATAATGTATGTATATTTTGACGTGTGCAAAAGTAAGCCTTGTACACATACTGGAAAATACCCTAATAATATGAAAAAAAGCCTCCCTGCTTCACCATATTTAGTGAGCAGGGAGGCTTTTCACAAGAGTAATTATGAGATTCTTTACTTATTGCCGGCTGTTCGTCCAGCCTCCAGGATGGGCAGGTTGCCCTCGGTGGGGATGTAGATGACGGTCTTGTCGCCCAGGTCGGCTTGCTGGCGCACCCACAGGTACTGGATGTAGGTGGGGGTGATGCTGCCGTTCTCGATCTCGATGGCCTTGGCGGCGCCCTTGGCTCGCTCGATCTCGGCTTGGGCGTTCAGTTTCTCGGCTTCAAGGTTGGCCTTGGCCTCCTCAATCTTGATTTTACGGTTCTGTTCTGCCTTGGCAAACTCAGCCTTACCGTCCATCTCTTGCTGCCATACCTTGTATCTTGGGTATCCAAACATGATGGCGGCGATGACGATGAGGACGATTAAGCCGATGATGGATATGCCAACGGCGGTTTGCAGAGTAGTTGGTTGCTTGTTCATAAATAGCTGGAATTAATAGTGTTGACGGTCGGGGTTTACTTCTTGCGGTGGGCGATGAGGTACTGGCCGATCTGCACGGCGTTGAGGGCGGCGCCTTTCTTGATCTGGTCACCGCACAGCCAGAAGGTCAGGCCGTTGTCGCTGCTGGTATCGACTCGGATGCGTCCCACATAGACGGGATCCTTTCCCGAGCAGTCGATGGGCATGGGGTAGCGGTTGCTGCGCGGGTCATCGACGACGACAACGCCAGGAGCGAGTTGGAGGGCAGCGCGGGCCTCTTCGGGAGTGATGGGCTTCTCACACTCGATCCACACGGCCTCGCTGTGGGCGCGCATGACGGGCACGCGCACGCAAGTTGCGCTCACACGAATGTCGCTGTGCATGATCTTGCAGGTTTCCTTGACCATTTTCATCTCCTCACGGGTGTAGTCATTGTCCTGGAAGATGTCGATGTGGGGAATCACGTTGTAGGCCAACTCGTGCTGGAAATGGCGCACGGTCAATTCCTCCTTGCCGACGGCGATTTCGCTCGTCTGCAGCGCGAGTTCATACATAGCCTCCATGCCTGCGCCGCTGGCGGCCTGATAGGTTGCCACCTGCACATTCTTGATGTGAGACAGGTCGTCAAGGGGCTTGAGTGCAACGACCATGATGATGGTCGAGCAGTTGGGATTGGCAATGATGTTGCGCGGGGTGTTCAGGGCATCCTCGCCATTGACCTCGGGGACTACCAGAGGCACATCGTCGTCCATGCGGAAGGCGCTGCTGTTGTCAATCATGATACAGCCGTGCTTGGTGATCGTGGGCGCAAACTCGCGGGCCGGTCCAGCTCCCATGGCTACAAAGGCGATATCGATGTCCTTGAAGTCATCGTTGTGCTGCAAGAGCTTGACCACGTGGTCCTTGCCACGGAAGGTGAAAATGCGTCCAGCACTGCGTTCCGAGCCGAATAGCACAAGTTCAGTAACAGGGAAATTTTGTTCATCGAGGACACGCATAAATTCCTGTCCCACAGCGCCACTGGCGCCAACAATCGCAACCTTCATTTCAGTTATTAATTATTAATCGTTAGTTGTTAGTTATCTTGTTTCTTGTGTTAAACGGTGCAAATCCCGTGCCAACTCAAGAGCCTTGCCCCTTGATGTGGGTTCCCTTGTCGGTCTTGCCCAATTGCGCAGGGCTGGTGATGATGACTTCTTTCACGCCATGGTCGATTGCTGTGAAAGCATTGTCAAGCTTGTTGACAAACCAGTCATTGATGATGTCCATGTCGCGTAATGTCTTGTACTGCGTTCGGCGCAGGTTGGCGACCACGCTGTCGGGATCATTAGGGTTGAGTAGCACGCCCTTTTTCTCAAAGCAGTAGATGAGAGTGATGTCGAATCTGAGTGCCAGTGCACGTGCAATCTCGGCGGCCAGGGCATCGGTCTCATTAAACAGGAGGTTGCCTCGTCCATCATGGGTGATGGGTGCGAGTACTGGCACGATTCCGCCATCGAGCAGTTGGGCTAAGGTTGCAGTGTTGACGTGTCGCACTTGTCCCGTTTCTCCCAGCTTGCTGTTAGGCAGCTTGGCGCTGGTGACCAAATTCATGTCGGCCCCGGTGACGCCCAGTGCATTCACCTTGTTGCCTTGCAATAGAGAAACAAACAAGCGGCTCACTAATCCACCATAAACCATGGTGAGCAACTTGAGGGTACCTGCATCGACAACTGGACGGTCATCGATGAGCTTGGTCTTGATGCCCAATTTGTTGCCAATTTCTTGAGCCATCATATTGCCGCTGAAGATGAGCATCTTCTTGCCCCTGATGCCGGCAAACGCCTTGACAAAGGTGCGCAATTCATCGGCTTTCTCGACAATCTTGCCACTCACCTTGACAATAGTAAATTTCTCGTTCATCTATCTTGTTGCTGGATAATTAATGTTTTTTATAACTCGTCGGTTCACCTCTTCATGCCAAAGCCCCCGTAAAACCTGAAATATTAAGCCTGAAATTATGCCTCGGCAAATTCCATCAGGTAGGCCTTGATGAAGTCGTCCAGGTCGCCATCCATCACGCCGCCCACGTCGCTGGTCTGGTGGTTGGTGCGGTGATCCTTCACACGGCGGTCGTCAAACACGTAACTACGTATCTGGCTGCCCCATTCGATTTTTTTCTTGCTGTCCTCCACCTTGCGTTGTTCTTCGCGACGGTGTTCCAGCTCCTTGTTGTAAAGGATTGAACGCAGGTTGCGCAAGGCGTTTTCGCGATTCTTGGGCTGGTCACGGGTCTCGGTGTTCTCGACAAGGATTTCCTCCTCCTCGCCAGTGTAGGGGTCCTTGTACTGGTAGCGCACACGTACACCCGATTCCACCTTGTTCACGTTCTGGCCACCTGCACCGCCACTGCGGAAAGTGTCCCACGAAATCCTTGCAGGGTCAAGGGTGATCTCGATGGTGTCATCGACCAGTGGGGTCACGAATACCGAGGCAAATGACGTCATGCGCTTGCCCTGAGCATTGTAGGGCGATACGCGCACCAGGCGGTGCACGCCGTTCTCGCTCTTGAGGTACCCGTAGGCAAAGTCACCCTCGATGCTGATGGTCACGCTCTTGATGCCAGCCTCGTCACCGTCGATGATGTGCTCGATTGCCGTCTTGTAACCGTGGCGCTCACACCAGCGCAGGTACATGCGCATCAGCATCGAGGCCCAGTCCTGGCTTTCGGTACCGCCAGCGCCAGAGTTGATCTTAAGGATGGCGTCCATCTTGTCCTCGTCGTGGCGCAGCATGTTGCGCAATTCCAATTTTTCGAGTAGTCCGAGAGCTTTGCTATACAGCTCGTCAATCTCGCTTTCCTCGACCAGGCCTTCCTTGACAAAGTCAAATCCGGTAGCCACTTCGTCAACAGCGAGTTCCACCTCCTCGCAACCGTTGATCCAGTTGCGCAGGGCCTTGATTTTCTTCATTTGTGCCTCGGCGGCTTTCTGGTCCTGCCAGAAGTCGGGCACGTGGGTTCGCAGTTCCTCTTCCTCGACCTCGATTTTCTTGCCATCGATGTCCAGATAGCGCTTCAGGTCGTCCTTGCGTTGTTGTAAATCCTTGAGTTGTTCTTGTGTAATCATTTATGAATTGTTGTCGTTGTCTGTCATTGATAGTCGCAAGCAGCATGTGTCCACATCAACACTGTGGGCGTCATTCCTTGCTGTCCTCTTTCTTCTTCTTGCGGTAGTCGGCGGCATACATCGCGTCGATCAGCGGTCTGTAGCGTTTGTTGATCACTGCGCGACGGATCTTCAATGTGTTGGTTAGTTCGCCACTCTCCATGGTGAATGCCTTGGGCAGCAGCACGAAGCGCTTGATCTGTTCATAGTTGGCAAGCCCCTTCTGGTAGTCATTGATGCGCGCCTCGATCATCTTGCGTATGTCGCTGTTGTTGACCAGATCCTCGATGGTGTGGTGCTCGATGTGCTTCTTGTCGGCATAGGCCTTGAGCTCCTCAAAGTCGGGTACAATCAGAGCTGACACGTACTTGCGTCCATCGCCGATGATGGCTACCTGCTCGATATACTTGTCTTGTCCCAGCATCGTCTCCAGCACTTGGGGAGCAATGTACTTGCCGTTGCTGGTCTTGTACAGGTCCTTGAGGCGTTCGGTTAGAATGATTTCGCCTGTCGGAGCCATCTCTCCACAGTCGCCAGTGTGGAACCATCCCTCGGCATCGATAGCCTTGGCTGTCTCCTCGGGCTTGTTGAAGTATCCCTTCATTACAGTGGGTCCCTTGACCAGAATCTCGTTTTGGTCGCCTATCTTGACCTGAATGTTCGAGATGGGCATTCCTACCGTTCCTAACGTCCAGCCGGGCTCGGTAAAGAAACTTACCGAAGCATTGGTCTCGCTCAAGCCGTATCCGATGCAGATGTTGATGCCCACGGCATGCAGGAACTCGGTGATGTTGTCGCTTAGCATCGCTCCGGCAGTGGGGAACAGCTTGCCCTCGGTCACGCCGATGGCACCACGCAGCTTGCTATAGACTTTCTTCTCGAAGTACTGGTATTGTTTCTCAATGACCGCAGGGGCTTTCTTGCCCATGCGGGCATACTTCATGTTTCTTGTCTTGCCCACACGTATCGCCTGCTTGACCATCATGCGCACTACGGGCTTAGCGGCAGCCAGGTTATCATTGATAGCGGTATAGACCTTTTCCCAGAAGCGCGGCACGCTGCACATGTAGTTGGGCTGTACTTCCTTGACGGAGCGTTGTATCTCCTTGGGGTTATAGTTGATGGCCACACGGATGCCAGTGCAGAGGCACACCATCGTCCAACCCAGTTCAAACACGTGACTGAAAGGGAGAAAACTCAACGACACGTCGGTCTTGTCGTCAATGATGGTGTCAAAGCGTTCGATGTGGGCATCCATCGCGGCGCTCATATTGCTGTGGGTGAGCATCACGCCCTTGGGGACACCGGTTGTGCCCGACGTGTAGATCAGGTACATTGTGTCGGTGTCTAAGCCCGCCTGCTTGCGGCTATTGAGCTCGGTGAGTACTTCCTTGCCCAGTTTGTCTCCTGTAGAGAGGAATTCTTCCCAAGTCAACGTCGATTTGTCGTCGGCACCTCGCTTCACACTGGGGTTTAACGTGACGATGAACTTGAGAGTGGGGCACTCGCCGATGACTTGGCGGGCAATGTCATACTGCCCCTGGTCACCCGTGAACAGGATTGTTGCGCCAGAGTCCTTGATGATATAGGCCACCTCGTCGCGACTGCTTGTTGCATAGATGGGTACGGGAACTGCGCGATTATAGAAAGCGCCGAAGTGTGTGATCAATACCTCAGGGCAATTCTGTGTGAAAAGGCAGACGCGACCTTGTGGTTCAACGCCGCCCATGAGTAAAGCGCCTGCTGCGCGGTCAATCAGTTCTGAAAATCCGTTCCAAGTGATAGACGACCACACTTGCGTGTCATATTCACGGAAGCGAAGCGCCTCGCGTTCGCCGTACTTTGCGCTCTGCTTGGGGATGAGTTGTACAAATCTGTTCATATAGCCGTGATGCTTTATCATTCCAGCCTTGCAATAGGGGGCCGAATGGGTTATAATCTGCAAAGATAATAAAAATCTGTAATACCTCCCATCATTCATGCCGGAAATCAGCATTATTTTTAGCCATCCATGACTTGGATGCTGGTGATGTTGTGACTGAGCCACGAAACACGTTGGCACTGTCGGGGGGTCTGGACTCCCATGACTTGCAGGAGGACCTGTTCAAGGAGTGGTGGCGATATTGAGTTGGGTGGAGTTGTGGAACTTCATCCTTAAAATGTGGTGATTTAGCTGGTATTGAAGCTGGAAAAACAGTTAGATTTTTTGTATTGCCGTTTTGTTTAAATTAATGGATTTCAGTTGTTTGTGTTGTCGGTGTGTTTAGATTTCGGGTTTGATGAGGAGTGTGGTGCGGTTTTTATGATTACCTTTGTGAAAAAATCCAACAATAAAAACCAAATTTCACTGCAATGAGACGATTATTATTGACATTTTCTCTATTGATGGTTGTGGTATTGACATCGCTGGCGGCTGTTTATGAACCGTCACTGTCGAGCGACAACGAGGTGTGTGTGTTCTTTGAGGCCAATGGAACGGTGAATGACGCGCCCAAAATCTGGGTGTGGGCCGGTAATACCGATGGCCGTGACTATGTGGGCACTTCCTGGCCTGGTCCCGCGATGACCTACATGGGAGACACCCCCAGTGGCAACAAGATTTATAAGTGGACCTATACGGGCACGCTTACGACCCCGACGGGCTTGATTTTCACATGGAATAGCGAGTCGGGCCGCGTGGACGGCTCGTTCACCAACCATGGCTACTACGTGATGGGTCAGTTGACCAAGTTGATCGGGGCAGGCGAGAGCACCTTTGTCCCCAACCAGCATGTCATTTATCAGCTTGACCTGTACAACTTCACCAGCCAGGGCACCCTTGCCGCAGCGCAACAGCGCCTGGACTACCTGAAGGATTTAGGCATCGACATCATCTGGCTCATGCCGATTCATCCCCGTGGCGTGCTTGGCCGCATCGGCTCACTGGGCAGCCCCTATGCTCCGCGAGACTATCACGCCGTGAACAGCGACTTTGGCACCATTGCCGACCTGAAGGCCTTTGTCACCGCAGCCCACGAGCGCGGGATGCAGGTGTGGCTCGACTGGGTTGCCAACCATACCGCCAAGGACAACGTGTGGATTACCGAGCATCGCGATTACTATAACTCGACGCTCACCAGCCCCAACGGCTATGGCGACGTTTATCAGCTCGACTACAGCAAGGAGGCAACCCAGTTGGCCATGATCGAGGCAATGCAGTACTGGATTGACCAGGTGGACATCGATGGCTACCGCTGTGACTACATCAGCAGCAACACCATTCCCACCGAGTTCTGGACCCGCGCCATCAAGGCGTTGAAGGAGTACAAACCCGGTAAGACCATCACAATGCTGGGCGAGGGCGACATGGCCAACAGTGTGCAGCGACTGCTGGGCTGTGGCTGGGACTACGACTACGCATGGGGATTCCAGAGTGGGCTTGTCAATAACAAGACCAATCCCACGGGCGTGCTCAACCAGTGCCGCAATCTGGTGAGCGACCTGCGCTTCATCGATATCAGCCGCATGGTCTATCTCACTAACCACGACCAGAATTACAATAGCTCGATGAATACGCAATACGGTAACAATGTGTATGCCTTCACGGTGCTGACGTTTACCCTCTATGGCATGCCACTGATCTATAATGGCCAGGAGACGGGCTACCTGATCAACAGGAAACTGGACTACTTCAACCGCACACCTATCAACTGGAATACCGTCGATAGCAAGATGCAGAACACCGTCAAGGCCCTCACGGCGCTCAAGCACAGCTGTGATGCCCTGATCGACAATGGCGACCGTGCCAGCGAGGTGAGTTTCCTCACCACGGGCAATAACAACTTGATGGCCTTTACCCGCCATCACAACAACCAGACGGCTCTCGTGGTCTTGAACCTGGGCAGCAGCGCGGTCAATACCGTGGTGTCGGGCATCGAGGCGGGCGAGTGGAAGCTGGCCATCGATGTGGACAACATTGCTGCAGGACTGACAGCTACTCCCGTGACACTGAACGCGACACAGAGCTTCAGCGTGCCCGCAGGAGGTTATAAGGTGTATTACAAGGGCGAACCTGCCAGTGACGTGCTCGTTGGTGACATCAATCTTGATGGAGAAGTGACGATAGGCGACGTGACGGCACTGATTGACATCCTGCTCAGTTCGGCCATTGATGGCAGTGTTGTTGAGCGCGCCGACCTCAACCATGACGGCGAGGTCTCGATCGGTGACGTGACAGCATTGATTGACTTGCTATTGAGCTGATTTGAATGTGATAAGTTTGTCTGGGAATATGGTTACGCTTGACAGATTCTGGCGAGGGGTACTGCTGTGCTGCATGACTACAGTGTGGACCCTGTGTGCATGGGGCGCGGTCTCTCAAGAAGCGTTCCAGCGGCTGGACAGCTTGATTGCCGCTCAACCACAGATTGTCGCGGCCAAGGAGGCCCGCCTGTCCCAGCTGAAAGCCGATCTGAACAAGGAAACAGCCGCTGCCGGACGCTATGCCGCCCTGAGAAGGCTTTATGAGGAATACTCGGCTTACCAGTATGATTCGGCCTACGCCTATGTGAGTCAGTGCATTCGTCTGGCCCAGTCGATGGGTGACGAGGCGCTATTGAACGAGAGCCGCCTGAACCTGGCTCATATCCTCTCTACCGCCTGCCTGATGGATAAGGCCCGCTCGACGTTGAGTCAAATAGACACTACACGTCTCACGCCCAGCCAACTCGTGGTGTATCACCGCACCCTCACCGACCTGCTCATCTACCAGGCCGAGTACATGCAGGGTACACAATATGCCGAGGAGTATGTGCAACAGCTGATACAAGTGCGCCGGAGTGCGACAGCGGTCAATATCCCTCATGACAATATCAACTACCAGATCACGCAGGCAGAGTGCTATGCCGATAGCAATCAGTACCAGCGTGCCATCGACTTGTTGTCCAAGTTGGCGGAAAACTACCATTGTGGCGAGCGCATGTACTCCATCATCACGAGTACCATGTCGTTTTACTATTCCCAGTTGGGGGACAAGGAACAGCAGATGCAATACCTCATCAAGAGCGCCGAGAGTGATTTGGAAGGCTGCATCCGCGAGAACACGTCGTTGAGGGCGATTGCCGACCGCCTGTTTGACGAGGGCGACATTGACCGCGCCTATCGTTACATGCACGTGGCGGTGGACGATGCCAACTTCTACGGTACACGCCTGCGCAACATCCAGGCTTCACGCATCGTGCCCAAGATTCTCACTGCCTACCAAACCAAGCAGGAGCAGGGGCGCCACAAGATGATGTGGCTGCTGGGCATTATCTCGGTCATTGCTTTGCTGCTGGTGGTCGGAGTCATCGCTATCTACCAGCTGCTCAAGCGTTATCGCCGCTTGAATGAAGAGAAGCGCGCCATCAACGAGCAACTGCGGCAGGTCAATGCCCAGCTGGGCGACACCGTCGAGCAACTGCACGAGACCAACGGCCTGCTGCGCGAGCGCGAGAAATTGAAAGAGGAGTATATCGCCCGATTCCTGACCTTGTCAAGCCGCTTTATCGATCGCGGCGAGGAGCAGCGCAAGTCCATGTATCGCCTGTATCGCGACCGCAAAACCGAGGAGTTGGCTCGGGCGTTGAAGAGCACCCACTTCGGCAACGAGAACGCCCAGTTGTTCTACGAGAACTTTGATAACGCGTTCTTGAACATTTACCCAACCTTTGTCGATGAGGTGAACAAGTTACTCCAGGAGGACGGCAAGATCGAGGTCAAACAGGGTAAGCGCCTGACGACCGAATCGCGCGTGCTGGCGCTCATCCGCATCGGTATCACCGACAACCAGAGCATTGCAGCCATCCTGCGTGCCAGCTTGACAACGATCTACACCTACCGTTCCAAACTCAAGGCCCGCGCCCTGGATAAGGACAACTTTGAGGCGCGGGTGCGATTAATAGATTCTAACCTATAAACTACTGATAGATAAACGAATATGAAGAAGATTTTGTTTTTAGCCTTGATGTGCCTGAGCGCCAATGTCTTGATGCTTGCCAAGGATGTGAAGGTAAGTTCCCCAAATGGGTCGCTGACGGTGACCCTGGGAGTGGACGAAGGCAAGGCTTGGTATCAAGTGAACCGAGGCCATGAATTGATTATTGGCCGCTCGCAGTTGGGGCTGGTTCTCAAGGACGGCGAGTTGAGGAACAACTTCAAGATGGGCAAGACCGTGCGAGCGTCGCTTGATGAGACATGGAGCCAGCCCTGGGGTGAGGATGCTCAAGTGCGCAACCATTACAATGAACTGAGGGCTACCTTGCAGGAAAAGGGAGGCATGAAGCGTCACATCGACGTGGTGTTTCGTGCATTTGACGATGGCGTTGCA
Organism: uncultured Prevotellaceae bacterium; assembly: GCA_947165675.1. Classification (GTDB taxonomy): domain Bacteria; phylum Bacteroidota; class Bacteroidia; order Bacteroidales; family Muribaculaceae; genus Sodaliphilus. The sequence goes on from CAMVBJ010000007.1 coordinate 23,712, forward strand.
TTCCGCTACGAGTTCCCGCGTCAGCATGGCTTGCAGGACTTTGTCATCATGGATGAGGTGACTGAGTTTGCCTTGCCCACCGATGCTGCGGCGTGGTCGATACCCGCACTGACCCCCTATTATGAGGGTATCTATACCCGCGAGCCCGTGAGCAAGAAGGGTAATATGTCGGGTCCCGTGGCACTTGAGGTGAACGACTCGCTGTACATGGCTATCATGGACGCCAACCTGACCGACTACTCGACGATGAATTTCTCTCACGAGGGAATGACGCTCAAGGCCGACCTGGTGCCCTGGCAGAATGGAGACAAGGTCAGGGTGGGGGATACCCGCGTGTCGCCCTGGCGTGCCATCATTATCGGCCGCAAGGCAGCCGACATCCTGCTCTCACGCATGGCGTTGAACCTGAATGAGCCGTGCAAAATCGAGGACACCTCATGGATCAAGCCGACCAAGTATGTGGGCATCTGGTGGGCGTTGCAGAAACAGCGCTGGACCTGGTCCCAGGGTGACCGCCACGGCGCCACCACAGCCAATACCAAGCGCTACATTGACTTTGCTGCCCGTCACGGCTTGGGCGGCGTGCTGGTCGAGGGCTGGAACTATGGCTGGGACACCGATTGGACCAAGCATGGTGACGGATTCTCGTTTACAAAGGCCTATCCCGACTATGACCTTGAAGGCCTGTGCCGCTATGCTGGCGAGCGCGGCGTGCGCATCATTGCCCACAACGAGACAGGCGGCGCTGCCCAGAACTATGAGAACCAGTTGGAGGAGGCTTACAGGCTGTATGAGTCGCTGGGCATCAATACGGTCAAGACGGGTTATGTCAACTCCCATTTCTATAACGGAGAGTTACAGCACTCGCAGTGGGGTGTGCAGCACTTCCGCAAAGTGATTGAGACAGCGGCACGCTATCACTTGATGATTGTCAACCATGAGGGAGCCATGCCCAGTGGCATCCAGCGCACCTGGCCCAACCTGATTGCAACCGAGAGCATGCGTGGCCAGGAGTACAACGCCTTTGATCGCAAGGGAGGTAACCCGCCTTACCACGAGAGCATCTTGCCGTTTACCCGCGGCTTGGGAGGTCCGATGGACTTCACGCCCGGTATCTTTGAGTATCGCAACGACTCGGTGCCTGGCACGCGTCCGCAGAACACGCTCGCTCATCAGTTGGCCGAATATGTCGTTATCTACAGCCCGGGACACATGGCTGCCGACCAAATCGAGAACTACGAGCATCAGCCCGCCTTCAAGTTCATCGAGGACGTGCCCACCAATTGGGAGCGCACCCTTGTGCCCCATGCCGCGATGGGTAAGTATGTGGTCTATGCACGTCAGGAGCGGGGAACCGATAATTGGTACGTCGGTGGTGTCAACGATGCTACGGCACGAGACCTGAAGTTGTCACTGGACTTCTTGGCTGACGGTTGTCAGTATCAGGCCATCATCTATGAGGACGGTCCTGGCGCCGACTATCGTGACAATCCCTACACGATGACCATCCGTCGCCTGGATGTGGACAGCACCACGGTGTTGCAGTTGCATCTCGCTCCTGGTGGTGGTGTTGCCATCCAGCTCGTCAAGAGGTAAAGAGGATGCCGCGACGGAGCCGCGGCACACACTGACCCTGTCGCAGGGCGAAAAAATTGAAGAGGATGTGTCAGTATTTTGACACATCCTCGGTTGTTGATGCGCTGAATCTCAGTGGACTTGGTTGTGTTGATGGAAGGTTAGGCGTTGGCTTGCTGGAACTTGAATCGTTGCATGATGATGACGGCGACGACAAAGGCGACGAAGTCGCTGGCTGGCAGCGAGGCCCAAACGCCGTCCAGGCCCCATATCGATGAGAACAATAGCAGCGTGGGCAAGAGGAACAGCAGTTGGCGCGAGAGCGACATGAAGATGCTGATGCGCACCTTGCCGATGGTCTGGAAGAAGTTGGTCACCACTGCTTGATAGCCGATAACCGGGAAGACGAGCATGTTGATGCGGATGCCACGGATGGAGATGGCGATGAGGTCTTGATCGTCGGTGAACAGGCGTGTGCAAGGTCCAGGCAGCAGTTCGCCTATCACCCAGCCGACAGTCATCGCCACGACCGAGGCGGTGATGGTGAGCTTGAGAACGTGCTTGACGCGATCCATGTTGCGCGCTCCGTAGTTATAACCTGCAATAGGCTGGAAACCCTGACAGATGCCCATAATGACCATGAAAAAGATGAAACCCAGACGGTTGGCGATACTGTATGCACCAACGGCCAAGTCGCCACCATAGGTCATCAAGGCATTGTTCATGAAGATGGCAACCACACATCCCGTGAGCTGCATGGCAAACGGTGAAATGCCGATGCTGACGATGTCCTTGACAATGTTGCGGGCTGGCTTAAGGAAACGCCACTCCAGGTGCAAGAGTTCTCGCTGCCGGCTGAATTGCCACAATTGCCAGCACAGGACGATGGCCTGAGCGAGAATTGTCGCGATGGCGGCACCCTTGATGCCCATGTGCAGCGGCCAGATGAAGATGGGGTCGAGGATGGTATTGAGCACCACGGTGACAATGGTGGCTATCATTGCTTCGCGTGGCTTGCTGGCCGACCGCAGGGCTGCGTTCAGACCCAGATAGAGGTGGGTGATGACATTACCGACCAGCAGGATGAACATGTAATCGTGGGCATGGGGTAGCGTCTGCTCACTGGCACCGAAGAAGGTGAGGATGGGATCCAGGAAGATGATAGAGATGATGCCCACCACCAGGCCAAGGATGATGTTAAGGGCGACCATGTTGCCCAAGACATTGTTGGCCTTGTCATATTGGCGTTGTCCGAGTCGAAGAGACATTAAAGTGGCGCCGCCAACTCCGACGGCTGCACCGAATGCAGCGCCGATGTTCATCAGCGGAAAGGAAATACCTAAGGCAGCCAGCGCCATCGGACCCACACCGTGGCCGATGAAAATGCTGTCCACCATGTTGTAGAGCGATGAGGCTGTCATCGCTATCACGCCAGGTAGCGCATATTGCCACAACAACTTGGCTACAGGCTGGGTGCCTAATGCCAGTGTTGCTTGCTTGTTATCTTTCATGTTAGGGGTACAGGATTGACGGGAAAAACTGGGGAATTACATGGGGGTTCATTCGTTGAGTCCGAAACAGGCCTTGATGGCGGTGCGGATAGCGGTTGCCTCCTTGCTGCCTCCCTTGAGGATGTTGAGCACACCGCGGATGTAATCGTCCTTGCTCTTGAAGCCACAGAGGACGGCGACGTTGCTCTCGCCGATCATGAGCTTCTGGTTATAGACGCGAAGGATGCTGTCATAGTCCTTGTTGTCCTCATAGACATGAAACTCCCTGCACAACTGGTCATAGAGCCCGCGCGGGTTGATTTCGCTCACGAGCTCCACCATGTGGTTCTCGAGGGCATTGATGCTGGTGAACTTCATGTCGATGCGCAGTTCCACATCATGCTTGACACGGTGACGCACGTGCATGAGAGCCTGTTGCTTAAGCTCGCGGGTGAACATCTCAATGACGCGCTTCTTGACCTTGGGAAAGACAATGTCCTCGTTGCGGCGCTTGTGGCGAGCAACAGCGCGGATGACACCTTCGAGCATGAGGATGTTCTCGATCTCGGCCACGTTGGGGACGAGAATGTTTTTCTTGCGCAGATACTCGACTTCCTCGTCGCCACGGCGATCGCGGTCCACAATGCCTCGGCTATCAAGCTGGTGGAAATTCTGCAAGTCGTTAAATGAACGTACGGTTTCGATGACTTTGTTGCAACTCCCCAATGGCTTGACCGTGTATTCCGGGAAAATGAGCGGATAGAGCCTGGAGTCAATGCTGTGCTTGTCGTCACCCTCAATAAAGAGTACGGGCTTGCGACTACCCAACAAGTCGAGTAGCGCTGTGTCCAAGTCTCGACTGCTGGTCATGACCTCGTAGTCCCAGGCCAGAGCGTCAGGATCAAACTCCTTGACCCAAACGCACTGGTTGTCGATGCGAGAACTTGCAAACTCAACATCGTGAGTGTTGTATATGAAGGTGCAGTCGGGGCGCATCTGCTCGAGAACGTTCCACAGTGTGCGCATGATGCTGCTGTGGATGAACGTCTCGGGGTCATCGACCAGGATGGCGGCATCGGGCATGGCATAGAGTACCGCGCCGATGTAGTAGAGCACCGACTTCTCGCCGTCGCTGAGGCGCAGCAGTGGGTACTTGTCGTCATAGCCCTCGCTGGTGAACATTAGTTTGCCGTTCTCGCGCAGCACCTTGTTCTTGGGGAAGACTTCCTGCCATTTCTTGACCGTGATATCAAGTTTGGTCTTGGGAAACTCGATCTGCTCGTCCATGAGCTGGTGGGCTTTGAAATTCATCAGTTCGCGGAACTCGTCATTGAGCATGACATAGAACAGCTTATCAAACTCGGTCTCGGCCAGATTTTTCACCTGAGGATTAGCGGCGTTCATGCGGTTGAACAGATCCTCGATGGAGCCTGGTAATGGCTTGGCGCTTGCGGTAGATGTGTATAAGGCCTTGAGCGCAGAAATGCGGTAGGCTTTGTCGCCGAGCTCCTCGACCAATGCTGAGCAGAAGCGGCTCTTGCCTGATCCATTGGCGCCGATGATGGTAATCTGCTTGGACTCGAGCAACACCTCGGGTTGCTTACCGTCCATCCTCTTGGGTAGTCTGATGTCCATAATCTCGATAGCGTTTTATGTTTTTAGAGGGTAAAATTAGGGATTTTTTTTATTAGTGCCAAGAATTTGCCCTTGAAAGTGCTGAAAAAGGTGTTTTTGGGCGGTTTTGTCATCCGCCTTATGCATTTTTATTGCTAATTTTGTCGCTTGTTATGATGGAATATGTCAATGCATTTGTTTCGATGCTTAACGGTATGTCTCCTTACCTGCTGTTAGGCTTCTTGATTGCGGGTGTGCTTCACGCGTTTGTGCCGTCGTCGATATATAGCCGTTACTTGGCTGGCACAGGTCTGCGTTCGGTGTCCATGGCTGCGTTATTTGGCATTCCGTTGCCGCTGTGCTCGTGTGGTGTGCTTCCCACAGCTGTGGCCTTGCGTCGCAGTGGTGCCTCGCGTGCTGCCTCTACATCATTTCTCATCGCTACGCCTCAGACGGGTGTCGATAGCATTGCGGCGACTTACTCAATGATGGGTCTGCCATTTGCCATCTTGCGTCCTGTTGCTGCATTGGTGACATCGCTGATAGGAGGCCTTGCCGTGGGGCACTGGGAACGCAAGGGCGTTCTTGATGACGTGCGCGATGATGCTAACTATGAGTTCAGTGAACTGCCCAAGGGCTTGTGGAACAAGATTATAGAGACATTGAAATATGGCTTCTTTGACATGATGCAGAGCATCGGTCGCTGGTTGTTAATAGGCCTCGTGGTGGCGACACTGATTACCGTGTTGTTGCCAGACGACTTCTTCTCTACCTATGCCCGCTGGCCGCTGTTGAACATGTTCATCATTGTGCTGGTGGCAGTGCCGATGTATGTGTGCGCCACAGGCTCCATCCCCATTGCCGCCGCCCTCATGCTCAAGGGCATGACTCCAGGTTGTGCGCTGGTATTGCTCATGGCTGGACCTGCTGCTAACTTGGCATCAATGTTTGTTGTGAACAAAGCCTTTGGTCGCAAGGCCACCATCATCTATTTATTGTCAATCATTGGCGGAGCGATGGGCTTTGGCGTGCTGGTGGATTACTGGCCTGGCCTGCGCGAGGTGTTTGTGAGTGCTCTACCGTGTCACGTGATGCATCACCACATGGCTGTGTCGTGGCTCAATACCGTTTGTAGCATTGCATTGCTTGGCATGATCATTGTGGCATTGGTTTCAAAATACTGGAATTCCTATCAAATCAAACATAATAAAACTACAGCAATGAAAGAATTTAAAGTAAAAGGCATGATGTGCGCCCATTGTAAGGCCAATGTTGAGAAGGGTCTGGCTGCACTCCCTGGTGTAGAGAAAGTAACTGTTGACCTTGCTAAAGGTACTGCACTGGTCGAAGGCACCGTCCCCGATAAGCTTGTCATCGATTGCATCGAGGACTTGGGCTACCAGTACGAAGCCTGATATATTGGGCGAAGATTTGATGGCGCTGTGTCATCATTGCGACTCAGTAATTTCCCGAAACAGGGTGGTTATTACTCTTGCAATGGAATGATGACACAGCGCCATTTTTGTTGGTTGGCTGGCAAATTGATTACTTGATGGCGGTGTAGATGGTGCAAACCCCTAAGGTTAAACGGCGGTAATGGGCGTCACGGAGGCCTGCATTACGCATCAACTGGAGCATGTCGTTGCCCTGTGGAACAGCGGCGACACTCTCGGGCAGGTAGCGGTAAGCGTTCTTGTCGCCACTCTTGAGGGACCCAAGCCATGGAATAATGTGCAGGGTGTAAAGGTCATAGAACCAGCGTATCACAGGTTGGGTGGGTGTGGATAGTTCCAGCACACACAACATGCCACCAGGCTTGAGCACACGAGCCATTTCATTGTAGCCTTGTTGCAAGTGTTCGAAGTTGCGCACCCCGAAGGCCACTGTCACGGCATTGAAGGTTTCATCCGGCATGGGCAATGAGAGGCAGTCGCCTTGTTCAAAGCTGATTGTATCCTCATCCCCCTTGGCCTTGACCTTGCGTATGGCTTCGTCAAGCATACCTTGAGACAAGTCGATTCCCGTGACATGCTCGGGGTGGAGTGAGTCGTTAAGCTGGATGGCAAAGTCACCTGTTCCCGTAGCTACATCAAGGATGTGGGCGGGACGCAGAGGTTTCAAACGCTTGACCGCAAGCCGCCTCCACCAGATGTCAATGCCGAGCGTCATGGCACGGTTCATAAAGTCATAGGCGGGTGCGATGCTGTCAAACATCTGCCGCACCTGTTCGGTTTTTGCCGAGGAGCTGTCGCTGTAGGGGGTTACATGCTCGACCCTGTTGCTGTTGTTGCCGCTCGATGCGTTCGATGTGCTCATGCTTGCTCGTCAAGTTGCTTATAGTCGTCGCGCCCCTCGCGGCGGTTAGGGTCGAACAACTTGTTCTCTTCCTGGAAGCGCTCGTATGCCTCAACGATGCGTTGTACCAGCTGGTGGCGCACGATGTCCTTTTTCTCAAATTCCACCTTGCCGATGCCTTTAACGCCGTCAAGCACACGCAGGGCGTGGATGAGACCACTGGTGACGCTGCGTGGCAAGTCAATCTGTGTGGTATCGCCTGTTACAATCATCTTGGAACCCATGCCCAGTCGTGTGAGGAACATCTTGATCTGGTGGGTCGTGGTGTTCTGAGCCTCGTCAAGCACGATGATGGCGTCATTGAGTGTGCGTCCACGCATGAAGGCCAAAGGAGCGATTTGGATAACATTGTTCTCCATGTACTCCTTGAGCTTGGCTTGGGGAATCATGTCCTCGAGTGCGTCATAGAGTGGTTGCAGGTATGGGTCAATCTTGTCCTTCATGTCGCCTGGGAGGAACCCCAACTTCTCACCCGCCTCGACAGCTGGACGCGAGAGAATAATCTTGCGAATCTCGCGGTTCTTCAATGCTCTCACGGCCAGTGCTACAGCCAGATAGGTCTTGCCAGTTCCAGCAGGACCTAAAGCAAATGTCAAGTCGTTGTGCATGAATGTCTTGACAAGCAACTGCTGGTTGGGCGTGCGACCACTGATGGGCTTGCCGTTGACTCCATAGACGATGACGTCGTCCATCTTTAACTGCTTGGGTGGTGCGCCCTTGATGGTATCGATGATAACATCCTCGGGCAGGGTGTTATAGGTCGCGCAATAGTCAGCTAAAGCATGGACCTTCTGCTCAAAGTCGGCCGTCTCGGCATCATCACCAATGACGGTGATGACGCTGCCCCGTGCTGCCATGCGCAATTTGGGAAAAAGGTTACGGATGAGTTGTATGTTACTGTTATTCACCCCGTAGAATGTTACGGGATCCACGTTGTCGATGATAATGTGTCGTTCAATCATTCAATATCCTTAATGAAATCTACCACAAAATTACACAATTAATCTGTGCCCGCAACATTTGCCGCCACATTTTTTTGAATTGTTGTAGTCCAGATGGGGCGTGGGTCAAAAAAAAAGTTTAATTTTGCAATTAAATTGAGACATTACATAGAGGTTGACAGAATGGTCGAGGCTGGTTTATACTTGATTCCCTGTCAGTTGAGCGATGGGCCACTGGATGGGGTGTTGCCTGCGCACAATGTAGAAGTTGTGCGTGGCATTCGGCACTTTGTCGTCGAGAGCCTGAGGTCGGCACGTCGATTCATCAAGAAATGTGACAGTGCTATCGATATTAATAGCCTTACTCTCGACGAGCTCAACGAGCATACTGATCTCAAGAATAGTGCCGCCATCGAGGCTCTGCTGGATCCCATTGACCGTGGTGAGGCCGTGGGTGTCATCAGCGATGCGGGCTGCCCGGCTGTTGCTGACCCGGGTGCCGACTTGGTAGCTATAGCCCAACGACGTGGCTACAAGGTTATTCCGCTGGTGGGACCGTCAAGTATCTTGTTGAGTCTGATGGCTTCGGGCTTCAATGGTCAGCGATTTGCGTTCGAGGGATATCTGCCTGTTGATAGTCAGCCCCGTCAGGCACGTCTGCGGGAAATGGTGCGTCGCATCGAACGAGAGCGCCAGACACAGATCTTCATTGAGGCACCATACCGCAACAACCAGCTCATTGCCGATCTTGTGAACCACTTGCCTGCACGCATGAGGTTGTGTGTGGCAAGCGATATCACCGGCGAGAACCAGAGCATTATCACCCGCACAATGAAAGAATGGAAAGTGGCCAAGTATGATTATCATAAGATTCCCACCATTTTTCTGTTATTTGAATAACCCGCACTACACAATATGCCAGGACACAAATATAAAGGATATATTAACGCTGGACGTCCGTTGAAGATTTCATTTGACGTGGATGGAAGCGACACGCCAGAGGCACTGGAGCCGGAAGCGGTGCCTCAGCCCGCAGTTGCCTCATACAGGGGTAAGGGCTTGTGCTTTATGAGCCTGAGCAGTGGCAGTAGTGGGAATTGTGCCTACTTGGGGACCCCGCGTGGTGGCATCCTCATTGATGCTGGTATTAGGGAACCCGTTAAGTATCACCGCAAGAAAAAGAATCCCGATCGTCAGGATGTCCCCACACTGGATCAAGCCTTTGCCGAACTTGAGCGCAACGGCATCAGCCGCGACATGATCAAGGGCGTCTTGCTCACCCATGCCCATCAGGATCACATGCGTTGCTTGTATGCGGCTGTGAGTGCTTGCCATTGCAGTGTCTATTGTACAATGGGCGTTATGGCTCAGATGTTGCAGCGTTGCCGCATCAGAAGCCGCATTCGTGATCACCATGTGCCTATTTTCAAGGAGATACCTTTCCGCATTATGGATATGGAGATTACCGCATTTGAGACGTTGCACGATGTCAAGAGTGTGGGATTCAGTATCGAATTTGAGGGCGAGCGCTTTGTCGTGGCGACTGATATGGGTGTCATTACAGAGCGGGCCGCCCACTATATGGCTCAGGCCAACTACCTGATGATTGAGTGCAACTATGACCGGCAGATGCTGTTGAGTGGCCGATATCCCCAGATGCTCAAGGATCGTGTGATGAGCGAAAAGGGGCACCTCGACAATGAGGTGTCGGCGCGGTTTGTCGCTGATCATTATCATGACGGATTGCAGCATGTGTTCCTGTGCCATCTGAGTAAAGACAATAATACCGAGGACATCGCCCTCGGTACCATGCGTGATGCGCTTGAAGCTCGCGGACTCAGCGTCGGCGACGGTTCCAATAATGTCTCCCAGCGCGACCGTGACGTCCAGATCTACGCTTTGCCCCGCTATACCTCGTCTTCTTGGTTCGTTTTGGCGTAATTGTTTTCTTGGAAGTGGCAACCTGATTAGTTGTGCGGTTATTTACGACAGGTGTTGTAGCTGCACGCGGGTTGATGGATTCAGGCTCGGGATTCTCCTTGTAAATCCAGAAGCCATCGTTGTTTTCCACCAGCAACTGGAAGTCCTTGGTCAAGAAATCTTTCAGCTTGTCATAGTCTAACAAAATGTCGATGGGACTGCTCGAAATGGAGCCCTGCTTGAATTGGAATATGATTCCCTTCTTACGGCAGCACACCTCGGCGGGCACGTTGAGTGCGTGTTGCAGCTGGTTGTCTTCGCTGCGGCCCTTGTTGAGTTCGTCAATCTTCTTGTTAATGACCTTGAGCAACTTGTTTTCCTTGTCAAGGTCGGTCATGAGGATGTCGAGTCGAGACAACACACGGCGGTTTAATCGGTCATAGTGGATGAAGGAGGAGTTCTCGCTTGTTGCGGTGCCATTGTACTCGACTTTGTCGATTTCCATGACCAGCAACCGCTGTGAAGTCATGTAGGGATAGACGAGAACTTGGCTGATGTTGCCATAGACGGGATAGGTCCTGGGAGCCTCGACGACCTTGTGATACTCGTCATCGCTCAAGGGCTTATTGAAATTGGGCGAGTTCAGATAGACGTATCGGGCATCTTTCAGACTGCCCTGGCTGTTGCCAAAAGCCTTCTTGATCAGCTCCTTATTGAGTGACTCAAACTCAGCATCGCCATTGATCTTCTTGGGCCAGCGCACCTTGACGTGCTTGATGCTGGTATAGTAGGAGGTCTCGTCACCCTTGATGTTGGGCGTGTTGGCAATGTAATAATAGGTGTTGTGCTGAATCTTGTCAAACACGTCGGCCTGCGAAGCGGTGGTCACGGTATCTGCCATAGCGATAACCTCGGTGGAGTCCCGCTGGTCAAACAAGTTCTGGCTCTTGCCGCTGGCCTCGATGCGGCGTGACAAATACCAGCCTGCTGCCACCATGTCGATGATGGTGAGCAGGATGATGACGATAATGAGGTTCTTTTTGGTCATTTCTAATTTATAAATTCTTGGTTCTCAGTTGGAGATTGGCGCTTATTCTTGATTTCTAACTCCATCACGGCATCGCTCACACGCTGCATGAGCCAGCGTGGAGTGGATGTGGCGCCACAGATGCCGATGCGCTCCTTGCCTTGGAGCCATGATGGGTCGATGTCATGCTCGTTGCTGATGAGGTGAGAGTCTGGATTGGCGTCAAGGCACTCGGCGAACAGGATGCGTCCATTGCTGCTCTTGGCACCGCTGACAAATAGGATCAACTCGTGTTGCACGGCAAATTGACGGATCTGCGGGATGCGGTTTGCTACAGAACGGCAGATGGTGTCAAAACTGCGGAAGGTCACCCCCTCGTGAACCTGTTTTTTGATAGCCTCGACAATGTGTTGGAATTCCTGTACACTCTTGGTCGTCTGGGAGTAGAGGTAGATGTCGCGCGAATAGTCGATTTTATCGATTTCGTCGATGTTCTCGATAACTGTGGCTTGACCTTGGGTCTGTCCTACCAGGCCCAGGACTTCGGCATGGCCGCGCTTGCCGTAGATAACAATCTGCGGCGCTGGCTTATCTGGTTCACCGCCGTGATAGGTAGTGTTGATGCGCTGTTGCAGTTTCAAGACTACAGGACAGGTCGCATCAATGATCTCGATGCGGTTGCGTCGGGCTATCTTGTAGGTCTCGGGTGGTTCGCCGTGGGCACGCAGCAGCACTTTCACGTCGTGAAGCTGTTCCATCTGCTCGTGGGTAATGGTTTCCAGACCACGGCTGGCCAGACGGTCCACCTCGGCAGTATTGTGTACAATGTCCCCCAGACAGTACAAGTGCCCGGTACGTCCGAGTTCTTCCTCGGCTTTGCGAATGGCAGTCGTTACTCCAAAGCAGAAGCCGGATCCCTTATCTATCTCGATGATAGCCATTTTTTAGTAGTTAGGTTTTATGTTTCAGGTGGCATCCGCCTAACTCCTGACTCCTGTTAGCTGTTCACTCTGGAGAGGAAGAGCTGATACAGCCACTCGTCTTGCTCCTTGACGGTCATATGGGAGTTATCGAGCACCACGGCGTCATCGGCCTGGCGCAGGGGGCTCTCCTTGCGGGTGCTGTCGATACGGTCCCGCTCGGTGACATTGGCAAGCACTTCCTCCAGGGTCGTTGTGGTGTCGCCCTTGGCACGCAACTCGTCATAACGGCGCTGGGCACGCACCTGAGCACTCGCTGTGGCAAATACTTTCATTTCGGCATCGGGGAACACTACGGTGCCGATGTCGCGGCCATCCATGACCACTCCTTTGTCCTTGCCCATGGCCTGCTGCTGCTTGACCATTGCCTTGCGCACAAAACCGATGGCAGCGATGACGCTCACCACATTGCTCACGCGCATTGAGCGGATGTATCGCTCCACGTTCTTGCCGTTGAGGCAGGTCACACTCTTGCCCTCCCTGGTTGGGCGGAAGGTGATGGCGATGTCGCCATGCTTCAAGTGCTCCTTGAGAGCCTGCTCGTCAACCTTGCCACGCTTGATGAGATGCTCACGCAGTGCGAACAGTGTTACCGCACGGTACATTGCGCCCGTGTCCACGTAGGCGTAGCCAATGCGTCTTGCCAGCGCCTTGGCCATCGTGCTTTTGCCCGTCGAGCTGTGCCCGTCGATAGCAATAGTAATCTTCTTCTGTGCCATGATTCCTAATTAATGTTGATATTTAACCTACAAAGATACTAAAAAAAATGATATACACGACATTTTGACTCACTATCACCCAAATTAACTAAATTCAATAACATTTGTGATGAACTTTTATGGTGGAAATCGTTGTATGAAGCGTAAAATGAGATTTTTTATTTGTTCTATCCATGACTTGCACTATTTTTTTGTAAGTTTGCAGTCAAATTGATGAGAGATGAGACAATTATTGTATATAGTAGCCTTGCTGGCGGTGGTGATGGGCGGTTGTGCCGAGAAGAAATCGCCACTCGATGCCGAGGCACGTGACAGCGGGATGAGAGCCGCGGCGGCACTGGTGGCTGTGGATCACACCGACACGATGCTGATGGAACGTGCCGTGATGGATGCCAAGGCCAAGCAGAGCGTGTATGCACTGAAGCGTGATTCAGCGGCAGTGAGAGCCTTTGACGAGGCGTTCCGTTCCTATCTCAAAGAGAAAGACCGCCCGTTGTATCAATCCATATTCCCCGAAGATAAGAAACCATGAGACGATTACCCATCATAATGATAATGCTGATGCTGCTGTTGACTGCCTGTGGCGAAGCCCGGAAACGAGGCGAGGCAGCGGGTAAGGCGTTCTTGAATGCCTGGGGTGACACGGCAGCTATGCACCAGACGGTGGTGCGGTTCAATGCCCTGCGCAACGATAGCCTGCGCTGGCCATGGGAGGTCGAGGCGGCAAACCGTGCATTTGCCAGCGTGCTGATGGATGATGGACGTGACTCGCTGTTCCAGGCGTCACATGTAATCGTGTTATCTCCAGTCGAATTGGCCCAGCTCAAGGTGCCGCGCATGATTGAATTGCTGCGCTTGCGAGAGTTTGATACCGACTCGGCTGCTGATTATCTCTCGCTCATCCACTGGCTATGCCACACGGTGGGCTATGAACGGCATGTCGAGGTCTATGACAGTATGATTCAGGTCACTGTCGATGGTTACTCGATGTATGAGCAGATGTGCGTTTATGCTCAGGCATCGAGACCAGCCGCCTTGGGCGAGGCGCTTGCCGATGACGCTAAACAGCCAGGCGCCGACATGGAAGACATCAATGCCCGTATCGAGGTGCTTCGTAACCGTGTTTATGAGCCCGAGGAGTTCGAGGTGTTTGAGGCGGCTTACCGTAAGGCGTTAGGTAGGTTTTAGGCTGTAGGCTATAGGCTGTAGGCTTTAGGTTTTAAGGAGGGCTACCTAACTTTTAGTTAACAACTTTGTTATTGATTATTGATTGCAAGACGACGATATGAAAACATTTCAACATTATTTAGATATTATCAATCAGGCGATTGCTGCGATTCCCTATCCCGAGCGACCCCATCAGTTGTATGAGCCGATTTCTTATCACATGGCCTTGGGTGGCAAGCGTGTGCGTCCAGTGCTGGTGATGATGGCTTGTGATGCGATGGGAGGCAACTTCCTGGAGGCCCTTGACGCTGCTGTGGGACTGGAGATGTTCCACAACTTCACGTTGCTGCATGACGACGTGATGGACAATGCCGACGTGCGTCGTGGCAAGCCTACCGTGCACCGCCGCTGGAATGACAATACGGCCATCCTGAGTGGTGACACGATGTTAACCATTGCCACCCAGTACATTGCTCGCACGATGAGTTGGCCCGTGATGGAACTGTTCAACAAGACAGCTATTGAGATTTATGAGGGTCAACAGTGGGACATGGACTATGAGCACCGCAACGACGTGACCGTTGCTGAGTATATCAACATGATTCGCCTTAAGACGTCGGTGCTGCTCGGCTGTGCCTTGAAGATGGGTGCGCTGATTGCCGATGCCGATGACAGTCAAGCTGACCTGCTGTATGATGCAGGCGTGAACATGGGTTTGGCATTTCAACTGCGTGATGACGTGCTTGACGTCTGGGGTGACCCGAAGACCTTCGGCAAGGAAATTGGCGGTGACATCATGAACAACAAGAAGACCTTCTTGCTGATCAATGCCATGCAGCTTGCCCAGGGCGATGATGCCGACGAGCTTCGTCACTGGCTCAATGATAATTATGCGTCGCGCGACGACAAGGTGGCTGGCGTGACCGCTATGTATGAGCGATTGGGTGTGCGTGAGCTGGCCGAGGAAGCCATTGCCCGCTACAACGACATGGCCGTTGCCGCCTTCAACCAGCTAAAGATGAACGAGGATGACAAAACCGCCTTTGTCGCTTTAGCAAACAAGTTGTCAGGAAGAACGTACTAAGATGATTGATAGTCATTCCCATATTTATTGTGATGCGTTTGACGAGGATCGCGATGCCGTTGTGTCGCGGGCCCGTGAGGCTGGTGTGAGGCACATTATATTGCCCAATGAGAACCTGGAGAGCGTGCCGCGTCTTGCATCGATGCGTGAGCAGTATCCCGACTATGTGTCGATGGCCTTAGGCTTGCACCCCGAGGATGTCCACGACGATTACCTGGACGTGCTTGACCGGATGCGTCCCATGCTCAACCAGTACCCAGTCGTGGCCATCGGTGAGATAGGCATTGACCTCTACTGGGATAAGACCTGGCGTGAACAGCAGCGTCATGCCCTCGACATCCAGCTGCACTGGTGCCACGAGTTGGGAGTTCCCTTCATCATTCATTGCCGCGAGGCGCTCGACGATATACTCGATGTCATCGACCACCTGGATTGCCCAGTGCCCCAAGGCGTGTTCCATTGCTTTGCCGAAACGCCTGCCGACGTTGAGCGCGTTCGCCGTAGGGGAGACTTCTACTTTGGCGTCAATGGCGTGGTCACGTTCAAGAAGAGCACCGTGCCCCAGTTGTTGCCTGCCATCGGTCTGGACCGACTGCTGCTGGAGACCGATGCGCCTTTTCTCACCCCCGTGCCACATCGCGGCAAGCGTAATGAGAGTGCCTACATTCCCCCCATCAACGACTTCGTCGCCAAGTCGTTAGGCGTTACCTCCGAGAAGGTCAGTGAAGTTACCGACCGCAACGCCATCGACCTGTTCCACCTGCCACTATAGATCCCAACGTAAAATAATGAGGGCCCGTAGCTTCAAGTTGCGGGCCCTCGATGTATCCTACTGGGAATTGATTACCAGATGATGGCGCGGTCGGCGGGATCGAGCCACATCTTGTCACCAGCCTTGATGCCGAAGGCGTCAAAGAAGGTGTCGATGTTCCTCAGGGTGGCGTTCACGCGGTAGCGGCCGATGGAGTGGGGATCACTCTTGGTCTGCTGGAAGATGGCCTCCTCGGTCATGTTGTCGGCCCAGATGCGGCCATAGCTCAGGTAGAAGCGCTGGGCAGGCGTGAAGCCGTCGATCTTCTTGCCGTCACGGAACTGCTGGGTGGTGCGGAAGGCATCATAGGCGATGCGCAGGCCGCCCTGGTCGGCGATGTTCTCGCCCAGGGTCAAGTGACCGTTGGCGTGCTGATCTTTAACAACCACGATCTGGTCAAACTGTGCGGCCAGCTTCTCGGCGGCTGCCTGGAATCGCTTGCTGTCCTCCTCGGTCCACCAGTCGGTCATGTTGCCATACTGGTCGAACATGCGACCCTGGTCGTCAAAGCCGTGGGTCATCTCGTGGCCAATCACTACGCCGATGGCACCGAAGTTGGTGGCATCGTCAGCCTCCACATCAAAGAAGGGCGGTTGCAGGATGGCAGCGGGGAAGCAGATCTCGTTGGTCGTGGGGTTGTAGTAAGCATTGACGGTCTGTGGTGTCATGCCCCACTCGTCGCGGTCAACGGGCTTGCCCATCTTGTCGAGGTTGCGGCGGGTCTCATAGAGGCTGGCAGCCTTGATGTTGTCATACAGACTCTTGCTCGGGTCAACGGTCAGACCGCTGTAGTCGCGCCACTTGTCGGGGTAACCGATCTTGACGGTGAAGGCGTTGAGCTTCACCAGGGCGTTGATCTTGGTCTGCTCGCTCATCCAGGTCAGTCCAGCGATGTGTGCAGCCAGTGACTTGCGCAGTTCACCGATGAGCTTCAACATCTTCTCCTTGCTGCCGTGAGCAAAGTACTTGCTCACGTAGATCTCTCCGACGGCTTCGCCCAGCAGGCTGTTGGGGTAGCCCAGAGCACGTTTCCAACGGGGCTTGCGCTCCTTCTGTCCGCTCAACATGCGGCCATAGAAGTCAAACGAGGTCTCGCCGAATTCATCGCTGAGGTAACCTGTCGAACCAGTGATCAACAGGCCAGCCATGTAGTCGCGCATCTGCTGCTCGTTGAGCTTGGTCATCAGGTCGTTGGCAACAGCCATCACCTTGGGTTCGGTCAGGATGACCCACTCCACGGTGGGCGTGCCCATGAGCTTGAAGTACTGCTTCCAGTTGATGGCGGGGTAGTCCTTCTGCAACTGGTCGAGCGTGCGGATGTTATAGAGCTTGTTGTAGTCGCGGGCCTCGGCACGGTCCATCTTGGCCTGGGCAAACTTGTACTCGATGTCATAGATGGTCTTGCTGGCGCGGTTAGCGTCCTTCTTGCTGTAACCGGCGAGCATGAAAATCTTCACCAGGTAGTTCTTGTAGGCCTGCTGGATTTTCTTGCTGTCGGCATCGGTGTTCAGGTAGTAGTCCCTGTCGGGCAGACCGCTGGTGCCGGCGCTGAGCCACATCACGTTCATGTCACTGTTCTTGAGGTCGGTCTCCACGCCGATGCCAAAGAACGGGTTACCGATCTTCAGGTGCTGATCAGCCAGGAAGCTGGTCAGGTCCTTCTTCTTGAAGGCTTTGATCTTGGCCAGGTCGGCCATCAGGGGCTGTGCGCCCTCGCGGTTCAGGCGGTCGCTGTCCATTGCCATCTTGTACAGGTCGGCAACCTTTTGGTCAACGGAGCCCATCTTGTGCTGGGTCTTGCCCAGCTCCAGGAACATGTCGCGCAAGCGGTTCTGGTTCTGCTCGGCCAGCACGTCAAACACGCCATAGCTGGCATATTCGGGCCTCTCGCTCAGTGGGTTGGCCTTCATCCAGCCACCACCAGCATACTCATAGAAATCTTCACCCGGCTTTACGCTCAGGTCCATGTCGGCACGGTTCACGCCGTGTGTCACTTGTGCCTGCACACCAGGCACGGCAGCCATCAGTATGGCCATAGCTAATAACATTTTCTTCATTGTTACTAATAAAATAATAATATGTAGGTTAATCGGTTTAGCTATTTCTTTCCAGCCCGCAAAAATAACAATAATCCCGCAAACCCAGCACAAACTATTGGAAAAAACAACTTTTCACGTTCCAATACCCCCCCTATGATTGTCAAACAACCGAGACAACGCACTAACAACACGAACAACATTTATTTTCTTGGTATACGCGTTGTTTGGCTCACGCTAAGGCGCAAAGTCGCGAAGTGGTATTTCGTCGAAAAGCAATGGGGCGTTTTTGACCCTTGATTGAGTAATCCGTTGATTTTCAGCACGTGTTTTGTGTGTTGCCAAACGGGAGAGGTGCGGGGGGATAGTTAACGAAACGTTAAACGCAATTTATGTGTCCCACGGCACAAAGGTAGCTCACCGCACCCACATCTGTCCATGTCAAAAAGCATCCGCCCCAATTTATAAAGACAACAAAAACAACTTGGCCTTGATCAAGGCCACAACAAAGACAATCAGACAAAATATTGCCTAAAAAATTACATCAAACCGTCCCGATTTTCCTATAGAGGCTTTCATTTATTTCTTATTGTTTTTCAGCATTTTCTTTTGCTCGCTAGCGAGGCGACGTTCTACTTTTTTGACGTCCTCGGCGGGTGGAAGGTTTTCGGGGATGATGCCGCGCTCGGTGAGCATCTTGCGAACGGCGGCATTGTTGTCCACATGTTCTCGAGTGATCGATGCTTCCCCCTTGAGGTCTTTGGTTTGCACGTTGACACTGGTCATCTCGGCTGCAAAATCCTTGGCTTTGATGCTGATGGTTGGCAGGAAGTCGGCGAGAGGACGACTCTGCGGTGTGCCCATACGTTGTTTCATCATATTGGTGCTGAGTCGGAACAGCGCTTGATCTCCTTTTGAGCGAATGACGGCAAAAGTCCGGTCGTTAACACCACGCTCGTAAAGAATGCCAGAAAGTTTTCGTTCCGTTTCTTGCAATTTGGTGCGTGCCTTGATTCGCTCCACCTCTAACAAACGTTGTTCTATCAGTTCTGCACGACGGGTTTGTACCGCAAAATAGGTCTGAGCAAAAGCGATTTGCGGTTTGCGGGGGTCTCCATTTTGTGCGACAAGATAGCAGGCATAGCGGGTGAGCATGATGTCATCTATCTCACGTTGAGCACCTTTCGCAAGGTCGATCATTTTGCTGACGTCAGCAAAATGATCGGGAATGGAGTGACCAGCGTTCTTGCAGGCTTCTTTTGCCTTGTCAATCACGTTGGTAAAGTTTCGCCACTGTTGATATCCTAACAGGGAGCACAACTCTCTGGCACTCCAGCACTCGGTAGTGTCAATCATGCAGGCCGCATCCTCATAACTCTGGAATAATGCGAGTATTTCTTCTCTCTTCATGCCGTTCAATTATTTTGTGGTCACAAAGATAAACCATTTTCTTGGAAATGGCAATATAGTCGTGAAGATTATGTCCCACTTCCCAACTCATCACTTCTCACAGGTTAGAAGGGGGTGGGGTCGTTGGAGTCGCGGAGGAAGTCGACGTTGGGGGGCGGTGGGGTGAAGCCGTCGGGGATGGGGGCTGCGGGGCCGTCGGGAGTGGGGCCGTCGTTCATCTTGGACTCGTAGGTGGTTTCTCCGCCGAGGAGGTCTTGCTCGCCCTGGTTCTCGAATCGTGCATACTTGCTGACGAAGTGGAGGTTGATGGTGTCGGTGGCACCGCTGCGGTGCTTGGCGACGATGAATTCGGCCAGGCCGCGGATGTTGTTGCCCTCGGCATCCTCGCTGGAGCGGGTATAGTACTCGGGACGGTGGATAAAGCAGACGATGTCGGCATCCTGCTCGATGGCACCCGACTCACGCAGGTCGCTCAACTGTGGTCTCTTGCCCATCTTGTCATCGACCGATCGGGTCTCAACGCTACGGTTGAGCTGTGACAGGGCGATGATGGGGATGTCGAGCTCCTTGGCGAGTTGCTTGAGGTTGCGCGAGATGGTGCTCACCTCCTGCTCACGGCTGCCGAACTTCATGCCCGTTGCGTTCATCAACTGCAAGTAGTCGATAATGATGATCCTGACCCCGTGTTCACGAACAAGGCGACGAGCCTTGGTCCTGAGCTCAAAGATGGAGAGCGAGGGTGTGTCGTCGATGTAGAGTGGGGCAGTGCTCAGCGCGCGGGTGCGTGTCATGAGGTTTTCCCACTCGGGTTGTGACAACTGTCCGCTCTTGATTTTCTCGCCCTCGAGTGAGCAGACGTTGCTGATGAGGCGGTTGACAAGCTGCAAGCTGGACATCTCGAGCGAGAAGACGGCTACGGGATAGTTGTAATCGACCGCCATGTTCTTGGCCATCGACAGGACGAATGCCGTCTTACCCATAGCGGGTCGGGCGGCGATGATGATGAGGTCACTGTTCTGCCATCCGCTGGTGAGTCGGTCAAGTTTATGATAGCCCGTTTCCAGACCGCTGAGGCCGTTCTCGCGGTTGGCGGCTTCCTCGATCTTCTTGATGGCATCTTGGACGGCATTCTCGATGGGGATGACGTCGCGCTTGAGGGTGTTCTTGCTGATTTCGAACAATTTGCCCTCGGCCTCCTGCATCAAGTCATAGACGTCGATGGACTCGTCGAAAGCCAACGACTGCACCTGGCTGCTGTAGCTAATGAGCTCGCGGGCGAGGTACTTCTGCGCCACGATGCGGGCATGGAACTCGGCATTGGCAGCACTCGACACGAGGCCCGTCAACTCGCTGATGCGTATGGCACCGCCCACCTCATCGAGCACCTTGTTGGTGCGCAACTGGTCGGTGACGGTGAGCATATCGATGGGCTTGCCGTTGGCAGCAAGGGTCTGGATGGCCTCATAGATCTTCTGGTTAGCAGGATTATAGAAAGCCTCGGGCTTGAGGATTTCGCACACATTGTTGTAGGCATCCTTCTCAAGCATCAGAGCGCCCAGCACGGCATCCTCCATCGAGGTGTCCTGGGGTGGCAACTTGCCAAACTCACTCACAATTTCGGGCTCATGAGAGGGGCGCGTGCGACGGCGCGCCTGCTTGCCGGTTTCAAATTCTTCCATTATATCAAAATTTCGTTATCTTAAATTGGAAAAGTGCCTCACGCTGAGGCGCTAAGCATTTTTTATCAAACAACAGAGAGAACAACTGATCAACAATTTCAACTATTATATTCTTGTTGCTGGCGTTGTTTGACTTGTTGTTAGGGCTTGTCTGAGAAAAAATGCGAGGGCAAAGGTAGTTAAAAACGTTGGATTTTCCCGCAGCGGTTATCGACATTCTATCTACACGATATTGACAAATCTTCAAAATCAGGAATCAGAAATTGATTTTTTAGCGTTGATATTATTTAGCTGTTAGAGAATTATAGTATTTTTGTGGTCAAAGTATAACACAAAAAAATGAAAAGAATATGAGGTTTATAGTACTGGCTGTAGTTGCGATGATGGCTGTGGTAGCCACGGGACAGCCCAAGACGATGACATTTAATGATGCGACACGCCAGCAGACGGTCACGGTGACCGCTGTGGGCGATGACATCGTGCGCGTGGATGTGGTGCCCGACGGCTGGAACGGCACCCGTCTGCCCTCGCTGGCGCTGGACAAAACCGCCAAGGTCGAGGTCAAGGTGGAAGAGTTGGAAGACATGAGCGTGATGCGCACCGGCAGCGGCATGAAGGTGGTGCTGGACAAGACTTTGGGCAGCATCACGGTGGGTAGCCGCAATGGCTACTATATCACCGACCCCTGTGACCGCAGTTCATCGACCGTGATGTTGCTGCACCAGGGTCAGGAATCGTTCTATGGTGCCGGCGAACGCGGCTATTCGCTGAACCTCGCTGGCGACACGCTCATTAACTATAACGCGCAGAACTACGGTTACCAGATGGGCGAGAAGCGTACCCAGCAGATGGGTATCACCATGCCGATGGTGATCTCGTCCAAGGGCTACGGCATCCTGTTTGACGACTTCTGCAAGTCATCGCTCTACCTGGGTAATCAGGGTATTGAGTATAGGTCCACCTCGCCACAACCGCTGTCCTACTATGTGATCAACGGAAATGGCAGGGTAGAGAGTGTCGTGAGAAACTTCTCATGGCTTGTGGGCCGTCAGGAACTGCCGCCGCTGTGGACCTTGGGCTACATCACCAGCAAGTATGGCTACCGCGACCAGCGCGAGAGCGAGGGTGTGGTCGATACCCTCAAGCGCGAGGGCTATCCGCTGGACGGCATCGTGTTTGACCTGTACTGGTATGGCAAGGAAGAGGACATGGGCCGCTTAGCGTGGGACAAGCAGCAGTGGCCCGATCACCGCAAGATGCTGCGCGACTTCAAGCAGCAGGGCGTCAACGTGGTGACCATCTCGCAGCCCTACGTGCTCACTAACGGGCGCGCCATCGACAATTACCGCTTGCTGGACCCGCAAGGTATCTTCTGCAAGACCGACGGCACCGACACGACCCACACGGTGACCATCTGGGTGGGCCAGGGCGGCATGTTTGACGTGTCCAACCCCGCCACACGCCAGTGGCTCCGCAACCGCTATAAGCAACTCACTGACGAGGGCGTGACCGGCTGGTGGGGCGACCTGGGCGAACCCGAGAAACATCCGCTGGAGATACGCCACCACAACGGCTTGACTGCCGAACAGTACCACAACTACTACGGCAACGAGTGGAGCAAGATCATCTATGACATGTTTAAGGAGGAATATCCCGACCGTCGCCCGATGGTGATGATGCGCGCTGGCACGGCGGGCTTGCAGCGCTACTCGGTATTCCCCTGGTCCACCGACGTGTCCCGCTCGTGGGGCGGTCTGCAACCCCAGGTGACCATCATGCTCAATGCGGGCTTGAGTGGCCTGGGTTACATGTCACATGACGTGGGCGGCTTTGCCGTCGATCCCAATAATAAACGCGACGGTGAACTGTACATCCGCTGGCTGCAATTGGGCTTATTCTCGCCCATGCTGCGCACCCACTCAACCTATCAGGCCGAGCCTTATCATTACAAGGAATATGGTGACTTGACGCTGCGCCTTATCAAGCAGCGCTACACGTGGCTGCCCTATAACTACACACTGGCCTACGACAACGCGTGGAACGGTCTGCCGATGGTGCGTCCGTTAGGCCTGTATGAGGACGACAATAACATCAGCCGTTATGATAGCATCACCGATCAGTACCTGTGGGGCCGTGACGTGATGGTGGCCCCCGTGATGCAGCAGGGTGCCGTGAGCCGCGAGATTACCTTCCCCGAAGGCACTTGGGTGGATATCAACCACCCCGAGCACCGCTATGCGGGCCACACGACCATCGATTACAGTGCCCCTATCGAGGTGCTGCCGGTGTTTGCCCGTGCTGGGGCCTTCATCCCTCAAGCCAACTACGAGATGCAGAACGTGGGCGACTACAATCCCGACAAGTTAGACATCATCTATTACTCCAGCGAGCATCCCTCGACGTTCACGATGTTTGACGACGACCTGCACTCGACGGGCACGTTAGGCAGGGACAAGCACCGCCTGATCAGTTTCACCGCCACGCCTCAAGGTAAACACACCACCATTACCATCCAAGGCCGCGGCAACATCGATGGCGACGCCCCCAGTAAGGACTACCGCCTTATCATTCCCGCGACCAATAAGCCTGGCAAGGTGAACATCAATGGCAAGAAGGCTCAAGGTGTGACCTATGATAAGCATACCCGCACGCTCACCATTCCCGTCACTATCGCCGATGTCACCCAGACGACCATCATCGAACTCACCAAGTAAACGCTGCAGATAATCATCAGAAGAAAAAGAAAACAAGAAGCACAATCAATACAAACATCTGGAAAATCAGGTGGTAGTATTGATTGTGCTTCTTGTTTTCCTTCTATAGAAAGAAAAGAGCTTAGATGACCACGGCGGTGCCACTGGTGGCGACCATGAGCATGGAGTTGCTCTCACCGATGGTCTCGTAGTCGATGTCGATGCCCACTATGGCGTTGGCGCCCATTGCCTGTGCACGTTCCATCATCTCTTGCATTGCGGTATCCTTGGCCTTGCGGAGCACCTTCTCGTAACTGGCCGAACGTCCGCCCACGATGTCGCGGATGCCTGCAAAGAGGTCCTTCATGAAGTTGGCGCCGATGATGGTCTCACCGGTCACAATGCCCTTGTACTCACGGATGTTGTAGCCCTCAATTTGAGGCGTTGTTGAAAGTATCATTTCCTTAAATCAAAAATTAATGGTTAAAAATCTCTGATTATCAATACAGCAAAAATAATGCCAAAAAAAATTGATCCCTTGTGTAGTTTTTCGCTACCTTCGTGCGTCTAAAGGACAGAAACAACTAAAACTCAGCGATTATGGAAGAAGAAAAGAAAGATTGGGTCGAGAAATTCAGCAAGGATGAACTAATTGAGGACATTCAGCGCGAGTTTGCCTCCGATGCACAGAATGACATTGGCTGTGGAGGTTTTCTCCTGCTCCTTTTAGTGTACAATATTGTCAATGGTTTTATCACAGGCGATTGGTTGTCTCAACTATGGTCTTTTCCGGTTCTTCTCCTTCCACTCTTTGTTTTTGAAATTTGGTGGAAAAAGAGAATGAGCAAATGTGAAGACGCTCATCAGCTGGTGGACATGTACGCAAAGTATAATAAGACTAATAAAATCTTGGGCTACACAGTAGCGACTGCGTGGATCCTATACATGTGTTATGACTTCTATTCTGATCTCGAAGAAGCCAGTATGACAAGAATTGTGGTGTTTGCCGCTTTTATTATTATCATTATTAGTATTTTAATTTGGTCCCTGTTTCGCAAGAGAGGCAAGCGACCCGTTGAAAAAGAACTTGATCGCTTGCGCGACATGATTTCAAAAGAATGATTCCTGGAGAATTATGAATTGGCGTCAAGCCATCAGGAACAACTTAAAAAACTGTTATTAGTTGCAACTTTTTGTATGGCATCTACGTCTATTATATAGGAACAAAAACTAACTAAACTCAAGTAAATAATATGAAAACTACATTGGTAAAAAGATTGTTGTGCGCCATGCTGGTCACCCTGATGAGTCTTATCACGGTGGCACAGGATTTTACTGGCTCTTGGAAAGGCAATATTGTAGCCGGTCCCTACACTGTCCCCATCGTGTTGAACTTGCAACAGACCGATGAGGGCGTGACCGCCACGCTCGATTCGCCCGAGCAGAAAGCCTTTGGCATCAAGGCCAAGGCGACTATCAAGGGCGACCAGATCAATGTCGATGTCAATGAGATCGGCGCCAACTACAAGGCGACCCTCAAGGACAACACCCTGGACGGTACCTATAGCCAGATGGGTTACTCCACCGCCCTGAAATTGACGCGTGAAGTCCCTGCTGTCGCCGATAACGGCGACGAGGACTGGATCAACGACTCGCTGTTGAGCGTGTTTGACAACATCCAGTTGAAGGATGTCACCGTCACCGCCCAGCGCCAACTCATCAAGCAGGAGGTGGACCGCATCGGCTACAGTGTCGCCGATGATGCCGACAGCAAGACCAACAACGTGTTGACCATGCTGCGCAAGGTGCCCATGGTGAGCGTCGATGCCCAGGACGAGATCCGCGTCAACGGCCAGACCAACTTCAAGATCTTCCGCAACGGTCACCCCGACCCATCGCTCTCGCGTAACGCCAAGGACATCCTCAAGGCGATGCCTGCCAGCAGCGTCAAGCGCATTGAGGTGATCACCGAGCCAGGTGCCAAGTATGATGCCGAGGGCACGACCCTGATCCTGAACATCGTCATGGCCGACAACTCGACCCTCAAGGGCATGTCGGGCATGGCATCGGCCAGGGCCGACCACATGGGTGCCGTGGGAGGCTCATTGAACCTGACCACCCAGCTCGACAAGGTGGTGCTGTCGGTCGATTATGGCATCCACCACGATAGCGGCAATGGCCAGAAGACCAACACGACGACCTTTAACCGCTACACCGAGAGCGGGTCGGAACTGATGAGCGACGGCACATTTGACGTGGACAAGATGACCGTCCACTTTGGCGACGTGAGCGCCAGCTGGGAGCCCGACACCTTGAACCTCGTGTCACTCTCGCTCGGTGGGTTTGCCTATGACTACAGTGGCAACGGCACCAGCAGTAGCATCATGCGCAACGCTACAGGCCAGCCCCTGTACAGCTACAGCGTGGGCAACCACACCAGTGCCGACAGCTACAGCTTGGACAGCCGCTTGGACTATCAGCGCCGCACGCGCCTCAAGGGCGAGACCATCACGCTGAGTTACATGCTCTCGGCCTGGCACAACAAGAACAAGGATAACTCCAAGTACACCGACAACGTCAATCTGCCCGTGCCCTACTACGGCATCGACAGTGACGGTAAGGAAGACTTCAACGAGCACACCGTGCAGCTTGACTGGACACGCCCCCTGGCCGAGAAGCACAAGCTGGAAACTGGCGCCAAATACATCTACCGCTTAAACCGCAGCCACAACATCCAGGACTACCTGGGCATCGATGACGACATGGACATGCGCTACAAGCATGTGACCCAGGTGGGAGCAGCCTATGCGAGCTACACCTTCCACAGCGGTCCATGGGATGCACGGGCCGGACTGCGCTATGAGCACAGTTTCCTGCGTGCCACCTATCCCGACGGTCAGCAGGACGCCTACGAGGCTCACCTCAACGACCTCGTGCCCAGTGCCAGCCTGCGCTATCAGTTCAACTTCGCCAACAGTCTGAAACTCTCATACGCTGCCAGCATCAACCGTCCAGGCATCAGTTACCTGAATCCCGCTGTGATTGAGACGCCCACGAGCCGTTCCTATGGTAACACAGACTTGGGTAGCGCCCACACCCACTCGGTGAGCCTGACCTACATGCGCGTGGGACCCAAGTTGACTTTCAACATCACGCCGCAGTTCCAGTTCTGCAACAACGGCATCAGTGCCGTGAAGTGGGCCGACGGCCTGGTGCAGGTATCGACCTACGCCAACACGCTCAAGCGATACTCGACGACCATCTCGGCCTTTGTGCAGTGGATGATGACCCAGAAGACCAATTTCATGCTCAACGGCTCCATCGGCTACAACTATTACAAGAGCAAGGAGTTGGGATTGAAAAACGACCGCGTGAGCGGCAACTTCTTTGCCAACTTGACCCAGTTCCTGCCTTGGAAACTACAATTGTCGGGCTTTGCCGGCATGTGGGGCGGAGGTATCAATGACCTGTATGGCCGCATGGGTACCATCTTCTTCCACGGCTTCAGCTTGCAGCGCTCGTTCCTCAAGGAGGACCGCTTGACCGTTCAGCTGTCAGCCCAGAACCCCTTCAGCGGCAAGTACATGAGCATGAAGAATTACATCACCCAGGGCGATGTGACGGGGTGGTCGCGCTATGAGCAGCGCCAGGGCCGCAAGTTCGGCATCTCGGTGAGCTACCGCTTTGGCTCGCTCTCCACGCGCGTCAAGAAAGCCGACAAGAGTATCGAGAACGATGACCTGATCGGTAGTGGCAAGCAGTCGGGTGGCACGGGAGGCAGCCCCACCGGCGGCATGGGAGGTAACTAACCCAGCCACAGTCCCAAGACCGCGTTCTTTATAGGCCACAGCTGATGGGTCTGAAATTTTGGAGGCTATCGCTTTTTGGAGGCTACGAAATGAATTGAAAGGTATCCGCGTTCCTGCAAAACTAGGGCGCGGATACTATGTTTTTTTCTCTAATTTAAATGATCATTGTTTTACAAGGTGGAGAAGAGGGTGACGAGGAAAGGGACGGAGAAATCGACGAGGAAACCGTGGAAGAGGGAGAGGATGACGAAGTCCTGTCCGCTGCAACGGGTGATGATGGGAAGGGTAGTGTCCATTGTGGTGGCACCGCCCGATGAGATGGGTGCCAGAGGACCGAAGTAGCGCACGAGCAGGGGAGCACCCAGCAAGGTGAAGACCTCGCGGATGATATTGGCCAGCAGGGCGACTGTGCCGAGCTCAGGTCCCTGATACTGGGTGATGAGAATGCTGGAGAGGGAATAGTAGCCGAATCCAGACCCGACGGCGAGACACTGCGACAGTGAACGGCCTGGCAGACCGATTGAGGCGACGGCTGTAGCGGCCAGTGTGCCGGTGATGGTCATCAGTGGCAAGAGCATGAGGCGAGGGTCGAGTTGTCGAAAACTTTTCAAGAGCTCGGTGTTGTTGCCCACGGTGACACCGACGCTGAAGAGCAGAGCGCACAGGGTGTAGAAACTGATGTTGCCATTGAGGTCGGGGAGCCAGTGCATCACGCCACAGATGATGCCCAGAACGAAGAAGGCGATGATGATGAGACTGCCTTTCATGATGACTGGCCTCCTTTCTTGTTGTGCCGAACCCATCGCCACAATGCCCACGAGAATAGAACCGTGCCGACGATGCCAGCCATGGAGAGCCACAATGCCTCGATGCCCAGTTGGCGTATGCCGTGGATGACTCGGGGGTTACTGCCCACCTCGACGCCGAGGAAGAAGAGCAAAAGCCAGATGAACACTGTCACCGCATGGGGCACAATGCGCAGCCGTCGCCCACGCATGAGGAATCCGACGGCCATACCACTCAACATGATGGCTACAACCTTTAACATGATGGTGCAAAGGTAATCAATCTTGTTGGCATATCGGCTGTTAAGTGCGCGCTTTTTGTGACTTCAGATTAGTGTCGGTGTTGAAGAAAAATAGTACCTTTGCCACGTTGGTTCTTATAAAAGGGCAAGGATATGAAGAGAAAATTGTGTATAGCAGCGCTTGCGGTGGCAGGAATGGCCGCTTGCTCACCAGGTGGTAACGTGGAGAGTGAGGGAGAAAAAGAGCTTGATACTGTGGCTGTTGTGGAGCGTGTTAACAAGATTTATGCTGGCGCGTTGAAGCAGTATAACGAGTTTGATAGTACCAAGTCCTGGGTCAATAGTGACAGCCTGTATTGCACGACGGACTGGAACTCGTGGCTGGCACGAGTGAAAGACTATGATGCAAAACACGCTGACGGCATGGTAGGTTTTCTGGAAGCAGACTACTGGGTGATGGGTCAGGACTGGGGCGACTTGTCGGTGAGCGATGTGAAAGTTACCGAAATGACCGACTCGACAGCTATGGTGCAACTCAACCTTCATAACCTGGGTGAGCTGATACCCGTGCGTCTGGAGATGGCCTGTGAAAAAGGTGAGTGGAAAATCGACAATTTTATAGACGATGCCCACGATGTTGACTGGAAGGCTGGCATGAAGGAGTATCTCAATGAGAAGTGAGAGTGACTCCTGTTGACGGATTAGACGGAAATAACGGATTAAACGGAAATAACGGACTATATGAGAAAAACGGATGATGGCATCCGTGTTGCGAGAGAGGTAAAGGAATAAGGATATGAAGAAGATATTGTTGACAATGATGGTGGCGATGCTGCTGATGACATGGTGTGTCGCTGGGGCTGCGCCTGCCAAGCCTGGAATGATGCAGCACGTGCAGAGTGACGGCTCGACGGTGACGCTGATGATGCGGGGTGGGGAACTGCACCGCTCGCTGGTGACGACCGACGGCTTGACGGTGGCGCGTGCCGCCAGTGGAGACTACTGTTACGTGGCCAGTGGTGTGATGAGTGACGTGATGGCCCACAATGTGGGGCTCCGTGGCGTGGAAGAGACAGCATTTGTCGCTGCCTATCGAGAACAGATGACCCGCGACGATGGTGGCCGTCGTGTCCCCCGCCGTGAGGGAGAGAATGATAATCCACAGGTGCCGACGATGGGTTCGCCTCGCATTCCCGTCATCCTGGTCAATTACACCGACCTGTCGTTCAAGAGCGACGATCCTGTCGTCACGTTCCAGAACCAGTTTAACGAGCAGGAAAAGAGTTGCCTGCACTACTTCCAGTCACAGTCACGTGGTATGTTTTCGCCCCAGTTTGATATCCTGGGTCCCGTCAATCTGCCTCAAACTCGTGAATACTATGGTGGCAACATCCGTATATATGGCACCGAGGTTGACCAGCAGTTGGGCACGATGATCTATGACGCATGCACGGGCTTGGGCAGTGGGGTGAATTTCTCGGACTATGACAATGACGGTGACGGCATTGTTGACGTCGTGGTTGTGCTCTATGCCGGCGTGGGCGAAGCCCAGGCATGGCGCACGGTGCCCGAGAGCGTGTGGCCCAGCCAGTGGGACATGCAAGAGTCGCTGGACTGGGGTTGCAGCACGATAGGCCCGTTCCAGCTTGATGGTGTGACTATCAACAAGTATGCCGTGTTCAATGAACTTGAAGGGCCCTACGACACGACCGGCCAGATTGACGGCATTGGCACCTTCTGCCACGAGTTTGGACATTGTTTGGGTCTGCCAGACTTCTATCCTACCAACGGAGGAAACTATTACGGGATGAGTAGCTGGGACATTATGGACAATGGCTGCTATGCCGACGATGGCCACACCCCGGTGGGCTATACGTCCTATGAGCGTCACTTCATGGGCTGGATGGACCTGATTGAGCCACGGGAGAATACCCGATATGCCTTGAAACCCCTCAATACCGATGCAGGGACAGCCGTCAAGGTGACCAACGATGCCAATCCCGACGAGTACTACTTGATTGAATACCGCACCAAGACCGGCTGGGACGCATATCTCGCTGCCGAGGGCTTGATGATCCTGCATGTGGATTATGACAAGACAATCTGGGAAAACAACACGCCCAACAATGTGGGTAATCACCAGCGCATGACGCTGATTCCCGCCGACGGTGTCCTCTCGAATAGTTCCAACAAGTATGACCTGTGGCCCCAGGGTGACAAGAACGCCCTGACCGACGAGAGCACTCCCGCCGCCACCGTCTATTACGGAGGCCTGATGCACAAGCCCATCACGGGAATGAGCATCAGTGACGACAAGAGCACAGCATCGTTAGGCTACATGATGAGAGAGTCAACCCCAGGTGATGCCAATCAGGACGGCGACGTGACCATTGCCGACGTTAACACCGTGATTGACGCCATCCTGTCGGGAAGTGGAGATGCCGATACCCTCAAGTATTGTGACATTAATGAAGATGGCGAGGTCAGCATTGCCGATGTCGTGATGATCATCGAAATTATCCTTGCCCTATAAAAAACTGAAACAATCTTAACCGAGGATTTATTTGTTATTCATCATAATATCAACAATTTAACCCAATGAGAATCGTGAGTTATGTTAAATCATTGATGCTCGTTGTGTTGGCATTCACTGTAGCCAACATGACAGCAGGCAATGTGGATAGCCGTGCCGCACAGGCCAAGGCTATCCAGTTCATGAACAGTCAGGCTGGCACCAGAATGATGGCGTCAAGCAGTAACCTGAAGTTGACCCATGCCGAGCGGTCGGCAGTCAATGTGAAGGCCAATGACTTCTATGTGTTCAACTATGACGGCGGTGGCTATGTCATCGTCAGCGGAGACGACCGTGCTGAGGAAATCCTGGGCTACGGCAGTGGTACGCTTGACATGAATACCATACCCAGCAACATGCGCTGGTGGCTGAGCCAGTACAAGGAGCAGATGGAATTCTTGTTTAAGAACCCGAAACTTGAAGTTCGTCGCATGAGCGACAACGCATCATCGATGCTGCGTGCCACGACAGTATCACCCTTGTTGACCTGCATTTGGGACCAGGATGCTCCCTTCTGGGACCAGTGCCCCACCTATTCGGGCTCTAAATGTTATACGGGCTGTGTCGCCACGGCGATGGCCCAGGTGATGTATTACTGGAAGTATCCCAACACATTGCCTGCCTTGCCGTCTTACAGGACCTATTCTAACAATATCTCGGTGGCCGCGCTACCGGGCACGACACTGGACTGGAACAACATGATCAATGATTATTACCACAACAGTTATACCACAGCCCAGGCTACTGCTGTGGCTACGCTGATGCGTTACTGTGGCCAGTCTTGCCAGATGGACTATGGTCCTGACGGCAGTGGCGCTTATTCCGATGACCAGCTGGAGGGCATGAAACTGTTTGGCTACAACTCTGGAGCCACCTATGTGAGAAGGTTGTCTTATAGCGACTCACAGTGGGTTTCTATGATGCTCGAAGACCTTCAGGCCGGTCGTCCCATCCTGTATGGTGGTGATGATGGTACCTATGGCCATGCCTTTGTCGTTGATGGTTACGATGGCAGCAAGTTCCACATCAATTGGGGCTGGAGTGGTAGCGATAATGACTACTACGCTATCAGCTCGTTCATGATTGACAGTGAATATGACTTCCGCTTGAACCAGGATATGCTCTACCAGGTTTATCCTGAGGGTAGTGCCATTGAGACCTATGCTCCCGTGATGGCACAGGCCAGCAATGTGGCAGCAACTTCTTTCATGGCCAGCTGGACCGACCAGACTCCAAGCGAGAATGTCGAGGACTACACCCTGTATGTTCAGCAGTTTGACCCCAATCAGCAGACCTTGTTGAGCGAGGCATTTGGTGGTTTGACAGGCAGCGAGCCTGAGAATACCAGAATTGATTCTAAACTTGATGACTATTGCGACAATGCTGGCTGGACAGGCTCTTATGTTTATCCAGGTAATGACGGGGGACTCAAATTTGGCAACTCGAGCAATGGCGGCTCGTTGACGACCCCCGCACTTGATCTGAGTACCTGTGGGGGTGCCATCACAGTGAAATTCAATGCCATGACTTATAATACCGACGCCACCACGCTGACCATCTCATGCGGTAGCGCCAGTGGGACGGTAACCCTAACGGGTACTGCAACCGACTATACCGTTGTCTTGAGTGGCGTGACTGCCGCAGCAGGGCAGAAAGTGACCATCGCCAGCTCGGGCTCCAAGAAGCGCTGGCGCCTCTACAGCGTGGAAATCACTACTGGTGGAACCAGCAACATGTTCAAGGCCACCGAGAGCGGTGATGCCAGCAGCCGTGTGATCTCTGGAGTCACCAGCAAGAACTACACTGTTACCGGTCTTAACGAGGGTGGCAGCTACAAGTTCTATGTTGAGGCCAACTATACCGACGGCAGCAAGAAGCAATCCAATGTCGAGACTGTGACCCTGGAAGGCTCTATGGTGCCAACCCCCGAGATGATCGTTGACCCCGTGACCGTGGAGATGAGTGCCGCGGTGTTTGGTACAACTACTGCCAGTATCGATGTGCTGGCCAGTGACCTCACTAGCGATGTGACCGTTACTCTGAACGACGAGACTGGCATGTTTGCCGTAACTCCTGCCACCATCAGCGCTAGCGATGCCCAGGAGGGAACCTCTATCACCGTGACCTATGCGCCCACCGCAGCTGGTGAGCATGAGGCCACGATCACCCTGAGCAGTGAGGGTGCCAACGACGTGACGGTGACCGTCAAGGCTACTGCCGCTATGGAGACCCTCGCTCCCGAGATGCAGCCCGCCAACGAGGAGTATGTGACCAGTAGTTCGTTCCGTGCCGATTGGCTCGACATTACTCCCGAGCAGTATGTCAAGGACTACACCCTGTATGTCAACAAGAAACAGGAGACCCCCGCTGGCATGGCGCTGCTGACCGAAACCTTTGGTGGTGTGGAGGATGCTCCCGAGGAAGACAGCAACGTTGACATCGCCCTGAATGGCTCACTCGATGACTTCTTTGACAATGCGGGATGGACGGGCTATGGTGTCTATCTCGCTGGCATGGGAGGCGTGAAATTGGGCGCTGGCAGCAAGGTGGGTTATCTCACCACTCCTGCACTCGACTTGACCAGCAGCAATGGCACTGTTACCGTTAAGTTCAGCGCCAAGAGTTATGGTAGCGATAACAGCTCGATGACCGTTTCGTGTGGTGACGTGAGCCAGACCGTGGAATTGACCGACCAGGTGGCCGACTATACTGTTGTATTGACCGATGTACCCGCTCAGGACGGCCAGCAAGTGACCTTGTCGGGACTTGCCAATAAGAAGCGCTTCTACCTCTACAGTGTGAGCATCATCGCTGGCGAGGAGACAGCAGCCAGGACCATCACCGAGACTGGCGATGCCGACAGCCGTGTGATTACTGGCATCACCAGCCAGTACTATGTCGTTGAGAACCTCACTCCTGGCGCAACCTACACCTACTACGTCGAGGCTAACTACATTGACGGTAGCAAGGCGAGCAGCAATGTTGAGACAGTAACCTTGCTCCAGGGTGAGGAGCACGGTTATAACCTGGGTGACGTGAACCATGATGGCAAGGTAGCCATCAATGACGTGACTGCCCTGATTGACGGTCTGCTGAGTAGTGATAACAATGTATGTCCCATCTGCGCCGACGTTAACGGTGACGGGAATATTACCATCGCCGATGTGACAGCTCTTATCGACCTGTTGCTCTCAGGTAACAATTAATCGATAGGGATTTCCCACAATACTATCAATCGGGGTGCATCATTAACGGATGTGCCCCGATTGTCGTATCGGGATTTTTTTTTTTTGAGGGCGGATTGTTGGTGGGGTGGCGGTAAAGGTGTATATTTGCGACATGGCTGAGAAACGTGAACGTGAAATCTACAAGGTGACACTGGTGGGCAGCGCAACCAATGTGGCATTGATGCTAATGAAGTTCATCGCTGGCGTGGTTGCGCACAGTTCGGCCATGATTGCCGATGCTGTGCACTCGTTGTCGGATTTTGCCACCGACCTTATTGTTCTGGTGCTGGTTCGCATTAGCGCCAAGCCCCAGGATGCATCCCATGACTATGGTCACGGTAAGTATGAGACGATGGCCTCGTTTATTGTGGGGCTGGCGCTCGTTGCTGCCGCTACTGGTATCATCTTTGCAGGTTCGTCAAAATTGATAGACTGGTTTAATGGT
This sequence comes from uncultured Prevotellaceae bacterium, assembly GCA_947165675.1. GTDB lineage: Bacteria > Bacteroidota > Bacteroidia > Bacteroidales > Muribaculaceae > Sodaliphilus. The sequence continues at coordinate 58,293 of CAMVBJ010000007.1, forward strand.
GTCCACATCAAGGCACCTGGCCGTCTGGCCTTGTGGGTGGCGCTACTGTCGATATTGGTTAAAGAGGTGCTGTATCGCTACACGGTCAAGTGTGGCAAGCGTCTCAACTCCCAGGCCGTCGTTACCAACGCTTGGCATCACCGCAGCGATGCCTTGTCGTCAATCGGTGCGGCAATCGGCATCGGTGGCGCTATCGTGCTGGGAGAGGGTTGGACGGTGCTCGATCCGTTGGCATCGATTGTTGTGGGCTTGATGCTTGTCAAGGTCGCGGTGAATCTGTTGCGTCCCAGCATGGGGGAATTGACAGAGTCATCCTTGCCCGCTGACGTTGAGCGCGAGATAGAAGGAATCATCAGCTCCTTTCCCGACGTGAGTCAGCCTCACAACCTGAGGACGCGCCGCATTGGCAATCGCATTGCCATCGAGGCTCACGTGCGCATGGACGGTGACTTGCCTCTAACTGTCGTCCATGACCGTGCCTCGGCCATCGAGCGAGCCCTTCGGCTGCGCTATGGTGAAGACACCCACATCACCCTCCACATGGAGCCCAAGCCGGCGAATGGTTAGATGTTGCCCCCTGAGATGAAACGTCTCGACAGATGACGCAGGGTCAACGGCTATATCGTTCCCTATGATTATCAAGTATAAGCTACCGCCCCGCCCGAGGCTGGGGTTCGAAAGGGCGTCCTCCTCGGAACCGGCGCCGAGCGCCCCCTCCCAGGGGAAAGCTCGGCTTGCTGTTTACATCTCGATGCCTTTAGATTTGTTTTTAGTGTTTTCGTGTCCAAAGAACAAGATCAATTCCATGAAAAAGTTGTAAGGCCAACATAATGATGGAGAAAGACCTCATATTAATGCGCCAAATATAAAAATCATGACTATAGAGACAATACAACAAGCATGGAGCAAAGAGTATGACCATAATAATCATTGATGTCATGCTGCGACCAGGTTTTGCCTTTTTCGACCAGTCCCGATGGTTGTACATAAAGCCTATTTTGCTAATATTGAGACCGATAAGCGCACCATATAGAATCCAACGGTAATCCCCACGACATCCAGCCTCAATGCATCCTCCAATAAAGAGAAGAAGTCCTAAAGTCATTAACACAACCCCTAATACTTGTTTCCATTTTGTTTCCATAATATTGATGTTTTAAAATAAATTTCACCCTTTAGACGCAAGAATACATCAAATAACTACATGAATCAGTGATTTTTTCTGGCAATTCTGGTGTCTTTTGCCGTAGAGACCCCATCCGTTACCTTTGCGACAGAAATTTCACTAACCACTCACATCTAACCTGCGCCAAGGGCGCTTTAAGAATATGTCAGTAGTTTTGAATACACAACCCGGGAGCCTGATGTTCACATCTCAGATCCCGGACATCGACCTCACAACGAACGACGACAACGAGGCCGTCGTGATGGTTGTCACCAGCGGCATCGACTACTGGATCTACGGCCACTCCCACCGCAACATCGACAAGACCATCGGCACCACCCGCTGCCTCTGCAACCAATTCGGCTACGTCTCCCACAACGAACACCTCCCCTTCGATAGAGGGAAAGTCATTGAAGTGTGATCGATGAGGCTCGATGCTATTGAGGTCAATGGCTGTGGCTGTCTTGATGCCCCATAAGGGCGATGACAACATTTGGTACTTCGACACCGATGTCTATCAGATCGAGGGTGTGGCTCGATTCTACATTGGCCTGGCTAACCACATCAAAATCCTCAATGCTCACGAACTGGAAAAGTTCATAGCGTTCTTCGTCAAAGAAAACCTGCAAAAATAAAGTGAACGGATTTATTCCAGAATTCCGATATTAGTTGTAACTTTGCATTTTATCTGATTGATATATAATCATACATGTCAAACAATAAATCATACACTTTACCACAGTGGCTTGATAAAATAATCTTTGATGATTTCCAAGCCATATATGAGCCAAGTCCTTCTGAGGTTGTATATAATCCAGATCAACCTTATGACTTCGTAAAGCTATATCTTGGAACGTACTTTCCTAGAAGCTATGCAGAGGCTTATGGAATTATATCTCATTTACTATCTTTTGATAAGTTTCGTCAACATTATATTGAGCTTGAAGAGGTTAATTTACTCGATTTTTGTTGTGGAACTGGCGGTGAATTAGTTGGAACGATTTGTGCTTTACAATCACATCTTCCAAACCTCCAACGTGTTAACGTTGACGCTTTCGATGCAAATCCAGATGCTATTCGCTTTTTGTATCACCTTTCAGAAGCAATAAATAGGACAAATGATATGCGAGTTATAATGAATATTAACCCCCAATGCATCTTTATTGAAGCCGAACGCGAGATTGATGACATCGTAAATTTGACTAATGTCCAATATCATTTTATGATGTCATTTAAAGCCATTAATGAATTTGTTCAGCATAAAACATTCGACACCAATGCGTATGAACTTGTTGCAACAAAACTGTTCCAGTTAATGTCTCAGTACGGGGTTTTCATTATGACTGATGTCTCAACAAGACTTAACGATAGTAATCTTTTTTATCCTCAAGTCATGAACAAAGGCTTGAATAATTTTCTAAGATCATCATCTTTATACAAAAGCATCATACCTGCGGCTTGTTTTCATCATGAAAATAACTGCCCTGGTTGTTATATGCAGGACACGTTTTACGTCTCTCATAGCAAGAAGAGTCATGATGCCAGTAAAGTGGTATATCGTGTCGTATGTAAGTCTGATTTCGCTAACGAAATAATGTCAAACTCTACACCCTGTCAATGTAGAGCGACAAATCAATTTGCAGAAAAGAATTTACCATATAATAATATATGTCATTAGATACTTTAACACCAGATAGGCATCAGCAGATTATCATCAATATGTCTGCCGAAAGAACTGCAATTGTAAAAGGTATTGCAGGTTCAGGAAAATCCTTGACTTTACTAAAAAAAGCCAAACAGGTTTCTACAATCACAAACTCGTATGCGATTATTGTTTATACTAAGTCATTAAAACAGTTCTTCGTTGACGAACTCGCAGAAATTGGTGAAAACGAAAACCACGTTTATTATTTTAGAGAATGGCAAAAATCAGACAAGCCAAATGTTAAATATATGTTTGTCGATGAATGCCAAGATTTCAACTCCGAAGAAATTGATGACTTTTTACAACATGGACAATACTGTTGGTTCTTTGGTGATACCGATCAATCAATAATGGAATTTCCAAATCATTCAGTTCAGGCCGTAGAAGATACTGCAAGACAGATAGGTGTTCATCCTCAGAATTTAGGCATTAATCATCGGCTCACAATCGAGAATGCAAAAGTGGGAGAACATATAATCCCGGGCACTAGGCTTTCGTTTGCGTGCATTAATCATGGACCAAAACCAAGGTTGATAAAAACCGATTCTCAATTGGATAAAATCATAGAATTAGTTAATAATGGTTTGACCGATGTTGGTATTCTCGTATACTACAACACTCAAGTCGAATACATCCGAGACTATTTCCAAGCAAGAGGAATACCAGTACAATGGAAAAAGCAAGACGAAATGGATATTGACTTCAAGTCCACGAGTCCCAAAATAATTACATGGCATTGTGCTAAAGGGTTACAATTTAACGATGTATTTATTCCATGTTGTGGAATAGGAGAATACAAAGATTATGTTCCGTATTCTATTGACCCAATGATAGATAAACAATCCGCATTGTATGTGGCCTCGACACGCCCAATTGAGAATTTATACCTATTATATACTAACAATCTGACCCCGCTTTTACCGCCATCAACATCAGCAATATATTCTGGTAGAGGAGTAGGCGCAGCTGGCCCATTCTAATAAATTTTGTCCGTTATGAAGTATTATATAGCTACATCAAATCTGAATTTGGATAACATTCTTCAATCAGAATGTATTCTTCCTTTCCCACACTATGGGCACAGAGTGTCGGGCTACAAAACTTTTGAACAAATAGAAGAGCTTAGACCTTTCTCTGGGGTGGTATTGTTTGCATTTCCTGTTTCGTTTGAGATCAACGACCCAGGAAGATATAATTACCCCCTGTTGATTGAATTTGAAGATGATAAACAGACATCTGATTTACAAAAGGTTGACACTATTGAAGGCGTGTATATATCCAGCCATCCACTGCAAATCACTCCATTGAATAGTCGATTCTATTTTTTCTCGGAAAACGCTTATACACTTTCATTAGTTAATACGAGAAGCAACAAAGCTATAAAGTATTATGATGAGTATCTCATCTACCCGACGGCATCGATGCTCCATCTTCGTTCCATGCCAAGGATTGAAACAAACGTTCATCCTGAGATTTCTGTTTTTGAAGATTCCCAGATAGACAAACAGAAAGGATCTATATATGCCTTTTTATTGGGAGCGAAACTGTGTGTAAGTAAGGAAATAGCGACTCAACTTAGATTGACTCAAGAGTTGTATAATATTCTGACTTCAATCATTTCTTCTCCTACTAGCTTCAATGCTTTTGAGAAGAAATTGTCGCTACTTCTCAACGATTATCGAAAAGTTGACCCAATTGAGAAAAAGAGTCAAGAACGTTTCGATGCTAAATTTGACGAAGAGCTAGGAAGATTCAAATCTCTTAAAAGCTATTTAATCGATTTTTTGAAAAGAATAAATTGTTGGGATTATGTTTTCCAATCCTTGTGTCGGAAATGGAACTGTTCATTCCTTCCTTGCATTTCAAACTTTGTCACCGCAAACGACTTCTCAAGATTACGGGATATAATTGAAAATCATACAAATGAGACTTTTTCTGAATATACCCACACTTCAACTGGCGATATTAATGACATTACGATTAATGGTGATAATATTGAATTAAGAGGAGCTTCACTCATCAATATTGTTCTTAAAAAGATTATTGATAATTCCCTTACACCAGAAAACCTATCTGCTAATAGGCTTGAGTTCTATAATCTTGTTATGAAGGATATAGTAGTTCAACTAAAGAATCAGATCGGGGAGGAGAATTGGGAAAACTCATTAGAGAGGTCTTATGTTAATAATCTCTATTCGTTTTTAAATGATCCGAGCTATGGTTTTTCAGTTAATGATATTTCAAATGTTCAATTAAAATCAATAGCTGCGTTCATCATTAGAGGACATAACTTTAAAGATTACATCACATATCTAAGGATGGCTGAGTTTGAAGATTATAGATATGCTATTACCTTATGGGGCTGCCTTCTTGGATATATGGAAATGAGTAAGGATGTGTTGTCTGACGTTATCTCTATTGATGTTTACAAGAAGATTTACAAAAAGATTTTTGGTTCGCCAATGTCTGTGATCACCAGTGATCCACCAAAGTCGATTGAAATAACTGATGACTTTGATGAAAGACTTTTCTCTAATCTCTTGGACGTTTGTAAATTCAAAGAGTCGTCAATGCTTGTTTCCATGCTTGTCCAAACGAAATTGAATCGTTCTGCTTCTATAGAAGAAGAATTAGAGGTAATATTAAACGATAAACCGTTTAAAAGAGCAAAAAAACAATGTGATGTTGCAAGAACAGCAATGAAGATTTACAGACTGCGGAATAAAGAGAATGAATTGAAACAGTTCTTAGAAAAAAGCAGTCTAACAAAAAATATACAGAGTAACATACTTGTTCTTCTTGGTTATTTCATACCTACAAAGAAAAGCAAGAAGAAAATGCAGGAACCTGGCATCCTTTTTACTGATCTTGAATCAAGTTTTACACCTAAAGGGACATCAACCATGCCGGTGCTGAAATGTTTGTCAGGCATTGGTGATGATGTTATGCATCGTCTTGAAGATAATTGGCAATATACTGGACGTAATTGCGATAATATAACTGACCATATCCATTTTTTTATTAGTCTATGTAAAAAGGAAGGATCTGGAAAAAGCAAGTATCCATCCCCGTTGAGGTCTATCTTCACTGAGAATCTATCAAAATTAGTAGAACAAGAGCTTAAACAGTATTATGGCATCAGATAGAATTTTCATAACAACAGATTTTGGAGAAAGAGTCGAGGCTTCTGCGCCTGTCATAATATCAGCTAGCAGATCAACTGACATACCGGCCTTTTATTCTAAATGGTTTTTTAACCGTTTGGCAAAGGGGTACTGTGCCTGGTATAATCCTTTCAATCAGAAGAAAATGTATATTTCTTTTGATCATTGTAAAGTGGTGGTATTTTGGACAAAAAACCCTAAACCGATTATACCGTACCTGCACGAATTAGATGAAAGAGGCATCCATTACTATTTTCAAGTCACTCTTAACGATTATGTTAAAGAGGGATTTGAGCCTTGTGTCTCTTCAGTTGAAGAAAGAGTTGAAACATTCAAACAATTGTCGAGAATAGTTGGCGCTGATAGGGTGATTTGGCGATTTGATCCATTAATCGTAACTCAATCACTAACCCCAAGGATGTTGCTCACTAAAATTTGGCATATTGGTAACATGCTTAAGGGTTACACCAATAAATTGGTCTTTAGCTTTGTCGATGTTAAAGCATATCGAAAAGTCCAAAGCAACTTGGTTAAAGAAACGCCTTTCTTCTCTAAGAACGATGTTGAAACCGCTGAGTTGAACGAGAATCAACGTCAGGAGGTCATAGATGGCCTTGTCAAGATTCGTCAGGCATGGAAAGATCAAGGATGGGATGTTGCACTTGCTACCTGTGCCGAAGCGTTCGACTATGACTCTTACGGCATTGAGCATAATCGTTGCATCGATGGCGAGTTAATGGAACGTATCTTTGGAGATGACAAAGAACTTGTCTACTACCTTCATACTGGTAAGCTTCCTGAACCGAATCTCTTCGGTGAAGTTCCTCCTCTTCCTGACAAATCAGTTAACTTGAAAGACAAGGGACAAAGGAAGGTTTGCGGTTGCATGGTCAGCAAGGATATTGGCATGTATAACACATGTCGCCATCTCTGCGTGTACTGTTATGCCAATACAAGTAAAGAGTTAGTCATTAAGAACGCTTCAAAACATAATGATGAAAATGAAAGTATTATCGATTAACTTTTTACATTGAACACTCTCAACAGCAGATATGAAACTAAATTGTACTTAATAGAATTAATGAACTCAATGTTTCATGTTTTATGCAAATGCCTTGCCAAAGTTGGAAGAATCGTTGGCTGGAATTACGACAAAGCAAGCGTATATATCTGTATCCATTTATGGCCATTGCTATGTGTTGCAATGGCTCTTGCATTGATAACTAAGGCAATACTCTTAACAAATCCTTTATGGATTATCGTTTGTTCTATCTACGCAATGTTTAATATTTTTGGATATTGGGCTGTGATTAAGCACTATTATCCAGGATCGATAGAAGAGATATTCGAGCATTGCTATTCCGACCTTAAGGCTATTGCTGAAGAATGGAACACATCCTATGCTATTGTCAACCTCATTATCTATGTTGTCCTTTTCATAGCGATAATGGCCTTCGATTTATTACTTATCCTATTAATGAAATAACCCATTTGAAAAAGGGCCTCGGAAACACAAGCGTTCCGGGGCTTTTTCAGATGTAAAGGAGGGAAACGCCCCTGGCGTGGTGATTCCTCCTTTGCTCTTATTACGCACGGGCCTCTGCTTGACGGGAGGGGAATGACACCGTGAAGCCGCATTGATGAAACAAAATCCAAGATACACAATCCACAAATTGAAAACTGAATTGGAAATAATTCATCGGGGATTTGGTGGGTTCGGTGAGAAGGTGTAATTTTGCGGGCAATTTTAGAGGAAGGCTATCATGCTGACACTGAGAGTTGACATATTGAAGGGCAAACGCATTCAGGCCACGAGTTGGTTTGAAGGCTATCGCTATATCTGTGGATCAGATAAAGCAATATGCTCAACGACTTTCAAGGGAATCGGTGCCAACATGACTCTCACACGGTGATGAAACAGGTAGCCATATTCCCGAGACACTACTCAAGCAAAAACGATAAAGAGTGGTTGGAAAGTCGAGCAAAGACGTTCCAGCCACTTTTCTTGTTTGGGAAACAACTGAATCATCTGATTTTTCTGATGGCATCCGCGCTCTTTTTTTCAAACAACTTGTACAACATGGAACAACTTAAACAACTTTTGTAATGGGCATCCGCGTTCTTCTTTTCAAACAACATGTACAACGGGGAACAACTTAAACAACTTTTGTAATGGGCATCCGCGTTCTTTCTTTCAAACAACTGAATCATCTGATTTTTCTGAGGGCTTCCGCATTCTTTCTTTCAAACAACTTGTACAACATGGAACAACAGAAACAACTTTAATAATGGGCATCCGCCTACAATTATTAACTGGTGCTGACAGTGGCGCACAAAACCAATCAATCATGATGGATAGATTAAGACTGATGAGACTTAGACAGGTGTTGAAAACAACGAGTAATTCATTCAAGTATCAGCAGCACATTGCGATTAAACGCCATGCCTTGCGCTGCGTAACCTTTTAATCAACAATCATTATGGACAAATTAATTACACAAGATATTTATGCCAGCAAACAAGAACGCGTTAATACGCTACAAGACTATAGACCGCTGCCTGCGGAACAGGTTCCGCCGGTGGACCATAGACGACCTGACCGAGGCATGCTCGGATGCCCTGCGGGAGATGGAGGGCATCACCAAGGGAGTGTCCGTGCGGACCGTTCAGGGCGACCTCCAGATGATGCGGTCCGACAAGTTGGGCTACAACGCCCCGATCGAGGTCTTTGACCGTGTTTACTACCGGTACGCCGACCCCAACTACTCGATCAACGGGATGCCCCTGACCGAGGACGACTGCCGTCTGCTCCAGCAGGCCGTTGAGATGCTTGACGACGACGGCAAGGCAACGCTGGGCGAGATGCGGGACGTGCTCGCGCTCGTGCGGGAGCGGCTCAACGCCCTGTTGAACTACGGATAGAACGATGCCCCGACTTCATCGACTGGTTGAAGACGGGGCATTCTGTGTATCTACTTTCAAGGTCTGGTGCAAAAATTCAGCGCCAACTTAAAGAATCTGGTACAAATATATTTGGAATTTTGCAGAAAACGTGTAACTTTGCGCCAAAAGTCGGCAGGAAAACGTGCGCGAGTTGCACAAAAGTCGGCGGGAAAACGTGTAGTTATGTATAGACGAAAGATAGAAAAGACACTCCAATCGTGGTTGGATGACAGCTCTCACAAACCTCTTGTTGTGAAAGGTGTCCGCCAGTGTGGCAAAACCAGCAGTGTAATGGACTTTGCCAGCAAGCATTTTAAAAACGTTGTTTATTTGGATTTTCGCGAGCATCCTGACTATAAGAAATTCTTCACCCCTAATTTGGAAGTGGATTCTATCGTCATGAGGATCACCGCGGCCATGCCCAACATTGAAGTCGAAACAGGAAACACTTGCTTTGTCTTTGATGAGATACAGGACTGTCCCAAAGCAAGAGGCTCATTGAAATACTTTCACCTGGATGGTCGGTACGAGGTTATCTGCACGGGGTCTTTGCTCGGTGTTAATGGATACAAGACTCCTGAAGAAAAGGCAGAGGAAGCAGAGGCCTCTATTCCAGTCGGCTTTGAGGACATAGTTAACATGTACCCGATGGACTTTGAAGAATGGCTTTGGGCCAATGGTATCAAAGACATGCACATTGGATACTTGAAAACCTGCTTGAACAATGAAACACCGATTGAGGAGGCGCTACAAGACCGCTTTCGAGACCTGCTCTATCAGTACATTGTTGTTGGTGGTATGCCAGAAGTCGTTTCTACCTTTATTGAGACGAGACAAATAGGAAAGGTGCTTGCTGTGCAGAGGCGTATCGTTGATGATTATAAATCGGACATGGTTAAGTATGCCCTTCCCGCAGACAAATCACGAATACGTGAATGCTTTGAGTCTATACCCGCACAACTTGCACGTGAGTATAAGAAATTCAACTACTCGGCAGTGCGCCCCGGTGGCAGAGGACGGGACTACACTGGGAGCCTTCAATGGATTGAAGATGCAGGTATCATTCGCAGGTGCTATAATACGATGATTACCGAGCTTCCGCTTGACGGAAACCGAATCCAAAGTGAATTTAAAGTCTATATGGCTGATATCGGTTTACTTGTCTCAATGTTGGAAGAAGGCACGCAGTCAAGCATCTTGGAAGGTGATCTGCTCAGCTATAAGGGTGCCATCATTGAGAACCTTGTGGCCGACATTTTCGGAAAGATGGGCAGAAAACTATATTATTATCATAAGGACAGCCGTCTTGAACTTGATTTCCTTATCCGCTATAAGGACAATTGCACCCCCGTGGAATGCAAGGCAACCACAGGTAACGCCAAATCTTTGAAAACAGTTTTGAAACACCCCGAGAAATATCATGTCTCACTCGCCATTAAACTTGGTGATTACAATATCGGGAGAAATGAAGGATTGTTGACATTGCCTATGTTTATGGCATTTCTTCTGACGGAAGTATAGAAGGATGTCTCTGTTTAAATCCGTAAAAACAGTGCGGAACCCAACTTAATAGAGTTTCACACTGCTTTTTTGCTTTTATGGTCTCATTTGGCGTGAGGAGTCGCGTTGGGTAAACCTAACTCTCGCCGTCCGATGGCGATGGATCGTATTCCACTTCGACGAAGATGAGGCGGCGGTGGCTCAGGCCCTTGTCGCGACGGTCGTAGTTGTCGCGCAGGTCGGTGAGTATATGGCAGAACTCCTGCTCGGTCAGGATGGTCTTGAACGAGTCGCTCTTGCCACGGGAGTGGTAGAGCCTCATGCCCCGTGTCACCATCAGCGCCGCGCGGAACCGCTCGTTCTGGTCGAACATGGCTTGATAGGCATGGCGTATCAGCTGCTGGAACTCGTCCGACTGCCGGTCTATGGCAACGCCCTTCCACCAGATGATCTGGTCGGTCTGCCAGTGGGTGCTGGACGCCCGCTTGGCATTGCGGCCCTTCTTGGCGCATATTTGTCGCTGCTTGTCGCGGACCTGCTGCTTCAGCGACTGGAGAAAGCCCTCCATACTGCCGCACAGCACCCCGTCAAAGGTGAAGGGATTGCTGCACAGGTTAGAAAGCACTTGGGCAGGGTAGGGGCCATGAGACCATATATCTATGGCCTTGCCTCGCCTGACCAACCATCGTATGTATAATTGTCTGAACATATCTAATATGAATTGACTGGTGACTCCGCTGGGACTTGGACCCAGGACCCCCAAATTAAAAGCCTGGTGCTCTGACCAACTGAGCTACGGAGTCATTTATCCGTTTGACGTTGCAAAGGAAATATGGTCGACCGCAGTCTTTTTTCGTTCCAAAAAAAATCTTCATTTTTTCTTCAAAAAACATCAGTTTTTCTCAAAAAGGATAAGGGAAATGCATCTTTTCAGCTCTTGACACCTGCGCCGTCTTGGGCGTATGAGAAAAAAATAATCAAGGCCTAATAAACTGCACAGAGCGCATCCCGAGGTGGGAACGCTCTGCGGTTTGGTGGGCAATATGAAACCTGGATCTTACAGCACCAGGTTGAACAGGTAGCCTGAAAGGATGATGAACAGTGTGACCACACCGAAAAAAATACCGATCAGTCTGATGGTCATCACCTTCTTGAGCATTGTGGCTTCGGGCAATGACAATCCCACGACGGCCATCATGAAGGCGATGGCCGTGCCCATCGGGATTCCCTTGGCAACGAACACTTCTATGACAGGCACGATGCCGGCAGCGTTGGCATACATGGGAACCGCGCAGACCACAGCCAGCGGAACCGCCAGCCAGTTGTCCTTGGAAAGATAGGTCTCGAAGAAGCCTTCAGGGACATAGCCGTGCATCGCGGCTCCGATTCCAATGCCGATGACGACATAGAGCAGCACTCCGCGGACGATCTGCCAGGACTCACGCATGATCGCGGGAAGGCGGCCGATAAAGCCCACATGCTCGGAATGCCATTCGGCGGCGCTGCCGCTTGACTGCGCCTGGAGTTGCCTCACCCAGTCGCTCAACAGGGGCTCAAGACGCATCCTGCCGAGCACCGCGCCGCCGACCATCCCCAGGAAAATCCCGCTCACCACATAGACGGCGGTCACCTGCCAACCGAATGTGCCGAGAAACATAGCCACGGCCACCTCGTTGACCAGCGGTGAGGTGATCAGAAAGGCGAATGTCACTCCCAACGGGATGCCTCCCTTGACAAATCCGATGAACAGCGGCACCGAAGAACAGGAGCAGAATGGCGTGACAGCACCGAAGACCGAGGCAAGCAGATACTGCAGTCCGTACAGCCGGTGGCCTGTCAGATAGTTTCGCAACCGCTCTATCGGGAAATAGGCATTGACAATCCCCATGATCGTACTGATGATGAACAGCAGTATCAGTATCTTCACCGTGTCATAAACGAAGAAATCGATGGCTATGCCGAGGCTTGACGACGCGTCAAGCCCCAGCAGCCCGTAAACCAGCCAGTCGGCAAACTGCTGTATCATAGTCCAAGCGCTTTTCTGACATCACCCTCGCTTGGAACCATGCCCTTGATGCGCACCTCGCCGTCAACAACGACCGCTGGGGTGGAGAGCACATTATACTCCATCACGCGCATGATGTCGGTTATATACTCCACTTGTGCGTCAATGCCATTATCGCTGACCACCTTGTTTACAACATCGAGTGCTTTCTTACAACGGCTGCACCCTGAGCCTAAAACTTTGATTTCCATATCTGCAATGTTTTTAGAAATATATCATGTAACTTTCATATGAACCGACTGCGATGAACAGCACGCCGACAGCCGCTGTGGCCCGCCGTTCAATCGCCTTGACACGTCCGTACACTTTGCCCACTTCGCCCATGCTGAACGCCAGCAACCAGGCGAACACGATCACGGGAAGAGCGGTGGCGACTGCGAACACCGCGGGCAACAGCCAACCGGCCGTGGCTGTTGCCGACATGGGAATGAGCATGCCGAAGTAGAACATCCCGCTTGTGGGACAGAAGGCCATGGCGAACAGGATGCCCAGCAGCAACGCGCCGGAGCCGCCCCGACGTGCGACCCGCTCGGCATTGCCGCTGAAGCCAAAACGCGGCAGGTTGAGCCGGTCAGGAAACAGCATCAGCAAGCCGATGGTGAGCAACAAGGGGCCAAGCAGGCGTTCTCCCCATGTGGCGATGAAATCCTGAAGGCCAAACGTGCTTGCTCCCCTTCGTATAATGAACAGGAGGACCAGACCAAGCACCGTATAGGCAATGATGCGGCCCAGTGAGTAGAGCAGCCCATTGCGGAACACCCTGCGTCGGTCCTCGACATCTTTCCCGAGATAGCCGATAGCCGCAATATTGGTAGCCAACGGACACGGGGAGATGGCGGTAAGCAATCCCAGCAGAAAAGCGGTCAGCACCGGGGTGCTGCTGTTGTCCAGCAGTGACTGTAGCCATTCCATAACGCTAACGCAGGACTTGGGTGATCTTTTCGGCCAGTCCGCTTTTGAACTTGTCGGGAGACGAGCGGGAGTTGCCAAAGGCAAACTCCGTCAGGTTCTCGCTATACTCCTTACCGTTCTTGTGGGACACCACAAACAGCGATGACCAGGAGACCTGGTACTTCTGAGCCATTTTGCGGTTCTTGTCCTTGGAGATGTCGATGATGCGGAACACCACCTTACCGTCCTTCATCTGTCTGGAAAACTTGGACGAGAGTAGTTCACGCGTGTTTTGTTCGATAGAACGACACGTCAGGCAACGTTGCTTGCCGTGGAAGTAAAGCACTTCGACATAATCACCAATTTGCCCTTTACCACCACTGGCGGCCTGGGCCTCACTGTTGTTGCCACAAGCGATCAGCACAACGGCAAGGAATGAAACGAGCATCAATAAAAATCTTTTCATACAATGGAATTTGTTTGTTTGTTGTTAGACGAATTACGAACATTATTTATAAAAAAAGAGTGGCCGCAATCATTTGCAGCAACCACCCTTCTTGATTTCCGTACCAAATAAACCGGCGAACAGTTCGCCAGCGATGCGCCAGTTCTCGGGATTGATGCAGTACTTTACCTTAGGCAGTTCAATGGTGCCCTGGATAAGTCCCGCCTCTTTCAACTCCTTCAGGTGTTGGGAAACGGTTGCCTTGGAGATGGGCAGCTCCTCATGGATGGCCCCAAAGTAGCAGTCCTCGCGGGCAGCGAGAAACTGCATGATGGCGATTCTGGCGGGATGCCCGAGTGCTTTGGCGATACGTGCCAAGCGCTCCTGTCGTTCATTGTAATTTTTCTTCTGTTCCATATAACTGGTTTTATTTTGTTCGCAAAATTACAAACAATTCGTAAAACACCAAACAAAATCCTGATTTTTTTTTTTGCCATCTTCTACTGTACACACTCCAAAGTATAGCGGATGCAAGATTATGAAGCCGTTTTTTTCAGCTCTTGACACCTGCGCCGTCTTGGGCGCAACCGCTTGCAGGAAGAATCTGCCATGTTGCCCCTGAAAAACTAGTCAAACATACTTTCACTTGTTCACCGTCGCCTCCCTTGCCTTTACGCTGCAAAGTTATTGCGGCCTACCCACACGCAAGGCCAAGACGAGTTGCCTTGGGAAATTACTAAGTGAATTTCGGCAGCGCTCGGCAGAGTCCAAACAAGTTCGGCTCTGCTCCCGCTGCTCCCTCAGGTGACTTCAAGGCCTTTGCCCGTGAGCTGTTCATGTCAGACTATGACATGGGCGATGGGGGGCATGTGTTCCGCACCTGCTGAGCCACAGCGAACCCATCGAGAAGGAGGCTTTTTCTTTGTAACCGAAACCTTGGGCTCCTTGATGGAATTCAAAAAATATGGAATGATTGTGAGTGAATTTGTGGACTTTTTGTAACTTTGTGAACTTTAATAAGTCTATGGACAGCGAAAAAAAGAACATATTGAACGAGTACGAGCAGTACCTGCGTCAAGGCGAGCCTTCAAGGCGAAAGAAAGCTTTGACCTGGGCGACCTCGATTGGCTTGCAGCAAGTTGACGGTTTGCAGACATCAGAGTACCTGAGGGATGTGGCTCGCCGTAATATCGAAGACGAGATTACGACTGCCGAGGGGCAGCAACTGATTGCGTCCTATTACGAGCAACTGTCGAGAAGACAACAAAGTGATTTGCAAGAGACCGAGGAGGCCGACCGTGCCGCCGCCAATATAGCACATATACTGTCCACTGCAACCCTTGATTTTACCACCCACGGCTTCAAGATGCTGCACCGTCAGATCTTCAAGGGTGTTTTTAAGCATGCAGGTGAGTTTAGGGACTATGACATTTCTAAACGGGAATGGGTGCTTCGGGGCGCTTCGGTACTCTATCTAGGTAATGCTGACCTTCAACGTGCCCTGGACTATGACATTGAACAGGAACGCCAATTCAGTTACACCAAGCTCTCCAATGATGAGATTGTACAGCATATCACCCGCTTTGTGGCCGGGCTGTGGCAGATTCACCCCTTCGGTGAAGGCAACACCCGCACTACTGCGGTATTCACCATCCAGTATCTAAGGTCACTGGGATTTGATGTGGATAATGACCTGTTCGCCCTGAACTCTTGGTACTTCCGCAATGCGCTGGTTCGCGCCAACTACAAGAGTGCCCAGGTCGATTATGAACCGGTCTTCCTGGAGCGCTTCTTTCGCAACCTGCTGCTCGGCGAGCAATGGGAATTGCGCAACCGTTACATGCTGATTGGTGCTGAAGAAACCATACCGAACAAGCACCGAACAAGTACCGAACAAGTACCGAACAAGTTTGATGAACCGTCACCCAACGTTGCCGCCTTGATTAAAGCCATAGGCAGAGGGCAACTCAAGGGTAGTGAGGCAATGGCAGCCATAGGACTCAAGCACCGTCCCACGTTCCTGGCTAATTACTTGACCCCCGCTATTGAATCAGGTTTCGTGGCAATGCTTTACCCCAAAAGCCCGCGGCATCCCCGCCAGCGGTATTTGCTCACGCCAAAAGGTCTCATGTACTTCAACGCCCATAACAACCAATAGTGGGCGAGGACGGTCACGTCTGCTGCGCCTACTTGGCTTTTTCGATGATTAAGCGCCTAATTTGAATATGAAGAGAAACAAGAATTAACTGATGGGCTACGGCAAATTTTGGCTTCGCCTTCCTCTGTCACGACTCGGAAAAGCCTGAACAAGTTCAGCTTTTCTCTCGCTGCTCCATCGGTTCCCAACCTGGCATCCCCGGCGGCTCCACCCTCATCTTCGACATCGAACTGCTCGCCATCAACTGACGGCAAGAGGCAAAAATAGTAACAGCACAAGTGTGTTGCGAGAAATCGCTATCTCTGCAGCAATAACTGAAAGATCAATCGGAATTTATGAGACATGAAAGAGGAATGTTTGATATGTAAGGCTCCTTTAGAGTATCTGGAAGTCGATGAACAGATGGAGTGTGCCATCTGCCATAAAAAAGAGAATAGCAAGACTCGTTGTGTTGAAGGCCATTATGTCTGTAACGATTGTCATACAACAGGACTTGACACCATTATTGGCCTTTGTCTCAAAGAGACATCCAGAGACCCTATCTACATCATCAAACAGATGATGGCCTTACCATTCTGCCACATGCACGGCCCAGAGCATCATGTCATGGTTGGATCAGCCTTGTTGACCGCATACAAGAATGCAGGAGGGCAGATAGACCTGCAACAGTCACTCTGTGAAATGATGAATCGTGGAAAGAGTGTGCCTGGTGGAGCATGCGGCTTCTGGGGAGCCTGTGGTGCGGGAATCAGCTCGGGGATGTTCATTTCTATCATTTCTAAATCTACGCCCTTAGCAAATGAGCCATTTGCTTTGTCTCACAAGATGACGGCAAAATCATTGAGTGCAATCGGCAACATAGGTGGGCCTCGCTGTTGTAAGCGCGACTCCTATCTGTCCATTTTGTCTGCCATAGATTATGTCAAAGAGCATTTCAATGTGGAAATGGAAAAACCGATGGTGGTATGTGAGCACTATAAACAGAACAATCAATGTATTGGAACCCGTTGCCCCTTTTTCAAGAAACAATAACATTAATTCCAATTTCATGGCATTTAAGGCTGCGCCTCAGCATAGCTCAAGTAAACTTGGCTCTGCATTCGGCTTGCACCTAAATTCCAATTATTTTCACAGGAGTCAGAATGGCCCTCATCACAAGGTGCATCGTTAGCCACGGCTGGCGATGCGCCTTGATTTGCGTTACATTCACCGGATGTCATTGACTAGGGTGGGGCATTGGCTATGGGCGCTGTGATTGTATTCGGTAGCCTCACGTTCCGCTCATCAATCAGCCTGTTGTGCGACCTCATCTTCGACATCCAGTTGCTCGCTATCAATTCAATGTCGTGGGGATAAATTGCGACGAATGCTGGTTATCAGAGCCTTTTGTCTTCTTATTGCTTGTCACAGTTACCGCAGTTGCTACAGCCGTTACAGGTCATCCTGCTCCCGCAGGTGGCGCAATGATCCCGAAAGAATGGTTCTGGCGGGACGATACTCATGCCGAACAAAGTTCCTTCGGGCAACCGCAGCTGCCGGGGAATTTTGCGCCCTTGATAACTCAGGCCTGAGAAAAATGCCTGTTGACTCTGTATGCGCTTATTGGGGATGTGATATGTCTTCCCGCCTTTCACAAAGACGGTTCCCGTCTCGATGAAGTCGAATGTCACGTCATGACGCCTGCATTGGTCGCTCAACTGCTTGACCCACTCGTAATGGCACGGACGGGCTCCATCATAGTTTTCTCCACCGCACAGTACTTCCTCGATGAGTCCAGTCCGCAGGTATGCCTCAGCGTCAACGGGGCCAATGTAGGGCGCTGTCATGAACCCACGATGCTTGGCAGGGGTGTTGATGAGGATAGGCAGGCGTTCATCGGCCCTATGCTGATTCTCGGTCGTCACGTTGAGCATGACGTTGTCGTAGCCATCGCCCCAGTCCATGGGCAGGCAGTCGGCAAAACGCTGTGGCCGCTTGGTGAGCAGACGGAAAAAGATGTCGGGCCGTTGACGGATAATGCGCCACGCCTCGTCGCGCCACTGGTCGGCTTCCTCGACAAAGAAGTCCGTGGAAAGCCCCACATAGAGCGTCATGCCCGAGGGCAACTTGAATCCTCCGCCACGCTTGCGCTGGATGGGCAAGTTGAAATTCTCCGTACGAAAAACGTGCGAAGTGTCAAGGCCACGCTTGCTGTCCATGAAGTACATGTAGCAATGCTCGCAGCCCTCGCTCACTTTGTGGCACCCATGCCAAGGATTCCAGATAAACATTGATGCAAAGTTACATAATTATCTCTAAAGTGAGATATGATAGGGTGGGTAGCTTATAAAATATTAGAAAAAGAGATTGAGGGATATGTGGTGTGCAATTTGCAGAAATTGGAGAGCAGCGATCAAAAAAGTGGCAGTTATTTGATAACAATTGAGCAATTTTGGAAACAAAAATCGGAAGTCGTTGAATTTCAACGACTTCCGATTAAATTTGGTGTCCAAGATGAGAGTCGAACTCACACGCCCAATTGGGCACTACCCCCTCAAAGTAGCGCGTCTACCAATTCCGCCACCTGGACAAAAAAGAGAGCGAAAGACGGGACTCGGACCCGCGACCCCGACCTTGGCAAGGTCGTGCTCTACCAACTGAGCTACTTTCGCAATCAAAGTACTGTTTCCAGTACCGTACCATTGTAAAGTTCAAAGAACGTTGAGCGAAAGACGGGACTCGGACCCGCGACCCCGACCTTGGCAAGGTCGTGCTCTACCAACTGAGCTACTTTCGCGTTCAATTCTGCGCCCAAGGATGGGTGCTTTCGTGAATTGCGGTGCAAAGATACAGCGACTTTTTGAACTGGCAAAATTTTTTGCCCAAAAAATCGCTTTTTTTTGAATTATTTTTTCACACCGAGCAGTGTGAAGAATTCGTTCTGGCGGTGAATGTCCTCAAACTCACCACTATACTCGAATGTTATGGTGGTTGAATCCTGCTTCTCGACTCCGCGCATCTTCATGCACATGTGTTGAGCCTCGGCATAGACGATGACGCCACGGTTGGGCAAGACGCGGGTGAGGAGTTCGCAGATGTCGTGGGTCATGCGCTCCTGGACTTGCAGTCGCCTGGAGAAGGTGTCGACGATGCGGGCGAGCTTGCTCAGTCCAACGATACCGCCGGCTGGGATATAACCGATTGAAACCTTTCCGAAGAAGGGCAGGATGTGGTGCTCGCACAGCGAGTAGAACTCGATGTCCTTGACGATGACGATTTCGCTGCCCTCGTGCTCAAAGATTGCGCTGTGGACGATGGCGTCGGCATCTTCGTGATAGCCGCGGGTGTTCTCGATGAGGGCTTTGGCGGCACGCATGGGTGTTTTGGCCAGGCCTTCACGGTTGGGGTCTTCACCGATGAGTTCGATGATGGCGCGGTAGTGTTCCGCTATTTGTTCGGCGAGCTTGAGATCCTCGTCGCTAAAAACCAATTTAATCATTACTCCAGATGTTGATGCGGTCACGCACGATGACCATTTCACGTGCGAAATTGGGATATACTTTCTTGATGCGCGAGAGGGCGGCTTGAGCCTCGCCACGGGTCTTGAAGTCGCCGATGCGTAGGCGCCATGACGGGGCCTTGTAGGAGATGTAGGAGCGGTACTGGGGGAACTTCATGGCGATGTCACGCGCGCGTTTTTGTGCGCTGGCCTTGGCGGTCTTGTAGTTGTTATCGCTGTATGCCTGGATTCGGAACCCTACTCCTCGATCCTCGATGGTCTGTTGTGAGGTGTGCTTGAGTTTGGGCTTCTTGGGCGTGACTTCTTCTTTTTTCTTGTCCTCGTCCTTTTTCTTGTCCTCGTCTTTCTTCTTCTCTTCCTTGGTGGTCTCGTCGTCGAGTTCGTTGAGTTTCTCGTCCTCGTTGACGTTCTCGTTTTTCTTCTTGTCTTTTTCCTTGACTTTCTTGTCCTTGCTGGATTGGGGCTTGTTGATGTTGGCGTTGTTGCGTTTTACCAACTCTTTGGGGGCGTCAACAGTTACCTGGCCGTTCTTGTTGAGGCGGTCGGTAATCTGGCCGCGCTGAGCAGAGGCTGCCAGGGCGACAATAAGCATAAGGCACATGCACAGTGTGCGGATGTGTATTCGTTTCAACATTATAGCTATAATTGGTGTTGGTGTCAAATTTTGCCGCAAAGATAGTGCAAATTTCCTTATCAAGTGTTTTTTTTAGAGAATTTATGTGGTAATGGTGCGTTTTTAATGCGTGTTCAGGGTGTGCTTAAAGAGGACCGCAGCCGGTTGTGGGGTGCCGGCTGCGGTCTGACTTGAATTTTTATCAGTTTTGCCCGAGGTTTAGAAGGCTGTTACGATACCCATGAAGTCGGCGGCTTTGAGCGATGCTCCGCCGATGAGTCCACCGTCAATGTCGGGCTTGGCGAACAGTTCGGGGGCGTTGCTGGGCTTGCAGCTTCCGCCGTACAGGATGGTGGTGTCGTCGGCTACCTGTGCGCCATACTTGTCGGCCAGCAGGCCGCGGATGAGGGCGTGGATTTCTTGTGCCTGATCGCTTGTGGCGGTCTTGCCTGTGCCGATGGCCCAGATGGGCTCATAGGCGATGACGATGTTGGCCATCTGCTCGGCGGTGAGGTGGAAGAGTGAGTCGCGGATCTCGCCACCGATAACCTCCTTGAACGAGCCGTTCTCGCGCTCCTCGAGGCTCTCGCCGCAGCAGAAGATCACCTTCAGGCCATTGGCCAGTGCCATGTCAACCTTCTCCTTAAGCATCTCGGGGGTCTCATTGTAATATCCACGGCGCTCGCTGTGGCCCAGGATGACGTAGTTGGCACCCGTCGAGGCCACCATTGCAGCCGATACTTCGCCGGTGTAGGCACCGCTGGTGTGGTCGGCGCAGTTCTGTGCAGCCAGCCCCACCTTGTTAATGTCGATGACCTGACGAACAGCGGTCAGATGGGTAAAGGGCACGCCAACGATGACGTCACACTTCAGCCCCTGGGCTGATGATACTGCCTCACAAACTTCCTTGGCGAGCTGTACGCCCTCGGGAACTGTAGTGTTCATCTTCCAGTTGCCCGCAACGATGTTCTTTCTCATTTTGTTGTTAGTTTTTTAATAGAAAACATTGATTAAATATGTATTTCAATTGTGCAAAGATACAATCAATTCTTGGAACAGGAGTCATTACTTGATGGAAAATATCAACAAGGTCACTTGCCCATGAATCCGGATGGGGTGTCGCCAACGATTTTCTTGAAGAGCCGGGTGAAATGGTGGGGAAACTCGAAGCCCAGCAACTGTGAGGTCTCGTTGACGTTATGCCCGTTCATCAGCAGGCTCTTGCCCAGGTTGATGACGTAGTTGTGAATGTAGTTGATCGCGGTATCGCCAGTGGTCTTGCGTACCAGGTCGCCGAAGTAGCGCGGTGAATAAGCCAGTTCGCGGGCGCAATAGGCGACAGAAGGGAGACCGTTGTGCATCTGCTTGTTGTCGTTGAAATAGTTGACGAGCAGTGCGTGAAAGCGCTTGAGGACGTCGGGTGAATCCTTGTCGTCTTGGGCGATCTGCCGGTTGTAGATGCGGTTGCAGTATTCCAGCACCAGGTGGATGTAGGCAAGGATAACGTTGCGCAGTGCAGGTGAATCGTCATGGCTCATGAGTTCCTGCCTCAACTGGGCGATGAGCTGAGTGATCGATGTCCACTCGCTGGATTCCATCTTGAGCGCTTCGGTGGCGAAGTAGGAGAAATACTGGTAGTCCTTCATTCTGGCTTCGAGAAAGGAGTTGTGAAGCAGTTCGGGAGACCACATCAGTACCCAACCACTCAGGGAGAGACGTTCGCCATTGTCCTCGAGACCGCCGACCTGTCCTGGAGCCACAGCGATGATTGAAGCGTCGCTGACTTGCAGCATCTTCATGCCGTAGGAGAGAATCTTGGGGAACTCTTGCTGGATGAAGAGGCCATACACGCCATAGTTGTTGAGGCTGTGCCTAAACGGTGACACTTCGTCGTAGTTGATGATGCTCACGAGCGGGTGTAGCACTGGTGCCTCTACGTAGTCGGCATAGGTGTTGGGATTGTCTATCTTGAGGATCTTCTTCATCGCTGAGTGCAAAGATAACCAATTTTCCCGATAAACAGCAGTAAAAGGTAGAATAATCTACCAGATTGCATGATAATGTGGGAAATTGGTGTGGAATTCTTTCTACATGAACTCGATGATGGCGCTGGGCTGGCTGTCGATGGCCAGGGAGACGATGTAGCCACCGTCAATGGGGTAGAGGGTGGGCGTGAGGCTGTCGCCCAACTTGGCTGCAATGCGGTACTCGACGCGCAAGTTCTTGACTTCGAAGTCTTTGGGCAGCAGTTCCATGGCGATGCGCACATAGTTGGCATTGTTCATGTGGTGGTTATAATCGATGTCGGCCCGCATGACCTGGACAGGAGCGAGTTGTGTGCCCCCGGTCTTGGGCAGGATGATGCGGCGCCCGCGGTAGTTCATCTCCTGCTTAGGCTCCAATGTGAGCGAGGCGATGGCTTCATCGGTGAGACGTGCTAACTTGCCAGTTGCCAGGTCGATAAATGCGCCCATGCTCCACGTGCGGTAGCAGGGTTGACCCTTGGCGTCGCGGATAAACGTGTTGCGGAAACCATACATCGGCATGACCTCGTAGATGGAAGTGGTCACCGTCAATTCCTCCTTGAATCGAGGTACGCGCATGACCTCGACCTGACGGGTGGCCAGTAACTGGGTCATGTTGTTGTCGATGAAGAATTGCCTGGCGGCAGGCTCGCTGTCAATCCACATCTCCGAGCAGTCCTGCATCATCTGTAAGGCTGAATAGAGTTTCAAGCGCCCCTCGCTGTCGCAGGTGCTGGTGGTTACTTTATAATTAAGAGAAAACATGGTTAGAGTTGATAGTTCATAATAGAGTTAATGTTGAATGCTGCAAAGGTATTGATAATATCGGAGACAGGGGCCCCAAGCTACATTATTAATATACTTTAATGTGGTGGTGAGGGGTGAATTGGAGAAAATTTTGTAACTTTGCGCCGTTTTATGTCGACTTGTGACTCAAGTGGCTGTAAATAAATTGTATATCAACAAAACAACCATAAATTTTTAAAGAAGAAACTATGGGTTTAAGAATCATTGTTCTGGCCAAGCAAGTGCCAGACACCCGCAATGTGGGTAAAGATGCGATGAAGGAAGACGGCACTATTAACCGTGCAGCTCTTCCCGCAATTTTCAACCCCGAAGATCTGAACGCCCTGGAGCAGGCTTTGCAGCTCAAGGACGCTCATCCTGGCTCAACCATCACGCTGCTGACCATGGGCTTGCCTCGCAGCGCCGAGATGGTGCGCGAGAGCCTGTATCGTGGAGGTGACGACGGTGTGGTATTGACCGACCGCCCCCTGGGAGGAGCCGATACCCTGGCCACCAGCTATTCGTTGGCCCAAGCCATCAGGCACATGGGCGAGTTTGATATCATCGT
Source organism: uncultured Prevotellaceae bacterium (assembly GCA_947165675.1). Taxonomy (GTDB): domain Bacteria; phylum Bacteroidota; class Bacteroidia; order Bacteroidales; family Muribaculaceae; genus Sodaliphilus. The sequence continues at coordinate 81,819 of CAMVBJ010000007.1, forward strand.
GGGTGGTCGTCAGGCTATCGACGGCGACACGGCCCAGGTGGGTCCGCAGATTGCCGAGAAGTTGGGCTTGCCCCAGGTGACCTACGCCGAGAACATCCAGGTCGCTGACGGTAAAGCCACTATCAAGCGCCGCATTGAGCGCGGTTTTGAAACCGTGGAGTGCCCGCTGCCCCTGGTGGTTACCGTCAACGGTAGCGCGGATGCTTGCCGTCCCCGCAATGCCCGCTTGGTGCAGAAGTACAAATATGCCGTGACGCCCAGCGAGAAGGCTGCCCTGACGCCCGACCGTCAAGCGCTGGTTGATGCTCGTCCCTACCTTGCCATCAAGGAGTGGGGAGTCAAGGAAATCGAGGCTGATCCCGAGCAGATCGGTATGGCCGGTTCTCCCACCAAGGTGAAGACCATCGTCAATGTTGCCTTCCAGGCCAAGGAGGCTCGCCGCATCGATGCCGCAGCCGATGTTGAGCTCGAAGGTCTTGTGAAAGAATTGATTGCTGACCACATCATTGGATAAAACAGAACGACTTTAAGGACTTTAAGGACCTTAATGATAAAGAGAAAAAACTAAAGATAATGGAAGACAAGAATAATCTGATAGTCTATTGCGAGTATGACGAGGGCCGCATTGCCGACGTCAGTCTCGAACTCTTGACCAAGGGCCGCACCTTAGCTACCCGCCTGGGTTGCCGTCTGGAGGCACTGGTGCTGGGCGACAAGCTTGACGGCATCGAGAAGGAGTTGTTCCCCTATGGCGTTGATGTGGTCTATAAGGTACAGGATGACCGCCTGTTCCCCTACACGTCGCTGCCTCACTCGAGTGTAGTAACCACGTTGTTCAAGGAAATTGAGCCTCAAGTGTGCCTCATGGGCGCTACCACCATTGGCCGTGATTTGGGACCTCGTGTGTCGTCGTGCCTGCACAGCGGTTTGACCGCCGATTGCACGTCGCTCGAGATCGGTGATCACACCGATGCTGTTAAGGGTAAAGAGTATAAGGACCTGTTGTACCAGATCCGTCCCGCATTTGGTGGCAATATTGTCGCCACTATTGTCAATCCCGAGTGCCGTCCCCAGATGGCTACCGTGCGCGAGGGTGTGATGAAAAAAGAAATTTTTGACGTCAATTACAAGGGTGAAGTCATCAATCTGGATCCTGAGAAGTATATAGACCCTGCCAGCCTGGTGGTGAAGATCATTGACCGCGAGATCGAGCAGAGCAAAGTCAACATCAAGGGAGCCCATATCATTGTGGCTGGTGGCTACGGCATGGGTAGCAAGGAGAACTTCGACATGCTTTTCGAGTTGGCTGACGTACTCGGTGGCGAGGTCGGCGCATCACGCGCTGCCGTCGATGCCGGTTTCACTGACCATGAGCGCCAGATTGGCCAGACTGGTGTGACCGTTCGTCCTAAGTTGTACATCGCCTGTGGTATCTCGGGCCAGATCCAGCACATCGCTGGCATGAACGAGAGCAGTATCATCATCAGCATCAACACTGACCCCGATGCTCCCATCAATGCGATTGCCGACTATGTGATTACTGGCAGTGTAGAGGATGTGATTCCCAGGCTCATTAAGCACTACAAGAAGAATTCAAAGTAAGAGGTTTTAGGTAATAGGTTTTAGGTAATAGGCTATAGGCTTTTAGACTTTTAGGCTGGAATTGAATGCTGAATCCTGATTCCTTACTTCATACTCAAAAAAAGCAAAACAATGGCTAATTTTTATACCGACAATAAAGCGCTCCAGTATCACCTGAATCACCCGCTGATGAAGGAGATCGTTGCCCTGCGCGAGCGCAACTACACCCAGTGTGAGAAATTTGACTACGCACCTCTCGACTTCGAAGATGCGATGGACTCCTATGAGCGCGTGCTGGAAATCATCGGCGAAATCTGTGGCGAAATCATAGCTCCCAATGCCAAGGATGTTGACCTTGAGGGTCCTCACCACGAGAATGGCCGCGTGCGTTATGCTAAGGGCACCGAGGTTAACCTCAAGGCCCTGAACCAAGCTGGCTTGATGGGCATCACCTTGCCCCGCCAGTATGGTGGCCTGAACATGTCGTCGATTCCCTATATCATGGCTGCCGACATGGTGAGCCGTGCCGATGCAGGCTTTGTAAACGTGTGGGGACTTCAAGATTGTGCCGAGACTATCAATGAATTTGCCAGCGAGGATCAGAAGGAGCGTTTCCTGCCCCGCACCTGCAAGGGTGAGACCCTGGCGATGGACTTGACCGAGCCCGATGCCGGCAGTGATCTGCAGTCGGTGATGCTCAAGGCCACCCAGGACGAGGACGGCACGTGGCGCCTGAACGGCGTGAAGCGCTTCATCACCAACGGTGACGGTGACATCTCGCTCGTGCTGGCACGCAGCGAGGAGGGCACCCGCGACGGCCGTGGCTTGTCGATGTTCATCTATGACAAACGTGACGGCGGCATGACCGTGCGCCGCATCGAGGACAAGATGGGTATCCACGGCAGTCCCACGTGCGAGCTCGTGTTCAAGAATGCCAAGGCTGAGCTGTGCGGTGACCGCAAGCTGGGATTGATCAAGTATGTGATGTCGCTGATGAACGGTGCCCGCCTGGGTATCGCAGCCCAGAGTGTCGGCGTGAGCGAGGCCGCCTATCAGGAGGCTATTGCATACGCCCGCAGCCGTGAGCAGTTCGGCCAGCCCATCATTAACTTCCCCGCCGTGAGCGAAATGGTGGCCAACATCAAGGCCAAGTTGGATGCTTCACGCACGCTGCTGTATGAGTGCACCCGCTTTGTCGATATGTACAAGTCGCTGGAGGCCATCAGCCGTGAGCGCACCCTCGCCCCCGAGGAGCGCAAGACCATGAAGGCCTACAACCGCCTGGCCGATGCTTTCACTCCGCTGGCCAAGGGTATGACCAGTGAATTCTGCAACCAGAATGCCTACGACTGCGTGCAGATTCACGGCGGTAGCGGTTTCATGCGTGACTATGCCTGTGAGCGCATCTACCGTGACGCCCGCATCACCAGCATCTATGAGGGTACAACCCAGTTGCAGGTGGTAGCCGCCATCCGCCATGTCACCACGGGTACTTATCTGAACCAGATCAAGGAGTATGCTGCACGCGAGTATAGCGAGGCCGTAGCTCCCATGAAGGCCAAGTTGGAGGCTATGACGGCTCTCTACGAGGAAACGATGGAGAAGGTGAAAGCTGTCGAGAATGCTGACTACATCACCTTCCACGCCCGTCGCCTGGTCGAGATGTTAGGTCACATCATTATGGGCTATCTGCTCATCGGTGATGCCAGCCATGAGCCCGACCTGTTCCTGGACAGCGCCAAGGTCTATGTCAACATGGGCGAGGCCGAGGTAGCGCGTCATGCACGCTTCATTGGTGGCTTCAACCCCGAGGATCAGGCTGCCTACATGCGCCAGTGATAATTGTTTTTCCCGCTTTAACATTGAGCCCTGGTCACATCCTTGTGGCCAGGGCTCAATGTGTTTATCTGTGGGGACGATACTCTTAATGGTCGGCGGCTTCTTCAAGTTGGGAGAGGAAAGCGATGCGGGCACCCTGTAGCAGGCTGATGGCGCGCGGCACGATGTCCTTGAGTTCGGGCGTGGTATCGGCGAGGATTTCAAATGCAATCCACACGCTGGTTTCGCTCTTTCCCTCCTCGTCTTCGAGGTCCATGGTGTAGAGTTTGACGACCTTGATGCTGCCGTTGACGTCGTTCATGACGCGCATGATGGTCTCCTCATTGTCCTCGGTGACGACAAAGATAGCAGGCATCATGAGCCTGAAGTATTGCTCGTCCTCCTCATCCTTGAAGAACAGGAAGTTCATGCCCTCGTTCTTGAAGGCGATGCCGAAGGGCGTCTCGTGGGGACGGAAGCCTTCCTCGGCAAGATAATCAATCATTAATTTGTTCAGGTCCATATTGTATAGTGTTTAGATTTTAGTTTTACTGGTTGAATCCGACGCGTGGCAGGGCATTGGTGCGGGTGATGCCTTCCATCTTGTCGCGCATGGCCTCATATTCCTTGAGCAGGTCCTTGCTGATGGAGGGTTTGATGCCCTCGATGGTCTTGATGAGCAGTTCCTGGGTGATGTCCTCGCGGTTGAAAGCGGCAATGGTAGCTGCCTCGTTGACGATATAGGCGATGTCACTGGCGACATAGCCGTCGGTCTTGGCGGCAAGGGTGTCACTGTCAATCTCGCCACAGGGGCGGTCCTTGAGGTAGAGTTCAAACATCAACTTGCGTGCCGTAGCGTCGGGCATGGGCACATAGACCTGCTTGTCGATGCGACCCGTGCGCAACACAGCGGGATCCACCTTGTCGGGACGGTTGCTGGTGGCGATGACAAAGATGCCTCGCTTGGAGCAGTTGTTGAGTTGAGACAAGAACTCGTTGACCTCGCCCGCTTGGTTAGCGCCCGAGTTGTCATTGGATCGGTTGGGGACAAAGGCGTCAAACTCGTCGAAGCAAAGCACCGTGGGCGCATTTTGCTCGGCTTTCTTGAACAGGTCAGCGATTTTGCCCTGCGAGCCGTGTACATAGATAGAGCCCAGGTCGCTGGCCTTGACCAGGATGAAGTTGAAGCCAGTCTCCTCGGCAAACTTCTCGGCAAAGAAACTCTTACCGCAGCCCGGGGGACCGTACAGCAACATGCCATTGGGTGGAGTGAGCTTGTATTTGTCTGCCAGTTCCTTGTTCTGGAGGATGAGGATGACGCGCTTGTGCAACATCTCCTTGAGGTCGTCCATTCCAGCAATGTCGGCAAATCCGTTGCCCCCTCCACGCTTGATCTCGACATCGGCATCAGTGAGTTCGCTGGCCTCACTTGACCTGTAGCTCGATCCCATGGGGGTGTCGTCGGCGTCGCGTGCGGCTTCCTGCATGCGCTGCCTGGTGGCAATCTTGGCTTTAAGCTCCTGGGCCTGCTCGCTGTCGTCGTCGGCAATGAGAGCCTCGATGATGTCCTCGACACACTCAAACCGCTCGACATATCCCAGCGCCAGCCCCACCTTGACGATGTTGCGCAGTTTCTCGTCCTCGATGCCCTCGACATCGATTTCGCCCTTCTCGCTGCGAGCCTGCTTGACAATGCGCAGTTTCTCCTTGCGGCTCATCTCGGGAGTGAACTCCACGTCCCATGGGGTGCGCCCCGTGAGCATCGTGTAGAAGACGCCCGTGGCGGCAAAAATGTCGTTGCGCTCGTCATACTTGCCCAGAAACGACTGCCCACTGGCATAGCGGGGGTCCAGGTCGGCAGTGTCAAACGGCGCATTGCCCATGAAGCAGGACGAGATGTGTCCCATGTCGATGAGCTCGGCGACACCGCCCGTCTTGCTGCTGAGCATGACGTTGGTGGGGTTGATGTCGTTGTGCAGGAGCACGCCAGGCTGCTCGTGCATGTATTGCAGTCCCTGTAGCATCTCCAGGAAGATCTTGACAGCCGTCTCCTTGTCGAGATGGCCCTCGCGCTGCAACATCTCGCTGAGTAACTCTCCACAGAAGTAGGTGGCGACCAGATATCGGCATTCGCCAGCCTCGTCGTTATAGACGCCGTCGTCGATGTGGCTCACTATGTTCTTGTGGTTGAGCTGCCTGCAATAGGCTATCTCGGCGACTTCTCCGTTGCGGATGAGTTTCTCAGGCGTGTTCTTGAGGCGGTAAATCTTCAAGAAATAGGGATTGCCACTCTCGTCCTCGACGCGGTAGCTCTCGGCATAGGGGTTCTCCTTGATGAGATAGACCACATGCCACCTGTTTCCGATGGGTTGTCCTTGCTTGAGAATCATATTTTAGTCATTGGTTTTTAGTTGTTTTTTCTTTTTCTTGTTGCGCTTGTAGTAGAGGTACCTGACCATGAGGTGGGAGCGATTGATGATGACCAGTGCGATCATGGCGGTGAGGTAGGCGAGCATCAGGCTCGTCAAGGTGCTCTCGGCATGATATGCGTTGCCCATCTCGCTCAACTCTATGGGTTGTTCAAGACCATCGAGCGAAGAGAGCGTGCGCTTCCACTTGATGACTCCGTCCTCGAGATAGACCACGGCGGGATTGCCACGCGCAATCATCTTGAGTTCGCTGTCATCCATGTTATAGATGGGATAGCTCGCCATCGAGATGTCTTTCCAATGCTCTATTTCCTGAGTGGAGGCGGGTGTGAGGCCGATGACGTCGGCTTGAGCCACGAGGGCAGCATCGTTGAGCTCGTTGAGTGAAAACGAGTTGACGACGCCCACTTGAGGCAGGTCAGGGAAGAGCAGCAGCACCGTGCGGCGGCTGTCGGCCAGCACGTCGAGGGTCACGTCATTACCTTCCTCGTCGGTAATGGCGATACCACCAGTCGCATTGCCGTTGCGCATAATCACCCGTGCGTGGGGCCGCCGGGCGTGATAGCGGGTCACAAATTCCCAGCCGTCTTCCTCGTCGGGCAGGCTGTCGATGGTGAACTCATGCTCCTCACCGTTCTTGCTGTAGATGAAGATAAAGTCCTCCTCGCTCTCGTCACTGTCCTCGACCGTCGATGACACGAGCCGTGTGCCCTCGGGGTAGGGGCGGTAATCGATGAGTGGTTGTGTGAAGTAGCCGAAGTAGGCTATCGCTGTGATGAAGGCAAATGACAATGCCAGTACAATCCATTGAACCGCAGGGCCATACACGCCCCGCAAGGCCTTGTTGAAGGCCAGTAGATAGATGACGCCAAGTAGCAGCAGCACGTTTTTGCCAAACGTCGCCCAGTTGCTCAGGTGCAGTGCATCACCGAAGCATCCACAGTCGGGCACGGCTCCCGTCACTGCAAGCCACAGTGTGAGCGGTGTCATGACCAGCAACAGGATCAAGGCCAGGATGGGACCCCCACGGCGGTAAGCCCCCACGGCGATGGTTACGCCCAGCACAAACTCAATCACGGCAAGCGCCACGGCGACGAACAGTGCCGTGCCTGTCCACTCTGTCAAGCCCAGGGCGTTCATGTAGTCGGTGATCTTGTAGCAGGTGCCCCAGGGGTCAACCCCCTTGGTGAACCCGGAGAAGATGAACACGCCGCCCACGGTGAGACGCATGAGTGTCGTCAACAGCAGGCACCATTTCTCGCCCTTGACCGCATTGATGATGGTTTTGAGGTTCATTTTAGTTAGTCGTTAGTTGATAGGGGAATCGATTCCACTATTAACTGTTCACTTTTCACTATTAACTGATGATTCGCTGTGCTTGATCAAGGCAAACACGCTGTAGTTGATCATGTCCTGGTAGTTGGCATCGATACCCTCGCTCACCAGGGTGGCGCCACCGTGGTTCTCGATCTCCTTGGTGCGCTGTATCTTGGTGAGGATGAGGTCGGTGTAGCTCGAGATGCGCATGTCACGCCACGCCTCGCCATAGTCGGTATTCTTGGCAATCATCAGGTTCTTGGTGTCGGCGATGAGCTGGTCGTAGAGTTCAAGGGCTTGCTCATTGCTGATATCGACCGTGTCGCTGTAACCCAACTTGAGCTGGATGAGCCCGATGATGCCGTAATTGATGATACCGATGAACTCAGGCCAGATGCCTTCGCCCACCTTGGTCTCGCCGTTGAGTTCCAGGGTGCGTATTCGCTTGGCCTTGATGAAAATCTGGTCGGTCACCGATCGGGGTCTGAGGATGCGCCACGAGGGACCGTAATCCTTCATCTTGTTGATAAACAATTCTCGGCACTGGGCTATCGCCTGGTCATATTGCTTGCTGGTATCTTGCATAGTCACTCTATTGTTGATAGTTTTGTTTTAACCTACAAAGGTAATGTTTTTCGCCGTGGTTTTCACTTTTTTCTCCATTTTTTTGTGCACGTGTTAAGATACCATGCAAAATGCCGTCTCGCTCAAGGGCGAGACGGCATTCATGCGATTGTTTACAGCGGGTTGTTAACGCAGGACTTTCTTGGAAGTGCGGCTGCCGTCGCTGTAGGTGGTGACAACGATGTTGATGCCGTCGAACGGCTTGTCGCTCTCGACACCCATCAAGTTGTAGTAGCGTACGGCTGTGATGGAGTGCGGTGCTGTCACATCCTGGATGATCTCCTTGACGGAGGTCACATTGCCCATGCCGGTGCCGTTGGAAACACCACTCCGGGCCTCGATGGGGAAGATGATGAACTTGCTTGCGTCCAGACCCTTGTAATCCTTGGTGAAATGGATGTTGGGATAGTAGGTATCGTCACCAGCGCCTGCGCGACGTGGTGCGTCATGGTTGATGACGTCATCCACTCCATTACCGCCTTCACCATTGCTGGGCTCAAAGTAGTAGTTGTTGGCGCTGTCCTCGCCTTCGCTGCCACGGGCATAGCGGATGATGGCCTTGAATTTATAGGCCTGTCCGGGCCTGAAGATCTGCCACCATTCTTCGTCATTACTATTTTTCATGTCAAATAGCGACCAGTTGACCTTGATGCCACCATACTGCATGTAGGCGTTAGAGAACGGGCCGTACTGCTGTCCGTATCCACCCCAGATGGTTTGTAACTGGTTGTCACTCAAGTAGCAATCGGTGCGAATGCTGTCGAGCTGTGCCTGGGTGATGATCCCCTTAACCACCAAGTCCTGGAGGTAATCCAAACTGATGGTCTCCGAGCGGTCCCAGTTCATGGGCGAGTAGAAATTGCCCGGATCTGAGGGCAGGAATCGACCAGCGGGAGTGTAAGGAATATATACACCAGACTGGTAGTTGCCGTAGGGTGGGATGCCCTGGCTATTAGGCTCGTTGTTGTTGTCATAGACTACCCAGGTGATGTAGGCGATCTCCTGGGGCTTAGGAGCCACATAGAACATCTTGTAGATCTTGTCCTCGACACGTTCGCGGGTGATCTCGGCATAGATGTTGCCACCCGTGCCGTTCTGCTTCCAGGTGATGTGTGGGCGTGTGCGGTAGCTGCCGTTGTAGGGTGCAGGCTGCCACTCGCGGTGGGTGTAGTTGAACACCACGGTGTCGTTGAAGTTCTCAGAGATATAGACATTGGGCTCATACTCCATCTCGTCGCCCATCTGGATGGCCATCACGCGGGCCGTCGGGTTGATGCTGTCGGTCATGTAAAGCTGCAACTTGCCACCCGGGATGATGCGATTGACATATTTACTCAGGTCGGGTTTGGTGACGGGCATGGGAGTGCCTCCATCGTAGTTGGGCGAAACGACAAGCTTGATCCAGTTACTCTGGTCATACTCGGTCCTCTTGTCCATGATCTGCGACGGTCTGGATCCGTCGGCGCCCCAGGTGCCACAGATGTCATAGACGTAGTCGGTAAACTCTTCGCCCTCGGGCATGACAGACTTCTCGCCATAGTCATTGAGGTCCTTGGCATACAAGGCACCCTCGACCTCCTCGGTTACAGGAGTGCCGTTGCTGGATTCATAGGTGACCTTGGTCTTAGCATCGGGATCGTAGTAAACACCCAGCAGGTCGTTGCTGATGGTGTAACGGATGTTCTTCCTGGCCGTACGGATGAGGCTGTTGAGCGTGTAGGCGTCATCAAACAGGCCCAGGTAGTCATACACACCGCCGTTGATAAAGTCAAAGTCGCCGGTCTGCTCCTTGGCATCGGTCGTGGCGATGGGGGTGCCGTCGTGGAAGAGCAGGTCCTCGGGAGCCTTGCTGTCGTCGATGGCGCCGAAGTCATATTCCCAAACCTCGTAACCGGTCATCGGGTCAACACCGATGCAGGTCATCGTCTGTCCAGGCCAGGTCTGTACGTCCAAGCCGTGGCCGTCGATGTAAGGATTGGCCTGGCTGCTCCATGCCACACAGCTGACGGTCTCCCATCCCACGGTGTTGATGAAATAGACGTAGTAGTGGCCTTCCTCGACCTCCACGTTGCCAGGCAGGGCCTGGGCCGACGAGGTGAAGTACTCACGGCTGTGGGCGGTCATGGTGTTGTCCTCCTCCCAGGTGTACCACAGCACACCTGCCTTGCGGGCGATGACTTCGCTCTGGGCCGGGGTTGCGTTGGTACGGGTGAAGATCACCTCGGCAATCGAGGCACTCACCTGCCAGTGCCACCACTCCTTACCGTCAACGGTCGTGGTGTCGCCCATGTAGGTGACGGCGTAGTGTTTGGCGTCGTCATTTGGATTCCAGTCGCCTTCAAGCCTGTTCCATGCCATTAGCGGCCAGGAACTGGTGCCGTCGTCGGTGGTGTTATAAACGTGATTAATGTTACCGATATTGCTGATCTCGACGTTGTCGGTCTTCTGCAGATAGACGTTCATGGGGAAGAGCGAGAACTGGTCGGTCCTGATGAGCTTCACCCAGCCGTCCTCGATGTTGACGACCACGTTGTAGATGCCAGCGGTGTACATGTGCCACTCGCCCTTGTTCTCGTCCCACACGCCCAGGGGCATGTTGACGTTGATCTTGTCACCGGTGACACGGATGTGGGCGGTGGCGTCACCCTCCTTGGGGACAAAGTAGTTCTCATCGGTGTCGGCATTGCCATAGCGGGTGCCCATGCCGGCCCAGTCTTCACTGTTGCTGCCCAGTGACCTGGAGAAGCAGAAGGTGGCGTTGGTGTTGAGCGTGACGTGGTTCAGGTAGTACAGCTTCTTGGTGTTGTCATACTTCATGAGCACGCCGTCGTTGGGGGCATAGTAGTGGATGGCATCGTCGAGTGTCAGGCCGCCCACCATGTAGAGGTCCTCGCCCAGCTCGCCATTGCTCTCGATCTTGAACTTCATCTGGGTCTTGTCAAAGTAGATGGTGACGTTGCCGGCGGCGAGTTTTACCGAGTAGGCGCCATGGTCACCACCTGCCATCTGGGTTGACTTCCAGTCATCGGTGCCGACGATATATTCCTCAGCATTGACATTGGGACCGATGCGGTAGTTGCTGTTGAAGTAGTTCCACGCGGCATCGTCGTTGTCGGCATGAGCCTGACCGTTGGCAAACACGAAGTTGTAGGTTCCCTGCTTGGGCACCTTGTAGGTGTAGGTGTACAGTCTGCTCGCGTCATCATAGGCCATTGCGGTCGAGGGGGCATAGTTCCAGCCTAAACCCAGACCCAGGTCACCCGTGATGTAGATGGGCTCGGCGCCCGCTACACGGAATGTCATGTTGTTGGGGTCATAGTAGATGGTGTAGGTGCCGACGCCGACGGTCACTGCATAGGCGCCATGGTCTCCATGAGCCCTCTGGGTCGGTGCCATGTTGGCATTGAGTGTTACGGTCTGGTCGCCGTCCGTGGGACCAATGCGGTAGTTCTCGTTGAAGTAGGCCCATGCCTCATTGGTCTGCTCGCTGGTATAGCCGGTGGCTTGACCCGAAGCAAACACAAAACGATGGGTACCGCTGTTGTTGACGTTGTAGGTGTAGGTGTACAGCCCTGTCGCGTCATCATAGGTCATCGCGGTCGAGGGAGTGGGTGTCCAGCTCAAGCCCAGGGCCTCGTCACCCGTGATATAGATCGTGGGCAGGTCAACGCGGTGCAATTGGTAAGTGGGGGCGTTGCTGCCATCAAAGTCGATGTGCACGGTATAGGTGCCAACAGCAGGAACGTTGACCTCGATGTTGTCGCCATTGCCACTGCCAGCGGTGCCATACCAGCCACCCTGGTTGTCGCGAACCTTGAAGTAGTAAGTGCCAGCAGTGAGCGTCAATTCGCCAGATTCCCATGAATAAGCATTGTCGCTGGCTGTCATGGCCAGGGCATTAGCCCAATCATCATTGCCTCCGAAAAGTTGCTTGGAGCCGACTACATAGTAGGTCAGCGGGTCGAGCGAGACCGAAGTCAGACCACAAGTGGGCGTGTCGTCGCTACTGTTAGGATCATAGGTGATGGTTAGGTTATAGGTGCCAGAAGCGCTGACTTGGACCATAATATTTCCTGCATTTGCGGGATGATAAACACCATTGCTGTCATAGACCTTGAAGCCAAATTCACCATTATCGAAATGAACGTTCTGGACCGTCCAGCTGTAGGTGCCGTCACCATTGTCGGTCATCTGCTGTGACGCGGGAATGTTGGAAGTGTCCCAACCTCCAGGCCACAACGTGGTATTGTCACCGATGACGTAATAGTCGGGAATTTGTAGCGTCGGTGCTGTTTGGGTTACACTGGGATTAGCCCCATTATTTCCATTCCATGTGATATAATGGGTACCAGGTGCGAGATTATTGATATTGGCCGTCTGGCTTTGTCCGTATCCAAAATCAACAATGGCATTTACTGTGGTAAATGGATAATTTCCTGTCAATTTGTACCATGTGTTACCATCAGCCAGCACTTCGGTTGTGCTCATCTGAGTTCCAGGCCAATCGCCATTCAAGTGGCACTCAGTGTCACCGTTGCCGTTCCACAGATACAAATAGGGTGTTCCGCCATTGGGGAGGAGTATATAGAACGTGTAGCTATTGTTCTGCTTGGTAATGGTAAATGTGTTGGTCTTTGTGTAATAGGTAAAAATGTAACTGCTACCATCGCCTGTGAACTTGTATGAATTGCCTAGTCCTTTGGTCGTTTTGTAGGTGTTACCAATGGTCACAACGTAGTTATTTGACGTAGGAGCCATTCGGTAATTGCTGTTAAATGTTGACCAATCGTTATTTGAACTTGCTCGGCCAGTAGCAAAGACAAAATAAACATCACCACTGATGGTCTTGGTGTAACTGTAGGTATCGGGCCCGCTTAGGGTCATCTCAACGCCTCCTGCAGGATTCCATCCGCCAAAGACACCGTCGCCCACGATATACATCGCGGCCTGGAGCTGCGGGATGGATGCAGTCAAACAGAGGAGTAGGGCTAAGAGCCTAAACCTCTTCCTGGTTAGTAATTTTAAATTTTTCATCTTAATAAAATGGTTATTAATTAATTATTAGTTGGTTATATCCTCAATATGATTTGTTGTCTGGTTGTTTGGTTTAATCTAACATGTTACTTTTTTATCTCAATGACGGATGAAACAAAAAAGCTTCGAAATTAAATGTCTTTCTTTTAAATAATGTGTATTTTTCCTCAGTAGGGCAACTTTTTTTTGTGCAATCGGTTGCAGAGTATCATGGAAAAAAGGAGTGACACCCCGCCTGCAACTAAGATCGGCCTAGCGGCCGAGAAATCAAAAAAAGTTTATATTATTTATTATTCTTTGATTTCTCGTGCGAAGCACGATCATAGTTTCAAGGCGATGGGGTATCACATGGCCCTGTTGGGTGGTTATTTCATGGTATTGGATTCAAGGCTATGCGGAGTGGAGGGCGTCCTGGATTGCGTCGGCGGTGTCGGGGTTGTCGATGAGGTACTGCTTGGCAGCCTCGCGTCCCTGGCCCAATCGTTGTTCTTGCCAGCTGAACCAGGCTCCGCTCTTCTTGATGACGCCAGCCTCGACGCCCATGTCGATGAGTTCGCTCTCACGGCTGATGCCACGGCCGTAGATGACGTCAAACTCGGCCTTGCGGAAGGGTGGGGCAACCTTGTTCTTGACGACCTTGACGCGCGTCTGTGCTCCCAGGACACGGTCGCCATCCTTGATGTGGGCCAGGCGACGGATGTCGAGCCTGACGCTGCTGTAGAACTTGAGGGCATTGCCGCCAGTGGTCGTTTCGGGGTTACCGAAGAGCACTCCCAGCTTCTCCCTCAACTGGTTGATGAAGATGCAGCAGGTGCGTGTCTTGGCAATGGTGGCGGTGAGTTTCCTCAGGGCTTGGCTCATCAGTCGTGCCTGGAGGCCCATCTTGCTCTCGCCCATCTCGCCCTCGATCTCGGCCTTGGGGGTGAGGGCGGCGACGCTGTCGATGACGATGACGTCGATGGCAGCCGAGCGGATGAGCTGGTCGGCAATCTCGAGGGCCTGTTCGCCGTTGTCGGGCTGTGAGATCCACAGGTTGCGGGTGTTGACGCCGACAGCCTCGGCATAGGAGCGGTCAAAGGCGTGCTCGGCATCGATATAGGCGGCGATGCCACCCATCTGCTGGGCCTGGGCAATGGCATGGAGTGCCAGTGTGGTCTTGCCTGACGCCTCGGGACCGTAGATCTCGATGATGCGTCCGCGGGGATAGCCGCCCACGCCCAGGGCCATGTCGAGCCCAATAGACCCCGTGGGGATGACATCGACATCCTCAATGCTCTCGTCGTTCATGCGCATGATAGCACAGTGGCCAAAGGCTTTCTCAATCTTGGCGACGGCATTCTGCATCACTTGGAGCTTCATTGGATCAACCTCGGTGCTGCGAGGCGTGTGGGGTGCGGTCTCGGCGACATGGTTGGTCACAATGTCGGGCGTGGCGATGCTCAATACCTGCTGCCCGTCAATCATTACATCTTGTTTTAAAATCTGCTCAGTCATAGTTGTTTATTTAGTTGTTAGTTGTCGGTTATCTGTCGTTTGACGATGCAAAGTAATGATGACAAAGTGCAATTTCTTAGCACTACTAAGCTAATGAATGTTAAATACCGTATTTTCAAGCTGACTTTCCCTGGCTTTCGATTCTTGAGTCTCACATGGCTAACGGTGTAAATATCATGAAAAAACCTGCCACGACAGCATGTGAACCGTCGTGGCAGGGTAAAAAGTTAGAGTATGTCTCGCTCAAGGCAGGCGGATGCCTCCTTGCGCTTCATGTCTGATTAGAACTCGGCGTTGTTGGGCGTGCGCGGGAAGGGGATGACGTCGCGGATGTTGGCCATACCGGTCACGAACAGGATGAGGCGCTCGAAGCCCAGACCGAAGCCACTGTGAGGCACGGTGCCGAAGCGGCGGGTGTCGAGGTACCACCACATGTCCTTCATGGGGATGCCACGGCGCTCAATCTCGCTCATGAGCTTGTCGTAGTCGGCCTCACGCTCGCTGCCGCCGATGATCTCGCCGATCATGGGGAAGAGGACGTCCATAGCGCGGACGGTCTTGCCATCCTCGTTCTGCTTCATGTAGAAGGCCTTGATCTCACGCGGATAGTCGGTGAGGATGACAGGGCGCTTGAAGTGCTCCTCGACGAGGTAGCGCTCATGCTCGCTCTGCAGGTCCACACCCCAATCGACGGGGAATTCAAACTTCTTCTTGGCCTGCTTGAGGATTTCAATACCCTCGGTGTAGGTCAGGCGCACGAACGGCTCCTTCAAGACGCTGTGGAGGCGGTCAATCAAGGTGTTGTCAAACATCTTGTTGAGGAATTCCAAGTCATCCTGGCAGTGCTCCAGGGCGTAGTTGACGCAGTACTTGATGAACTCCTCGGCCAGATCCATGTTGTCATTGATGTCATAGAAAGCCATCTCGGGCTCAATCATCCAGAACTCGGCCAGGTGGCGCGGCGTGTTGCTGTTCTCGGCGCGGAAGGTGGGACCGAAGGTGTAGATCTCGCCCAGTGCGGTAGCGCCCAGCTCGCCTTCGAGCTGACCCGACACGGTCAGGCTGGTCGATTTGCCGAAGAAGTCCTTCGAGTAATCGGTCTTGCCGTCCTCGGTCTTGGGCAGGTCGCCCAGGTCGAGCGTGGTCACCTGGAACATGTCGCCGGCACCCTCACAGTCACTGGCGGTGATGAGTGGCGTGTGCAGGTAGTAGAAGCCCTTGTCGTTGAAGAACTTGTGGATGGCAAATGCCAGATGGTGACGGATGCGGAAGACGGCACCGAAGGTGTTGGTGCGCATGCGCAGGTGAGCCTTGGTGCGCAGGAACTCCAGGGTGTGGCCTTTCTTCTGCATGGGGTAGTCCTCGGCGCATGTGCCGTAGATCTCAATGCTCTGGGCCTGTACCTCGACGGTTTGACCCTTGCCCTGAGACTGTACGAGTTGTCCCTCGACGTGCAGGCTGGCGCCGGTGGTGATGGGACGCAGTTCCTCCTCGCTGAACTTCTCGAGGTCAACGACGATCTGCAGGTTGTTGATGGTGGAGCCGTCATTCAATGCGATGAACTGGACAAACTTGTTACCACGGCGGCTGCGTACCCAGCCCTTGACGCACACCTGTTGACCCACCAGAGCGGGATCAAAGATATCAACGATTTTAGTACGTTTCAAAGCCATTTTTGTTGAAATAAGATATTAGCTTGTTGTTTTTATAATACCTTGACCCGACACGGGCCGGGTCAAGGATTGTGTATTTTATTCAAACGAGTTCTGCTTCAAGAAGTTAACCTCTTCCTGAGTGAGGTAGCGCCAGCGACCACGGGGCAGGTTCTTCTTGGTGAGGCCGGCGAAGTAAACACGGTCGAGCTTCACTACATGGTAGCCCAGTGCTTCAAAGATGCGGCGCACGACGCGGTTGCGACCCGAGTGGATCTCGATGCCGGCCTGCTTGCGGTCGGTGGGTGAGACATAGCTCACGGCGTCGGCATGGATGGGACCGTCGTCGAGCTCAACGCCGTCGGCGATGTGCTGCATGTCCTCCTCGCTGATGGGCTTGTCGGTCCACACTTGGTAGATTTTCTTCTTGACATATTGGGGGTGGGCGAGCTTGGCCGCGAGGTCACCATCGTTGGTGAGCAGGAGCACACCAGTGGTGTTGCGGTCCAGGCGTCCCACGGGATAGATGCGTTCCTCACAGGCACCCTTGACGAGGTCCATAACGGTCTTGCGGCCGTTGGGGTCATCGCTGGTGGTGACGCAGTCCTTGGGCTTATTGAGCAGGATGTAGCACTTCTTCTCGGTGGTTACAATCTCTCCATTGTATTCCACAATGTCCTTGGGGGTGATTTTCATGCCGAGTTCGGTAGCTACCTCGCCGTTGACCTTGACGAGACCCTTCTGGATGTATTCATCGGCAACACGGCGCGAGCAGATGCCGGCGTTGGCCATGAACTTGTTCAAGCGGATCTCCATGTTGGGATCGATAGCGGGCTCCTCATAGATGATGCGTTGGGGCTTGGGTGTAAAGCGCATCTGGGGTTTGGGACCCTGGCGCTTGGGACGCTGCTGATAGCCGCCCTGCTGGCGCTGCTGGTAGCCGCCTTGACGCTGCTGGTAGCCGCCCTGCTGGCGCTGCTGGTAGCCGCCCTGCTGGCGCTGCTGGTAACCACCCTGCTGGCGCTGCTGGTAACCACCCTGACGCTGCTGGTAGCCGCCTTGACGCTGCTGGTAGCCGCCTTGACGCTGCTGGTAACCACCCTGACGCTGCTGGTAGCCGCCTTGACGCTGCTGGTATCCGCCTTGACGCTGCTGGTATCCACCTTGACGCTGCTGGTAACCACCTTGACGCTGCTGGTAGCCGCCTTGACGCTGCTGATAGCCAGTCTGCTGGTCGGCAGGCATGTTGTTGCCCTCGGCATTAGTGTCTTGCTCTTCGTTGCCTTGGGGTTGCTGATATCGTTGCTGATAACGGGGCTGGTAGCCACCCTGATGCTGGTAGCCACCTTGACGGGGTTGATAACCACCCTGACGGGGCTGGTAGCCACCCTGTCGGGGTTGATAGCCCTGACGGTGATAACCGCCTTGACGGGGCTGATAACCTTCTTGCTGGTAACCATCGGCAGTCGATTCGTGCTCAGACTGCTGAGGCTCATGGGCGCTATACTCTACTTTCTCATAGCGACCGCTTTCCAAGTTCTCCTCTACACTGGGATTGCTCTCTCCGATTCTGGGCCTTTTGGGCTTTTTCAAATTTTCGTCCATCGTTTGCTAAAAATTGAATGGTTACAGTTTTGTTTTGTCTTGTTTTGTGAAATTTAAGATGTAATTCTTAATGGCCTCTCGGCCGGTTGCAACACTCTATATATAAGATAGATATAGATATTTCTTATCTCTTTTGATGCTTTCATTGTGGGCAGTGAGGGATTCGAACCCCCGACCCTCTGCTTGTAAGGCAGATGCTCTGAACCAACTGCGCTAACTGCCCGTTAAGGGACTTTTCACAGGAAAAGCACTGCAAAATTACTCCAAAGTTTTTATATTTCCCAAATAATTAAGAAAAATTATTATCTCCGGCAGTCATGGCTGAAATGTACTCAATAACGAGTCTCATAATTAGGGTGTTTCAAACAAAATTGAGGTGCTCATTGCGAGCACCTCAACGATAGCTGTCAATTGTCTTATTTTACAAGGACTGAATTGATTACAGGTTGGGGTTGATCTTGTTCCACTCGCTGATGGGAGGAACGATGTTCAGCTCAACCAGCTCGTCGCGCATGTGGCACAGGTGCTCGTAGCTGGCATCGAGCTTGGCGTTCTCCTCGGGGGTACCCTGGGGCACCTTGTAGGTAGCACCATTCTCGTCGAGCACGGTGTCCATAGCCATCATGATGTGGTTGTACTTGTCGTTGCTCACGTAGGTGCCAACGGGGAAGCGGAACTTCTCACCGCCCATGACCGAACGGATCATCTCTATCGACATCTGAGCGGGGCTCTGGAAGGAGCTGCGACCGCGCAGTTCGATGATCTTGGCGCCACCCTTGGTGACGTCGGTCTTCATCTGCTCCCACTCCTCGGCGGGGAACTCGTCGGTGCCGATGATGTCGGTCAACTTGCGGCCAGCGATCTCGACGTGGCTGCCGAATACTGCCATCTGCTCACCGTGGCCACCATAGGTAGCGCATCCGGTGATCTCGTTGCGCATTACGTTGAACTTCTTGGCCAGGGCACTCTGCAAGCGGGTGGTGTCGAGAGCGGCCAGGGTGGTTACCTGGTTGGGCTTCAAGCCGCTATAGAGCAGGGTTACCAGACCCGTCAGGTCGGCGGGGTTGAAGATGATGATGACGTGCTTCACGTCGGGGCAGTAGTTCTTGATGTCCTTGCCCAAGCCCTCGGCGATCTCGCAGTTGCCCTTGAGCAGGTCCTCGCGGGTCATACCAGCCTTGCGGGGAGCACCACCGCTCGAGATGATGTATTTAGCACCGGTGAAAGCTTCCTTGGCATCGGTGGTAGCGGTGATATTCACGTCATTGAAACCGCTCTGGCGCATTTCTTCGGCCACGCCCTCGGGCGAGAATACGTCATACAAGCAGATGTTAGTGGTCAAGCCCATGGTGAGGGCGGTCTGTACCATGTTAGAGCCAATCATGCCGGCAGCGCCGACGATGACTAATTTGTCGTTAGTTAATGCCATGATTGTATTTCCTCTTTATTTAATCTTTAATAATTACGTTGAAATTTTACCACCGCAAAGGTACTGCTTTTTTTGGGAGAGTCACAAGCAAAATGCAACTTATAATGATTAAATATTGTGAAATCGGCCCCAATGCGTGACAAAATGACTAACTTTGCCCTCCCAACGATTGAGGTTCATGGAACAGGAATTTGCATCAAGGTTATTGGAGTCGGCGGTCAGTGAGTTCGCCAAGTTGCCGGGCATCGGGCGCAAGACGGCCCTGCGCCTCGTGCTGCACTTGTTGAAGCAGGACGAGGGGGAAGCGGTCTCCTTTGGCGAGGCCATCATCAGGCTGCGCCGCGAGATACGCTATTGCAAGGTGTGCCACAACATCAGCGAGACCGAGGTGTGTCCCATCTGCAGCAACCCGTCGCGTGATGCGAGCACCATCTGCGTCGTCGAGAACGTCAAGGACGTGATGAGTATCGAGAATACCCATCAGCATCATGGCCTGTACCATGTGCTGGGCGGCCTCATCTCGCCCATGGACGGCATTGGCCCCAGCGACATCGAGGTCGATAGCCTGGAGCAACGCGTGCGTGAGGGTGGGGTGAAGGAGGTCATCCTGGCCCTGAGCGCGACGATGGAGGGCGACACCACCAACTTCTACATCTTTCGCCGCTTGGCCCCGTACCCCGACGTCAAGATCACTATCCTGGCGCGCGGCGTGAGCGTGGGCAACGAGATCGAGTACACCGACGAGTTGACCCTGGGGCGCTCCATCATGAACCGCACCCTCTTCAGTGACACTTTCCACAAGGAATAACGTTAAAAGTGAAAGAAATACAATTTTTATATATATCTGATTTGCAATTAATTGTGTTTCTTGTACTTCTTGTTTTCATAATAATAAAATAAAACGATAGTGATTGTCGTTTCTACATTATGGCCGACAATGATTTTGCATACCGTCAGGAGGACGCCGAGAAGCGCCGTCGCCGTCGTGAAGCCGAGCGGCAGCGACGCCTTCGCCACGCCCGCGAGGAATACATCAAGAAGAAACAGCAGCAGGAAAACGACTAACCAGCCATGAACATAAGCAGAGTACTGGTGCGTGCCTATTGTGTGCTGGAATTTGTTGCGGCACTTCTTGTCACGGCACTGGTGATAAGCATGCGCATGGCTGACCCGATTCATGACCGTGCCGAGTACCTCGACTATTGGGAGATGGGGCTGATCGGGTTGGCATGGATGTTCTTCATCAGCTTGCCCGTCATCCTTGTCTATCTCATCTCGCTGGTGCGTGCCATCCCGTTGCGCACCATCAGGCAGAGGGCCATGCTCGCCATCCACGTGTTCAATGTGGCCTTATGGGTGGTTTTCTACCTTGTCCTACCCAGGACAGAGCCCTGCACTGCTGTCGAGATGGAACGCCATTACATCTCCCATCAAGACCAGATCCATGACCTGATTGCCTATACCAAATCATGCCTTAACGACTCTACTGCCCTCCATTACGAGATCAAGCATGGAGGTGACACAGCAATCAGTGCCGACAACTTTGGTGGCCAGTGGAATGTCTACCTTGATGACAAGGACTCGGTGCTGCTGATCACCGGCATCACACACGCACAATTTGACACCATCACTGCCATGATGAAGAAAGCAGGAGTTACGGGCCTTGATATCAACAGGGGCGGCTATAACCGCAAGTCCTGCCTCGTCTACCGTTACTACGGCTCCACATGCTATGAGTACGTCATCAACCACGACCTCACACAGCAGGTGGACACCACTGGTGGTCCGCTGGGCGACCTGCAGGATATCGCCTATAATGACAGTATCCATTTCCAGAGCCTGGGCGGTCTCGTGTGGCACGGTTTCCCCGACCATGACCAGTACAACAAGAAGGGGCAAAGAGTTGTCAATGGTCAGAGAATCCCTCCATCGTTGACATTTTAATCAATATTTTGATAATGATAGTAAGGGGAAAACAAGCCCTATGTTTGCACCGTCAAAGTCAAACATAGGGCTTGTTGGCT
>CAMVBJ010000008.1 GCA_947165675.1 uncultured Prevotellaceae bacterium
ATAGCCAACAAGCCCTATGTTTGACTTTGACGGTGCAAACATAGGGCTTGTATTTCTTGTTTTCAATAATTTGCAAGGAGCACACAACGTATTTTAGTAAAATGGTATTGATTTTTGAAAGATTTTAGAAAAATCTCTATAGATTTTTTGTTGTCTATCCAAAAAATCTTACTTTTGCAGTGCTAACACAACTGAAACAAGACTATGATTGAGCGAAGAGACTATATTGAGAAGGTGACGAATGCTTTCAAGTTATTGCCCATTGTTGTGCTTATCGGAACACGACAGGTGGGCAAGACGTCTATTATGAACATGTATCCCAAAGATGCTTACCGAAACTCCGTGCTACT
The DNA here is from genome assembly GCA_947165675.1 of uncultured Prevotellaceae bacterium. Taxonomy (GTDB): domain Bacteria; phylum Bacteroidota; class Bacteroidia; order Bacteroidales; family Muribaculaceae; genus Sodaliphilus. The sequence goes on from CAMVBJ010000008.1 coordinate 351, forward strand.
CAATGGGCAAGATGTTGAAACCGCCAGCCTCTTCAATCAATTGAGCACGATAGAAGAGTACCTGCGGGTATATCTCAACAGTGACTTTGACGGCCTACTGATGATTGATGAATTCCAGTATATCAATGGCGTTTCTGTTATCCTGAAACTGCTGGCGGACAGACACAATAAACTCAAAATCCTGTGTACCGGCAGTTCAAGCCTTGACATTCTGCAACACGTCGAGGAGTCGATGGCTGGCAGAGTACGCATCATCGAGGTCTTGTCTTTGTCATTTGCCGAGTATCTCACCTTCAAGAACGACAAACTCTATGACCTTCAGCAATCGATTGAAGACATGGGGAACCCGTCATTGACAGAACCGTTACAACAGGCTTACCAAGAGTATCTCATCTATGGCGGCATGCCCCGTGCTGCGCTGACCGATAATCATCGTGAGAAAGCCGAAGTGCTGAACGACATATACCAAACCTACCTGATGAATGACGTGAGGCATTATATTTCCAACACTCATTTTGTGGGCTTTAACCGACTACTGAGGTTACTGGCAGCCCAAATCGGCAATCTGGTAAACATCAACGAATTGAGCCGCGAGAGTGGACTCAGTTACACCGATTGCGAGAAGTATCTACATCTGTTACAGCACATGTACATCATCAAACTTGTGGAGCCGTTTTTTACCAACAAACGCAAGGTGATCGGCAAGATGAAGAAAGTGTATTTTTGCGATCTGGGGCTCCGCAACATCATCTACAACAGTTTTAACGACATGGCCTTCAGAACCGACAACGGTGCCATTTTCGAGAACGAGGTTTTCCTCGAGTTGTGGAGAAGCCGACAGGCCTCTGAGACGATACAATTTTACAGAACTCAAAACGGTACAGAGGTGGACTTTGTGATCGATGGCCCATATAACAAAAAAGCCGTCGAATGCAAATATAAGCGCTTTAACAGACTGACACAGATTGCAAGCCTGAACGGTTTCTGCAACGATGAAGGCATCAATCACCGCTATGTTGCCAATATTAATTCCGCCGGCACATTGGGTGACATTCAATTCATTCCAGGCATCTTCACCGACAGGATCGGCAAACAATAAAACTCAGTCATTACAGTAAGCTTTGCTCACCGTTTGATATTTTCGCTGGCACTACACTCATGAATGACAGTTGATGCTTTTTGTCATGGACACGGGATGAGTGGAAGTTGTACCTTTGCAATGCAGGGGCGAGGAATGCTTTTAACCCTTCGTTAACATTCCCCCCGCCCCCCATTTTGTTTTAGCGGTTTTCGTTATCCTTTAGTTATCAGCGGTTTGTCCGTTTCGGTGGATTGAAGCCCGATTTTGCCTTTTGACGGCAACAGGCACCAGCATGACGATTAAAAGGCCATTGATTAGCTTGTCCGTGAAAATACGTTCAATCAGCGAAATTCGCATCAGCATCGCTGGGTGGATGCGGATGCCGAAACAAAAAGGTTGTTCAGGTTGTCTGAATATGTTGTACAAGTTGTTTGATAATAAATATATTGTCATGGTTGTCTGAAAAAAAAGGGCTAAGGGCTAACAACTAAAAACTTTTTCACTATATTTGCACCCGAATAAGAAATTTAATTTCAACAACCTGTAAGACATTAACAGAGAATCAAGACTATGAACGAAATCGAAAAATTGCAACCCACGTGCATCTGGCGCAACTTCTATGCGCTGACGCAGGTTCCCCGTCCCTCGGGACACGTTGAGAAAGTGCAGCAGTTCCTGCTCGACTTTGCCAAGAAAATCGGCGTTGAGGCCTTCCAGGATCCCGCCGGCAACATCGTGATGCGCAAGCCCGCCACTCCAGGCATGGAGAACCGCAAGTGCATCACCATGCAGGCCCACATGGACATGGTGCCCCAGAAGACGCCCGAGTCAAAGCATAACTTCGAGACCGATCCCATCGAGCCCTACATCGACGGCGAGTGGATCAAGGCACGCGGCACCACCCTGGGCGCCGACGACGGCCTGGGCGTGGCAGCCATCATGGCAGTCATGGAGGACAACACCCTCAAGCATGGTCCCATCGAGGGCCTGATCACCAAGGACGAGGAGACCGGCATGTATGGCGCCAACGACCTGCCCAAGGGTCAGATGAAGGGCGACATCCTGTTCAACCTCGACAGCGAGACGTGGGGCAAGTTTGTCATCGGTAGCGCCGGCGGTATCGACGTTACCTGCACCCGCAAGTATAACGAGGTGAAGACCGCCAGCGGTGACACCGCAGTGCGCATCACCCTCAAGGGCCTCAAGGGCGGCCACAGCGGCCTCGAGATCCACGAGGGACGCGCCAACGCCAACAAGCTCATGGCACGCCTCGTGCAACTCGCCATCGTGGACCACAAGGCACGCCTGGTGAGCTGGCATGGCGGCAACATGCGCAACGCCATCCCCTTCAAGGCCGAGACCGTCATGGTGCTCCCCGAGGATAACCTTAAGGGCTTGAAGAAGCTCGTCAAGACGATGAAGGCCCAATTCGAGAGCGAGTTCAAGCTCATCGAGGACAATGTCGATTTGACCCTCAAGGCCATCGACCGTCCCAAGATGAAGATGGCTCTCGATGACCAGACGACCATCCTCAGAGCCCTGTATGCCTGCCACGACGGCGTCGTGCGCTTCATCCCCGCCTACCCCAACGTGGTAGAGACCTCCAGCAACCTCGCCATCATCGACATCGAGGACGGCAAGGCCAGCGTCAAGATCCTCGCCCGCTCGGCCCGTGAGGACATGAAGGAATACATCGTCAAGATGCTCATGACCTGCTTCCACCTCGCCGACTTCAAGGTAGAGACCGGCGGTGACTACATCGGCTGGGATCCCAACCCCGACAGCGAGGCCCTGCACATGCTGCTCGACCTGTACAAGCAGCTCTTCAACGAAGAGGGCATCGTGCAAGTGGACCATGCCGGCCTGGAGTGCTCCATCATCCTGGGCAAGTACCCGCACATGGATGTCGTGAGCTTCGGTCCCACCCTGCGCAGCCCGCACACCACCATCGAGCGTGCCTACATCCCCGCAGCCGAGCCCTTCTGGCGTCTGCTCGTCAAGGCCCTCGAGGAGGCACCCGTCAAGCAATAATAATATAGTAGTTTCTTTTTCATATGCATTCACCGCAGGGGGTTACTGGATCCCTTGCGGTGAATATTTCATTCCCCACAAGCTACAAAACCAGAGGTTATCACCATTTTATTCCCTGTAAGCCACAAAACCTTACACCTAACTAAAGCCTAAAAACCTATTTTTGGGGTAATATTTACATTATTATAAAAATAATGCTTACCTTTGCACCCTGTAAACCAAACTGAAAATTGACTAATAACTAACTATATCAGTTTTTCTAAAAATTTTTATGAGTAAAGAAAAGAAATTCATGACGTGTGACGGCAACCAGGCTGCTGCGCACATCAGTTACATGTTCACCGAGGTAGCTGCAATCTACCCCATCACTCCGTCATCAACGATGGCCGAGCACGTGGACGAGTGGGCCGCTGCAGGCCGCAAGAACATCTTTGGCGAGACCGTCATGGTCCAGGAGATGCAGAGCGAGGGTGGTGCAGCCGGTGCTGTTCACGGTTCTCTGCAGGCTGGTGCCCTGACCACCACCTACACCGCATCACAGGGCTTGCTGCTGATGATCCCCAACATGTACAAGATTGCCGGTGAGTTGCTCCCTGGCGTGTTCCACGTTTCGGCCCGTACGCTGGCCAGCCACACCCTGTGTATCTTTGGTGACCACCAGGACGTGATGGCAACTCGCCAGACTGGTTTTGCCATGCTCGCCGAGGGCAGTGTTCAGGAGGTGATGGACCTCGCTGGTGTTGCCCACCTGAGCGCCATCAAGGCTCACGTGCCCTTCGTCAACTTCTTTGACGGCTTCCGCACCTCTCACGAGATCCAGAAGGTTGAGGCTATGGACCAGGAAGACCTTCGTCCCCTCATCGACATGGAAGAGCTGGCCAAGTTCCGCCGTAACGCGATGAACCCCGACAAGCCCGTTACCCGTGGTACTGCCGAGAACCCCGACGTGTTCTTCCAGCACCGCGAGTCGTGCAACGACTACTATACCGCAGTTCCCGCTATCGTCGAGGACTACATGAACAAGATCAGCGAGATCACTGGCCGCAAGTATGGTCTGTTTGACTACTACGGCGCCAAGGATGCCGACCGCGTCATCATCGCCATGGGCAGTGTGACCGAGGCCATCCGCGAGACCATCGACTATCTGACCGAGAAGGGTGAGAAGGTCGGTCTGGTTGCTGTGCACCTGTACCGTCCCTTCAGCGCCAAGCACTTCCTCGCCGCCGTTCCCAGCACTGCCAAGCGCATTGCTGTGCTCGACCGCACCAAGGAGCCCGGTGCTAACGGTGAGCCCTTGTATCTCGACGTGAAAGATTGCTTCTACGGCACCGAGAATGCACCTGTCATCGTGGGCGGTCGCTACGGCCTCGGTTCCAAGGACACCACTCCTGCCCAGATTCTCGCCGTGTATGAGAACCTGGCACTGCCGATGCCCAAGAACCAGTTCACCATCGGTATCGAGGATGACGTTACCTTTGCATCGCTTCCCATGAAGGAAGAGGTAGCCATGGGTGGCGCTGGCATGTTCCAGGCCAAGTTCTACGGTCTGGGTGCCGACGGTACCGTGGGTGCCAACAAGAACAGTGTGAAGATCATCGGTGACAACACCGACAAGCACTGCCAGGCCTACTTCTCCTATGACAGCAAGAAGTCGGGTGGCTTCACCTGCTCTCACCTGCGCTTTGGTGACGAGCCCATCCGCTCGACCTATCTGGTAACCACGCCCAACTTTGTGGCTTGCCACGTTCAGGCCTACCTGCACATGTATGACGTGACCCGCGGCTTGCAGAAGGGTGGTACCTTCCTGCTCAACACCGTGTGGGACGCCGACCAGCTGGCCCAGAACCTGCCCAACAACGTGAAGAAGTACTTCGCCGACAACAATATCAAGGTTTACTACATCAACGCCACCAAGATCGCTCAGGAGATTGGTCTGGGCAACCGCACCAACACCATCCTGCAGAGCGCATTCTTCCGCATCACCGAGGTGATCCCCGTTGACCTGGCCATCGAGCAGATGAAGAAGTTCATCGTCAAGTCATACGGACGTAAGGGTGAGGACGTGGTAAACAAGAACTACCAGGCTGTTGACCGCGGTAACGAGTACACCGAGCTGGCTGTTGATCCCGCTTGGAGCAACCTGACCGTCGATGCTCCCGCCGCTGACAATGCTCCCGCATTTGTCCACAACGTGGTACGTCCCATCAATGCCCAAAACGGCGACTTACTGCCCGTGAGCGCCTTCAAGGGTCGCGAGGATGGTACTTGGGATCCCGGTACCGCTGCCTATGAGAAGCGCGGTGTTGCCGCCTTCGTTCCCGTGTGGAAGAGCGAGAACTGTATCCAGTGTAACAAGTGTGCACTCGTCTGCCCGCACGCTGCCATCCGACCCTTCGTTATGGACGAAGCCGAGGCTGCCGCATCACCCTTCCAGGAGAGCGACAAGCTCAAGGCCATCGGCAAGGGCTTCGAGGGTATGTCCTTCGTTCAGGTGGTTGATGTAATGGACTGCTTGGGTTGCGGCAACTGCGCCGACGTTTGTCCCGGCAAGAAGGGCGAGAAGGCTCTCGAGATGGTTCCCCTCATGGGCCACGAGGATGACCAGAAGCTCTGGGACTATGCCGTTGCCAATGTCAAGAGCAAGCAGCACCTGGTGGATACCAAGTCCAACGTCAAGAATTCACAGTTCGCTCAGCCGCTGTTTGAGTTCTCGGGCGCATGCTCGGGCTGCGGTGAGACCCCTTATGTGAAGTTGATCAGCCAACTCTTCGGTGACCGTCAGATTGTTGCCAATGCTACTGGTTGCTCGTCAATTTACAGTGCATCGGTTCCCTCCAGTCCCTACACCGTCAACGCCAAGGGTCACGGTCCCGCTTGGGCCAACTCCCTGTTTGAGGACTTCTGCGAGTTCGGTCTGGGTATGACCATTGCCGACGAGAAGATGCGCAACCGTGTTGCCGGTTTTGTTAAGGAGGCTATCGACGACGCTACCGTTGCTGCCGACGTCAAGGTGCTCTACAAGGAGTGGCTTGAGAACTTCAACGACGGTGACAAGAGCCGCGAACTCAGCGACAAGATTCTCGAGGCCATCGAGCACAGCGACAATCCTGCCGACATTAAGATCCGTGACCTGGGCCAGTATCTGGTGAAGCGTTCACAGTGGATCATCGGTGGTGACGGCGCCAGCTACGACATCGGTTTCGGTGGTCTGGACCACGTGATTGCCAGTGGCAAGAACGTCAACATCCTCGTTCTCGACACCGAGGTTTACTCCAACACCGGTGGCCAAGCCTCCAAGGCTACCCCGATTGGTGCCATCGCCAAGTTTGCCGCTGCCGGCAAGCGCGTGCGCAAGAAAGACCTGGGTCTGATTGCCAGCACCTACGGTTACGTCTATGCCGCACAGATTGCCATGGGCGCCAACGATGCCCAGTGCCTCAAGGCCATCCGCGAGGCCGAGGCTTATGACGGTCCCTCGATCATCATCGCCTACGCTCCCTGTATCAATCACGGCATCAAGAAGGGTATGGGCAAGGCCCAAGCCGAGGAGAAGGCTGCTGTAGCTTGCGGTTACTGGCACCTGTGGCGCTACAACCCGCAGCTTGAGGCTCAGGGTCAGAATCCCTTCACACTCGATAGCCCCGAGCCCAACTGGGACAACTTCGAGGAGTTCCTCAAGGGCGAGGTGCGCTACGCATCGGTACTCAAGCAGTATCCCGACGAGGCAGCCGAGCTGTTTGCCGCTGCCAAGGAGAACGCCCAGTGGCGTTACAACAACTACCGCCGTCTGGCCCGCCAGCAGTGGGGTGTTGACCCTGAGGCATAATCCCATGATGAGTTAGGAGTTAAGAATAAGCATTCAAGTAACGACTAATAATAAATCGCAGGACTGGAGCACGTTTCCAGTCCTGTGTTTTTCTATGTCCCAGCACCTCAACTCACTTTAAGGACAAAATATTTGGAAATCAGCACAATATATTATAACTTTTCCTCTAAACCCAAAAAACGGTACATGATGGGAAAAAGATTCCATACCTTCTATCGATCAAGCTGGCTGCTGCTCTGCTTGCTTCTCGTGGCACTCTCGTCAACGGCCCAGGATGAAACGACGCCACAACATGGCGACGTGAATAACGACAACGAGGTGAACATTGCTGACGTGAACACGATTATCGACCTCATCCTTGACGGAGCCAGCAGTAGTGCCACCGCTGATGTGAACCATGACGGAGAAATCAACATTGCTGACTTGAACATGGTCATTGGTCTCATTCTTGACGAGCAAGCCACCCATCTCAAGACATACACTGTGGGTGAGGTGTCGTTCACGATGGTCGAGGTCGATGGAGGCACATTCATGTCGAGGCACAGCCTCCAAGTGACGCTATCACCGTTTGCCATCGGACAGACCGAGGTGACACAAGCCTTGTGGGTGACCGTGATGGGCAGCAATCCGAGTTACTTCTGCGAAGAGAATAACCACCCTGGCGACATTACACGTCCCGTCGAGCGAGTGTCTTGGGATGATTGCCAGGAGTTTATCGCACGGCTCAATGAGATGACAGGCCAGAAATTCCGCTTGCCCAGCGAGGCTGAATGGGAGTTTGCCGCCCGCGGTGGCAATGATAGCCAGGGATTTAAATATGCTGGCAGCGATGACATTAATCAAGTTGCTTGGCATCGGAAGAATTCCGGACATCAAACTCATCCCGTGGCGGAGTTGCTCCCCAACGAATTAGGGTTATACGACATGAGTGGTAACGTGGAAGAGATTTGTCAGGACGGATGGAGTAACTACTTCAACACCAACCCTCTGACCAATCCTATTATGCCACCGACCAACGATGGGCATACAGCTTGTGGTGGCAGTTGGAACTTCTCAGGAGCATTAGTACATAGTGTGCCATATTCCAGACCCTGGCTCACAACGGGCCTGCGTCTTGCCATGGGTGAACCGACCTATGACACGCCCATGTCGTTGTCAACAGACAAAGCTGAAATCAACGACGGACTGTTCGACATGGTGACCATTGCAGGCGGCAGCGGCCTCTATCAAGTGAACTGCGACAACGACGAGCCCTTGACCGTTTTATTTGATAGCGACTCCATCAGGCTTGATGCCATCAATGTGGGGCAGGCCATCATCACCGTCAGCGATCTCACCACTGGCGAGCAAGTGACCCTCCCGGTGACCGTCAACCCGAGCGAGTTTGAAATAGTGAAATTCAACGTGGGGGGGTGGCATTTGACATGATCAAGGTTGACGGCGGCACATTCATGATGGGCGCTACTCCCGAGCAAGAGCCCGAGGCCGCCGACAACGAGCGCCCAGTTCACGAGGTGACAGTCTCATCGTTCTACATCGGGCAAACCGAAGTAACGCTGGGGTTGTGGATAGCGGTGACTGGTTACAATCCTATTCCGCACCTTTATCCAGAGCAGAAAGATGATCCACGAAGAGCCGCACAATGCATCACATGGACTGATTGCCAGGAGTTTATTACCAAACTCAACGAGATGACAGGCCAGAAATTCCGCATGCCCACCGAGGCCGAGTGGGAATTCGCAGCTCGTGGTGGCAACCTGAGTCACGGTTACAAGTATGCTGGCAGTAACAACATCAACGAGGTCGCATGGCTGGAAAACAGAGGCTTGGGCGATACTTTTGCCAGGACCAAAGCTCCCAACGAACTGGGCTTGTATGGCATGAGCGGTAGCATGTGGGAGTGGTGTCAAGACTGGTTCGGTCCCTATAGCAGCGAGCCTCTTGTCAACCCGAAGGGGCCCGAGTCAGGCACCGAGCGCGTGATCAGGGGTGGCTGCAGAGGTGCGCTCGATCCGATTTACATGCGCGTGACATGCCGCAATAGTGGCGAACCTGATGATGAACTATATGCCGGCATCGGCCTGCGCCTGGTCATGGAATAGTTAATAGTTGTCAGTTGTCAGTTGTCAGTTGCCAGTTGTCAGCTAAAGCCTAAATAGCGACTAACCGACTAATAACACTCTTCCGTTTTTTTGCTATTGTCTGTTTTGTTTGTATATTTGCAGAGATTTCGCGTCCCCTTGGGCGCATAAACCCATTTAAGGCTTAAAAATGAAACGTACAGCACAACTATTCTTAATGTCAACATTCGCGCTGTTGCTGCTCTCGTGTGGTGGCAACAAGGAGGGTAACACCGACGGTACAGCCGTGCAGGAAGAGGCAGCAACGCCCCATATTATCACCCACGCCGATGCCCAGTATGAACCCAGCACATCATTTATCGTCGTCTCCAAGCGAGACCTGACGCTCACGGTGTATGCCCGCGGAGGTAACGACACTATCGCCTTGGCATCCTATCCCGTGTGCATGGGCAAGAACAAGGGCAACAAACAGTCCAAGGGGGACATGCGCACACCTGAGTCACCTGAGGGTCAACCTTTCACTATTTCCAAGATACAGGATGCCTCGACATGGGTTCACGACTTCGGTGACGGGCGTGGCAGCATCTTGGCCTACGGCAACTGGTTCCTTCGCCTCAACACACCAGGGCACAGCGGCATCGGCATCCACGGTAGCACGGGTAACGAGAACACAGTTCCTGGCCGGGCCAGCGAGGGCTGTATCCGTTTACTCGACAAGGACATCATTAACCTCAAGGAGAATTATGCCCGTGTAGGAATGCCCGTCATTATTAAAGCCGAGGAGCAGGGTCTTTTCCCCTTTGAACAGCGATGCGTCGCTCAATAAAGTTAAGGCGATGATATCAATGTTGGCCTGGCCCCTGCGGGGCTAATGCGAAATTATTATTTTTTCGTGTAATTAGCCCTATTAGCCAAGCGCATTAGAAAACTTTTCAGGGTCAACTGCTATATCGTTTCCACAGTTAATCATCATTCCCCTGACAACAACTTGTCGATGAGTGCGGTGACATCGCTGATGCTGGTGTTGCCGTCACCGTCCACGTCAGCCGCCACGGTATCGATGGTCGTCGAGCTGGACAACAGGCTATCAATCAGAGCCGTAACATCGGCAATATCGACCTTGCCATTTCCGTCCACATCACCGGAAATGACGGTCGGTTCGACGGGTGGTGTTGACGACATGATGGCCTGGAGTTGCGCCTTCTTGATCGTGCCACCAGTGCTGACATTGGCATCCCATGAAACAAAACGCAACCTTGCCGTCCCGAGTCCTGCAGGCACGGCAATGGTGCCATAAAGGGTTTGGGAAATACCCGATGGCGCGGGCATACACATGATGGAATCGCGGGGAATGTCAGATTCGTCGTCGATGGCTATGGTCAAGCCTATCTCGCTGCTCCTGGACATCCACTTGATAGTGACGGCGATGCTGTCAATACCCTGGCATGAGAAGTAGGGCGAAGTGAGCATGAGGGCTCGGCCCTGGCTGTTGACATAGATGGCAGCCCCCTGCGAGAACATCGAGGACGTGATATCGTTCCCAGCATATTTCCATCCCTCATAACTGCCTACCACATATTGTGGCAGATCCTGTGCAAGCAATGATAATGACATCATAGCGATAGCAATCAGCATAGTGGCAAGTCGTCTCATAGTTCAATCAAGCTTATACTTATTATTGAGAATGACATCTGAATGATGTCACAAATATAGATTATTTATTAATATTGTCAAAGAAAACTTTTAAAATATCCTCTTGTGAAAGAAAGAATGTCTTTTTGTTTGGCATTGTGCTCGACTTGAACTACCGTTGTCTTGCAACGAAGGTAGGCGGCGTCTCGACATTGCAAACAAAAAGTTGCCTTTTTGTTTGGCATTGTGCTCGACTTGAACTACCTTTGCCGAAAACTAAAAACCATTAATTAACCTGCGAGGCTGGCTTTAATCTTAAATGTTGCAAATCATTGAGAAGCTGCATAATAGAGAAATGTCACCTCGATTAAAATCTTACAAAGCAAATTGGAAAACGAAATTCTGGCTCTTAACGCCAACCAGGTAGTTGCCTACCTGCAGAAAGAACCTCACGAGTTTACCAAGGCCGACATCATCCGCTTCATTGAGGAGAACAACATCCGCATGGTCAACTTCATGTACCCCGGCGGTGACGGCAAGTTAAAAACCCTGAACTTTGTCATCAGCAGCAAGGATTACCTGCGCACCATCCTCTCGTGTGGTGAGCGCGTGGACGGCTCCAGCCTGTTCAGCTTCATCCAGGCCAGCTCAAGCGACCTGTATGTGCTGCCGCGCTTCAGCACCGCCTTCCTCGACCCGTTTGCCGAGATTCCCACCCTGTGCCTGCTGTGCTCATTCTTTGACAAGGACGGCAATCCGCTGGAGAGTTCTCCCGAGCAGACGTTGCGCAAGGCCGCCCAGGCCTTCCGCGAGGTGACTGGTATGGAGTATCACGCCATGGGTGAGCTGGAGTACTACGTCATCCGTCCCTCGGTTGACTTCTACCCCGCCCGCGACCAGCACGGCTATCACGAGTCGATGCCCTATGCCAAGACCAACGACTTCCGCCAGCGCTGCATGGACTACATCGCCAAGGCTGGTGGCCAGATCAAGTACGGCCACAGTGAGGTGGGTAACTTCGAGCAGGACGGCGTGGTCTATGAGCAGAACGAGATCGAGTTCCTGCCCGTTCCCGTGCTCGACGCTGCCGACCAGTTGATGATTGCCAAGTGGGTGATCCGCAACCTTGCCTTCCGTGCCAACCTGAACGTCACCTTCGCTCCCAAGATCACAACCGGCAAGGCTGGCTCGGGTCTGCACATCCACATGCGCATGATGAAGGATGGCCGCAACATGATGGTCAACGACAAGGGCGTGCTGAGTGATGAAGCCCGCAAGGCTATCGCCGGCATGATGGAGTTGGCACCCGCCATCACCGCATTTGGCAACAAGAACCCGATGTCATACTTCCGCCTGGTGCCTCACCAGGAGGCTCCCACCAACGTATGCTGGGGCGATCGCAACCGCTCCGTGCTCGTGCGCGTGCCACTGGGATGGACCGCTGGTGCCGACATGTGCCGCATCGCTAACCCGCTGGAGCCCGCCAGCAACTTTGACACGACCCAGAAGCAGACCGTCGAGATGCGTTCACCGGATGGTTCGGCCGACATCTATCAGCTGCTCGCTGGCCTGTGCGTAGCCTGCCGCCATGGCTTTGAGATGGAGAATGCCCTCGAACTGGCCAAGAAGACCTACGTTGACGTCAACATCCACGATGCTGCCAACGCCGACCGCCTCAACGAGCTCGATTGCCTGCCCGACAGCTGCGTCGCCAGCGCCGATTGCCTGGAGAAACTGCGTGGTGCCTTCGAGGAGAAGGGCGTCTTCAATGCCCACATGATCGACGGCATCATTGCCCAGCTGCGCTCGTTCAACGATCGCACCCTGCGCCACGACATCGAGCACGATCCCAAGCGCACCGCCCAGCTCGTCAACGAGTACTTCCAGTGCGGCTAATCTTGCCAGACGACAACGACAACACATTAAACATCAAGGGACAACGCGTTTTTTCCAGCGTTGTCCTGTTTTTTTCATCTATCTGTCTTACCCTGAAAAACGTTGAATAAAAAACAACGTTTTTCAGGGTAAGACAATCTTTCCTAAATGAAGTGTACGATGTCCGTTCCGATGCTTAGCGGACGACGATCTTTCTGCCCTGGTGGATGTAGATGCCAGGCGTAGTGGGCAGATCCTTGCCCACGGGTTGGCCCATGAGATTGTAGTAGTTGTTGTCCGTCAGTCGGGCGGTGCCATCGGCCACTACCTCGTCGATACCGTCATGGGCACCCTTGCGGTAACGCATACCCTTATAGATGATCTTGTCACCCTTTATCACGTGGCTCAATCCCCAATACTCCTGATAGTCGGCGTTGGGGTCGGGCTTGCGGGTAAATGGCGTTAACAGGTCACCCATATCACGACTATCGAAGCCGATACCTTCTACCACATAGGCCAAAGTGTCACCCTGCTCATTGATATAAGCACAGCGTGAGCACTTCACACCATCAATCTCAATCGGATCAACATTGACGAAGTTCTCTTGGCTCAAGAACTGTTCCCGTTGTGACTGCATAAAGAAGTCCACTGCATAGAAATCATTAGAATAGAATGTATAGAGGCCATAAAGTGCTTGAGTCCCTTCAGAGTATTGATAAGTGTAGAAATTAATCATGTTCCTATCTTGCTCGATTACACGATTCAATGCTTGATTATTGTGGCACATAACAAAAGCTTCATCTTCCCTCAATCCCGCAATTAGACTGTCGTTTTCGATGCTATTGTCTGTATAGTACAATGCCATAAATGCTTGGTTATATCCATTCTTAAACGGTGCGAGACCATCGAATCGATAAGTATAATAGTAGCTTGTCGTGTCACCGTTGTTAACAATCACTTTTTCGTTAACCCATGTCACTCCCTCTCTAATAACTGGCAGATATGTATCCTCAACATAATTCTTCGGGTAAACCACTTCTCCATCCTCAATAACCTTTTTAAGACCATAATGACAATCTTGCGTACCTGTTGTTAATGGCATGAACAAACATAATGGTGTCGTATTTGACGCAATCAAACCAATGCTTTCGATTTGCTCGAACTCTGAATGGATCTTACCTACATAACGTTTCGCCCAATGCTGTCCAATACTTACCGTATCTGTATAATAAAGTTGGCATGAACTATACTGATCTCCTGAAGCTGCTATTAGTTCATTCCAATAGGCAATGGGATTATTGAAGTCGTATAGTACAAATTCTTGACCGTTATAATAATTGGCATGGTCAACCACCAGTACATCACCATCATAGTAAGTGGTAGTTGCAAATGTGTTGTATACGGGACAGTCACTATAGCTAATCCCATTAGGAATGATGCCATAAACCACTTTATCCTCTTCGCGCAAGTAAACAGGAATTGTGTCGTTGTCCCAATTTATACCGTCTCCACTATACTTGTGCATGGCCTTGTAGGTTTTGCCATTAATTACAGTATCGCCCTTGAGTTCAAGCGTGCGGTAAACAACATTGTTGCCTTGTTGTGGGTTGTTATAAGGATCATAATGATAATTAATAATATAGTACACCCACTTGACACCCTCGCGAACGAACGGGACGTACTCATACTCTTGTGCTGCTGCCTGGCCTATAGCCAGCAGGGCAAATGCTGAAAATAATATTACATTTTTCATAGTGTAGAATTTTATTGGATTAATACCTTTTTAGTTCCAACGATGTAGATGCCACGTTGTTTAATAGCGTCCAGGCGGTGACCCTGCAGGTCATAGATGGCATGAGGCTCATTGTCGGGAAACGCTTCATCGACAGAATCATATCCAGAAACTTGATAGACAAGCGTACCGTCTTTCCAGCACTTGAGCAGATAGGAGAAGGTGTCTTCCTTATTGATAAAACGGTGTGCCAAGAATTCATCTTTGCTGGCACCGATGCCCTCAATCAGGTGGTAGCACCAAGGACAGGGATCAAATGGAAAGTAAGCCCCGCAATCAATTCCCGTGTCGATGGTAATGATTCGGTAGTTGTTACCCAAGTTCTCTTGATACCACTCGCCCATAACGATTGTAACATCATCAAGCCTGTCACCTGCTTGCAGGTTAAAGTCGAGCACAACCTCGGGTTGATTGGCACCATTGACGATATACACCTTGCGCCCTTCTTCAAACAGGGTCCTCTGGATATCATACTCTGGAGAATAAATTTGCTTGCAGTGGCGCTTGCCGATGATTGTATCTCCCTTGACTTGAATGGTGTAAGTGTTATTGAGTTCATGTTGCCTGGTTGAAACTGCCAGGCATTCCCATGTGGTACCATTTGCCAGCAAGTTATCGTAGGGAATGACGATGTCATCTTCGTCATTGTAACAAGTGATCTTTTTCCCTCCCTTGGAGGAGAAAATGACATGACTGATGTTGGTCGGCTTTGGGTATCTTGTCCTGCCAGGTGCTGCCTTCAGCAGGAAAAGTTTCATCGGCCCACCTATGTAGCCATATTGATAGATGATACCTTCCCATTCCGGCAGGCAGTGTGTGTCCCCGTTGTTTATCATGTAGTAATCCAACGTGTCGTTTTGCCAATCAATGGGCAGTTCTCTGACCTCACCACCCATTACTCCATATCTTACGGTCCTGCCATACTCAAATTGCTTCCTAAAGTCGTAGAGCAGGCATTCATCACCGATGCTTCCACCTTCAAGCACCGGGCGCACGTAGATTAGACTGTCACCGTCGTTGCGGATGTAGCCTTGCACTTCGATGGAGATGACCTCATCATCAACCGAGACAGTCTTTTCAAGAGCCATATAGTTGCCTTCGGCAGGTAGTAGACGATAAGTCTCCTTCAATATCTCTAACTCTGCACTGTCCGTACCAGTAGGCATGTAACTGAAGTAAACATCCCATTGTGATCCTTCTTCCCACACACTACTTGCATGCATCATGATTGTCGTTAGGCAAAAGAATGCGAATAATAACTTTCTCATATAATGTATTGGTTTAAATATTGCTCAATAGTTTGATTCTGAATATCGCAATCCAGCTTCTTCTTCATGCGTTGTTTTCTCACTGCAACCGACGCAGAGGCTATGCCATAAACGTCGGCCAGCAATGCATTGGGAACCCGCATCATCAGCAGGCAGCAGAAGCGCACGTCCTCGGTTGTGAGAGTGGGGTGCTGCTTGCGCAAGCGGGTAGTGAAGCCAGGTAACACCATGTCGGTATTCTTCTCAATGAGTTCCCAGGATGACTCCTCAAGATTGATGTGCCCGCTTTTACCGCGATGGGCATTGAGGATGGGCAGAATGATGGCATAGAGATGCACGTAATACAGGCTTTGCAGCTTGATGTTCTCCTCCCTCACCAGGTTTTCGTTGGTTTGTGCCGCTTCAGACAAGCGCATGGCCTCCAGCTCATTGGCATGGGCAATTCGAGCCTTGCGCCGATAGAAGAGCCCTGCAAACGATGCAGCCAATAACAGTAACAAAATCACGATGATGATTGCATACAACCTTGCTTGTTCGGTCTTCCGCTCGGCACGTTGAAATTCCATCTGCCGCTCATGTTGCAGAGCATGGATGCGTGCCAAGTTCTCCGAGCTCTCGGTTCTTGCGATGCTGTCGGTAATGTCCATCAGGTTAAGAGCGTCATCAAGGGCTTCCTGCCATCGACCTGCATCTTGATGATGGTACATCAACAGTCGAGTCAGTTCGGCTTGACCATGAATCCCGCATTTAGATATATAGGTAGGGAGAATCGCCATCAGTTCCTTATTCTTGCTCTGTAGCTCGAGCCCATAAGCATTTGTCATGCGATACAGGTCGGTTTGTTCCACCTTGGGATAGATACGTTTGGCCTCGGCGGTGTAATGCTCGACGCTGTCACCATTCTCGGCCATGAGGTGTATTTGGGCCAGCAGCAAGAGCGTCTGGGCACGGAAATCCATGGTGTCCCTTGGTGCCAATTGATAGGCTTGATGGGCTTCGGTTAAAGCACTGTCCAACTGTCCCTCCACCATGTGGGCGGTAGCCAATTGTTGAAGCGCCTCGGCCATGAGCTTGTAACCAGATATCTTATTGTCACTGGTGATGGCTTCGGCTTCACTGAGCATTAATTTTTGGTAGTGCTTTTGTAACTCGGTCAAATTCTTCTTCTCATATTCAGCCGAGATTTGGGAATACAACCTGTAGCGCTTTACTCGATTCCCGGTCGATGGGAACTGGTCCAGCTCGTTGAGCAGTGAGACCAGTGCAGCATCTTCTTCGGCAACAGGAGTGTCATTTACCTTGACACAACTGGCAAACAACGCAACGAGTAAGATGTAAAGCAACTTTTTCATATCCTATGGTTTTTCTGCAAAAATACCCATAAAATCGGGATTGTGGAATCACATTAATATAAATGTATATGCGTGTTTATTTGAAACAGAGCCCTATATAGTTGGATTACAGCAGGATAATAGAATCCGAGATGTATATTAAATATGTTGGTGTCCGCTAACACTTTTTTGCGGTTGTGAAATAATCAGGCTGGATTCCGTTGCCGGGGCTCATCCTTTTTCGTTGTAAGACGGGCATGTCATTCATCTGTAGTGAAAGTCAACTCGTGGCGTAGTCACCAACGAGCCCTATGCAACTTTTAAGCTTCAATCGGTGACAGTTGAGGGAGAGGAAGCAATAGCGAAATCGTATCTTGATGAACAGTAATCAAATACTAAGGCGTATCAAGTGAACAAGTTGGCTAATGACAACAAGGTTCCCGAAGGTGACCGTAACCTTGATGCGTAAAACTGGAGAGTAAACGATGAAAGAAGTTTTGGAATTGGACCATTGATTACCCTCATGCGCGCGGATAGAACGGATAAATCGAGTAAAAAACTGGAAGTGCCTTGTACATGCGACACCACCAATCAACCCTCGACAAGGGGGCCGATTGGTGGTGTGATGAGGATACAACAGTTTACTTCTCCTGTTGCTGGTCGTCCATCAGGCCTGCACGATAACCGCCTGCCTGTGCAACAGCAACGCCATACTGGTAACCCAGCTGGTAGGCCTGCTGCACGAGCTGCTGCATCTGCTGCATGATCATCTGGTACTGCTGCTGATACTGCTGCTGGTTGGGCATCTGCTGCTGTTGCTGCTGGTATCCGGGAGGGAAGTTAGGCACCTGTTGTTGCTGTGGTTGTTGCGGGGTTTGATCCCAGGGGTTGGGTATCTCATTACCACCAGTGGTCGTGGCACCGCCTCCCTGTTGGGCTTGGCGAGCGGCCTCTTCCAGCTTTTTCTGAAGTTCATCAAGTAATCCCATAATAGTCAATATTAAATAGTTAATACTAAATCGATAGAAAAATGCTATTCTAATTCATATTCACACCACAAATTTAGTCATATTATCTGATTGCTGCAAGTATTGAAATAAAAGTTTAATTTTTTTTTAATACAATCAAACCGAAATCGTAACTCGACAGCCCAAACCATCAACTAAAAACACACGTAAGGTGACCGTGGAGCCCAGTGGTGTTCCTTTAAAAAACTCAGCAACTTCGTGACGGGCCGTAGTTCAGTGGCTGTTGCGCAACCCGTAGAACATCACCACCAGGAAACAAGCCAACGGGACGACAAACGACAGGTTGACAGCAGGCAGTACCTGAACGCCAGTGTCGATAATCATCGCCTGCAAGGCAGGCAACACGCTGCCACCCAGGATGGCCATGATCAGACCGGCCGAACCCACCTCGGCGTCCTCACCCACGCCACCAAGTGCCAACCCATAGATGGTGGGGAACATCAGGCTCATACAAGCCGACACAGCCACCAGGCAACACATGCCAGTACGGCCTCCCACAAAAATGACACCGAGCAGCAACAGCATGGCTAATGCTGCAAAGAAAGCCAACAGACGACCAGGCTTGAAGTACTTCATCAAGTAGATGTTGACAAAGCGCATCGTGCAGAAGATCACCATAGCCACGATGTTATATCGCTGGGACAAGACCTCGGCAGCCTGCTCATTCATGCCCTCGGCCATAAAGATGCGGGTACCATACTGGATGATGAATGTCCAGCAAGTGATCTGTGCGCCCACGTAGAAGAATTGAGCCAGCACACCGTTGCGGTAAGGTCTATTGGCCCACAAGCGCTTCACGGCAGTGACTAACGGTACACGAGTCTCACAGGTGGCCTGATGCACAACGGGAATCTTCACGGCCAGCAGCACGATCAGTAACAGGATGATGACTATGCTCAGCATCGCGTAAGGTTGCACCAGTACACTCAGATCGCTTTGCTTCAATGCCTGGAACTGGGCATCATCGAGCTGTGCACGCTGGGCCGTATCGAGTGGCGAGAGACGCGCCTGAATAAAATTCATCGCCACAAACATGCCCGCCAGCGAACCGATGGGGTTGAATGACTGTGCCAGGTTCAAGCGCCGTGTCGCGGTCTCGCGGTCACCCATGAGCAGGATATAGGGGTTGGAAGTCGTCTCAAGGAACGACAACCCACAAGTGAGGATAAAATAGGCTACCAGAAATGGCCAGAAACTGCCCATAGCCCGCGCAGGAATAAACAGCAGAACGCCAAGGGCATAGAGCGCAAGGCCCATAACAATGCCGCTCTTGAAGGAGTGACGACGGATAAACATCGCAGCTGGCAACGCCATGCAGAAGTAGCCCCCGTAAAAGGCCACTTGAACCAGGGCACCATCGGTCACACTCATGCGGAAAATCTTGGAAAAAGCCTTGACCATCGGGTTGGTGATATCGTTGGCAAAGCCCCACAGGGCAAAGCAGCAGGTCACCACGATGAAGGGCAGCACATAGCTCACACCCTCTCGGGTCACCAGCAGGCGGGATTTCTTGCTATTATTATTGATTGTTGTCATTTCGTGTCAAGTTTGAAGATACGCTCCATCAATAGCCACTTGGCGGTCGAGGGGGCACTGGGGTCACAGCCCTGGAACTGGGCCACATAGGCCTCCCACTCGGCCTGACGCGGTAAGGTTGCCAAGCGAGCGTTGTCCTTCTCCCAATCAAAGTCGTCGGTTGTATCACAGATCATGAACAGGAGGTTGCCGTGGATATAAATCTGCATGTCCAGGATGCCCACACTGCGAATGCCTTGCTGAATCTCGGGCCACACGTGGGCATGGGCCTCGACGTATTTCTCGATCAATTCGCGGTTGGCAGGCAATTCAAGGGTTTGGCAATAGCGTTTCATATTGTTATTGGTTTTAATGGGTTTTAAGGACCTTAGGGACTTTAACGTCGGATGGTTAATGGGATGGCGCCATCGGGGAAACTGTCGCGGTCACGACACACGAGCGCCAAGTAGCCACCGCCACCGGCTCCAGGCATCTTCCATGCCAGCACGCCGTCCATGGCGCTATAATGGTCGATGTAATCCTGCACACCAGGCTGAATCATGGCGGGAAACATGGCCACTTGGGCCTCAAAGGAAGCCTTGTAGGCCGATGCAAAGTGGTCAAGATCCATGTGCTGGATAGCTATCCAGCAACAATCCGCGGCAGTGGCGAGAGCCCGCACCTTGGCCGGGGTGATGTCCTTGCCCTCGACCACGCTACAGCCTGGCCGACGCGGGAACATGGGAATCAGGCACAGGTGATCCTCCAGCCAGTTCAGCAAGGTGGCTTCACGTGTATATTCTATCTTCTCAGGCCAGTAACTACCATTATAATAATGTCGGGCAAGTCCAGGCACACAGATGCCAATGGCATCTTGTGCCCCGCTGACGATGCCGTCACTGCGCTCTGGATCGTTCTCAAGGCAGAAGACGAGCCTTGCCAGCATCTCAGGATCCATATCTGGCAACTGGTAGGGCCACACACGCTTGATGGTGTTGCGCGTGCTCGTTGACAAGCCACATCGCTCCCTGATCTCAAAGGTGGGTTCCAACGAGATGGTCAATGCCCAGCCAGGGGCATGGCACGACACATAGGGCTGGTCAATCCATGTTCCCGCCAGGTCGAGACGCGTTGGCAACTGACCGATAGCCTGTTTCAGGCCTGTACTGCTGCGAGCCTCAAGTCCCTCACCTGGCACGCGCTTGAGCACAATATACTCGATGCCACGCTCACGGCACAACTGTCGCTTCTCCTCGCGGTCGCCGTCCTCATTGACCACAAGGCAATCGGGATGCACGATGTCGAGTGTGGGCAGGAAATCCAGGAAACCACTGCCCTGATTGATGTAGGCCTGCTTGACATATCGGATGGCCTGCACCATGAACAGACGTTCCTGCTCACTGCACATGGTCTTGTGACCCTTCAGAGCCTCAATGGTCTTGTCGCTGCCGATGCCCACATACAGGTCACCATACTGCGACGCCTGCTTGAAAAACTCTACATGACCCGAATGCAACAGGTCATAGCACCCCGACACAAAAACTTTCTTCTCGTTACTCACTGTCGTCAAAAAAAATATTTTTCGGTTTCAACGACAAAGGTACAATTTCCCGCCCACTACGACACCATGAAAGATAGAAAAATATATCCTTTATTGTGGCACACTCTGGAGCGTGAGCTTGATGTCATCGTCACTCACCCTGTAATTCATGAGATCGCCATTCAAGTACTGGTCGTAGGCGCTCATGTCGATCAGTCCGTGGCCCGACAGGTTGAACAGGATGACCTTGGCTTCACCCGATTGCTTACACTTCTGGGCCTCACGTATGGCAGCAGCAATCGCATGGCTTGACTCTGGAGCGGGAATGATGCCCTCGGTACGAGCAAACAGCAAGCCAGCCTCAAAGGACTCGAGTTGAGGGATATCCACTCCGTGCATCAGCCCGTCCTTGATGAGCTGTGAGATAATCATGCCAGCACCGTGATAGCGCAAGCCTCCTGCATGTATGTTGGCAGGTTTGAACGAGTGTCCCAAGGTGAACATGGGGAGTAACGGCGTGTAGCCAGCCTCATCACCAAAGTCATATCGGAACTCACCTCTTGTCAATTTGGGGCAACTCTCGGGCTCGGCTGCGATAAACTCGGTTGTCTTGCCATCCTTGATGTTGTGGCGCATAAATGGGAAGGCTATGCCACCAAAATTGGATCCGCCACCAAAACAGGCAATTACCACATCAGGATACTCACCCGCCATGGCCATCTGCTTCTCGGCTTCAAGCCCGATGATGGTCTGATGCAGCCCCACATGATTCAGCACCGAACCCAAGGTGTATTTACAGTTAGGGGTAGTCGTTGCCAGTTCCACGGCCTCTGAAATCGCCGTGCCCAGCGAACCGGGGTGATTTGGATCACGGGTGATGATGTCCTTGCCGGCACGGGTGGACATGGAAGGGGAGGCCGTTACAGCGGCTCCAAACGTTCGCATAATGGACGAGCGATAGGGTTTCTGCTGCATGGAGATTTTTACTTGATAGACCGCCGATTCGAGCCCAAACACCGACGCCGCATAGGCCAATGCTGCTCCCCACTGACCAGCACCAGTCTCGGTGGTCACGTTAGTGGTTCCCTCCTGCTTGGCATAATAGCACTGAGGCAGGGCCGAGTTAACCTTGTGGGAGCCTAACGGGTTGACCGACTCATTCTTGAAATAGATGTGAGCCGGCGTCTGGAGAGCATCCTCCAGGGCATAGGCGCGCACCAGTGGTGTCGAGCGATAGGCCTTGTACTTGTCCATCACCTCATCGGGAATGGGAATGAAGTCATGCTCAGTGTCTAACTCCTGTACACAGCATTCGCGCGGAAAAATGTGGGCAAGGTCATCCACGCCCAGTGGCTGCTTGGTAGCTGGATGGATGGGGGGCAAGGGCTTGACGGGCATGTCAGCCTGGATGTTGTACCATGCGGTGGGCAACTCGCTCTCCTGGAGGATAAATCTTTTCTGTTTCATTTCGGTTATGTAATTAAGTGAATAAATGATAGAATATTGACTGAAAAAATTTAAAGGCCTGTCGCAAGTTCGACAGACCTTCATTATAGGGATTGCAATCTCATGATTGCACATGGTCAGGCGACTCACGATTGTTTAAATCTTGAGCTGCGCCACCACCAATATGCAGAACGTATTCTCATTTTCTTGATATAATTGCATGTATTTACATTGCAAATGTATATTATTTCTAAAATTACAACCAAATATTTAATCAAAAAAAACTATCACCCCCTCAAAAAACTATCAAATCCCGTCAAGCGTGCCCACGTGGATAAGACTGAAAGAGAGTTCAACACTGTCAACAAGCCTAAAAGCCCTAAGCCTAAAACCTAATTGTCAAAACTCCATATTTCCCCATTAATTTGTATTTGTGACGAAAATGGACTAACTTTGTGACCAGCAAATATCAACCAACAATATAACAACGACACAATCATGTACACTCAAGAGAATGGATTCTACATCGCCCATGGGCCAAACGGCCCCATCAGCATACTGGGGAATATGGCCAACCGCCACGGCCTCATCGCCGGAGCCACGGGTACAGGTAAGACAGTTACACTGCAAGTGATTGCCGAGAGCTTCTGCAAGGCAGGCGTACCCTGCTTCATGGCCGACATGAAGGGCGACCTGTCGGGCGTGAGTCAACCTGGCAAGCTATCCAGCTTTATTGAGAAGCGGTTACCCGAGTTCGGCATCGACCAGGACAGCCTCACGTTTGAGGGTTGCCCAGTCAGGTTCTATGACGTCTACGGCGAGCAAGGCATCTCGATGCGCTCGACCATCGGCGAGATGGGACCCGACCTGATGGCACGCATCATGGGCCTGAACGAGACCCAGACGGGCGTGCTCAACATCCTGTACCGCATCCTTGACGACAAGGGCATACTGCTCGATGACCTCAAGGACCTGCGCAGCGCTCTTGACTGGCTTTCCAAGCATGCCAAGGAATATACCACCCAATATGGTAACGTATCCACGGCCAGCATCGGTGCCATCCAACGCTCGCTGCTGCAATTAGAGAATCAGGGAGCCGACAAATTCTTTGGCATCCCATCATTTGACATCATGGACTTGCTGGCCACACGCGATGGCAAGGGTGTACTGAGCGTACTCGCTGCCGACAAACTGATGCTGCAACCCAAGCTATATTCCACTTTTCTGTTGTGGTTGCTCAGTGAACTCTACAGCACCCTGCCCGAAGTAGGAGACTTGGAGAAACCACGGTTGGTCTTCTTCTTTGACGAGGCCCACATGCTATTTGAGGACACGAGCAAGGCCCTAACCGACAAGATTGAGCAGGTAATCCGCCTCATCCGCAGCAAGGGCGTGGGCATCTTCTTCATCTCACAGCTACCGACCGACATTCCCGACGTTATCCTCGGACAGTTGGGCAACCGCGTACAGCATGCCCTGCGAGCCTACACACCACGCGACCAGAAAGCTATCAAAGCCGCTGCCGAGACCTTCCGCACCAACCCCTCGTTCAAGACCGACGAGGCCATTACAAGCCTTGAGACTGGCGAGGCCCTGGTGTCCTTCCTGGACGAGAAGGGAGCCCCCAGTGTTGTAGAGCGTGCTAAGGTACTGTTCCCCCTGAGCCAGATCGGGGCAATCACCGAGGGACAACGCTTGGACATCATGAACATGAACAGCGATATCAACGCCAAGTACAAACAGGCAGGGGAACGAGAGAGTGCTTTTGAGATGTTTGCCCGCCAAGCCGAGGCCGAAGCCAAGGCTGCCGATGAAGCCGCTGCCGCCAAGGAGGCTGAGAAGGAAGAGAAATCCAAGAAAAAAGAGAAAACCATCTGGGACAAGGTCTGGAAAGCCGTCGTGACAGCCGTCACAGGCACCATCGCGACCATCTTAGGCAAAACGGTATCAGATGCCATCACCGGCAAGAAAAGCAAGGGCACAAGCGCCAAGGACGCCGCTGGACGAGCCGTCAAGAACGCCACCAGTGCCGCAGGACGCCAAATCCTGCGTGACATATTGGGCAACGTGACCAAGTAGATTAATTCCCGCTCTCACACATTAAAACGACAACAGCCTCGGGGTCAGTCCCCCGAGGCTGTCGCTTGTTGTGCTTAGTTGCTGGTTGGTTGAATTTCACCGTTAGGCAATGATTGTTTTATTATGCTCAGTATAAATGGTTGTTTCAATATCTTCATTTTCTCACGGGCTTGCCGGCCGCCTATCGATAGCAATGGTTCGTTTTCTATTCTGGTATTGGTCTGTTTTACTATTAATGTGCGGCAAAAGTCGTTATTAAATAATTAAGTGTGCGGCGGCCAGCCAAGCCTGGTGAGTTAACATTATTACTTTCGATCTTACTATCACTGTTTGTTATCATTGTTGAGGTACAAATTCCTCAAAGCGTCCATCGTTGTAGAAGACCATGATGTTTACTACACGACGGGCATCGGGCGATGCAGCACCCCTGGGCATCCTGCCAGCAGTACTACTGCGCATGATGCTTTGGATAGCCTCATTGACCGACGTGGGGGTTACCACGCGTTGAGATGGACGGTTCACGGGACGGTACCCGCTCGTGTCGTCCTCGTCAAACGAAATGGCACGCTGACCCAACTCATCTACACGGCCCTCGGAGGACGGTGTGGTAGCTGTCATTTTGTCAGTGTCTGAGATTGCACCATCAGCACCCATGATCATCTCTCCGTCTCCGAACAGGAGCCACATGATATTGAGCGTAGGATATGCGCGATGAATCTTGGCGATAACCTCATCACTCACTTTCTTGTTGCGACCATTCAGCAACTGGGAGAGAGTGGGTCGAGGAATCACACAAGTATCTGCAAACTGGGAATTGGAAATCCCAGCATGTTCAAGAAACTTTTTTAATCTCGATACAATATCCATTTAAGAACAATTTTCTGTTCGCGCTCAAGTGCACGAGAATCTCTAATTTGGAAGCTAAAAATTTTCTGCTCCCTAACTACGGTTTAGCAACACCCGCTAAATCGCCTCAAAATCTCAGAAACGTCTGTTTGGTTTCTTTAATTTTGGGATTGCAAATTTAAAACGAATAATTGAATTGACCAAATTTAAAAACGAAAATTTTATAATTTACAATTACTTTTTCCAACAATCGACAATTCTGTGCTGATTTCAAAAGTAAACAAATTTATTTAAAGTACTTATTTATGTATTATATCATAAAGTACTGTTTTTATTGTATTTACAACTTCATTCCTCAGCCAAATACACAAAACATTCAAGGAATTAGACAAGCATATAGCAATACTCGAATTATTAATCGTAATTAGATATTTATCAGTATGTTATAGCATAGTTTAAAAACTGTTAATCGGATTTTTTAGCATTTTTGCAAACTTTACGGGCGTAAATTCCCGATTTTTAAGGGCAAGTCCCAAATGCAAACCGTCATCCAGGGCCAAAAATTGACGATTTTGCGCTTCACACAGATATTTGGAATCGTAAACGATGAGACATTTTCAAAGCAAAACAACCTGTTGGTAAAATACCAATTTTGCTTTTCTGTTCGCTCAACTCGATTTCCTTGCGATTTTTTGAAGCGCACCCTATTTCATATCATTATTCTGAAATTTGAGTCATTCTAACGAGTTGACACGTTTCCAATATTTGACAACTCTCCTTTATTCATAGGATTTCCTCATGTATTCATCCTTCAAAAAATGAAGTAATTTCCAGGTCTCAAAAAAGTTTAGCAAAGCTATTTTAGGATGATTATTTGCATTTTGAGCCTTTTTAGACGGAAATTAGGCAAAATGCGACATTTTGACCAATTTTCAATATCATTTAGAATGGGAAAAATGACCTATTCCCTCCCACCCCTCAAGCAGTTAGGGTCTAAAATCGAGAAAAAATAATTGGCAGTTTTTTGTGATTTTTAAGGTAAGAATTGTTGATAGCAGGACGAGAGTGTAGGGGCTGAAATCAAAATTATCTGACCTAAAATCTGTGCAAATTTTAAAAAGTGCCCATTTTACCCCACTCTACAAACTAAAAAAAGGCACAAAAACAAGACACGGATATTCCAAAAATAAAAGAAAATCGTCCCGATACTGAACCCGAAAACCTGACACGGGTATCAACATGTGGGACGACTATGAGATTAAAAATAATGCTTACAGTTCCGTCTTAAGGAAGTGTGCTGTGATCGATTTGGAGGATTCGGCAACCTGTTCTGGGGTGCCAGTGGCAACTACTTGGCCTCCTCCTCGCCCACCCTCCGGGCCCATGTCGATGATGTAATCGGCGCTCTTGATGACATCCAGATTATGCTCGATCACAATCACAGTGTTACCCTTATCGACAAGTCGATTAAGCACCCCAAGCAGCACTTTCACGTCCTCAAAGTGTAATCCCGTGGTGGGTTCATCCAGGATATAGACAGTCTTGCCAGTATCCTTCTTTGCCAGTTCACAGGCAAGTTTCACTCGCTGGCACTCGCCACCAGACAGTGTGCTTGATGGCTGTCCCAATTTGATATAACCCAATCCCACATCTTGCAGCACCTTAATTTTTCGCAAAATCGACGGCACGGCATCAAAGAACTCCACCGCCTGATTAATGGTCATATCGAGCACGTCGGCAATCGACTTGCCCTTGAACTTGACCTCAAGGGTCTCGCGGTTGTACCGCTTGCCGCCACATTCCTGGCAAGGAACGAGCACGTCGGGCAGGAAATTCATCTCCACAGCCTTGTAGCCGTTACCACCACAAGCCTCACAACGACCTCCTCCAGTATTAAACGAGAAGCGACCAGGCTTATAGGCTCGGATCTTGGACTCCGGCAGATTAACAAATAAGTTGCGGATATCGGTGAACACACCAGTATAGGTAGCAGCATTGGAACGCGGTGTGCGACCCAGCGGAGCTTGATCGACGGTGACTACCTTGTCCACACTCTCCAGTCCCGTGATCGAATCATAGGGCATGGGGGCAGTGTGCGATCGGTAGAAACGCTGACTCAGTATAGGCTGTAATGTTGCATTGACCAGCGTGGACTTACCACTACCACTCACACCCGTCACACAGATAAACGTGCCCAAAGGGAACGAGACATCGACGTTCTTGAGGTTATTGCCCCGGCAACCTGTCAGGCTCAGGCGCTTGCCGTTACCTTCACGACGCTTGGTTGGCAGTTCGATGGTCCGCGTGCCGTTCAGATAATCGGCAGTGAGGGTATGCTGTTGCAGCAATTCGGCTGGAGTGCCAGCAAACACAACGTGCCCCCCCTTGCGTCCGGCCAGAGGACCAATATCGATAATGTAGTCGGCTTGCAGCATCATCTCCTTGTCGTGTTCAACCACAAGAATGGTGTTTCCGTCATCACGTAGGGTCTTCAGCGAATCGATGAGACGCTGGTTATCCCGCTGATGCAAACCGATGGAAGGTTCATCAAGAATATAGAGCACATTTACCAAGCGCGACCCAATCTGGGTGGCCAGCCTGATACGCTGGCTCTCTCCTCCCGACAGTGATGCCGAGTTGCGGTTAAGCGACATGTAATCTAACCCCACCTCGAGCAAGAAGTTGAGCCTTGAGCTGATTTCCTTGACAATTTCGCGGGCAATTTCCCACTGGACGGGCGTCACGTGATTGTGCAGGTCTTCAATCCAATCGCGCAGCTCACTGATGTCCATCGCCGCCAGTTCGGCAATACTCTTCCCGTTAAGCCTGAAGTGCAGCGCCTCACGGTTCAAGCGCGCCCCTCCACATTCGGGACAAGCCGAGCGTGAAAAAAACTGTCCAGCCCACTTCTGTGCAGCGCTTGTAGCAGTATCATCCTGCTGCATCTCAATGTACTTGATCAGTCCGTCAAAGGTCAGGAAGTAGTTGCTCGTCGAGAGCGTTTCGGTGCGCAGGCTCAACCGCTCGTTGGTGCCATTCAGTATATCACTGAGAGCTTCCTCGGGCAACTCGTTCAACGGCGTGTCAAGAGTGCAGCCATATTTTTCACAGATAGCCGATATCTGCCAGAAGATCTGAACATTCTTGTATTTGCCCAACGGCAGGATGCCACCACCACGAATGCTCAAGGTCATGTCCGGCATGATCTTGTCGCGGTCGATGATATTGACATAGCCCAGTCCCTTACACCGCGGGCAGGCACCCAGTGGAGAGTTGAACGAAAAGTTGTGTGGAGCTGGCTCCATGTAGGACAGGCCTGTGGCAGGATCCATGAGAGAACGGCTATAGTAGCCCAACTCGTCGGTCTCAGCATCAAGTATCATCAACTGCCCGTTACCCTGCTTAAAAGCCAGGTCAACCGTGTCGGCCAAGCGCTTACTGTCCTTGTCGGTAACCTTGAGCCTGTCCACGACGAGTTCCACGCTATGGTTCACATAGCGGTCAAGCTTCATGCCGAAGGTGATTTCCCGCAATGAGCCGTCAACACGCACGTTGATATACCCCTTCTTGCGCAGGTTCTCGAACAGGTCCTTGTAATGACCTTTACGGTTTTTGACCAGCGGTGCAAGAATGTAGATGCGGTGTTCCTGATAGCGCTGCATGATTAACGCAAGTATCTTGTCGATGGTATATTTCACCATCTTCTCGCCCGACAGGTAGGAATAGGCATCGGCAGCACGAGCATATAGCAACCTCAAATAATCATAGACCTCGGTCGTTGTTCCAACGGTACTGCGTGGGTTGCGATTCACGGTCTTCTGCCCTATCGAGATGACGGGACACAAGCCTGAGATCTTGTCCACGTTGGGACGCTCGAGCATCCCCATCATGTTGCGGGCATAGGAGGAAAAGGTTTCCAGGTAACGTCGTTGCCCCTCAGCAAACACTGTGTCGAACGCCAACGACGACTTGCCGCTGCCACTCAACCCCGTCACCACGGTTAACTTGTCGTGAGGAATCTCCACATCAATATTCTTGAGGTTATGGACGCGTGCGCCCAGCACCTCTACACAATCTATTTCTTGCCCGTTCAGTTTCATGTTATTTTTCCGTTGCCAATTTTAGGGTCCTTTATGTCTTTAAGGACTTTATGGACCTTAGAGACTTTTATGTTAATCAACAACCCACTCCTTATTATAGGCGGTGAAGGTGCGCTTGCTACGGTAAAGATCGCTCGACTTGGGAATCCTCACCTTATAGGTTTTGCCAGCAGCGTTAGTCAACTTGGTGGATCGGATCCACGGGTTAGCTTCTCGCAATTGGGCATAAGTAATGCCCCTACCCTTGGCCCAGTCAATCCAGTTAGCGACGGCTCCCGTCACATCAACAGTTGTATAGGCCACAGGTTGGTACAGGTTCTTACGCGAAAAGCGGTAGCCGTAACGCTTGGGCGATTCCATGACCAGCTTGTAAGCGATGATACGGAACACATAGCGCGAAGTCTCTTGAACCAGGTACAAGTCGAAGGAGTTATCCACCTTCTGTTTCGCAAGCTCATTAGTAAGTCGCTGCATTCCTGCATTGTAGCTGGCAGCGACCGTGGGCCAGTGACCATATTTCTTGTAAGCTGACTTGAGGTACTTACAGGCCGCCACTGTTGCCTTCTCGGGATCATAACGCTCATCCACCTCGTCACTCACCTCCAGGCCAAAATCACGCGCTGTGCCAGCGAGCAACTGCCACATGCCGGCGGCCTTAGCGCTGGAATAAGCATTATAGTCCATCGAACTCTCGGTGACGGCCAAGTAGAGGAAGTCAAGGGGCACCCCTTGATCCTTCATGATTTTGGATAGTGCAGGAAAGTAACGGTTTGCTCGCTTGAAACATAGTTCGGTGGTTGTCTGACCATAGATGATGCCCGTCAACTCGCGATCTAAGCGCTCGGCCATGTCCAGTCGATCAAAACTCACTTTTTCACCAGCAAAAGTCACACTCGTGGGTATATCGGGACTTGCAGTCGTGCTGAACACGGGCGATGCCGTGGTCGTCTTGCTATACTCCCGCTTGAGTTGGCCTTGCATCGTTGTTGATGACATCAACAACAATGCAGCCATCAAAAATATTTTCTTCATGTCACAATATGATATTCCTCATTTTTTTTAAATCAACAGATTGCGGCAATTGCCGCAATCTGTACGATGTCAATATCCCATGCCACCAGATTCGCTGCCCGAGGTGCCTGCTGCACCCTTCTTGTAACGCAGAATGGTGATGTCGCCACGTTTCTTGTACTTCACGCCATCGGTGCCCTCGGCCGTGATCACATAGTAGTACACGCCAGTATCGACGAGCTTGCCGTGATAGGTGCCGTCCCAGCCGCCGTCAGGGTCGGTGTACTCATACACCAGATTGCCCCAACGGTTAAAAATCCAGCAATGAAAAACGGCCAGCGACTTATAAGTGACTTTCCACACGTCGTTGATGCCCTCGGTCGAGCCAGGTGAGAACACGTTGGGAAGATCCCCTCGCGGTCCTGAGCCCAGCGAACTCTCGCTCACGTTAATCGTGTATGTGTTGCCATAGGACTCGCAGCTGCCAGCGTTATTGGCTACCATGTAGCGCATATAATAGGTACCAGCGTCCATAAAGGTATAATCGACCTCGTCCTGATTATATTGCAGGATAACATTTTCAAACTCGGGATCAGTTGCCATCTCCCACTTGCGATAGACCACAGCATCGGAGGGATAGCCAATGAACATGATGCGGACAGGAGCCGATCCTCCCGACAAGTCGCCATCCAGCTTTGTCTCGGTGCCATCATCGTCAATAATATAGGCATTAGAGCCGCAGCCCACAGCCTGGGTCTCGAAGTAAGGACCCTCAATACCCACTTCGATGCCCCACTGCTTGAGGAATCTATCACCAGTGAGCGTGAATTGGGTGTTGCACAACGGTGGCATTATTTCAATACCCTGATCCAGGGCAGCGAAACTCTCGACGACCTCCTGTTCCTGCCAATGAATACTGTCATCCCAAACCAGCGTATTGTAAGTCAACTTGATATCACGGTCCAGCACCTGACGGTTACCATTGGTCGTGTAGTAAGGAATGGCATCGCCACGTCCGTCAACATTAAGTGTGAGCAGGTTGCACGGAGCCTCGTTGTTGATAAACAAGTCGTTGAGTTCAAGGTAGTAGTCGGCGTAGTTCACAACCCAGCAGTAAAAAGGTTTATTGCCTTCATGAATTTTATATCCAACGTTGGGTATGATATGATCCAGCCTTGTAGCCAATCCGTCCCAGCGGACACCTGATACAGGCTCCATAACAAGGTTTCCATTATTATAATAATAGCTTTCCCACTTGGCTGGTTCCCCAGTCGAAGAGTTGAAGCTCATCCCAACCCCCTGGGTGTCATAGACCACATAAATCTTGTCTATACCAGTTGTTTTCTCGGGCGTTATCTCTATAACAGGATACTGCCCCACACCAGTAAAGACCACCTGACCGCTCACCGACAACAATGCCAGCGCGGCCACCATGAGCGTAACCAATTTCTTGTTCATAGTGCGCACTTGATATTTCTTTATTAAAATAACGTGAAAGCACGCTTGTTATTGCCCCGACCGGCGAGACAAACCAGAGCAACAAGCCATGAGCGACATTAGATGAGCGTCATGGCTTCGTTTCAAAGGACGACGCCAATGACGGTGTTGACATCAGCGATGTTCACCTCACCATCAGCGTTCACGTCGGCCCGCCCTCCATAGATGTCGGGGTCACCCAAAATGACGCTGAGAATACAGTTCACATCAGCGATGTTCACCTCGCCATCAGCGTTTACGTCACCATCGAGCGTATCAATCACTCCAGTGAGATAGCCGGGATCAGTTGAACCGCCGTCGATATGGGCACGGGCGGCATCCACATAGTGCCCATCATATACTGTACCCTGGCCACCGACAAGCTTGGTGCAGCCATAAAACATATTGTCGGATTCAATCACGGCGCTTGTTCTCCAACCATTATAGCCAGCATATATTGTATTCAGATGTTTACAGCCGTTGAACATGGCTTCCATGCTCCGCACATACCGGGTTCCGAAGTTGCTCAAGTCAAGGGAAGTCAATGACCTGCAGCCATCGAACATGCTTCCCATGTCTTTCACATAAGAGGTATTGAAGCCACTCAAGTCAAGAACAGGCATAGTATCGCAGCCCTGGAACATGTATTCCATCTCTGTCACATGAGAAGTGTTGAAGTGGCTCAAGTCAAGTTCCTCCAGGGATTTGCAGCCTGAGAACATATAACCCATGTATTTTACATTCTCGGTATTGAAACCGCTAACATCAAGAGTTGCCAATGATCTGCAACCAGCAAACATGCCTGCCATGTCTTTCACACTACCGGTCTTGAAGCCACTCAGGTCAAGGGATGCTATGGAATCGCAGCCACTGAACATGCGTGCCATATTTGTCACATTCTCGGTGGTGAAACTTCTCAGGTCAAGGGATGCCAATGAATCGCAGTCACTGAACATCGCCCACATGTTTGTCACATTCTCGGTGTTGAAACTACTCAAATCAATGGACTTTAACGATTTGCAGCCAGAGAACATTCGTCTCATGTCGGTCACTGAGCTGGTGTTTAAATAATTGATTCCTGCGATGGTATCAAGCTCTTCCATTTGGCTAAACCAACCGTAAGTAGAAGAGGGACGAGCTGCGACAAAAGTGGAGTCAAACTGCACCTGAGTGATACTCCCAGCATATTCAGACCAACCAGGTTTAGCTGTTTCTGTATTCAGGAAATAGGTTGTGGTCGGGCGGATGGAACGCTCGTCGTCGTAGTAGAACGTCAACGTTGTTTGATCAGCGGAAAGCACTGCATAGGCCTCCCTCTTTCTGCTCAGGTAGCCAGGATTGCTTAGGCCTTCGTCTATATGGGCATAAGCGGCATCAACATGGCTCTCGTCATAAACTGTTCCTTGCTCACCGACAAGACTGGTGCAATCCATAAACATATTGGTGGAATAAGTCACTGAATCTGTATTCCAGCCTTTGCTGGCATATATTGTTTCCAGATCATTACAGCCCCAAAACATGTAACCCATCTTTGTCACATTTGAAGTGTTGAAACTGCTCAAGTCAAGGGACGTCAATGATCGACAGCCCTGAAATAGCCCTTCCATGTTTGTCACGTTCGAAGTGTTGAAACTGCTCAGGTCAAGGGTAGTCAAAGAGCTACAATTAAGAAATACCGCTGCCATATCAGTCACATTAGAGGTATTAAATCCACTTACATCAAGGAAAGTCAATGATGTACATTCCCTGAACATTGTCTTCATCTCTGTGACATTTGCGGTGTTGAAGTGGCTCAGGTCGAGGGTATCCAAGGATGTGCAGTACCCAAACATGTCATTCATGTTTGTCACATTCGAGGTATTGAAGCCGCTCAAGTTAAGGGAAGTCAATGACCTGCAGTACCCGAACATAGCTGCCATGCTTGTCACATTGTCGGTGTTGAAGTTACTCACGTCAAGCGAGGTCAATGACCAGCAGTCAGCGAACATTATATTCATCTCTGTCACATTCGACGTGTTGAAGTTACTCACATCAAGGGTAGTCAAAGAACTGCAGCCAGCGAACATTTCCCACATGTTTGTCACATTCGAGGTGTTGAAGCTACTCACGTCAAGGGTAGTCAAGGATTTGCAGTCGTGGAACATGCCAAACATGGTTGTCACCTTCGTGGTGTTAAAGCCGCTTAGGTCAATGGATGTCAAAGATTCGCATTCAGCAAACATAAAGTCCATGTCGGTCACCTTCGACGTGTTGAAGCCACTTACATCAAGAGAGGTCAGGGATCTGCAGAAATTAAACATGGCCCTCATTGTCGTCACATTCGAGGTATTGAAACTTTTCAAATCCAAGGAAGTCAAGGATTTGCAGCCGTTGAACATGCCTTCCATGTCGGTCACTGAATCGGTAATTAAATATTTGATTCCAGTAATGGAGTTAAGCTTTTCCATAGCATTAAACCAACAGCGAGTGGAAGTTGGACGGGCAGCGACAAATGTGGTGTCAAACACCACCCGGGTCACTTCTTCATAGTTCTCACGCCATTTGGGAACACTATCCTGAGCATTCACCAAATAGGACGTTCCAGGTCGGTTGGAACGTTCATTGTCATAGAAGAACGTCAGCGTGCTGTCGGCCTCGGTAAATACCGAGTACGCCTCTTGCGACAAGGCGGCGATTGACGTAAGCATCAGCAACATCAGCATCAGGCATCGGCCCATGTATATCCTAAAATTGATTGGTCTTTTCATCGTCAAGAAGTTTATTGCAGGTTAAATATCTCATTGAAACTGCAAATTTAGTAAAAATCCAGCAAGAAAAGCAAAACCAGGGAAGTATTTACCACCGTCCAACTCACCAAAAACATGCGTTTATTCGTCCACGAAAGGGGTAAAACTACACTTCGTGGACAAATAAAACAACTATTAGATGGATTGAAAATGGGATATGAGTTCCCTACCCTTTCCAAAAAGGTGTCCACCGTCAATGGCTATGTCGCAAGATTCAACTAAATTTGCAGCGAAATCAATACACATTATTATATATAATATAGAGATGGAACAGAATGACATGATGAACGGGATGCCACGCCGCGAGCGTGCCGTGATGTATAAGCGTACCAATAACTGCTGCCAGGCCGTGTTGCTGGCCTATGCTCCCGAGTTAGGTCTGCCCGAGGATCGATTGCTGGCCATGGGAGCCTGCTTTGGCAGCGGCATGGGTAGCATGGAAGAGACCTGTGGTGCCCTGTGCGGAGCCCAGATGGTTCAGGGAATGCTCCAATTTGACGGCAGCCGTCGATTGAACCCTCAGGCAAGCCAATTGAGGGCCGAGTTTGAACAACGCTGCGGTGCCACCCGCTGCAAGGACCTGAAAGGCATAGGCACGGGGCGCGTGCTGTGCTCCTGTGAGGACTGTGTGCGCAACGCCGTCGAGATTTTAGAGGAAACGCTCTGACTCCATCCCACCCTTCCCTGCCCTCCTGATTATTCCGCACAAAAAAACACGAAAAAACTACACCAAAACATAGCGGTAAATTGGTGAGAATTGAGTAATTTTGCAGTCCAATTAGCGAGAGATATTTTCATCAGATATTTATAAACAACTATCAAACATATAGATAACAATCATGGGATGGTTTTCATTTACTCAAGAAATCGCTGTCGATTTAGGAACAGCCAACACCATTATCATCCATAATGACCGTATCGTCATCGACGAGCCATCGGTCGTGGCGCTTGATTCCAAAACCAACAAGCCCATCGCAGTCGGTGAGCGTGCCCGCGAGATGCACGGCAAGGTGCATGAGGGAATCCGCACCGTACGCCCCCTGAGCGACGGTGTCATCGCCGACTTTAATGCAGCCGAGCACATGATTCGGGGCATGATCAAGAAAGTGAGTGCCAAGAATCACTGGTTCTCCCCCTCGCTGCGCATGGTAGTCTGCGTTCCCTCTGGTTCGACCGAGGTCGAGATCCGTGCCGTCCGCGACTCGAGTGAACATGCGGGTGGTCGCGACGTTTACATGATTTACGAGCCCATGGCAGCCGCCTTGGGTATCGGCCTTGACGTGTTGGCCCCCGAGGGCAACATGATTGTCGACATCGGCGGTGGTACAACCGAGATTGCCGTTATCTCGCTGGGAGGTATCGTGAGCAACAAGAGCATCCGCACTGCTGGTGACGAACTTACCGAAGACATCCAGGAGCACATGCGCCGTGCACACAACGTCCGCGTGGGCGAGCGCACTGCCGAGGCTATCAAGATTAACGTCGGCTCGGCTCTGACGGACTTGGGCGCTGAAGCCCCCGAGGATTTTATCATTCACGGTCCCAACCAGGTCAACTCCCTGCCACTTGAGGTACCCGTGACCTACCAGGAAGTGTGCCACTGCATCGAGAAATCCATCTCCAAGATCGAAGCCGCTGTGTTGAGTGCACTGGAACAGACTCCTCCCGAGCTGTATCAAGATATCGTGCACAACGGTATCTTCCTGACTGGTGGCGGCGCTCTGCTGCGTGGCTTGGATCGCCGCTTGACCGACAAGATCGGTATCGAGTTCCACGTTGCCGAGGATCCCTTGCACGCTGTGGCCAAGGGTACTGGCATCGCCTTGAAGAACATCAAGCACTTCAAGTTCCTCATGCGTTAACTTTTTAAGGCTTCAGGCTTTAGGTATTAGGCATAAGGCATTAGGTAAATGCCGTTAGGGAGCCTAAAACCTAACGCCTATAGTCTAACGCCTACGAGATGAATAATCTGCTCAATTTTTTCATCAAACACAGTGCGTGGTTCATTTTCGCTATCTATGTGATATTGAGCCTCGTGCTGTTATTTAAGGATAACCCTTACCAGCAGAGCGTCTATCTGACGTCAGCCAACTCATTGAGTGCTGCCGTTTACAAGGCGTTCAACGGCGTCACATCCTACTTCCACCTGCGGGGTATCAACGAGAGCCTGCAGGAACGCAACGCCGCGCTGGAGATGGAACTGATTGAGCTGCGCAACCAGATGGCCGACTTGTCCCTGCTGTCACCTGACTCACTGCACCAGCCCGCCTTGAATCAATACTCGTTTGTCATGGCCCAGGTCATCAGCAACAGCATTGCTCAACCCAACAACTATATCACCATCAACCGTGGCTACATCGATGGCATCGAACCCGAGATGGGTGTCATCGACCAGAATGGAGTGGTGGGCATTGTCAATGTCGTCGGTCCCCATGCTGCGCGTGTCATCTCGTTGCTCAATCCTCACATGAGGCTCTCGTGCAAACTCAAGAACAACAATTTCTACGGCAGCCTGGTGTGGGACGGTAAAAGCCCACGCATGGCCGTGCTTGAGGAACTGCCCAAGCACGTGCAGTACCTCAAGGGCGATACAATCGTCACCAGTGGCTACTCGGCTGTATTCCCCGAGGGTATTATCGTCGGAACCATCGAAGGGCTGGCCCGTGACCTGAGTGATAGCTTTGTGTCATTGCGCATCCGATTGACAACCAACTTCAGCCAACTGAGCAGTGTGCGTGTTATCACCAACTCGATGAAAGAGCAGATCGACGCCCTGCGCCGTGCCGAACTGGGCATCGATACGGCTGCCAATATCGAGACCCGTCCCGAAATCAAGCCCGAGATTGTGGATGTCGTCCCCAGCGAGCAACCCAAGCCCACCAAGGGCAACAGGCAACCTGTCAAGGAACCGACACCGGAGTCCACACCATCGGTGCCGACTGAACAACCCGCACAACCCGTTGAACCCGAGAACACAGGAGGAGAAAAGCCATGACCAAGACCGTAATTCAATTCGTCGTTCTGTTTCTCGCCCTCGTAGTGCTACAACTGGTGGGCAACAAGATTGTGCTGTTCAATGTCGCCATGCCCGTGGTATTTATCTACCTCATCCTGCGACTTCCCGTCAACCTGCATGGTGGATGGGTACTGACTGTGGCCTTCTTTTCGGGTCTCATCATCGACATCTTTAATAACACGCCTGGAATGAACGCCCTGGCCTGCACTATCATGGCGGCCATTCGCAGACCCGTGTTCAACGCCTTTGTCTCACGCGAGAATGACATGAATATTCCCATCCCCTCAGTGGACTCGATGGGTGTGGGCGACTATTTCAAGTACATGGCGACGCTGGTCACAGTCTATTGCACGCTCATCTTCCTCATCCAGGCCTTCACGCTGCACAACATCGTGCTCACTCTGGCACGCATCGTTGCCAGCAGCGCGCTGTCCATAATTATCATTTTTGGGTTGGACACCTTAGTCAGCACGCGCCGTGAGAAAAGATTATAATCTCGAGAAACGCAAGTTTGTCATTGGAGGCTTCATCGTGGCGATTGTGATCATCTACATCATCCGCCTGGTGCAGCTTCAGTTGCTTGAAAGCACCTACAAGGCCAATGCCGATAGCAACGCCTTCATGGAAAAGGTGATTTATCCGTCACGCGGCCTCATCTACGACCGCAACGGTAACCTTGTCGTCTATAATACGCCCGAGTATGACCTGGTGATGATTCCCAAGGATGTCACTCCGTTTGACACCATTGACTTCTGCAACACACTTCAAATCAGCCGCAGCGAGTTTGATCACCGCTGGCAGGAAATGAAAAAGGCCCGCAACTACTCGGCCTTTACTCAGCAGGTGTTCATGAACCACCTCACGCCCGAGGATTATGGTCGCTTACAAGAAAAATTGTACCGTTTTCCGGGGTTCTATGTCGTTCAGCGCATCCTCCGCCAATATAATTATCCCGTAGCGGCCAACGTGCTGGGTGATATCCGCGAGGTCAATGCCCGCGATATCGAGAACGACGATTATTACCGTCCTGGTGACTATACCGGCGACTTGGGTATCGAGAAGAGTTATGAGACGTGGCTACGCGGTATCAAGGGTAAGGAAATTCTCATCCGTGACGCGACAGGCAAGATCAAGGGACACTACAATGACGGTGCCGACGATGTGTCGCCCGTGGCTGGCAATAACCTGAAGCTGAGTATTGACATTGAGTTGCAGGCATATGGCGAATTGCTCATGCAGGGTAAAGTGGGTGCCATCGTGTGCATCGAGCCCAAGACAGGCGAAATCCTTGCGCTGGTTTCCAGCCCCACCTATGACCCGTCGCTGCTCATGGGCAAGGAACGAGGCAAGAACTATAGCAAACTGGTCAACAATAGGTTAAAGCCACTGTACGACCGCTCCATTATGGCCGCCTACCCTCCAGGATCGACCTTCAAGCCCACCCAGGGCCTAATCTTCCTGCAAGAGGGCATTATCACCACGAGCACAGTGTTCCCATGCCATCGTGGCTACATCAACGCGGGCCTGCGCGTGGGGTGCCACGGCCACGGGTCCCCCATCCCACTCAAGCCCGCATTGCAGACATCATGCAACGCCTACTTCTGCTGGGGCTTCAAGTACATGATGGACAAGCGCAGTAAGTATGGATCAACAGGCAAGGCCTTTGAGGTGTGGAAAAACCACATGGTGTCGATGGGATATGGTTACAAGTTAGGCATTGACATGCCTGGCGAGAGCCGCGGCTTTATCCCCAACACGGCCTTCTATGACAAAATCTACGGTGAAGGGAAATGGGTGGGGCAAACCATCATCAGCGACGCCATCGGTCAGGGCGAGATTCTTGCCACGCCCCTTCAGATCGCCAACCTGAGTGCCACTATTGCCAACCGTGGCTATTACATCACGCCCCACGTGGTGAAGAACATCGAGGGCGTCGGCGTGCTCAAGAAGAACCTCGAGCGCCACGACACCGACATCGACAAGAAGTACTACACCCACATCGTCGAGGGCATGCGCATGGCAGTGCTGGGTGGCACCTGTACGGGAGCCAATATCCCGGGCCTTGACGTGTGTGGTAAGACAGGTACCGCCCAGAACCCGCACGGCCGAGACCACTCGGTGTTTATGGGCTTTGCTCCCATGAACGACCCGAAGATTGCCGTCTGTGTCTATGTAGAGAATGCAGGCTTCGGCGCAACATACGGTGTTCCCATAGGGGCATTGATGATTCAACGCTACTTGCAGGGAAATTCCCCGGGTCTGATGTCTCGCGGTCATGCGATGGCAAACCGCCATACCATCACCTACCCCAAGGTCAAGAAAACTGCCACCCCATCCACCACCGGCAACAAGGCCGACAAACATAAGAAATCAACCATTAAACCTGTGATAAGCAACAACGATGGAAGTCAGGAATGAAGATGAGAATACCAACCTATTGAGGTCGGTGGATTGGTTCACCATCATCCTCTATCTTATTATGGTCATCGCTGGAGCGGTGAGCATCTATGCTGCTACCTATGATTACGATAAGGCAAGCATGTTTGACCTCAGTGAATACTCGGGCAAGCAATTCCTATGGGCCGGTCTCTCGTTCCTCATCGGCTTCTCGCTGCTGCTGATTGACAGGCGCATTTATGAAGCCTACGCCTATCCGCTCTACGGATTCATGATATTGCTGTTGATTGTCACCATCTTTGTCGCGCCCGACATCAAGGGTTCTCGCTCATGGCTTGTCTTCGGTCCCGTGAGCCTACA
Source organism: uncultured Prevotellaceae bacterium (assembly GCA_947165675.1). Classification (GTDB taxonomy): domain Bacteria; phylum Bacteroidota; class Bacteroidia; order Bacteroidales; family Muribaculaceae; genus Sodaliphilus. The sequence continues at coordinate 40,868 of CAMVBJ010000008.1, forward strand.
GCCAGCCGAGTTTGCCAAAACGGCCACAGCGTTGGCCCTGGCCAAACTATTCAGCACCTACGGTTTCTCGCTCAATGGCTGGCGCAACTACGCCATTGCGCTGGGAATCATCTTGTTGCCCATCCTGTGCATCATCATGGAGCGGGAGACAGGCTCGGCGCTGGTCTATACATCTCTAATCTTTGTACTCTATCGAGAGGGCATGTCAGGCTTTGTGCTGTTTGCAGCCCTGATGTCTGTAGTCTATTTTGTCGTGGTGCTCAAGTTTGCCGCCATCACCTTCATGGGCATTCCTCTGGGCATGGTCATCGCCTTTATCCTGGCAATGGGACTTATCGTGGGCATGCTGCTCGTCTATTGCCGCTCGTGGATTTTGGGCCGCAATGTGCTGTTAGGCTATCTGGTGGCTGGTGCCATCGCCGGTGGCTTAACACTGGCGGGCATTCAGGTCAATGGCTACGCCTTCTTTCTGCCCGTCATCATCCTGTCGCTCATCTACCTGTTGTGGGGCATGTTGCACGATGACCTGAAGAAGGTCTTGATCACCATCTGCTTTGCCGCTGCGTCGCTCGTGTTCATGTTCACCGTGAGCTTCGCTTTCAACAAGGTGCTTGAGCCTCACCAGCAGACGCGAATCAAGGTTACCTTAGGCATCGAGGAAGACCTGCGTGGTGCAGGTTATAATGTCAATCAGAGCAAAATTGCCATCGGCAGTGGAGGTGTCACAGGCAAGGGCTTCCTACAGGGAACCCAGACCAAACTCAAGTATGTCCCTGAGCAGCACACCGACTTCATCTACTGCACCATCGGTGAGGAACAGGGCTTCATCGGCAGTGTAGCAGTGTTGGTACTGTTTCTGGCATTGATCCTGCGTATCATCACTCTGGCCGAGCGCAACCATTCGACTTTTGCCCGCGTTTATGCCTATAGCGTCGCGTCCATACTGATATTCCACTTGTGTATCAACATCGGCATGGTCATCGGTCTGTGCCCCGTCATCGGCATCCCGTTGCCATTCTTCAGCTACGGCGGTTCCTCGCTGTGGGGATTTACTTTCCTGCTGTTCATCCTGCTGCGCATCGATGCTGACCGCGGCAACTACGGCACCTGGTAAAACGCCGTTTCCGCAGAATGTTTAGTCTTTACTGACTACCATGAGCAGGGCTACGCAGATAAAGAAATGAATGATCAGGTACCCGATGGAGAACAGGGCATTGGGACGTGCATCTGCACCCAGCCCCACATCGTGAATAGCCTCGATGATGGGCGGGAATGACTCGACTCGATAGAGCGAATCGTTCAAGTACTGGGATGAATTATCCACCGCATTGAGGTACTGGTCATAATTCCCGCGATTATAGGCAAAGATGCGGCGATAGGTGTGGCACTGCTTGTCATAGTGATGGTCTGAAATCTTTTCCCGCAGTCGTGCCTGAGCATCGTTGTAGGCTTCTTCTACTTCATCACGGCTTTTCCATCTGGTTTTAAAATACTCTCGGTCATCGAAGGCCAGATACACGCCATGACTATCCATGACCGGCGCAACAACAAGGGCTTTTAATCGCATCCGTCCGTGTCGCTCTCGGGAACTGCTCACATCATAGCCACGGCAATTCTCCATGACATCAATGTCCTGCTCACTCATGATATACTCGGCATCGCCGATACTTTCGCGAGTGATTCTCTCGCAGTGATAATAGGACGAGGTGGCCCTGTGGACATATTGATCAATGCATAGAAGCCCACAGGCAATACTCATGCCGAAAAAGAGATAGGCTACATAGCGATAGTTGTCTTTTTTAGGTATTGCACCGAACTGTTTTCTCAATAGGAAAACCGTCATCAACACCCACGCAATGCCGACATAGAATCTTGTTGAGTTCCATTGATACTTAAGGTCGGAACAATGCACACCCCAGCATAGCAGTGCGTACAGGGCTACCGACAACAGCGAGCCCACCGTGACTGCAAGCACGCGTTGCCAACCCTGTGTTCTTTCATTTGACATCACCTCTTTCACTTGTCCTCCATCGTGAAAATATCACAACGATAATTACGCTATGCAAAACTACACCTTAAATAATTTATCACCAAATCTCTGGATAAAAAAGTAAAAGTCCGGCTCTCACGAGTGGGACTTTAAATTTTATGAATAGAATCTGTATAGAAAAGTGCAATATCTCCTTAATGCGACTGCAAAGAACGGATTTTTTTCTGAACCGCCAAAATTTTTAACAGGGAAATTGGCCCTATTTTTATGAAAAAATGCATATTTTACCACTTTAGGGTAGGCAAAACCTCTTGTTTACGGAAAAAACATATACAGAAATAGACCTGAACTTCAAGCTGCATGGTAGTTTTTTTATTATCTCATGCTGTTCGCTCAAATTGTTTTCCTCCAAGATGTGGTATTCATGCAAGATGATTAATCAGCTTTTTCAAACGGTCACTTATACTATTGGAGAATGATTTATCGTTAATGTAATGTCAGTTGGCATTATTCTTGCCTCATTATTTATCAAAGAAGATGCAACGGCTGTTGAAGACATATTGCCAAAAGGCGAAAGAAGGTGTCGCCTCGGGAATGCTCAAAAATGTTTTGAACATTCCACACGGCTTGCACTACTGTTGCTTGACGATGCTGTGTGCCCTGTATGCCACGGGTACACTCGAAGCTGCACCCCAGTTGCCCCAGCCCGAAGCCACCCAAGTTCAAGAGGAAGAAGACTCGGTGCGTGTGAGCCTCGTCACGTTCTACCCTGGCAGTGAGCCACACAACATCTTTGGTCACAGCGAGATACGCGTGCAGCAAGGCTCCACTGACTTGTACTTTAACTATGGTGTGTTTGACTTTCAAGCACCTGGCTTCTTGTGGCGCTTTGTGCTTGGCGAGACCGACTACCTGTGTATGCCCATTCCACGGGCCTATGCCACCGTGGGCATGGAGAACCGTCGCATGGTCGAGCAGGAACTCAACCTGCCTCAAGACCGAGCCATTGCCGTTCGCGATTTCCTGTGGAACAACGCTCAGCCCGAGAACCGCGAATATCGCTATAAATTCCTAAGCGACAACTGCTCTACCCGTCCCCGCGACATCATTGAGATGGCGGCAGGCGAAACCCTGCGATATCCCGATATGGGAGACAGAACTGTCACCTATCGTGACATCTTGTCATTCTATTGTCGCAATTATGCCTGGGAATCATTTGGCATTGATCTGGTATTAGGATGGGACGTGGATACCTTGATTGACCAGCGTGCCATGATGTTTATCCCCATGCAACTCATGGATGCCATAGCAGGAGCCACAATCACTACCGACCGCGTCATACCACTCGTCAAAGCGACGACCGTGCCCATCGACAAGAGCACCGAGGGCAACGTGCGGCCGCCCACGCCCTGGTATATCTCGCCCATAGCATTTGCCCTGCTGGTGCTGGTGCTCACACTGCTCGTGAGCGGTCGCGACTGGCATCGCCATGATGTGTCACGGTGGTTTGACAGCATCCTGTTCACCGCTGGCGGACTGGCGGGCTGCATCCTGTTTTTCCTCATCTGTTTCTCCACCCACGAGGCTACCTCACCCAATATCAACATCGTGTGGCTGCATCCGCTGTTGCTGTTGCTCGCCGTGTTACCATGGTTCAAGAAAACACGTCCTGTAGCACGCTGGCTGCATGCCATGAATGCGGTTATTGTGGCCCTGCTCATGATGGCATGGCCCTGGCAACCACAAGTAGGCAATATCGCCTTTTTCCCGCTGATGACTGCGCTGGTGATGCGCTCAGCCATCAACGTGCTGCTGGGTGCACAGACGACCCGCGGCCCCACCTCCTCCAACCATTAACCCCGCGACAATCCGCCATTTTTCAACCTTGTGGGTGATTTATCCTTATATAATAGGTATTTATCAGCCAAAAAATTGTATCTTTGCGGGTTAGATTACATTATCACTGTTCGAAAAAACTAAACAAAACATAACTACAACAACAAACCAAAAATGGGACTTAGTGACATTTTGAAATCCTTGTTTGGCAATAAGTCAACCCGTGACCTGAAGAAGATCACGCCTATTGTCAATCAAATCAAATCAATTTATCCCGAGATCGACGAACTGGACATCGACAGTCTGCGACAACGCACTGCCGACATCCGCAAGTATCTCAACGAATCGGTACAAGACAAGCGCAACGAGATTGACCGCATCAAGGCCGAAATCGAGACCCTCGACTACGAGGAGCGTGAACCACTATGGAAGAAAGTCGATGATATCCAGAAGGAGATCCTCGACGTTCTCGAGGACAAACTCAACGAGGTGCTGCCCACCGTGTTCGCCATTGTGAAATCTACCGCTCGCCGTTTTGCCCAGAACGAAACCATTACCGTGACCGCCACCCAACTCGACCGTGACTTGGCTGCGCAGGGCAAGGACTTTGTCAGCATCGATGGCGACAAGGCCATCTGGAAGAATCACTGGATGGCTGGAGGCAACGAGATCACATGGGACATGGTACACTATGATGTACAGCTCATCGGTGGTATCGTTTTACATCAGGGCAAGATTGCCGAGATGGCAACTGGTGAAGGTAAGACCCTGGTGGCTACCCTGCCCGTATTCCTCAATGGCTTGACCGGCAATGGTGTTCATGTAGTGACAGTCAACGACTACCTGGCCAAGCGCGATAGTGAGTGGATGGGTCCGCTATACATGTTCCACGGCATGACCGTCGCCTGTATCGACAAGACCGAGCCCAACTCCCCCCAGCGCCGTGCCGCCTACAACTGCGATATCACCTTCGGTACCAACAGTGAGTTCGGTTTCGATTACCTGCGTGATAACATGGCGATGCGCCCCGAGGACATGGTGCAGCGTCCCCACAACTATGCCATCGTCGATGAGGTCGATAGCGTCTTGATTGACGATGCCCGTACCCCGTTGATTATCTCTGGTCCCGTACCCAAGGGTGAAGACCAGATGTTTAACGACTTCAAGCCCAATGTGGAGCGCGTTTATAACGCCCAGCGCCAACTCGTGACCGGCTTACTCGCCGACGCCAAGAAGATGATGGCCAGCGACGACCAGGACACCGTCAAAGAAGGTACCCTGCGACTCTTCAGAGCCTTCAAGGGTCTGCCTAAATACAAGCCCTTGATTAAGTACTTGAGCGAAGAGGGTGTCAAGAACGCCATGCTCAAGACTGAAGCCTTCTACATGCAAGATAACAATCGCGAGATGCCCACTGTTACTGATCCCCTATACTTCATCATCGACGAGAAGAACAACACCGTCGAAATGACCGACAAGGGTATCGACGTACTCACCAAGGGCACCGACGATCCTGAATTCTTTATCCTGCCTGACATTGCCGCACAATTGTCGGCAGTGACCAACGAACCCCTCACCGATGAGGAGAAAACCCACAAGAAGGACGAACTGCTCGCCAACTATTCGGTCAAGGCCGAGCGCGTGCACACCGTCACTCAGCTATTGAAGGCCTACACCCTGTTCAACCGCGACGACGAGTACATCGTTGATGCCGAGGGCAAGGTAAAGATTGTTGATGAGCAGACTGGTCGTGTGATGGAAGGCCGTCGATACAGCGATGGTCTGCATCAGGCCATTGAAGCCAAGGAAGGTGTGAACGTCGAGGCTGCAACCCAGACGTTTGCCACCATCACATTGCAGAACTACTTCCGCATGTACCACAAGTTGTCGGGTATGACAGGTACTGCTGAGACCGAGGCTGGTGAGTTCTGGGACATCTACAAGCTGGATGTCGTGACCATTCCCACCAACCGTCCCGTGATCCGCAAGGATATGGCCGACCGCGTTTACAAAACTCAGAAAGAGAAATTCAACGCTGTTATTGCCGAGATTGAGGCTATGCGAAATTCTGGTCGCCCCACTCTGGTGGGTACCACGAGTGTTGAGATCAGTGAGCAGTTGAGTCGTATGCTCAGTATGCGGCACATTCCTCACAACGTCCTCAACGCCAAGCTGCATCAGAAGGAGGCCGACATTGTTGCCCAGGCGGGTCAATCCATCGACGGCAAGGGTGTCGTGACCATCGCCACCAACATGGCCGGTCGTGGTACCGATATCAAGCTGTCGCCGGCCGTTAAGGAGGCTGGTGGTCTTGCCATCATCGGTACCGAGCGCCACGAGTCACGTCGTGTTGACCGCCAGTTGCGTGGTCGTGCCGGTCGTCAGGGAGACCCAGGTTCCTCGGTATTCTTCGTCTCATTTGAAGATAAGCTGATGCGACTGTTCGCCAGCGAGAGTGTTGTCAAGACGCTCGACCGTCTGGGACTCAAGGATGGTGAGGCTATCGAGAGTAACATGGTGACCAAGAGCATTGAGAACGCTCAGAAGCGCGTCGAGGAGAACAACTTCGGTATCCGTAAGCACTTGCTCGAGTATGACGACGTGATGAATGCCCAACGCAAGGTGATTTACACCCGCCGTCACCATGCCCTCATCGGTGAGCGCATCGGTCTGGATATCATTAATACCCTGTATGATAGTGTGGAGGATGTCGTAGAACGCTTTGGCGCCGACGACTTCGAGGACTTCAAGATGCAGGTACTCAAGACCTATGCCATTGAGACTCCGTTTGAGGAAGAGGAATATCGCCGCATGGATGACAGCAAGAAGCAAGAAATCCTGTATGATGCTGTACTCAAGGCCTTCAACCGCAAGATGGACCGCTTGAGCGAGGTAGCTGATCCCATTATCCAACAGATTGTCGCCGACCAGCAGGCCAACGGCATGGAACCTCAAGGTCTCATACGCGTGCCCATTACCGATGGCAAGCGTGCCTTTGGCATCGTTATCGACATCAAGGAGGCCGCTGAAACCCACTGCAAGTCGTTAACCAAGGCTTGGCAAAAGGCCGTCATGCTGCTCACCATCGATGAGAACTGGAAGGAGCACCTGCGTGAGATGGACCAGTTGCGCCAGAGTGTGCAGAACGCCAGCTACGAACAGAAGGACCCGCTCGTGATCTACAAAACCGAGGCGTTCAACATGTTCAAGCAGATGGTCGGCATCATGAATGGCAAGTCCATCGCCGTGCTCATGCGTGGTCAAATACCCGAAGCGCCACCCCAACAGAACGTCCAGGAGCGTGAACCCCAACCACGCCAGCAGCGCTACAGTGAGAACCGTGGTGGAGAACCCGATCCCACGCGCCCCGATGCAGCCCCGGTCGGCCCGCGCCCACAAGGTCCCGTTGGTCCCATCCGCAACGAGGGTCCCAAGATTGGCCGCAACGATCCATGCCCCTGCGGTAGTGGAAAGAAGTACAAGAACTGCCATGGTCGTGGTCTGGTTTAATACCGATCCACTGGCAATCAATTAATAAACAGAGTGCACGTTAGCCTCAAACGGTTGACGTGCACTCTGTTTATTCTTGTCACTTTGTTTCTTCACTATGGTAATGTATCGTCAATGATGAGTCGCAACCACTGGGCAGTGGTCAATGGAATGGGACCTGCTGGCTCGGTGGACATCAAGTGCTCATTAAGTGCCAGCAACATGGGCCGGGCGTCGCTCTCACCAGCTTCAATGATGATTTCATGAGCCTGAGGCATAGCACGATCCATCACCGCCTGGGACGATGGACGCAACAGGAAACTGCGCCAATAGAGCCAATAGGCGTAATCATAGATGCGTTGTGCATCCTGAGGATTGTCCAGATCGACATCACTGGCGATACAGAACTGCCGTGGCACGGGAGCATCCTCATATTCCTCGTCAAGCAGCATGTGGAAGGCTACCGCCAGCGCCTCAAGTTCCTTGTCGTGAGGATCGAGAACATCCACTCCCGACTCGCCTGCAACAGTCCACCAGATGACATAGCGCACATCATCACAATTGAGCTCATAATCAATGTAGGACTCCCCCCTGCCGTAGTGGGGCAACGGTGAGCCATGAAGCTGGTTGTGCAACCGAGTGAACGACCGCCACAAGCCACCATCGGCTACCACGTCCTGGTAATACCCTGTCACCGCCAGCACCACATCACGGCGCACGCTATCGGCCAGCCCACGCAGCCACGGTGACTCATCCCATAACTTAGCGAGCCTAAGTGCTATCCACAAATAAAACTGATCGGTTTCGGCCACGTGCGGGTTACCCGGTTGCCGCTCCATGTAATCCTTAACACTGATTTCCATCTTGACATCATTTTTCTATTAAAAAACGGGAAAACGATTTTGTTTTCCCGTCTGGAGCCGCGAGCGGGACTCGAACCCGCGACCTTTTCGTTACGAATGAAATGCTCTACCGACTGAGCTATTGCGGCTTGGTGCACTGCGATGTTTTGCAATGCGGGTGCAAAGGTAACACAAATTTTCTAATCCAGCAAGAATTAATTGACAATTTGTGAACTATAGGCTATTCTTATCTTGGCCTTATCGAGCAACAAGTTGACTATCGCTGGACGGGATACCAAGGGCGAAATCTTGGTCACAACCGAAGTCGAGGCTGAACTATAGTAATAGGAGGAATAGGATGTTGGATAGGTATAGGTTGTCACGTCAACAGGAGTGATCGTGAAGTCCATATCCTCGGCAGCGGCGATACCGCCTTTATTGTTGATGATGTCAAGAATATAGGAGCGCAGACCCGAGAAGGTGTACTTCTTGCTGGCAGCGTCATAGACGGCGTAGAACGAATCCTTGTTGTTGACCAAGCTGTCACCGTTGATAAACTGATCCTTCTTGGACGTCTTGACCATGAGCAGATAGCCAGGGGGCTGAATGTTGTATTGCGTCTCGGGTACAGAGACAGGGAGCTCCAGTGATAAGGTATTGATAATTGCCTGGTTATCGCCTATATTTTGCTCATACCTATCGATGATTTCCTGAATGGGGAAATGCACCTGTACCTCATATCCAGCCGGTGCCACGATGAGCGCCTGACCCGCTTCCACCATCGAGGTCAACTCATCGTCGATGTTAAAGCGGATGATGTTGTTGGAGATAATTTCGGGAGTTGATGCCAAATAGGACTGGCAACGTGCCGAGTCCACTTCGGTAGTATCATTCAACACTACATGCTTGTGGTAATATACGTCAAACTGGGTTGCCTTGATGTTGATCACATGGCCACTACCATAACTGTTGGTGATATAAATGCCAGGGAAGAGATCGGCAAACGTATTGGGATTGGAGAACTTGTCAGGGTTACTCCGGTAAGCATTAAACAGATTCTGCCCCAACTCGATAGGCATGGGTACTGATATCACACGCACAGTATCCACCTCACGGGTACCAGAGACATAGGATTCAGCAATCTCAACCCAACCCGACATTGGGGAATAGGGTTCAGAGGCCAACAATTCGTCTGAGTCATAATAATCAGTGGGATCAAAATCACTATAGATGGGGGTGGGCAATGCCTTGTTAAGGGCATAGACATTGAGACGCATCGGTGCCAACTCATCACCAGTAAAACCACTGCGGTAAGGTATGCGCAGCTTCAATCGACACGAGTCGATTGAGGCGGCAGTAATACCTGTCGTGTCAATATTCATCGCGGGCATCCACATGGTCACTGCCGAAGCTGTGAGCGAGCCATATCCATCAGAATTGAGCGAGCCCAGCATCTTGGTACTGGTGCGCATCTGGACACGGTCATTGCGGACTGAATGCCCAGTAATGACAAACGAAGAATCCTCGATAATCGACGAAACACTATCGGTGATCGACACTCCTATTGTCTCGTCGGTGCATGAGTACAAGCTAAGCAGCGCAGCTACCGCCAATACCACATAGAAGAATTTATTCATATTCTCGAAATGATAAAGTCGTTATATTTAAGAATATAGAAATAGAACGGTCAGTAAAATGTAACCCTGGGCAGTCATTTACAGCGAGGCGTAAAAATCCCTTACCCTCAAGACATCATCATCGTCATCGACAAACTCGAGCTTGGGCAGGTCATGAGCGGCCTCAAGGATGGTTTCGCTCACCCCAGTTTCACACTGGATAACAGCATCGCTATACTTGAGCGACAAAGCCATCAGCTCATCAATGCCTAACTCCTTACCTGCAATGGGCTTGAGGGCATTCTTGGGAATACCGTCCATGTGCATTTTCTCGCTCAAACGAGCATCCAGTGGAGCAGGCAACTGGTCATTAAACAGGGCCGTAACAATCTTGGCGTCACGGAATGACGGGTCGTCACCATAGAGCGTGCGGATGTAAACAGGCGCCAAAGCCGAGATCCAGCCTGTGCACTGGATAATATCAGGAACCCAACGCATCTTGCGAATCGACTCGATGACGGCACGGACAAAGAACATGCTGCGTTCATCATTGTCCTGTGTCGAGCAGTTCATCTCCAGTTCATCAATGCGGTTGCTGGCAAAATAGTCCTCATTATAAATGAAATAAACCTGAAAATGGGCCTGTTGCAACGTTGCAACCTTGATAATCAGCGGGTGGTCGGTGTCATCTATGATCACATTCATACCCGACAGTCGGATCATCTCATGCAGTTGGTTGCTGCGCTCGGCTATCATACCATACTTGGGCATGAAAGTACGCTCCTCGATTCCTTGTTCTTTAATACCTTGAGGCAGTATCCTGCCTATCTGGGACAAACGGCGCTCGGGTACGTATGGAGCAATCTCCTGTGATATGAATAAGACTTTCTTTACATCCATGTTTTCTTCTTTATATTTTATAATGCAAAGTTAGTGATTTTTTTTCATTTTCAAGACATTTTCGACGATACCGCAGGTCATTTTTAAGTAAAAAACACCCCTTTTTAACATCTTCTAATCATTTTAGGCCACCACAGTCCCCAATTCCTGACTCAAAAAAAATAGAGGAGCACTTCCTTCAAACAGGAAATACCCCCCTCTTTCAAAACACACACACGATTAATTTTTTTTCATCTCCAGGGTCTTACTTGTCCTTACAGCAGCAGCCACCATCATGCCTGGGCGCTCGCTTGCCATCTTGACGGCCATCATGGCGATTGCCGTGACCCTGATGACCTTGTTTTTTCTTCATCTGGGCAAACTTAGCTGCCTGCTCGGGCGTCAACAGTGATTCGACCTTGGCATCGGTAGCTTCGCGCTGAGCCTGCATCTGCTGACGTTTAGCCTGCATGATTGACTCATCAGGTTTCTCACCCTTGTCCTTGCGTGCCGCCCGGTCCTTTTTCATCGCCTCCATCTCCTCGCTGTAGATCTTTGTGATTTCAGCTTTTTGTTCGGCGCTCAGGCTCAATGCCTTGTCCAAGCGTTCAACACGTTGTTCCACCATTCGCTGCGGGTCCATGTCATGACGGCGCGGCGGCTGTGCGTTTGTCACCAGTGTGCCCATCAGGGCAACAACCAACATTAAAACAATCTTTTTCATTTCAAGTAGTGTTTTGAAAATTAATAGCAGTAACTACAAGTGTCACATCAACACTCGATTACGCTACAAAGGAAATGATAAAAATCCAATAAAAAAAACACGATTCAGCCACTTTGTGACCAATAGGCTAATCTCCTTGACAAATCACCGAAAAATCAAGACCAATCACCATACCCCTAACTGTGAACCAAGCCCGATCCCAACAAGACAAAGACCCCCATTGTCTAAAATTATTGTCAAGAAATCTAAAAAAATGTATCAAAGCTATACAACTAATAGAAAAACAATGTATATTTGCATTTCAAGTCGGTGACAAGGATAAAAAAGATTGCTAATGTTAACTCAAATCTACAATGGTCATATACTCACTCCCGAAGGTTGGATCAATGGCGGTTCCATCGTCATTGAGGATAGCCGCATCAAGGAGGTGAGCAAGAGCAGCCGCACGCTTGACGGCATGGATAAGGCCATCGATGCCCATGGTATGCACGTGGTCCCTGGCGGTATCGACCTGCATTGCCATGGCGGTGGCGGATGTGACTTCCAGGAATGCACGCGGGAAGCTTTTGAGACAGCAGCACTAACCCACCTGCGTCATGGCACAACTGCCATCTATGCGACCTTGTCATCATCCCCGTTAGACATGATGGAGAGAGCCTGCCAGACATGTGACGAACTTATGGAAGACCCACGTTGCACCATTATGGGCATGCACATGGAGGGTCCTTACTTCAATCCCAGCAAAGCCGGAGCACAGATGCCCGAGGTCATCCGTATCCCCGATCCAGCTGAATACAGGCACATTGTCGAGGACTTTGACTGCATGCGCCGATGGGACACGGCACCAGAATTGCCTGGTGCTGTCGAGATGGGGCAATACATCACGAGCAAGGGTATCGTAGCTGCCATCGGCCATACTGCTGCCGAGTATCCCCACGTCAAGGCAGCCTGGGATGCCGGGTACACCATGGCGACCCATTTCTACAACGCCATGCCCGGCTTCCACAATGTGCGCGAATTCAAGCATGCCGGCACGGTGGAGAGCGTCTATCTGCTCCAGGACATGGCCGTCGAGGTCATTGCCGACGGCATCCATGTGCCCTCTACCCTGCTCAATCTGGTCTATCACATGAAGGGCGTGGAGCGCACCGCCCTGTGCACCGATGCCCTGGCCGTGACAGACAGCGACAGTGAGCATGCTTTCGACCCGCGTGTCATCATCGAGGATGGCGTATGCAAGCTATCTGACCGCAGTGCTCTGGCTGGCAGTATCGCCACCATGGACCGACTCATCAAGACGATGGTACGCGTCGTGGATGTGCCGTTGCAGGATGCCGTGAGGATGGCCAGTGAGACACCTGCCAGAATTATGGGAATCTATGACCGCAAGGGCTCATTGCAGCGAGGCAAGGATGCTGATGTCCTGCTGTTGGACGGCGATATCAACCTGCGTGGCGTGTACTCGATGGGCGAGTTCGTCAAGGGCAGCGACCGCAATGCTCCAGCCGAAATTGTTGAACGTTAATCAACACCATGACCGATCAAAAAAGAAAAATTTACAGATTTTTTGGTCTAAATCTTGCACAGTAACAAAATTGGTATTATCTTTGCACCCGCATTTGAGATAAAATGCCATATATGGTGGACGTAGCTCAGCTGGTTAGAGCGTCGGATTGTGGTTCCGAAGGTCGTGGGTTCGAGCCCCATCTTCCACCCTCGTAATAAAAACTGCATCTCACATTTGGGATGCAGTTTTTATTGTTACCTATGGGACATCTTTATTACAATCCTAATATAGCCTTGACCATCGGGGTGATATCTACAGTTGAGGGACCAGTATAAGCGACAGGTGTCACGGCAGTGTCAAACACCACGTCCAGCGCCCCCTGCTCACCAGCCGCACGGATGGCGGCTTGAACACGATCGGAGATAGGTTTGGTCAATGTATTGCGGTGCGCGGCAATGTCATCAGCTGCCTTGCGTTCAAAATCACGCATCTTCTTGTCGCTCTGCTGCAACTCCTGCACACGACGATCCTTGATGGCATCAGGCATCGTGGGGTCTGCCGCTACCGTCTGATAGTCGGCATACTTCTTGTCAAACTCGCCTTTCAACAACTCATACTCGGCATGATATTTGTCGCTCAGGCTTTTGAGTTGGGCCTCTGCGACAGCCTTCTCGGGCATGAGATTAAAAATCTCTTGCGAGTTAACAATACCGATTCGGGCTTGAGCCATAAGCATCAGCGGCATTAACGCCACTGCAATCAAGAGAAATCTTTTCATCGTTTTATCGTCTTTTATCACATTATAATATTATAAAGACAAAGGTAGTATTTTTTCACACAAGCCACAACCCATTGTCACAAAAAATGAAGCTCCCTGCTCGGCGACCGCCGGCAGAGAGCTTCGCATCTTAACATTATCGTGTTGTGTGTAATTATGTTACTTAATACCCAACTTGGCCTTTACCTTAGCGCTCACGTCCTCGGCATTGGTGCCAGTATAGAGAATGGAGCCAGCGGCCTGGTCAAAGATGAAGGTGTAACCGCCCTCAGCGCCCACGGCCTGAATGGCGTTCTGGAGCTTCTGAGTGATGGGGGCGAGCAGAGTTTCCTGTTGACGCTGCAAGTCCTGAGAAGCAGTCTGCTGGAAGTTCTGAATCTTCACGTATTCATCTTGCAACTCCTGATTATGACGATCTTTAATCGCTTGGGGAGTGCTGGCGTCCTTGTCAGCAGTTTCATAGTCGGCCATCTTCTTCTGGAAGGCGTCCTGCAAGTTCTTGAATTCGGTCTCATACTTGTCGCTCACCTGCTTGAGAGTATTCTCGGCTGTGGCCTTCTCGGGCATCACGTTGAAAATCTCACTGGTGTTGATGTAACCGAACTTCTGGGCCTGTGCGGCAAAGCACATCATAGTAGCCGTAACGGCTAAGATCATAAATCTTTTAAACATGTCTAAAATTGATTTTCTTTATTATAATAAATGTTCTTTTTCTTAATCACACATCGGTCCTGAGACCTGATGCCTTACTTGTAACCCATCTTCTCGAGCACCTCATTGCTCACGTCGATGCGTGGTGAGGCAAAAATGATACTCTGGCTGCTGGCGCGGTCAAAGATGACCTGGAAGCCACGCTCCTCACACACCTTCTTGCAGGCGTTATACACATCGTCCTGGATGGGCTTGATGAGCGACTGGCGCTTCTTGAACAACTCGCCCTGGGGACCAAAGTACTTGTACTGCAACTGCTGAGCCTCTTTTTCCTTTTCGGTGATCTCGGTCTCTTTTTTCTTCTTCTGGTCATCGGTCAGGAATACCATGTCGGCCTGATAGTTCTTATACATGGTGTCGGCCTCCTTCTTGAGTTCGTCCACCTCACGCTGCCAGCGCTGCGACACTTGGTTTAGCTGCTCATTGGCCATCTCATAGGCAGGGATGTTCTTGAGGATATACTCCATATCCACGAGGGCAAACTTCTGCGCATTGGCGGCCATGAAGCCGGCAACAAGCGCAACTGCGATTAAAACTATTCTCTTCATATCTTTCATTATTTTTTTAAAATTTCGATTTTTAGACTTCTATTTCGTCAAATCGTTTATTACACAAGTTAAGATTTTAACATCTCGCTGTTAATTCCTTAAAACTCCTGGCCCAGCACAAAGTGGAAATTGCTGCCACCCTTCTCGCCATAGACCTTATCAAAACCGTAGCCCCAGTCAATACCCATCATACCAATCATGGGCAGGAAGATACGGGCACCCACGCCTGCCGAGCGCTTGACATTGAACGGGTTGAAGTCTCTCACGTGGGTCCATGCATTACCAGCCTCGACAAACACGAGCGGGTAGATGGTCGCACTCTGTGACAACATCAACGGGAAGTGGAGTTCCATGACAAATCGGTCATAGGCATAGCCCTCGCTGCCATAAGGGGTGAACGCACCGTTCTCATAACCACGCAGGGCGATGGTCTCGGTCGCATAGGTATAGGACCCTGACATACCGTCACCACCCACATAGAAGGTCTCGAACGGTGACTTGAGCCACTTGTTCCAGCTACCCAACAGACCAAAGTCTGCACGCGTCATCAGCACCAGCGTCCAGCGTCCGTCGGGGTCGGTGAGCGGAGTGTAGGTACGAGCCTGGAACTTGAGTTTCCAGTATTCAATCCAGCGATACAGTTCCTTCTTGGAAGCATCAGTTGTGCTCTCGCTCAAGGCTCTCCAATTCTTCTTGCCGAACAGACTGGCAGGTGGAGTGGCATTGAATGACAAGGTAAACGAGCTACCACGACGGGTGTAGAGCGGGTTATCGATACTATTGCGTGACAGGGTCAAACCCAGGACAATAGAGTTAGACACACCGTTCTTCATGTAATAGAGGTACTCCCAATTCTTGAGGCTATACCACTGGTAACTCAATGACGCCATAAAGGTGAAGTAGTCATCGGGCCACTTCAATCGCTTACCAAAGCCCACCGTCAAGCCCGCCATCTGCAGGTACTTGTTGGGGTCGTAGGCGTTCTCATAATAATTGTAACCGTTATAGCCACCGTAGCCATAACCACCGTAGCCGTATCCATAGCCATACATCGAGTTGGCATATTGGTACATGGCGTTCTGGTACAACTGGCTATAGTAGGACTGGTTGATACCCGTCTGACGGCTATAGAAGGCTGACACTGACAGCGAGTTGGGGCGCTTGCCACCAAACCATGGGTCGAGGAACGACACGCTGTATGCCTGGTAGTACTTTGCGTTTGTCTGTGCACTGATGGTGAACGTCTGACCATCGCCCTGAGGAATCAAGCCCTTGTAAGATGAGGGATGCAACAGGTTCTGCATCGAGAAGTTGGTAAACTTCAACGATGCCTTGATGATGACACCCGTCTGCCCCCAACCGGCACTGAGTTCGACCTGATCATTGGTCTTGCTCTCCAGGTTCAAGATGATATCGACCGTTCCGTTATCAGGATTAGGTTCGGGGCGGATGTCCATCTTCTCGGGGTCGAAGTGGCCCGTCTGGGCAATCTCGCGCGCCGAGCGCATGAGATCCTCCTTAGAGAACAGGTCACCAGGACGCACACGCAGCTCACGGCGCACCACTTTCTCATACAAGCGGTCGTTACCATTGATGACCACCTTGTTGATGCGCGCCTGCTTGCCCTCATACATACGCATCTCCAGATTGATGCTGTCGCCCTCGATCTTGCTCTCGATGGGGATGAGCTGATAGAAGAGATAGCCATTATTCAAGTACAGATTGGCCACGGCGTCATCGTCCTCCTGAGTGCGCTTGTTAAGCAGTTTCTGGTTATACACGTCACCCTTCTTGATGCCCAACACGTCGTTCAGGATCACCGACGGATATACGGTGTTACCCACCCAGGTAATATCTGAGATGTAATATTTCTTGCCCTCATCAATCTTGAGGTAAACGTCCACACTCTTCTCGTCATAGTTCACCACGCTGTCACTGACGATGACGGCGTCGCGATAACCCTTCTCGTTATACTTGTCGATGATAAGCTGCTTGTCGGCTTCATAGTCACTCTTGACAAACTTCTTCTGAGAAAAGATTTTCCAGATGCTCTTCTTCTCGTTGGTCTTCTTCATGGTCCGCTTGAGCTTGGAATCACTCAACACTTTGTTACCATCGATATAGATCTTGTGCACCTTGATTTTCTCGTGCTTATCAACATTGATGTTGACGATGACCTCGTTCTGCTTACTGAGGTCGGGCACTTGCACGACCTCGCATGTGGCTTGGCCGAAGCCCTTGTTGGCATAGTATTTCTCAACAATGACTTTGATGCGATCAGCGATATTGGGGGTCATCTGGCTGCCAGGCTGGAAACTTAGACGCTCGATGATATCTTTTTTCTCACCGCCCTTCATGCCGTTATAGTTCACTTGGGAAACACGAGGCTGCTGACGCAGATTGAACACCAACCAAGCCTGATCGTGGTAAATCTTCTCGACCAGAATCTGCACCTTGGAGAATAGACCTTGACGCCAGAAACGTTTCGCTGCCGTCTTGATGTCGTCACCAGGGATATCAATGTGCTGTCCGATAGCCAGTCCCGAATAACCGATGATGATACTCTCGTCATAGTTATCGACTCCCTCAACGCGGATGCCCGCAATCTCATAGTTAGTCGGTGTTCCCGTGAAAACAATCTTGGGATTGTAAATGGTATCGTTCACCGTCAGGGTTTCCTGGGCGTTCACTGCCACTGGCGACAGGGTGGCACATGCCACAAGCGCCAATAGTATATGCTTGATGTTCATTGATTTACTCTTCATTTTCATGATTTACCTGTTCGCTCGTTTTACCATAACGGCGCTCCCGCGCCTGGAAGTCGGCTATCGCATCTACGAAATCCTCCTTGGTAAAATCGGGCCAATATTTTGAAGTGAAGTAGAGTTCGCTATAGGCTATCTGCCACAACAGATAGTTGCTCACGCGCAAGTCGCCGCCTGTACGGATAAGCAAGTCGGGGTCAGGCATATTGCGGGTTGACAGGTGAGCTGACATCACAGCATCGTCAATGGCATCGACATTGAGTTCTCCAGTGGCCACCTCACGGGCCATCTGCCTGCATGCCTCCACAATCTCCCAGCGCGATGAATAACTCAATGCCAAGCACAACACCAGACCTGTACAGCACGATGTGTCCTGCATACACTTGCTCAAGCGGTTGGCAGCAAACTCGGGCATTCGTTTCATGTCACCGATAGTGGTCAAGCGCACATTATTCTTAATCAAGTCGGGCGTCTGCTGTTCGATGCTTACCACGATCAAGTTCATGAGAGCATCCACCTCGTCTTGCGGGCGATTCCAGTTTTCGGTTGAGAAGGTATAGAGCGTCAAGTACTGCACTCCCATCTCACTCGCAATTTCAGTAATCTGTCGCACGGTGGACACACCATTCTCATGACCGAATCGTCGCTCATGACCATGCTGCTTGGCCCAGCGTCCGTTGCCGTCCATGATGATGGCAACGTGTCGCGGGATGCGCTTCAGGTTGAGTTGTTCTATTTTGTCACTAAGTGATGCCATACTGCATTTATTCTATATAGTTACACTTGATGCACCGCTTACCGAACTCATAGGTCACCGAGAACTGGGCAAACGAGTACCAGTCGGTATTCTTGGCAAACGAGTGCTTGATGCCATTCAGATCGCTCAGGCCGTCAATGCGGTCACTGAACTCCTTGCGCATAGTGAATTCAAAGCCTAAATTAAGCCTCTCCTTATACTTGTATTTCACGCCGATTCCAAAGGGGACGGTGAACGAAGCCTGATTGTGCCCGTTACAGATCGCGAATACGAAGCCCACGCCAGCAACCATGTAGGGAGAAATCGGTTTATACTTCTTGTAAGCTGGACCACGTCCATAGTTCAGGAAGTTGAACTCGGCTGTGAGGCCTAAATCAATGAGACTGGCCGAGATTTTATAATTCGCTCCGTCAGGATACCAAGTCTCATCCTTTTCGCTATCACCGCGAATGTTGGCGTAATTCAGGTTAGCCTTGAACGCCCATCGACTGTTGTGGTTATATCGGAACTGACCACCAACGGTAAAACTCGGATGCTTAAACAAGTTGCCATTGTTAGCGTCACCCAAGTAGCCTGTCATTCCCAATGTGGGTCCCACCTCATACTTATACTGCTGGGCCACCACAGGAGACACAGTCATCAAGCTGAGAAACAATACTATGAACAGGGTTTTCTTCATCTTCTCGTCGATCGGGTCGTGATGATGGTGATAATTAATAAAGGGGAGTATTGGTCAAGCGATTATAGACTCCACGCCACACGTTAGGCAACAAGTTGCCATCAACATTGTAACCGCCAAATAAGTAAATAAAAGGACAATTCCAAGTGGACATGGCAGCGGCCGCACGGCTGGGCATACGGCTGGGGGCCGAGAGGGTCTCCTCGCCGACAATGGCCTGAGCGCCATAGAACCGGGGCATGAAATTGGGCTGAACCATTGTCGTGTCGGCCTCAGTCCAAGTGACGCCCTTAGTGTTGGACAGGTAGATGTCGCTATTCAGCGTGCCGTCGGCCATGCGACCACCCATCAAGTACCACGTTGATTGACGCGCATATCGGCGCACGCCACTCAACGACTTGAAGGTATAATAGGAGAACAAGGTAGCATCAGCCAACTTGGGCAACACATCACTGTGGATGTTGTTGATCTTGCCCCAATGGTTGCCGTCATAGCCCCAAGTGTCCTTCAAGAAGTTGCCATTACGATCAATACCGCCCACAATCATTGCCTGTGGAGCCACCGACCAGCTGTTATAAACCACAATCATATCAGATGAGTGGGCGACGGGGAAATCCTCATCCAGCTCGTAACCCAGGAACTCCGGATCACGAGGATACTCATCGTGGATGTAGGTATCACCGTCACTGATGACACCCAGCACCTTGTTCTCATAGGCACCCAGCAGCGCGCACCATGTCACACCACATGAAGTCCAATCCACGCCATCAGTCGATGTATAGAGCACATCATCGCTTGACAACATGTACAGGTTATCGAAAGTGGCCGTGAGCGTATTTACCTTGGGTATGAACGGCAGCGACACTTCTTGTTCAGTCCAGGTTTCCTGATAAGGAGTCAAGGCTGTCAAGAGGCGACAGTGATTACCGTCATAGGCTATGGCCCTCAACAGACTGCCCTGCTCAACGACCTTATAAGCAGTCAAGTCACTGGAATAGCCCGGCAGGTCACGGCGCCAAGACTGCCCCCAGATGAGTGTATCGGGCTTGACCTTGTGGACAAGCACCTTGATCTCGTATTCCTTGACCTGAGACTGGTCGGCCGAGGTCACCTTCAACAACGTCTTTCCAGAGAAGTCAATCGACTGGCTCATCGAAGTGGTATAATTGATGGCGGTATCGGCCTGAACCTTTGCACCGGAGATTTGGAACACGGCAGAGTTGACAGTGTTCAGGAACTCCACAATCACCTTGAGTTTTGTAATATTGGTGCCCACGGGCAGTGAGTCGGCATTATAGATTAACCCCTTGTCATAATCAATGGTGAAATGCACCGAGTCCAGACTAGCAAGCACATCGGCATCGGACTGCAGTCCAAACCCCTTGACCAGTGTAGTCTGCTGGCTGGTGCTGTAAGTGAAAGTATCATCATCGTCCTTGTCCTTTTTACAGGAGACAAACATGGGAAGCGATGAGAGTATCACTACCATCGCCAACAAAAAATATAGAGGTGCTTTATTGGTCATTACTGTCTTTTGTTCTTATTTACAAACGGCAAAATTACAAAAAAATTCGGTCACACATTGGATTTTTCCATTTAATAATGTTAGTGACCGTATTTTTCGGGGGTAAAGATACTACTTAGCGGGCACACAACATGCACTCGTTAAAGATAATAAACGATAGAATGCAGAATTTTACACCTTTTTAACGTGAAAAGCCCACCTGACGCATGAAATCAGGAACGTCGCATCAAGGTAATGATGTTTCCATCGATGCTGTGACATGCAGCCACGACACCATTGATAACGGGAGCGGCTACACCTTGCCCAATCCTGCGGGGGCTGACCTCGATGCGCGCCTCATCCCAGGCCCCGGCGTCAATCAATCCTTGCAGCACGCGTGGACCGCCCTCGACCATAACACTGGTCACACCACGACGATATAAATCCTCAAGCCAGGAGCACGGGTCGCGGGTGTCCATTTTGACATATTCCACGGCTCCCTCCGACCCGTTTTTCACGCCATTATAGACAATTGTCGGCATCCCGTCAACAAGCAATGTCAAGTTACCGGGTATCGACAAATCACGTGACAAAACGACCCTTAACGGAGACGGGCCAGGCCATTGACGAGTAGTCAGCGAGGGGTTGTCAATGCGGGCTGTAGATGCCCCCACAACAATGGCGTCACACAACGCCCTCTGTCGATGCATCAAGCGCATGGTCACTGGGGTTGACATGCGCAACGGATTCTCGCCTGCCTCGGGTGGCAAAGCGACAAAACCGTCGGCCGTCTGCGCCCACTTGAGTTGCACCCAGGGGCGGCCTGTGGTATGGGCAGTCATGAAACGCCGGTTCAACTCACGGCATTCTGGCTCAAGTACTCCCACAACGACTTCTATACCCGCGTCACGCAACATCTGCACGCCACGGCCCGCCACCATGAAAAATGGATCTAACGTTCCCACCACCACACGGGGTATGCCTTTTTCAATGAGCAAGCTGGCACACGGCGGGGTCTTACCATAGTGGGAACAGGGTTCAAGAGTCACATATACCGTACTGTCCTTCAACAGATTGACATCTCGCACAGTGGCCAAAGCATTGACCTCGGCATGAGCCTCTCCACACTTGCGGTGCCAACCCTCGCCAATAACCGTTCCGTCAGGTCCGACAACCACTGCGCCCACCATCGGGTTAGGACTGGTGCGGCCCGCTCCATGCCGCGCAAGTTGCAGGGCGCGACGCATGTATTTCTCGTCAATCAACATCGATGATCACTTCATGACGGCAGCAGCAAAACGCACGTTGCCGTAGCTATCCTCAATGATACGCACCTCGTCCAAGCCATTTTGCTCAAGCAAGCACTTGACATCGGCCCCAAAGCGCTGGTTAATCTCAAGATACAACTTGCCACCAGGCTCAAGAGACTGGGCGGCATAAGGGGCAATCGCTTTGTAGAACAGCAATGGGTCATTGTCTGGCACAAACAATGCCTGAGCAGGCTCATAATCCTTAACATTACGGTCCATCGCATCTCGCTCACTCCAGCACACATAAGGGGGGTTGCTCACAATAATGTCATAGCGTGATGCGGGTTGGGGCGAGAGCATGTCGCTCTCAAAGAAGCGCACCTTGGCCTTCAGTGCGGCAGCATTTTCCCTAGCGACATTGAGGGCGTCACGCGAGACGTCTAAGGCCTCGACCTGAGCAAACTTTAATGCCCTCGCCAGTGAGATGGCGATGCACCCGCTTCCAGTGCCCATGTCAAGCACTCGCAGGTCGCTCGCGGGGTTCTCGTCAACAATGAGATCAACAAGCTGTTCGGTCTCGGGACGGGGAATGAGCACGGCAGGATTTACCTTGAACTTGTGGCCATGGAACCGTGCACTGCCCACGATATACTGCAAGGGCTCATGTCGGTTCAATCGCGCGATGATGTCAGCAACCTTCTCGGGGGCAAACTCGGGCAACTCACTTTCTTGACGCAGAGCCACATCCACCTGATCATAATTGAAGATATCCTCACAGACGACCCTGATCATCGCCTGCACTTCTTGAGGGTCGGCCACGCCAGCGAGGCCATTCCTTAACTGTTCTATCGCTTCTTTCAGTATCATATTTTGCAAAGGTACAATTTTTTCTGGTTAAAACTGTCATGATTCCACACCATACACTTCACGCTTGATCACATCAATGGCTCGGCGGACATCCTTGACAAGCATTGCCTGTGATGTCATCAAGCGCATGGGCACGGGGCATTTATCAGGCGAATAGGGCGGTTGCACATAGTCTATCTCACCGTGAAGCACGAGTCCCAAGTGCTCATAAAATGCCACACGGCGCTGCGTTGCATCATCCACTGGTCGTTCGACTTCAAGTACCAGCGGTGCGCCCACCGACTCGACATAATTCACCAAGCCACCCCCGATGCCCCTGTGGCGACAAGTAGTCTTCACCGCCAAGTGCTCAATATAGCTGAAGCCATCGAACAACCAATAAGACACAAATCCCTGCACGCCCTTATCGTCTCTCGCCACCACCACGTGGAAGCGGTTATCCGTTTCCATTATACCGACGACTTGCCCCCAGTCACGGCGCTCACAATCAGGAAAGCTTTCAACGTATAAATGTTGAAAACTTGCGATATAAGAAGATTTTTGTGAAATTTTATTATAAATTGTCACTATTTTAAGAAATTTGTTGTATCTTTGTAGCCTGCAAGCAGATATTTGCCTTGCGAACTGATGCTTGTCCACTGTAAATGAACGTGTTGTGAAGTATATTTATTACATTGAATTCCACAAATAATAACAATAAACTTATGGCAACAAAACTTGATACACTTGATTACAAGATTCTGAAAATGCTTTCGCTCAATGCACGCAAGCCTTACTTGGAGATTGCCCGAGCATGTAACGTGTCTGGCGCTGCAATCCATCAGCGCATTCAAAAACTTTATAACATGGGGGTTATCAAGGGATCAATCTCATTGATTAATCCTGCTTCGGTCGGCTATGAGACCTGTGCTTACATTGGATTTTTCTTGAATGACCCGTCCAAGTTTGACGAGGTTGTGGCAAGACTCAAAACAGTTCCTGAAGTGGTTGAATGCTATTTTACCACGGGCAAGTATGACATGTTTGTCAAACTCTATGCCAAGAACAATGACCACCTCTTGCAGGTCATTCATGACCGCTTCTTGAAAATGGGCTTGGGTCGCAGCGAGACGCTTATCACCTTCAAGGAGGTATTTAAACGTCAGATTCCCATTGAGCCCGAGGGTGGCAGCGAGTCAAACGCATAGCAAGCCTAAAGGGGGTCACGCCACAGTGACTCCCTTTTTAATAGAGATATTTCAGGTTTCAAATAATAATTAAAGGTAAAAAGATGAAAAACATGACAGACATCAATCTAACCCCACAGGAAGAGCAATGGCTGGAAAGCGCCATGATGATGGGGAAACAAGCAGGCGAAGTGCTGAAGAGCTACTTTCGCCGCCGTGACCTGGGCATCCAGGACAAGGGCAGTGCATTTGACATCGTGACCGAGGCCGACAAGGGCAGTGAGCGCGTGATCATCGATTTTATCCACAGTCGCTACCCCGAGCATGCCATCCTCAGCGAGGAGAGTGGTGATGACCACCGACAGGCTCAATGCCAGTGGGTTATCGACCCACTCGACGGCACGGTCAACTACAGTGCAGGGCTCGCTAATTACTGCATTTCCATTGGCTTCAAGGTGGATGGGGAAACCCGAATGGGTTATGTTTATGCCCCCACACTCGGCGAGGAGTTCTACGCGATCAAGGGCAAGGGTGCCTTCGGGCCAAACGGTCGATTACAGGCCAAAGCTACAACCGAGTTGCAGCGCGCCGTGATCTCGACAGGGTTCCCCTATGACAAAGCGACTAACCCCGACAACAACTTGGACCGTTTTTCCCAAGTCATGCCTCGCGTCAGGGGAATCCGCCGATTAGGGTCGGCAGCAATGGATCTGTGCTACGTTGCCGCCGGATGGCTCGACGGCTATTGGGAATTGAACCTCAAGGAGTGGGATGCCTGTGCCGGCGAACTCATTGCTCTTGAAGCCGGAGCCACCGTCAAGCGCTACCGTGAGGATCACGGCATCTGCATCCTGGCCGCCTGCCCCGGCATCGCCTCTAAATTGATGAGGTTGGTCGAGTGACTCTCATTCTTTTTTGATGATCCTCAGAGCCGAAAGGCCGTGACGGCGGGCACGGTACACATCACAGTAGCCATGCTGGTGTCCACCCAGCGGCGTGATGTCGGTAAAGGTGTATCCCACATCAGCAGTTTTCATCTCGTTGTCCCATCCCGAGTCGGTTGTCATTGTCGCAATACTATAGTTTTAACACAATGCAAAGATACACTTATTTCTGATTTAAAAAAAATGATTACCTTTGCAATTCGGTAAAATAAAATTGCAAGAATCAGAATATGGATAATAAGAAGATTGTTTTGAGCGGTATCAGGCCCACGGGGCAGTTGCACCTGGGCAACTACCTGGGCGCGTTGAGTAACTTTGTGAAGATGCAGAACGAGGGCAAGTATGACAGCTACTACTTCATTGCCGACCTGCATGCCCTGACGACAAACCCTGACCCCAAGGAGTTGCACACCAACGTGCGCCACATTCTGGCTGAGTATCTGGCGGCAGGGCTTGATCCCGAGAAGTCGACCATCTTTGTGCAGAGCGACGTGCCCGAGGTGAGCGAGATGTACCTGCTGCTGAACATGCATGTGGGCATCGGTGAACTGATGCGCACGGCCGCCTTCAAGGATAAGGCCCGCAAGGCCTTAGGCATCACCGCCCCCAATCAAGGTGATGACGACGAGGACGTGGCCAAGGAAATCATCGGTGCCAGCACCAACAAGCGCGTGAACGCTGGCCTGCTGACCTACCCCACCCTGATGGCGGTTGATATCCTCATCCAGCGGGCCGACTTTGTGCCCGTGGGCAAGGATCAGGAACAGCACTTGGAACTGACGCGCAGGTTTGCACGCCGCTTCAACTCGTTCTACAAGACAGATTACTTCAAAGAACCGCAGAATTTCAACTTCGGCAGTGCGCCTGTCAAGGTTCCCGGCCTGGACGGCAGTGGCAAGATGGGCAAGAGCGAGGGCAACTGTATCTACCTGGTGGATGAGGAGAAAGCCATCCGCAAGAAGGTGATGCGCGCCGTGACCGATGGTGGTCCCACCGAACCCAACCAGCCCATGGCCGAGGCAGTACAAAACCTCTTCACCATCCTCAAGCTCGTGGGCACCCCCGACAAGGTGGAATACTTCACCGAGGCTTATAACAACTGCTCCATCCGCTATGGAGACTTGAAGAAAGAGATTGCTGAGGATATCGTGGCATTGACCACCCCCATTCGCGAGCGCATCATCGATATCGAGAACGACGACGCCTACCTGCATCGTGTTCTGGAGATGGGCGCTGAACGTGCCCGTGCACGCGCCAGCAAGACCCTGGCCGATGTGCGTGAGATCATGGGTATCACCAAGTTCTAACACTCCATCAAACAACTTGAACAACATTGAACAACTCAAACAACAACAAGAAACTTTTAATCATTTAAGTTGTTAATATTGTTTCTTGTCGTTCAAGTTGTTTGACATGAAAAAGCCATGAAAGGCTATATCGAGGACCGTGAGTTCGGGAAGATACATGTGGAACTGCGCCGAGGTATGACCTCGGTGCGGTTCACTTATCACGCCGATGGCAACTTGCTTATGCGTGCGCCACTGGGTGTGACCGTGAGTGACTTGAGGCGCATGGTCGACCTTAACCGAGAGCAGCTCAGGAAGTTACCACATCCCCAAGGCATCACCTTCTACCTCGGCCAGGTCATCGAGTGTTTCAAGTGCCGTGTCATCATCGAGGCACAGAGGCGTATGCCCAGTTACATCCTCAACCACTGGGAGGGAGACACACTGCACCTGCAAGTCCATGAGAACGCCAACCTACATGACGAGAACATCAAGCACACCATTTCAAGCGTTATCAGCCGTGCCATGGAAGTCCAAGCCCACGCCCTATTGCTGCCCTATGCCCAACAGGCAGCTCGTGAGTTGGGACTGCGGCCCGCAGGATTTGAAGTGGGCCGTGGCATGAGGAAGCTGGGCCACTGCACGGCCAAAAAAATTATTCAGCTCTCGCGCAATCTCATGTTCTTGCCCGAGCCATTGGTGCGTTACATCATCTGCCACGAGCTGGCCCACTTGACCCACATGAACCACTCGCCCCAGTTCCACGCCCTGTGCGACCAGTACACCAGTGGTCACGAGAAAGAACTGGAGCGCCAACTGCGCCAATTCCGCTTCCCCATCGCCAAATAACCCCATTTTTCAAACAACCCTCTTCTCTTTCAAACAACAAAACAACATTGAACAACCGGAACAACAATTATTAAAAAAGTTGTTTTAGGTTGTTTATTGTTGTTCAAGTTGTTTGAAATAACACCGTTGCAGTTGTTTGATAATCAGTGGATGGTGACCTGGGTGGCGCCGAAGCCGTACTCGCGGAAGCTGGCGTCCTGAGCTGTGCAGCGGGGGTAGCGGCGCTTGAGTTCGCTCAGCAGGTGCTGGCGCAGCTTGCCCTCGCCCTTGCCGTGGATGAAGACGATGCGCTGTCCGTGCTTACTCAGGTTGGCGTCCATCACCTCGCGGAACTTATCCATCTGGTACTCCAGAATGGCGCCGGGAGTCATGCCGTTGAGGTTATCCAGCAGCGACGTGATGTGTAGGTCCTGGACGATGATGCCGTTAGGGTCGGTCTTCTTCTGGACCGTCTTGCGTTGCGGGCGGTCCATGCGTTTCTTTTCCTTCATGGCGCGCTCGAGTTCGCCGCTGTCGATGCGCATCTGGCGGGCAGGACGGTCGTTGGTCACGATTTCCACGGTGATGACGGGCACATCAAAGTAAGGATTCTCGTGGAAGCAATGCACCTTGTAGAACTTGGTGACGTCCAGGCGCTGCTCAATGAGGGCGGGATTCTTCAGTTTGAAGCCCTTGCCCTGCTTGAAGGCCACATACTGCACGGCCACATGGGTCATGTCGTTCAAGTCATCGTGACCAAACTCCTCCAGTTCCACCTGGATGTTAGGCTCGACGATGCCATGGTAGCGGGTCTTCCACTCGCCGTCGCCGTCACCGCGGGTCATATAGGTGAAATACAGGAAATAGTTTGAATCATTGACAAGTGTGGCATAAAAAGTTGTGGTATTCAAGTGCTTGATTTCGCGAGCCTCGTAGCCCAGCACAACATTAAGCACCTCGCCCTCGGGGGTCTCCTCGATAGGCAGGGTGGGTTCGGGAGCGGGTTGGGGTCTGGGAGCAGGCTTGTCGGGTTCCACCAGACGGGTGCGGATGTCGAGCGGACGCTCATAGGCCGACGCCTTGGTTCCCGCCTGTCCCACCACGACCAGTTCCTTCTCGAGCGCAGGGCGCTCAAAGCCGTCCTGATCTTCCACATAGACGGTCTTGCCGTCAATTCTGGACACTCTACCACCTCCCACATCGTTGAGGAAGCGCACGATATCGTTAATCTTTACATTCATGATTGGGTCTTTCTTTGTTTTTTAGGCTGCGAAGTTACAAAAAATGCGGCACATGATGAAATAATGAAGGCATTCCTTGCGTTTCATGTGAATATCGAAACCATAAACATTTATCAAAATGAAGAAGATCATATTATCATTGGCATTGATGGCTTCATCAATGACAGTTATCGGACAAGACGCAATGCAAGTCCCACCAGCACAGGTGAGTGAGATTGAGGGTTTTAATCCCGCATCCAAGCGGGTTTATGCCCTGCTGTCCGGGTCATCTCAACTCTTCAGCAGCAAGGTCAAGGTGGCCATCGACTTTGGCCAAAGCACCTCATGGCTGGGTGCCATGAACGAGTCGATGATTGTGGACGAAAACGGCAAGGAAATCAAGTTCAACTCGATGATCGACGCGATGAACTATCTGGGCCAGTTCGGCTGGAAGTTTGCCCAGGCCTATGTGTTGCCTTATGGCGACAAGGGAGACGTCAGTGGCACTGTTTACTGGATTCTCTATAAAGACGTTGACGATTACAGCCAGATTACCGAAGGCTTCACTACCAAGCAGCAACAGCGGGGACACTAACCCCACCACAAGGAAACGAAGATAAGCCCCATGTTTGACTTTGACAGAGCAAACATAGGGCTTGTTTTCTAACGTGCTGCGGCCTTAATACTTGTGGTCGGTGTTGTCGAGTTCGTCGCTGGTGAGCTTCTTGTGGTCCATCTTGTACCAGCAGTAGCCGATATAGGCCACCACAAAGGGCACCAAGATGCTCACGACGCTCATCACTGTGAGGGTGAATTCGCTGGACGAGCTGTTGCGCAACGTGAGCGAGCTCTGGACATCAAGCAGTGAGGGCAGATAGGCCGTATTGTTATAGCCCACGACCCAGAAGAGGGTCAGCACCACCAGCACGGTACCGATGCCCGCGGGCCAGATGCCGCCCCGATAATCAGCCTTGAGCAAGGTCTTGCCGATACCCAGCAATACCATCACCACGCCCAGCAGCAGGATAATCAGGGCCCACCACATGGTCAGGTAGTTGTTCAGGTACTTCAAGGGCACCCACTGGGCATTGCCACTGTCGTCATAACCCACACCAGGTGAGGTGAGGATAACGGCTACCGTGGCCAGGAACAGCACGACAAAGACCGCGGCATTGACCAGCAGCAACTTGTGCTGGCTGCGGTTGACCTCGTCATCGTCAATGTTGTTGATGAAGTAGAGTGACGCCAGCGTGCGGGCCAGGAAGAAAACCATCAGGCCAAAGAGCAGGCATTTCCAGCAGGCGATAGCCTCCAGACCATGCCGCGGCCCCCATTGCGAGATGGTAGCGGCCTGCACGTTGAGGATGTTGCTCTTGGTCACCGTGAACTCGGCGCCAAAGAACATCGTTGCCACTGCCACACCCAGCAGCACGGGACCAACGATGCCGTTGATCAACAGTAGCGTGTCGTAGAATCGTGAACCATAGATGTTGCCTGGTTTGGAGCGATATTCATAGCTGATTGCCTGGATAACAAAGCTGAACAGGATGAGCATCCACAACCAGTAAGCACCGCCAAAGCTCGTGCTATAGAACAATGGAAACGAAGCGAAGAAGGCTCCGCCAAAGGTTACCAGCGTCGTGTAGGTCAACTCCCACTTGCGCCCCATCGAGTTGATGAGCAACGCGCGCTTGTCGGGCTTGGCATAGTGGATGAGCATCGACTGGCCACCCTGCACCATGAGCAGGAACACCAGCAATGCACCGAGCACCGACATGATGAGCCACCAGTAATTCTGCAATAAATTGTATGTTGTCATGACTTGTTTCCTCCTTACTTGATTATTCGTTAACTGTGTCTAAGTCGGTCTGAGATTTCTTGGAAATCTGCTTGCAGATGATACCGATATCGGCAATCAACAGTGCAGTGAAGACCACGGCAAAAATCCAGAAGGTAATCTGCACATAACTGGCATTCAGGTCACTGATGGCCACCTTGTTGGGCATCAGGTCCTGGATGGTCCACGGTTGACGTCCCACCTCGGCAACAATCCAGCCACTGGCACTGCACAGGTAGGTCAACGGCACGGTGATGATGGCCAGAATGTGCCACCACTTGGCCCACTTGGCCTTTTTAAGGATTTCTGGCTTATAAACAAAGAACAATGCTAACAAGAGGAATACCAGCAGGTAACCACCCACAGTCACCATGAAGTGGAAGGTGTAGAACGTCAACGGCACATTGGGGATGGCCTCCTCGGGCTTTTCTAAATAAGCATAGCCGAAGTTCTTGAAGTCGGCATTGATGGCGCTCTTGAGGCTATCCTGCATGAGTGTGTTGCCGCTATTCATTGCAGTGCTGTACTGCGACAACATCTCTTGCAAATGCTTGCCACGCTCCATGCGCTCGGCATAGGAGACGGTGTTGATTGCATTGCCCTCGTTGTCATAGCTTTTACCCTCAATGATGTCCTCGATACCGGGTACAAAGGCATGGAAATCATGGGTGGCCAGGAAGGACAAGCCGTATGGGATGCTGATATCAAACAAGTAAGGATCTTGGCCGTCAAACGCTTGCTTAGACGGATTCAAGATACCAAAGGCCACAATCGACTGCTCATGGTTGCCCTTATACAGGCCCTCCATTGCAGCCAGCTTCATGGGCTGATACTTGGCCACAGTAACAGCACTGGTGTCTCCCGTGATCATCGTCAACACGATACCGATGACTCCCACCCAGGCTCCGACCTTGAGGCTGCGCTGACAGTGTTCATAATTGCGCTTCTTGAGCAACATCCAGCCACACACACCACACACAAAGGCACCGCCCAAGGTCCATGCACTCAACACCGTGTGCAGGAACTTGCTTACCGCCATGGGGGAGAGTGCCACTGCAGCAAAGCTCGTCATCTCGTTGCGCATCGTTGCAGGATTGAACTCGCATCCAGTGGGATACTGCATCCATGCATTGGCCACAAGAATCCACAATGCCGACAGGCTGGCGCCTATCGCCGTCAACCATGTGGCTGCCAAGTGGAACTTGGGACTCACCTTCTTCCACCCGAAGAACATCACAGCAATAAACGTCGATTCCATAAAAAAGGCAAGTATGCCCTCAACCGCCAGCGGCGCACCGAAGATGTCTCCTACAAACCAGCTGTAGTTGGACCAGTTGGTACCAAACTCAAACTCCAGGATGATACCCGTGGCCACCCCGATGGCAAAGTTGACACCAAAAACCGTCATCCAGAACTTGGTTGTTGCCAGCCACTTCTCGCTCTTGGTCTTGTAGTATATCGTCTCCATGACGGCGATGATGATACCCAAGCCCAGAGTCAATGGCACGAACAACCAATGGTAGATAGCCGTCAGCGCAAATTGCGCCCTCGACCAATCAACAACTTGAGTTAATTCTTCCATAATGATATAGTTTTTTAGTTGTTAGTTGTTAGTTGTCAGTTGTTCAGTTCTGAAGCTTACTCCCCTACTCCCAGTTTATGGCGCACATACTCGGTCTTCTCCTCCTCGGTGTCACACTTGGTGTTCAAGAAGTTGGGGAAGAAAAGCAACTTGATGATAACAAAAAAGATGAACAGCTTGATGCCAATGATCAACCACAATGTCTTACCCACAGTCATGCTGCGGAAGCCATCGTAATACAGATGGAACACGCGGGACCAGAATCCTTGCTTCATGTCTTGGTTGTCACTCATGGAGAAGGCGTATTAGGGTTAATAAATCACAAAATTAATACAGAATGTTTGAGATTGCAAATTTCTGAGCTTTTTTTATTTTAATCTCATCAAAAATCGAAAAAATATACAATAAGAATTGGGCTTATCATCCTTATTGACCATATTTGCCGTATCATTTCTCTGTAGTATATTTTCAAACCAATAATTTTACGCATAGATTCCTTTGTTCCCGAGAGGCGAGTTTGACAGCCGTGGGCGTGGCATTCTGACCTACACTGGCTTCTTTGGCGGCAACGACTTTATCGCCATCCAGCACACACCAGGCAGTTAGGCCGACCGCTGGGGCATCGACAGTGAGGGCAACTTCATCCATGGCGACATCGAAGAAGCCATGGGATTCAACATGGGTAATGATGGCTACTACACCATCACCCTGAACACCCAGACTAACGAGCTGAGCGTGATGCCCTATATGGGCGAAATCCCTGGCCCATTCAATGCCGCGGCAATGACTGGCGCCCACAATGACTGGGACATCAATAACAATGACCATGACATGACCCAATTGAACCCTTACAAGGAGAACCACAACTGGATATTCAGGGACTTTGTCGTCACCGGCAATGACACAGAGCTCAAGTTTACCGCCGACGACGATTGGCAGAACAACTGGGGCGAGGATGCTTTCCCATGGGGACAAGGACTGGTTAACGGGGCCAATATCCATGTGAAAGCCGGCACCTATGACGTGTACTTAAACAACATCACAGGCGACTACAACTTCATCAAGAAGTAAAGTAAATACATATAATGCAGTCACAATGAGGACATTGCAATTGCGATACCCTCATTTTCTTGATCATCAAAAAACACGAGTTCCATAAATAATGTGCCAAATGTGGGTGGAGTTTGGGCAAAAACCATTATCTTTGCTCGTTAAACCATCTACTGCTTTAAGTTTTTAGTCATGGAGTTCAGGACGACAGTAAAGACGGTCGAGAACCGCGGCTGGCTGCACCACAGCGACAACGTGGTGCTGTTAGGGTCGTGCTTCAGCGACAACATCGGTCACAAGATGCATGGTGCGCTCATCAATGCCACGATCAATCCCATGGGGACTCTCTACAACCCCATGAGCATTGCCAGTGGCGTGTCGCGCCTCATCGACTGCCGACCCATGGCAGGACAGGAACTGTTCATGCAAGGGGGTGTGTGGAACAGCTATGATTTCCACTCTCGCCATTCCTTTCCCGACAAGCAGGTGACACTCGACCGAATGAACCAGCGCATCGAGATGGGTCATAAAGCCCTGGAAGAGGCTCAGCTGCTCACCATCACTCTGGGCACCGCCATCGTCTATCGCCTCAAGGCTACCGGCGAGGTGGTCGCCAATTGCCACAAAGTACCCCAGCACGAGTTTGAGCGCAAGATGGCGACAGTGGACGCAATGGTCAAGGAACTTGACTCGATGCTAACCCGCCTGCATGAGTTCAATCCTGAGCTTAGAATCATCCTCACCGTGAGCCCCATACGCCACATTGCCGACGGGCTGGATGTCAACTCACTGAGCAAGGCATCATTACGCGTTGCCATCAACGATGTAATGGATCGTCACTGCGAGTACTGTGACTACTTCCCAGCCTATGAAATCATGCTGGATGACCTGCGCGACTACCGTTTCTACAGCAACGACATGGTACATCCCAGCGACGTGGCGGTGGAATACATCTGGCAGGCATTCCAAGCGACCTATCTTGATGACCACAGCGCACTGGCAGTAGCCCGTTGCGAACGCATTCACAAGCGCTTGCAGCACCGTCCCATGAGCACCAACCGCGAGACCGTTGACCGCTTCAATGCCGACACCGTCAGCGTGGTGCGCAACCTCATCAAGGAATATCCCTACCTGTCACAAAATCCCGAACTCCAAAAAGTACTTGACCGATCATGAATTACTCAATTACCGAAATAGCCAACGTACTGGAACTGACCAGCGAACGCATCCTTGACGAGGATGCCATTGTGAGCCAGTTGCTCACCGATTCACGCTCCCTGACATCCCCTGGCGAGACCATCTTCTTTGCCCTGCGCACCGACGCTGGCGATGGCCACAACTACATTCCCGACCTGTTTGACAAGGGTGTGCGTAACTTTGTGGTTGCCAGCGATTACTTCCCGCTACCCGAGTGCTCAGGAGCCAATTACCTTGCCGTGGAGTCGCCCTTGGAAGCCTTGCAGGCGTTGGCAACATTCCACCGCAGGCGTTTCCGTGAATTGCCAGTCATCGGCATCACGGGCAGCCGTGGCAAGACCACCGTCAAGGAGTGGCTCTATCAACTGCTCAAGGACGATTACCGCATCGTGCGCTCGCCACGCAGTTACAACTCGCAAATCGGCGTTCCCCTGTCACTGTGGGAAATCGACAACAATACCGACCTGGCCATCATCGAGGCTGGCATCTCGACAACTGGTGAGATGGACAACCTGCAAGTGATGATCAGGCCCACCATCGGCATCATCACCAACCTGGGCAGCGAGCATAACGACGGCTTTGCTTCGATGGAGCAGAAGGCCCAGGAAAAGGCCAAAATCCTGTATAATTGCGAGAGCGTCGTCTATTGTGCCGACGATCCGCTGGTGACTCACACCATCGCACCACTCGTCGAGAGCGGTGTCGCTACCGAGATGTCATGGTCACGCAACCACTGCGAGGCACCCTTGCAGGTCGAGAGCACCGACCGCGGCGAGAAAAACATCACGGTGCACTACAGCTACGACGGCGAAGCCAGCGAGGTGACCATCCCTTTCACCGCCGACCGCGACTTGGACAATGCCATCATCTGCCTTGCGGTTCTGTTGCAATTAGGGCTCAACCGTGAAGTGATTGCCGAGCGCATGGCTGCACTCACACCCGTGGGCACACGACTAAACGTCATCGAGGGAGTGAACAACTGCACCGTCATCGTTGATAGCTACACCAGCGACTACTATTCGCTTACCCCAGCGCTCAACTTCATGACACGCCGAGCCGGCAACCGTCCTTGCACCGTCATCCTGAGCGACCTCGCCACCGAGAGCTACAGCGGCGACGAGCTATACATCCGCGTGAGCGAACTACTCAAGACCAAGCGAGTCAACCGCCTGATGGGTATCGGCAAGGAGATGTGCCGTTATAGCCAGTACTTTGACGAGCTGCCCCAGGCCCGTTTCTATAACGACACCCAAGACTTCATGAACGACTTTGCCAAGGGTGATTTTGACGATGAGACCATCCTCATCAAGGGCGACCCCCGTTATGGATTCAGCCAGATCATTGACCTGCTGGAAGCCAAGCAACACATGACCGTGATGGAGGTGGACCTCAATGCCCTGGCCCACAATTTCAAGTTCTTCAAGTCGCTTATCAAGCCTGGCACCAAGACCATCGGTATGGTCAAGGCCAGTGGCTATGGCGCTGGCAGCTACGAGATTGCCAAGACGCTTCAAGACTGTGGTTGTGACTATCTTGCTGTCGCCGTCCATGACGAGGGAGTGGAGTTGCGCAAGGCAAGCATCACCATGCCTGTCATCGTGCTCAACCCCAATGGCGTGAACTACAAGGCCATGTTCCAGTACCGCCTGGAGCCCGAGCTCTACAGCATCGACATGGCACGCGACCTCATCAAGGAGGGCAAGCGCTATGGCGTACAGCATTTCCCAGTCCACATCAAAATTGACAGTGGCATGCACCGCCTGGGCTTCACCCGCGAACAGTTGCCCGAGCTCATCGAGTTGCTCAAGAGCCAGGACATCATCACCCCAGCGTCGGTATTCACCCACTTGAGTGTTGCCGACGAGCCCGACCAGGACGCCTATACCCAGGGCCAGTTTGATTACTTTGACACTTGCAGCGAGATGCTACAACAGTCATTCGACCACTATATCATGCGTCACGTGCTCAACACGAGCGGCATCGTCCGTTTTCCCGAGCGCCAGTACGACATGGTGCGCATCGGTATCGGTCTTTACGGTATCCGCACGCTATTTGATGGCAGCGAGGACGCGCTCAAGCCCGTGTCGGCCCTGCGCTCTATCATCATCAGCATCAAGGATTGGCCCGCTGGCACCACCATCGGCTACGGTCGCCATGGAGTACTCCAACGTGACAGCCGCATCGCCACAGTGACTATCGGATATGCCGATGGTTTCGACCGCCACTTTGGCAACGGTGCTGTGAACATGTGGGTCAACGGCAAGCTGTGTCCCACGGTAGGCACCGTATGCATGGACGCTGTGATGATTGACGTGACCGATGTCCCCTGCAAGGTGGGCGACACGGTCGAGATATTTGGTGAACACGTGCCCATCGAGCAGTTGAGCGAGGCGCGCGGCACCATCCCTTATGAGATATTGACCAGTGTTTCACCGCGCGTCAAGAGAGTTTATTATCGAGAATAAATGATGAACCATAGAATACGAGACATAGTATTGCTGCTTGTCGCCTGCCTATGTTGTGCCGTGAACGTCCACGGACAGGACATCGAGGCCAATGGCATCTACTACAATATCATCAGCGACACCCAGGTCGAGGTGGCTCCTGCCTACTATAACGGCATGAACCACTACGAGGGCTGCATCATCCTGCCCGAGCGCGTCTATTGCGATGGGGTGAACTATGACGTGTCAGCCATCGCCCCGAGGGCCTTCTGGCAATCGGGAGTGACCGAGGTCCAGATTCCCAATAGCGTGACCATGATCGGTGAGGCAGCCTTTGCCGACGCTGAGGACCTGGCCAACATCACCCTGCCTCTGGGACTAACCGCTGTGAGCAAATATATGCTGGCAGGCACTGCCATCACCCATGTGGTGCTCCCCGAGGGGGTGACCAGCATCGGCAGGGGAGCCTTTGAGGACTGCAGTTACCTGAAGACGATCTTCTTGCCCGCCTCGTTGCGATATATCGGCGAGAGTGCTTTCAGCTACTGTAGCCGTCTCAACGAGATCTATAGCGACGCCTCTACCCCACCCCTCACGATGGGCGATAATGCCTTTGAGGGTTGTGACGACATCCACGTGATGCTGGCTGGTGCTGCCATCACTCGCCACTATCAGGATGACCCCGTGTGGGGCAATGAAGACCAGTTCACGCTGTGGATCGACGAGGGATTGGCCGTCTTGCCCACCATGCAACAGGAAAACGTGGGAGATCATTGGACAGCACTGACCCTTGGCAACAGCCTGGCCTACAAGATCTATGGTCCCGACGGCTATCTGGTTGCCGTGACAGCGGCCGACCGCTATTTCCTGCCCATCGGCGCTCAGAGCACCGAGTACCTGGTAGTGCCCACAACACTGATGTATGACGAGGAAGACCTGCAACTGGTAGCGACGGCCGAGCCTGCTGCTATCAAGGAAGTCGAGGAAGAGCGTCCCGAGGGCAAATTGACCATCGTGGGTCTGGACGGCACCATCTACATCGGTGGCGACACCCACGGGATGTGGACCTTTATCTATGACGTGTATGGCAACCTGTGGTATGAGCGTCCAGCCGTCAACAACTGGATCAGCTTGCCCGGACAGCGAGTATATATTGTCAAAGTGGGCAACACTGTTCGCAAAGTTTATCTGAACTAAGTCATGTTACAGACCGAAGATATCGACATCAAGTATATGCGCATGGCCCTCGACGAGGCCCACAAGGCACTCGAGCGCGATGAAGTGCCCATCGGGGCTGTCATCGTGAGCAAGGGACGTGTCATTGGGCGTGGCCACAACCTGACCGAAGCCTTGACCGACGTTACCGCCCATGCCGAGATGCAGGCCATCACCGCTGCGGCCTCCACCTTAGGCGGCAAGTACCTGACCGACTGCACCCTCTATGTCACCATCGAGCCGTGCCTGATGTGCGCCGGTGCCCTGGCATGGAGCCAGATTTCCCGCATCGTCTATGGCGCCAACGATGACAAGCGCGGTTACCACACAATGTGCGCCGCCCCCTTCCACCCCAAGACGACAGTCACCAGCGGCATCCTCGCCGACGAGTGTGCCCGCCTCATGACCGACTTTTTCAAGAAAAAAAGGGTAAAATAGGGACGGTTCTTTTGATGTAATTTTAGATATCAACTCATAAACCAGAATAATTAAAGTGATGAAAAAGACGCTATTGTTACCGCTATTGATGATGACTGCCATGACGTTCATGGCAACGACGGCATGTGCCCACACGACAACCAACAAGCAAGATGCCATCGAGATGGCTGCTCCCGAAGAGGAAGCCTCTTTTCCTGCCGATACCATCGAGGTGATGAGCCAGGCGATGAATCGCATCATCAAGAATGTAGTCGTAAAGCCCCAGCAATACTTTGATGACGTAGAGTCCAACAAATACCCGGTGCTCTACCTGCTGCACGGCGCCGACGGCTGCTACAACGACTGGTCCCGCAAGGCCGACCTGCATCGGCTGGCCGACCGCTATGGCGTAATCATCGTGTGTCCCGACGGACAGGACAGCTGGTACTTTGACTCGCCCATCGACCCCAAGATGCAGTTCGAGACCTACGTGAGCAAGGAACTGGTCACCTATATCGACAGCCATTACCGCACCCATGCCAACCGCTACATGCGTGCCATCACGGGCCTGAGCATGGGTGGCCATGGCGCGCTCTTCCTGGCCTTCCGACATCCCGACGTGTTCTGGTCCTGCGGCAGCATGAGCGGTAACATGGACATCACCCAGTTCACCGACCGATGGCACATCCGCGCCCGCCTAGGAGACTACGAGAGCAACCCGCAGCGGTGGCATGACCATGCCGTGTGCAACCAGTTGGACAAGGTGAAGAACTGCCCCCTCAAGCCCGCCCAGAACATCCTCATCGACGACGGCCTGAACGACATCTTCATCAAGAACAACATCGCCATCCACGACAAGATGGTGGAGATGGGCATCGACCACGACTTCACCGTGCGCCCCGGTCGCCACAGTTGGACCTACTGGGTCAACTCGCTTGACTATCACATGCTGTTCTTTGACAAAGCCTTTGACCGCGGCCGCGAACTCATGAAGAAAGAAGCGGACAACAATCATAACTAACCTGATAATACCTTACCACAATGAAACGACCCAAGATACTTATCATCTATACCGGCGGCACCATCGGCATGATCGAGAACCCCGACACCCATGCCCTGCAGCCGTTTGACTTTGACCACCTCATGGACAATGTGCCCAAGGTCAAGAAACTGGACTATGACATCGACAACCTCCAGTTCAACCCGCCCATCGACAGCAGTAACATGGATCCGACCCACTGGCGCGACATCGCGCTGGCCATCGAGGAGCACTATGACCGCTACGACGGATTTGTGGTGTTGCATGGTACCGACACGATGGCGTTCACAGCCTCGGCGCTGAGTTTCATGCTCGAAAACCTGAGCAAGCCCGTCATCATCACTGGCTCGCAACTGCCCATTGGCGAGGTGCGCACCGACGGCGAGGAGAACCTCATCACTGCCCTGCAGGTGGCTGCCGCTATCGACGAGAAGGGACGGCCGCGCGTACAGGAGGTTGCCATCCTGTTCGAGAACTACCTGTGGCGAGGCAACCGTGCCACCAAGATGAGCGCCGACAACTTCAATGCCTTCAAGAGCTTCAACTATCCCGAACTGGCCGAAATCGGTCTCGACATCGAGTATAACGAGGCCAGCCTGAGGAGAATGCCGCCGCGCCCGCTACGGGTGTGCACCGACATGGACACCAACGTCATGTTCCTGGAACTCAACCCCGGCATGACCGAGCA
Organism: uncultured Prevotellaceae bacterium; assembly: GCA_947165675.1. Taxonomy (GTDB): domain Bacteria; phylum Bacteroidota; class Bacteroidia; order Bacteroidales; family Muribaculaceae; genus Sodaliphilus. The sequence continues at coordinate 80,523 of CAMVBJ010000008.1, forward strand.
GACACTCGACTACCTGCTGCACACACCCAGCATCAAGGGCATTGTCCTCAAGACATACGGTGCCGGCAACACGCCCAGCCACCCGTGGTTCATCAAGTGCATCAAGGAGGCCGTGGAGCGTGGTGTGGTCATCGTCAACGTGACCCAGTGCGTCAACGGCGGCGTGAACTGCACACTCTATGAGACGGGCAAGACACTGCTCGATGCAGGTGTCATCAGCGGCGCAGACATGACCAGCGAGGCTGCAATCACCAAGCTGATGTTCCTCTTCGGCATGAAGTATTCCCCAAGCATGGTCAAGAAATACATGGTCAGCGACCTGTGCGGCGAACTCACCGTTACCACCTGAACAGGCCACCACACCATTTAAATGAAGCCGCCTGGACGATGTGTCCAGGCGGCTTCATTTGTCAGGTTGCTAAGGATCGTTTAGTAAGTCATTCGGGGCTCGAGTTCCTTGGCTTGGTCAATCATGCGTTGCAACTCGCTCTCGACCGGAACGCGGCGGCACAAGTGCTTTTCCTCGTTCACCTCGACGAGCTTGGAGGCCAGGTTGGCGGGAACGCGGTGACCCAATTCCTTAACGGTGTCAACGCCTGCTGCCTCAAGGAGTTCGGCAAACTGCGGACCGATGCCGTCAACACGGAAGAGGTCGGCATGATTAGCCCAGCGCAGAATCAGTTTCTCACTGATACCGGTTTTCTCGGCCAATTCCTTACGTCCTGCCGGTGCAGCGCAACGATCCAGCAGTTGTTCAACAGTATCAATGTTTTCGGCCATTAACTTAGAGGCGAATGCTTCGCCAATGCCTTCAATGTCAATAATCTTGTAATTCATTCTTTAGATTAAATTTTTTGGTGATAATTAATAAACATGTAATCATTAAATAAGCCAAAAGTTGGAAACCACTAACTTTTAGACGCCCTAAAATTACAATCTTCCTGAATAAAAAACAAGAAATTTACATTTTTTAATTATTGACAATTACTCGGCCTTCTTCTCGCAGTTGCAATCGATGATCTTCCAGATAAGGGCTGCCAAAGCACCGCCCACAAAGGGACCAACGATGAACACCCAAAGTTCGTTCAGTGCCTGACCACCCTGAAAGAGAGCCGGACCGATTGAACGTGCAGGGTTGACCGAGGTGCCCGTGAAGTGGATACCCACCAGGTGGATAAGGATCAGCGACAGACCGATGGCAAGACCAGCAAAGTTGTTGGTAGCACCGTTGGTTACCGAGGTAGCACCCAGCACTACAAGCACAAAGAGCATCGTGAGGACAATCTCGACAATCAATCCATTAGTCACGCCGAATGCACATGAGTTGGCACCCGTGCTTGTCGTGATGATCGCATCGGGCGAAGCGGTTCCCACGATGCCTGCCAGCACTGCTGCGGCAAGGATAGCGCCGATAACCTGGAATACCATGTACATGCCACAATCCTTGGCATTCATGCGACCACTCAGGAACACACCCAAGGTGATAGCGGGATTAATGTGGCATCCGCTGATGCCGCCAATGGTGTAAGCCATTGCCACGACAGCCAGACCAAAGGCCATAGCGGTCCCAACCACCGATGCAGTGTCGGTTCCACAACCAAGTGCTACTGCTGCTCCGCAGCCCAAAAACGTCAGCACAAACGTTCCTACCATTTCAGCTAAATACTTTTTCATAGTGAAATTCTGATTATTTAATGGTTAAACAAGTGATTTCTCGACTTTAACAATAATATAACAATTACGAAAGTGCAAACTTAACAATTTTTGATGAAAAACAAAAGAATTTATGATAAAAACTTTCTATATTTGCAAATTCATTACACTTATAAACCTATCATTGAATAAAAAAATAATACGATGAACGTTTCTATAGTTGGAACAGGATATGTGGGGCTGGTGAGTGGCACGTGCTTTGCCGACCTTGGTGTCAATGTTACCTGTGTGGACAGTGATAGCCAGAAGATTAACCGACTGGTCTATGGCGCAATCCCCATCTATGAGCCTGGCCTTGACAACATGATCGCCCGTAACGTCAACGACAAGCGCCTGACGTTCTCCAGCGATTACAAGCAGGGCTTCATCGACCAGGATTACGTCTTCTGTGCCATCGACACAACCGCCAGCGAAGACGGCTCGACCGACTTGACACCCATTCTTGACATCGCCAAGGACTTCGGCCAGCACATCACCCACTATAGCGTGTTTGTCATCAAGTCGACAGTCCCTGTCGGCACAGCTCAGCATGTGACCAAAATCATCAGCGACACCCTTGAGGCACGCGGTGCCGGAGATATCAAGTTTGATGTAGCCAGCAACCCCGACTTCCTCACTGAGGGCAACGGCATCAAGGATTTCATGAAGCCCGACCGCATCGTCATCGGCACCGAGACGTCCAGTGCCCGTCAAGCCATGGAACGGTTGTACCGCACCATCCTGATGCACAACAACCGCACAGTCATCTATACAGACACCCGCACCGCCGAGATGATCAAGTATGCCGCCACATCGATGCTTGCTACCCGCGTGAGCTTCATGAACGAGATCGCCAACCTGTGTGAAATCGTCGGCGCCGACATCAACATCGTGCGCCACGGAGTGGGCACCGACAGCCGTATCGGTCCCAAGTACATCTTCCCTGGCTGTGGCTATGGCGGAACCCTGTTCCCCCAAGACATCAAGGACTTGATCAAGATAGGCAATGAGCACAACTTCGACATGGAAGTTCTCAAGGCTGTAGAGAATGTCAACACACGACAGAAGCGCATCATGTTCAAGAAGCTCAACAACCACTTCAAGGGTGACCTTGACGGCAAGACCGTCGCCCTGTGGGGACTCGCTTTCAAGCCCGAGACCGACGACATGACTGCAGCTCCCGCTATCGACACGATTAACCTGCTGATGGATGCTGGTTGCAATGTGCGCGTCTATGACCCCGTCGCCATGAATGCCACCAAACGCCGCTGGGGCAATGTCTATTGTGGCGTGGACATGTATGATGCTGTCAAGGGTGCCGATGCCGTCCTGCTGCTCACCGAGTGGCGACAGTTCCGCATCCCGGCATGGCACACGGTAAAAAGTTTAATGAAGACCCCGCTCATCATTGATGGTCGCAACGTGTATGACGGCGACGAACTCGAGGAGATGGGCTTCACCTACTACTGCATTGGCCGCTAAGCTGTGCTGCTGAAAGCCGTGCAACCTTATTACAAGAAAAACCGCTGTTCTGGCGGTTTTTCTTGTAATATCTAATACTGGTAATCAGTATCAATGACCGTGAACTCAGTGCGCCGGTTGACCTGGTCGGCGGCTTCCTGATCCTCCTTGCTCAGGGTCTTGATGAACTCCTCGGTAAGTGTCACTCCTTCCTCAAACTGCGGATACTTGTTATGGATGCGCTTGGTCACTGTCTTGGGGCGTGACTCGCCATAACCAGCCGGCTTGAGCCTCTCACGCGGGATGCCATTCTCGATCAGATAGTCCACTACGCTCTGGGCACGACGCTGCGACAAGCCCTGATTGTACTTGGCACTTCCGACGCGGTCGGTATGCGAAGCCATTTCAATGACGATATTGGGATGATCCTTCAAGAGCATCACCATGCTGTCGAGAGCAAGTTTTGACTCGTCACGCAACACCGCCTTGTCAAAGTCATAGAAGATGTTCTCAATAATCTGGGCCTTGAACATCGCCGGCAGAATGAAATCCACATAGTACTCAGCATCTTCCTCAGCACTATCACTCACAAATTCCTGGCGGGCATTCAAGTAACCTTCAGCGCCAGCCATCATCGCATATTTTACCCCCCGTTGCAAGTCAAAACGGAAAGAGCCGTCGGGCTTGGCCGCAGTCTTCTGGTTGCTGCCATCGTCACCCACGATGCGTATGACTGCGTTGGGCACGGGTTCATCGTCCTTATCGACCACATAACCCGAAATTGATATCTGCAATTCGGGCTTGATAAAGTCGAAGATGTGATCATAACCACGCGCATCACCACGGTTGCTGGAGAACATACCGCTCTCACCCTTGCCGAAAGTGATACCGAAGTCGTCGCCCGACGAGTTCATCGGCACGCCCATATTCTCAACAACCCAGCGGTCCATCACTGTGCGCTCAGTCTCATCCTGAGGCTGCAACTTGGCCACAAACAGGTCAAGGCCACCCATACCGGGATGTCCATTACTGGAGAAATATAATAGGCTGTCGGTACGCATGTTAGGATACCGCTCATTCCCCTTGGTATTAATGTCTGGTCCCAGATTCTCGAGTGTACCGTGCTTGTCCTTGAGGTTAATGCGCCAGATGTCAGTGCCACCCTGTCCACCAGGCATGTCGCTGACAAAATAGAGCCATTGTCCGTCGGGGCTCACTGACGGGTCGGAATAGTTACTCAAGGTATCGGCAGTAATTTCAAACTTCTGTGGGGCACCCCACTTAGCCTCGCTGCGACTGCTGGTATAAATCTCAACCGTCGTGGGCCAGTCCTGGCGCACAGCACGGGCCAGATACATCGTCGAACCATCGGGCGAGAAAGCTGCTGCACCCTCATCATGCTCAGTGTTCAAGCCTCCATCCACGACCTCTGGACGCGACCAAGCTCCTTTCTCGTCCAGCTTGGTGAAGTAGATATCACCCTTCTTGGTGCCAGTAATCTCGCTACGTAGTTCACCAGTGGATTTTTCGTTGGTCGATGTGAAGTAGATATACTCCATGTTCTTGTCGAGGTACATCGGACAATAGTCAGCACGGCGTGAGTTAAGCAACTTGTTCTGCTTGACGGTATATCGCGAACCCTCCTCCTTCCACTGTGGAGCCAATTCACAACCCCGCTTGCCGATGAGAGCCTCCCAGTCGTCAGGAAACATATCTAAATACTCATTATAGCTCTTGATTGCCGTGGCATACTGCCCCTCAAGCTGTTGGGCTTGGGCCAGACGCAACAACGTCGTCGAGTCCTGATACTCATAGCGGATCGCATTCTGGAATGCGGCCGTAGCACGGTTGCCCTGATTGAGTTTCAAGTGACACATGCCCAATTGGAAGGCCAGTTCGCCACGCAACCAGCTATCTTCCTTGCGGTTATAGTGATTGTACAGCTTGCGGTATATGGTCGCCGCGTCAAAGTACTCGCCACGGTCGTAGGCCTCATCGGCATCCTTGAGTTTAGGTCCCTTGCACGACGTCAATGACAAAGTCACCGACACCAACATCAGACCCACAATCATATATAGTATCCGTTTCATGAATTGCGCTTCTATTGCTTTAACATTAAAAACGGCAAATCTCCTCCTTTTATTGTCCTAAAACCTATAACCTACAAACTATAACTCCTGGTAATCGTCATCTGGGGCTTGCCGTCAAGGGCAATCTCGATGCGGGTATAGCGGCCATGGGTATCAATATCATACTGGAACGTTCGCTCATGAATGACGTCGTTACCCTTCAACTCCTTGATGGAAATGAGAAACTTCTTACCTGTAGCTGTGTCATAGTCATAGTGGTAACGGAATACCCTGCCCCCCACCTCCTCACGGATGATGTAGCCATCCTGATAGATGAGTGTGCGTTTGTCACTGCCAGGCTGCACAATCACGCGCTTGGTGATGTGCCCCTTCTCATTAAAGGTATAGTCCTGACGGCTGCCATTGTCTCCCTTGAGTGACATGCAGTGACCATCCTCACTATAGATGGGCGCATAATTGATGGTCTTTCCCTTGCGCTTGCTCTGCTTGAGTATCGCTCCATGCTGGTTATCATAGGAGTACAGATAGTCCACAATGGTCCTCGTTCCCTTGCTGCCCTGGATTGATGACTGTGACAACAGGCCCTGCTTGTTGAACAAGAAGACGTTGTCACGCTTGCTTCCATTGGCCATGACCACCTGTTCGTCAACACGGCCCGTACAACCGTTGAAGCCCACATCCAGATGCTCGATGCGGTAGCTGTGAGTCGGGTTGTTTACCAGATTGCTGTAGAATACCTTGATGCGTGCGGGATAATTCCTGGCCGTATCGACATAGGCTGCAAGACTCTCGAGCGTGATGTTCTCGTTGCAATAGGCATCCACCACCTCTGCATCATCGACTTGCCCCACGGCATGAAGTGCTACGACCGCCATCATGGTCACGAACCATATCCTTAAAAAACTCTTCATCATAATTTTCATGTGATTACTTGTTTGCCCTGCAAAGATAGCTAAAAACTTCTTTCTCACAAAAAAACCAACATTTCAAGCCATTGATAGTACCACTTTGTCGATTTTTTCCTATCTTCGCAGTTTAAATCCCAACTAACAAACAACTAACAAATAAATATAATTTTATGAAAGACGAAGAAAACATTGTTCAACAACAGCAAGACGAAATCGCGTTGCCCGACAACGCAGCGCGCGAGCTCAAGCCTGGAGAGAAATATGTCCCCATCCTGAAGCCCGACAAGACGTATCCCGAGATTACGCCCTACAGTGTCTCGTTGGGTCTCATTATGGCGGTCATCTTCAGTGCCGCCGCAGCCTATCTGGGCCTCAAGGTGGGCCAGGTATTTGAAGCTGCCATCCCTATTGCTATCATCGCTGCTGGCATCGGTGCGGTGACCAAGCGCAAGAACTCGCTCGGCGAGAATGTCATCATCCAGTCGATTGGTGCGGCTTCGGGCATCATTGTGGCCGGTGCCATCTTCACACTGCCTGCCCTGTACATCCTGCAAGCCGAGTATCCCGACATCACTGTCAGCTTCCTGGAAGTATTCCTCAGCTCACTATTAGGTGGCATCTTAGGCATCCTGTTCTTTATCCCCTTCCGCAAGTACTTCGTGAGCGACATGCACGGCAAGTTCCCGTTCCCCGAGGCTACCGCAACGACCCAGGTACTCGTCAGCGGCCAGAAGGGTGGCGACCAGGCCCGTCCGTTGCTCATTGCGGGTCTGGTGGGTGGTCTATATGACTTCCTGCTCTCGACCTTCGGCTGGTGGAAAGAGGTACTTACAACCCAAGCTATCCCTGCCCTGCAAGGATTTACCGACAATGTGAAGATGATCTTCAAGATCAACACGGGTGCCGCCGTACTGGGCCTGGGCTATATCATCGGCCTGCCATACGCCTTCATCATCTTTGCCGGTAGTGCCTTCATCTGGTGGGTGATCGTTCCCCTGTTGGGTATGAATCCAGAGTATGCACAGATGGCACCTGACCAGATCTTTGCAGGCGGCGCTCGCTACATTGGCATCGGCGGTATCGCCATGAGCGGTATCATCGGCATCGTCAAGTCGTGGGGCGTTATCAAGAACGCTGCTGGCCTTGCGGGCCAGGCCTTCAAGGGACAGGATCAGAACGTACAGGTGGAGCGCCACCAGCGCGACATCCCCATGAAGGTTCTCGTGTTCGCCCTGTTGGCAGCTTTGCTGGTAACCTTTGTGTTCTTCTATATCGGCGTGATCCACAACCTGATGCAGACGGTAGTTGCCTTTATCGTCGTCCTGGTTATCGCCTTCCTGTTCACCACCGTGGCAGCCAACGCTATTGCCATCGTGGGCAGTAACCCGGTTTCGGGTATGACCTTGATGACCCTTATCGTGGCCAGCGTCATCTTTGTCGCTATTGGCCTCAACGGTTCCAAGGGTATCGTGGCAGCCATGGTCATCGGTGGTGTGGTCTGCACCGCCCTGTCAATGGCTGGCGGCATGGTCACCGATATGAAAATCGGTTACTGGATCGGTACCACCCCGGCCAAGCAGCAGACGTGGAAGTTTGTCGGCACGCTGGTGTCGGCAGCTACCGTCGGCGGTGTGATGATCATCCTCAACAAGGCTTACGGCTTCACGGGCGAGAACGCCCTCGTTGCTCCCCAGGCCAACGCTATGGCAGCCGTCATCAAGCCCCTCATGATGGGTGGTGAGACGCCTTGGTTACTCTACGGCGTGGGTGCCATTCTGGCCCTGTTGCTCAACTGGTTGAAGGTGCCTGCCCTGCCCTTCTCGCTGGGTATGTTCATCCCCTTGCAACTCAACGCACCGCTGCTCGTCGGCGCCATCATCAGTTGGTTTGTCGGCAGCCGCAGCAAGGATGAGAAAGTTAACAACGCCCGCAAGGAGCGCGGTACCCTGCTGGCCAGCGGTTTCATCGCGGGTGGTGCCCTCATGGGTGTCGTCAGCGCTGCCATGATCTTCTTCGGCTTCAAGTACACCAGCCCCCTGAGTGAGACCGCCAGCAACGTTCTCGCCATCGTGATGTACATCGCCCTCATCCTCTTCCTGGCCGTCTCCTGCCTGCGCGCCAAGAAAGACAACTAAACCACGGCATCACAAGAAAACAACAAAGACAACTGGAACAACTCAAACAACTGTCCATCAAAAAGATAGTTTCCAAGTTGTTCCAGTTGTTTTTTATTATAAAAATGGCTGGCCCTTATTATTTGCACTTTACATGGGAAAACCCTACCTTTGCCATTGGATTGCAAGCGATTCGCAACATTGCATAATAACACCAGGAAAATAACAACTAAACAATACCTCATCATGAAACATCTCATCAAAGCCACCCTCCTGCTGTTGGCCCTGCTATTGCTTGCCATGGTATCATGCTCTGGCAATCAGAGTGTGCCAAATTCAGACTCCACGTTCGAGGTCAACGGCATCATCTACAACAAAATCAATAGCAATGAAGTCGAAGTCACCTTCAAAGGAACATCAGATTCCCAGTTTTCCAATGATTACTCTGGCTCGGTGACCATCCCCGCTACCGTCACCTACCACGGCACGACCTACTCCGTCACTTCCATCGGCTACGCTGCGTTCGAATACTGTACCAGCCTAACCGCCATCAACATACCCAACTCCGTCACAAACATCTGCTCCGTTGCGTTCCGAGGCTGCTCTACCCTAACCTCCATCAACATCCCCAACTCCGTCACAAACATCTTTAACTCTGCTTTCAATGGCTGCTCCAGCCTTGAAAACATCTCAGTTGCTAGTAATAACACAAACTACGATTCTCGCAATAACTGCAATGCCATTATCGAAACGGCGACCAATACATTAATTGCTGGCTGCAAAAACACGACTATCCCTAACTCCGTCACTTCCATTGGTGACATGGCGTTCGGTGGCTCCGGCCTAACCACCATCAGCATCCCCAACTCCGTCACTTCCATCGGCTCTTCTGCGTTCTCTGGCTGCTCCAGCCTAACCTCCATCAACATCCCAAACTCCGTCACGACCATCGACGGCTGGGCGTTCCTGGGCTGCTCTGGCCTAGCCTCCATCTCAGTAGTTAGCGATAATCCAAAGTACGATTCTCGCAACAACTGCAATGCCATTATCGAAACGGCAACCAATACATTAATTGCTGGTTGCATGAACACGACCATCCCCAACTCCGTCACTTCCATCGGCGACGAGGCGTTCTCTAACTGCTCTAGCCTAACCTCCATCAACATCCCCAACTCCGTCACGACCATCGGCGACATGGCGTTCGAAGGCTGCTCTGGCTTGACTAACATCAGCATCCCTAACTCCGTCACTTCCATCGGCGACCATACGTTCTATAGCTGCTCCAGCCTAACCTCCATCTCAGTAGCTAGCGATAATCCAAAGTACGATTCTCGCAACAACTGCAATGCCATTATCGAAACGGCAACCAATACATTAATTGCTGGTTGCATGAACACGACCATCCCCAAATCCGTCACTTCCATCAACGAGGAGTTCCTGGATTGTCCTTCTTTAAAAGACGTCTATTGCTACGCAACCACTCCCCCTAGATGCGAGAACTCTTGTTATATCAACTATTCCGCGACACTCCATGTGCCAGCGGCGTCATTAGCAGCTTATCATAAAGCCCCCGTTTGGAGCAAGTTCAAGAAGATTGTGGGTGATGCCGACGCTACCAACGGGTATCGCAACCAGTCGCGATAGTGTTGAAACCCGGCCGGGTGAATAAATCGAATTGCCGACCACCGTTACCCCCGCTAACGAATCACACATAATAGCTACACAAACATCTGTAATTCAACAAAATAGCCATTATAGCTATCTTGATTATCTTTGTTAAGTGGCTACCAAGATGAAGATTGTGTATCTTGTATTTCTTGTTTTCGTTATATAAAAAAGGACGACTGTTGTCGTCCTTTTTGGCGGAGTGACCGAGATTCGAACTCGGGATACGCTTTTGACGTATACACGCTTTCCAGGCGTGCCTCTTCAGCCACTCGAGCATCACTCCATGCGCTAAATGCGGGGCAAAGGTAATACAATTTGGCGGAAAAACGCAAGTTTTTCTTGATTTTTTAATATTTTTGTAGCCATGAATAACAACGAGCGACTATCGACTTACAACAACACGGGTGGCGCCGATCGCCAAGATGCGCGGGTAAAGCAGCTTGCAGTGGACGTGCTGCGCTGGCTCCCCTATGACCCCAACGACGACCAGATGATGGTCATCGTGGCGCTGGCCCACTTCCTGCTCTATGCTCCCGAGCGCTCGGTGTTTATCCTGGGGGGGTATGCTGGCACAGGCAAAACGTCGCTCACCGGTGCCATTGTCAAGGCGCTGCACCAGCAGGGCAAGAAATCGGTACTGATGGCGCCGACGGGCCGCGCAGCTCACATCTTTAGCGACTATTCAGGACATCCTGCCTATACTATCCACCGCAAGATCTACCGCCAGCAAGGCTACGGCATTGATGCCTTCGGCCTGGCCGAGAATAAGCATACCAACACTCTGTTTATTGTTGATGAGGCATCGATGATCAGCAATGCCAACGATGGGTCGATGTTCGGCAGCGGGCGGTTGCTCGAAGACCTTGTCGGATATGTCTATAACGGTATGGGATGCAAACTGGTGCTCATGGGCGACAATGCCCAGCTGCCTCCTGTGGGACAACTCGTGAGCCCCGCATTGGATGACGAGATACTGCGTTCACTGGGGCTGACGACCTATGGCGTATTCCTACGCGAAATAGCCCGCCAAGCCCAAGAGAGTGGCATCCTGCACAACGCCACCCTGCTGCGACAAGCGATGGAAGATGGCCTGTTAGGACGGCCACACTTTGACCTCGATGACATGGAGGACATCCAAGCCGTGTCAAGCGAATTCCTGCTTGAGACCATCAGCGACTGCTATGACCGCGACGGCATGGGCGAGACCATCATCGTGACCCGCAGCAACAAGCGCGCCACATTGTTTAATATGGGCGTGCGCAACACGATACTCTACCGCGAGGACCTGCTCGTCAACGACGACATGCTGCTCGTGGCCAAGAATAACTACTACTGGGCACGCGATTATGACGAGCTGGACTTTATCGCCAACGGCGACGTGTGCCACGTCAAGCGTGTGTGGGGCGACATCGAACACAAGTACGGCCTACGCTTTGCCAACGTCACCGTCGAGTTTCCTGATCACGACGGCGTGGAAATGGATTGCAAGATTGTGGTCGATTGCTTGCTGAGCGATACTCCAGCACTGAATCGCGAGCAGAGCGACCGCTTGTTCAACGAGGTATATAATGAACTGACCGGCGACAAGCGCGAGCGCTACAAGCAGTTGAAGGAGCACCCTTATTTCAATGCGCTACAAGTCAAGTATGCCTACGCCGTGACCTGTCACAAGGCTCAAGGCGGCCAGTGGCGCAACGTGTTCATCGACATGGGTGGCATCATGCCCGATGCGATGCAGTCGATGGACTTCTACCGCTGGCTCTATACAGCCATGACACGAGCCCGCGACCGAGTTTACCTCATCAACTGGATCAACGATCCAGAAAACTAAAGGAAATGATATAGCAGCTGACCCAGAAAAGTTTCTTTAACGCTAATGTCGCTAAGAAAACGTATTTCACAAAGAGTGTTTAAAACTATTCGTGAAATTGGCATTAGCCCTGCAGGGTTCAGGGGGGCAACAGCTATATCATTGCCATATAAAAACTTTTTCGTACCTTTGCCAGCCATAACGTTTAATAATTAAAGCTATGATTCCAAAGAGATTATACCGACTTGCCATCGTCATTGTCGCCATCACGGCATGGATGGAGAGTCACGCCACTATTCCCGCAGGCTACTACAACACGCTCGACGGCAAGAGTGGGCAAGCCTTGAAGGATGCCATCCACAACTTGACAATGCAGCACACCACGCTGAGCTACGGCAGTCTGTGGGGCTACTTTACCGAGACCGACTGCATGCCTGACAACCGCAACAGGGTGTGGGACATGTATAGTGATGATACCTTCTACTTTAGGGGCAACAACGCGCCATACGGCATGAACAGGGAGCACTCCCTGCCCAAGAGCTGGTGGGGTGGATATGACGTGAGCCAAGGCTACTCGGCCTACACCGACATCAACCACCTATACCCATCGGAAGAACAGGCCAACCTGGCCAAACTCAACTGGCCACTGGGCGAGGTGTCAATGGTAGAGTTTGATAACGGAGTGACCCGCGTGGGATCGCCCATGGCGGGCCAGGGTGGCGGAGCCAACCAAGTATTTGAGCCTGATGACCGCTACAAGGGTGACTTTGCCCGCACCTACTTCTACATGGCGTGCGCCTATCAGCACTACAAGTGGAAGTACACCTTTATGCTCAACAACAGCTCCTGGAAGTCGCTTAACAACTGGTCCATCGACCTTTTGTGCCGATGGGCGCGCAATGATGCCGTGAGCGACAAGGAGGTGAACCGTAACGATGCGGTGCAGAAGTATCAGAACAACCGTAACCCGTTTATCGATTTCCCTGATCTGTTTGAATACATCTGGGGTGACCGCCAGGGGCAGATTTTCTACATTAGCGAGGCAGGTACCAGCAGCGATACAACCAGCTACACAGGTGATCCCGAACTGATCGCACCCACTCAGGGAACCGTGCTTAACTTTGGCGAAGTCGCTGTGGGCAAGTCGCTGGACTATACCCTCTATATCAAGGGCCGAGGCTTGACCAACCCACTGTCACTGGTACTGTACCGTGATGATTACCAGATGTTTCACATCCCCGTATCAAGTGTAAACCGCACCACAGCCAACAGTGCCAACGGTTATGCCCTGACCATCACCTACACACCCACAGCCATCGGCAACCACACGGCCCATCTCGTCATCTATGATGGAGGTCTTGTGGGCAGTGTAGATGTAGAACTCAGAGCTACCTGCCTTGACGTGCCCACGTTGTCAACCCTTACCGCACTTGACGCGACCAACATCAACGGCAACAATTACGTCGCCAACTGGAAAGCCGCCAGCGAGGTTGTGGATTACTATGTCATCACCCGCACCATCTATAACAAGGAGAACGGCGAAACCCGTACCGAGGTCACCAGCACCGATGACGGTAATGCGACGAGCTACACGTTTGATGACCGCATGCCAGGCGAAACCCACACCTACTACGTTCAGTCCTTCCGCCTGGGCTACATGAGCGAGCCGTCAAACGTCATCACTCTCGACGCCAGCGGCATCACTGGACTACTTGCCGACAAACCTCTGCAGGTCATCGGCAGGGATGGCGGCATCCTCATCAAGTGCAGTGAAGACCTGGGCAACGCCACGATCTATGACATGGCAGGCCGCGCCGTGAAACATATCGACAATCTGCACAACGACATGGTTATCGATCTGCCACGCGGCATCTACCTGCTCACCACTACCACCAGCCGCAGTGCTTGGAAGGTCGCCGTGAAATAGCGAAGCGATTAACAGCTAATCCATATCACTCAATAAACAAGCGGTTGGCCATTGGTCAACCGCTTGCTATTGAATTTAAAATATAATCGCTATGAAAAGATTATTCCTTAATGAGGTTTCCACCTTCCTTCAGAGCCTCCTCGTTGAGGGGGATAAGGTGCCAGTGGCGCTCGGGAAGAGTCTTCTTCAGAGCTTTAAGCACGCTCTCGATGGTCACCATGGGACGCACCTTGAGCATCGAACCCAGGACAATCATGTTGAAGGTCTTGGAATTCTTCATCTCGATTGACTTCTCGGTAGCATCGATAGGATAAATCTTGATATCGGTGCGAGTGGGTTTCTTGTGGATGCCATAGGTGTCATACATCAAGATGCCACCAGGCTTTACCTTGCTCTCAAACTTATCGAGCGACTGCTGGTTGAGGACAACCACTACGTCATAGGTGTTCAAGACAGGAGAGCTGATGCGCTCATCGCTCACGATAACAGTAACGTTGGCGGTACCACCGCGCTGTTCGGGACCATAAGAGGGCAGCCAGCAAACCTCCTTGTCTTCCATCAGACCAGAGTAGGCAAGAATCTTACCCATTGACAATACACCCTGTCCGCCGAAACCGGCAATAACTATTTCGTTAATCATAATAGTGTCTTGTTAATTTTTAGCGTTGAATACCATCTTCTAAGTTCTTCAGGTCTCCCAGGGGATACTTGGCGAACATATTCTCTTCCATCCACTTGTTGGCCTTCTCGGGAGTGAGTTTCCAGCCAGTGTTGCATGCGCTGACGATCTCGACAACCGAGGTACCCTTGCAGTTGATGCTGTTCTCAAATGCTTTGCGCAGGGCAGCTTTGGCCTTGCGGACGTTGGCGGGCGTGTGAACACTCTGACGGGTCACATAGCAGGTGCCATCGAGCTGAGCCAGCAGTGGGGTGATGGCCAGGGGATAACCATTGAGGTCCGGACGGCGACCGTAGGGGCAGGTAGCGGTCTTCTGACCCAACAGGGTCGTGGGAGCCATCTGACCACCGGTCATTCCGTAGATAGCATTGTTGATGAAGATGATAGCGATGTTCTCACCACGGTTGCAAGCATGAATCGACTCGCAAGTACCGATAGCCGAGAAGTCACCGTCGCCCTGATAGGTGAATACCAGATTCTCGGGCCACAGACGCTTAACAGCAGTAGCCAGAGCAGTGGCGCGACCGTGAGGAGCCTCCTCCCAGTCAACATCGATGTAATTGTAAGCAAACACGGCGCAGCCAACGGGCGAAACGCCAACAGTCTTTTCAGCAACACCCATTTCCTCGATGACCTGGGCAACGAGTTTGTGTACAACGCCATGGCTGCAACCAGGGCAATAGTGCATGTGAACTTGGTTCAGCAGCGCAGGTGCAGAATAAACTTTATTCTCAGGTTTAATGATATCGTTAAGTTCCATTGCGTTATTACTTATTAATGAGTTTCTCTTTCAGTACGTTCAACAGCTCGTCGGGAGTGGGCACGTTACCACCGAAGCGGCCATAGTGCTCAACCGGCATCTTGCATTCAACGGCAAGTTTCACATCCTCGACCATCTGGCCGGCGTTGAGCTCAACACACAGGATGCCCTTGACATTCTTGGCAGCCTCACGAAGCTGCTTCTCGGGGAAGGGCCACAAGGTGATGGGACGGAACATGCCCACCTTGATGCCCTCCTGGCGAGCCAGCTCCATCGTCTTCATGGCGATTCGGGCGGTAGTGCCAAAAGCGGTGATCAGATAATCGCAATCCTCAACGTCGATGAGTTCGCAACGGGTCTCATTCTTCTCGATCTCGCGGTAGCAAGCCTGGAAGCGCCAGTTGTTCTCCTCCATCTTGTCGTCGTCGAGCTCAAGGCTGGTAACGACATTGCTGGGACGCATACCCTTGCGACCGTTAACGGCCCAGGGGCACTGCTCGCGGATCTGCTCCTCGGTGCGGCGCGGACGCTGCTCGGGCAGAACCACCTTCTCCATGAGCTGGCCGATGGTACCATCGGCGAGAATCATCGACACACAACGATACTTGAAGGCCAAGTCAAATCCCAGAGCGACCATGTCGGCCATCTCCTGAACACTGCTGGGAGCGAGCACGATCATGTGGTAGTCACCGTGACCGCCACCCTTGCAAGCCTGGAAGTAGTCGGCCTGAGAAGCGTGGATAGTACCCAGACCAGGACCACCGCGCTGTACGTTGATCAACAGAGCGGGAACCTCGCTGGCAGCGAGATAGGACACACCCTCCTGCATGAGGCTGAAGCCAGGGCTGGAAGTAGAAGTGCAGACAGCCTTACCGGTCATGGCACCACCATACACCATGTTGATGGCAGCGACCTCACTCTCGGCCTGCAGTACAACCATACCAGTAGTGTCCCAAGGCATTTCTTCCTCGAGTTTCTCAAGCACCTCACTCTGCGGAGTGATTGGGTAGCCGAAATATCCGTCGGCGCCGTAGCGAATCATAGCCATGGCGAGGGCTTCGTTACCCTTCATCAATGTTACTTTATCGTTCATATTGTTCGACAGTAGTTTAAATGGTTAGTCTCTATTATTTCTCCGTCACACGATAAACCTCGATGCAGGCATCAGGGCAAACGAGTGCACAACTCTGGCAACCGATACAAGCCTCCGGTTGCTCCATATACGCGAAATGATATCCGCGGTCATTCACCTCTTTCTCTTTGAGGTTCAATACATTGCATGGGCATGCCACAACACACAGGCGGCATCCCTTGCATCGCTCCGTATTCACTACTACGGCTCCATGAATTTTTGCCATAAATATAGATATAGTTTAAAGGTTATAAATAGTTAGTCTTACAATTACCGCAAAAATACTTCTTTTTGGGGACATAGCAAGCAAAAAAGAGTGAATATTTACCAACAAATGATGATTTTCTTACTGAAATAAGCAGATATAGCATATAGCGGGATGTTTTCCATCCAGCCCGCATCTTGATAAGGATTCATTGATATCCTCAAGCCCTTAAACTCACTAAATGATCATCTACATTAAAAAAATGAATTGACCACTGACAAAATCAGATTTTACATTTTTTTGGACATTCAAAATAGGTGCTAATAATGACATTTGTTGTGAAGTTAAAACAAAGTATAAATAGTATTAAAAATGCAGGTATTGATAAGAATTCATAATATCTTTGCGAAAAATCATCATAAAAAGTATTGTATTATGAAAACGATTGTATTACTTCTCACCTCATTGATGCCATTTGCCTTGTTTTCACAAAGCAAATCCAGTAGCGCAGACATTAAAAGGCCCGTGCCCTCAAATATGGCCATTTCTCCAGAATCTCATGAAAATGTACTTACAGAAAACACGCTTAACCTGGAGGTACATTTAATCGCCGAGAACAAGAGTAGTAGTGACCAACAATATTCCATCAGAATGTCAGGGCTTCGCTCCAGATCAGACAGAAGGCTGCTTTTGGTTGAAGCACAGCCCATTTTGCTGACATTAAGTAATGGTAAAGTTTTGGAATTCAATACTGTTGGCGCGGGCATTAAAGAAGTCAACAATTCACAGTCAGCATCCCACGGCATTGATGACGACCTCGTCTTCATGGTTTCTCGTGAACAAATCAACGAGATCATACAAGGCAGAATAGTAAATGTACGTTTTGCGCTCAACGGTACGAAATTGGTCAACTATCAGGTCGAGAATAACCGTTTCTCTGAGGCCTTGAGTGAGCAACTTGAAGTTCTTGACGGCAATGAAAACCCAATGAGTGGTGACATTGACAGATACCTCGTGCCATTACAGATTGTCACTACCGAAAGGTAACCAACTCAACCCAAATCGCCAGGCCTTGATAACGCAGAACCACACTTTAGGTCCAAAAAATGTGTAAAAAATCACATTTTTTGGACCTAAAGTGTGATGCACGACAGATTATCTCTGGTCACCTTAACTACAGTCTAAAATTTATCGGGATGGTCATAGTTGAGGCCACTGGCTGACCATTGCGGCGGGCCGGTGTGAAGCGCGGCAGCGACTTGCACAAACGCAACGCCTCTGCATCAAGCATAGGATCTACAGATTGAACTATTTCTGCATTGCTCACTTGGCCTGTTGAAGATATGGTCAACTTGACAACAACTTTACCTTGAATCTTCTTCTCAGCCGCTACTGGCGGATAATTAATATGTCTTGCAATATAGCTTGACAGCGCATAATTACCACCCTGAAACTCTGGACCTGCATTTTCCTTGGGAGTTTGTTCTGCCTGCGGTGCAGCTTGGCGTTCTTCTCTTATAGGAGCTACAGGGGGCGTGCTCGCCTGGTCATTGGCTCGTGTAACAGTCTCTGTTTTGGGCTTAGTTTCCGATTTAGGATCAGATGATGTCGTAGACTGTGACGGCCTATCCTCATATTCGTCATAATCATAATACCTACTATCATCACTCAAATTATCATCTGAACTCATGAATTCATCTGGATCAACACTTTCCTGCTGTTCTTCTTCTACATTATTCTCTTCATTAACCAAGGTGTTATCAACCACATCTGGAGTTGAGATGCTGTCTGTTGTCACTTGAATCTTATCGGTTCTCTTTGCTGCATCTTTTCCTATTGTAGCAGTACTAAACATGAATATCGTGCCCATCAAAGGTATCATGATAAGGGATAACGTAGCGTGGTACTTGTAGTTTTGAAATTTCTTCAGATTAAATTTCTGTACTGACATATCTGCTGCCGAAGTCCACCATTTGTAATGTCCAGAAAAAAGCATTTCATAGTTCTCTATGGCCCAGTTGAAACGCCATTTGACGTAATCTTTGGCATTTGACTTCACCAAACCAAGGATTAAGTAATACAAAATGACGCCAACACATGATCCCAAGATTAAAATCCAGTTAAAAGACATTATGCATACGATAAGAAATAGTAGCGGACCCCAATTGACAATAAAATTTGCAACATGGCCTATTGCAGTAGCCAGGAACAGGCTACCTTGTTTTACTTTTTCCTTCCGGACTTGTTTCTCACCATCACTTTCATTAAGCGGACTGACGATGGCACCTGCAACAAACAAACCAAATAGAAGTGGAACGCCGGTAGCCATCAGCAGCCACTTGAGATCAAATATTTTTGAAAACCCAACATTCATTCCTGCAAATAACCCAATGACGAGGAAAGCGATTATGCATAGTGCAAAAGCTATGGCAATACCGATACTCACCTCATAGTTATAGAACAAATCCCACAACCAGAGTTCTTTCTCTTCATCTCCTTTTGTATAGTTCTTAAGAACTCTTCTAAATATCTTATTCATAATATAGTCTTTTTGTAATTATTTAAACTGTGGTTCTCCGATAAAAGCCTTGTGGAATTGATGCCATAATTCCCAGTTCTTGCCTGCGGGAGCACTTGGATGGTATACGCGCATAGCCGGAATGCTCTTACCTTTGATCGGGTAATACCACACAGGGCATGAATCGCCGTCAACCTCAATTGAGGATTCAGTGCCGTCCCATGCAGGGAGTAGATTATATAGCCTTTGCCCCCAGACAATGATGGCATCAGGCTGATAGCTTTCTAGCAATTCTCTAAACGCTTCTTCACTATCTTTTTGAGCTGTCATATCAGGTTCTGTACGTGGGCCAGTTGTGGACTTTTGGAAGTAGTTGTAAAACATTATACTGTTCCACAACTGTTCGCGCTCCTCTTGATTGAGTTCCCGACCTGCTAATGCGCGTTCGAAACACAAGAAAGTCTGTTGATAAGGTGCACCCCAGTACTCATAAACGAATTCTTTGACAACGCCAATAGTTTCATCTGTGGCATCCGTTGCGTCGCCATAATGGCTCTCGCCAAGTACCAGCACCTTCTTTCCATAAACACCACCTGAATTGTATTCACTTCCAACCCATGGCTTGAAAAAGATTTTAGAATCGCTATTTACTTCTTGTTGAACGGTTTCCTTCCGTACTGCCTCTTGCTGTACTGGGTCTTGCTGAATAGGTTCTTGCTTTGCAGACTCTAACTGAATCAGTGCTTCTTTTTTAATATCGCTATTTTGCGGATTTTTGATGAAATAATAGATTAAAGCCCGTAAAACAAGAAGTTCAGCATCAATATCTGTCATGTTATACCCTATTGTGCCGAAAAGCCATTTATGATTGTCTCGACATGTGATTTCTAATAATTCCGGTTCATTGCTATCCCATTCACCATACCATGCATTTTTGTTAATATCAATAATGTCTGATAAATTTATGGTGTAATGTCCACGATCAGCAATAAATTCCAGCGCATCAGCAAAAAGGTAAACTGTAACCTCTTGGCTAGAATCCCTATCAAAATACCTTTTCCCCATGTGAAAATGAGGAGTTTTCAGAGAAAACGACTTTCTCATATAGCAGGGACGATTAACAATTAAATCATCACAGTCAATTTTTTGTGGTTTCGCTCCTGATTCTAACCAATACCGTTTAAAGTAATCGGCATAATTATCATACAGAGATTGATTTAATAATTTTGACCCATAATCATAGAAGAAAAAATGTTCCAAAACGTGTTCCATACGATGTTTAAAAATGAACAACTGATAATAGTAGTTTTCCTCAGTTAATGACACATCATCTTCTCCTACAATTGGAATTTTAATCAAGTTACGCAATTCTTGATTAACATCATCAGAAAGATTATCAAGTAGACTTAGTTTTGTGCTTGTATATTCATTAATATTCTCTGGTCTTAACCAAGATTGCAATAATTCAGCTAGATCCTGGGAGTCTTTTTTCTTAATTTTTCCCAAATAATACTTACTTTTGGGTTCAGCGCGCATATCAAACTCTAAATCATCTCGTTCTTCCTCTGGGAGAGATTCAAGGATTTTAAGTTTCTCAATGATTGCACTACTTGCTTTATTCTTCTGCTCAGTTCTTTGAACTTTTGTTGCTTTTAGGCGTTGATATGCTTGTTCTAGAGCTTTGGTAGGATCAGATATCTTTCTCGCAAAGAAACTTTCGGTAACTTCATCAATCAATTCGTCAATGTCTTCACTATCACGTTCTTTTTCTGGAAGTTTCATATAGAAACGTTCAAGAGCCTTTTGAAAACGGTTTGATTCAGCTTCAGAAACACCACCTATGTCATCATCGTCATCATCAGACGATGAGTCGACATCATAAGTTTCCTCGTACTCATCACTGTCTTTGAAACGGTAATCATCCTCATATTCACCATCATCGCCGGTGAATATCTTCTTCACAGTTTTGATAAAATCAGTTAATCCCATAATGTTTAGCAATTATATGTTAAAAAATATATTACTGATGGCAAAAATAGATACAGGGTGCGTCAAAATATGACCGAGGATATGACTATTTTTGCCGATGTTTTCATCAGATTTCCCGTCAACCATGCAAAAAGGCGGGACTGCTCGTGCCTCGCTTTGTCAGTTGATGGTCCTAGGAAAACCAGAGTACAAAAACGGTACATCAATGCAGTCCACGCCTATAGCATGGAAGCCGCCGTGCCGCCTTCTCTTGTACTCGTATTGAAAATTTCCTAGGTTCTCAACCGACAAGAATGGTGCATGTCGCTTCTATTATCTAAAATGTCTTGATTAGAAAACGCCAGTAAGAGTTCTAATCATTTGCAAAATTAGGTGTTATTAGTTAGAAAAGCAAGAAAAAGCATTCAATTTAATGTTTATAGGAAAAATGCAAGGCGGCGGGACCGTGTGGTCTCGCCGCCTTGACAATTATTGACGGGGGCTCGCAATTAAGCCCTTGATGGGTCAAATCTGAGGATTACTTCTTGTAGGCGTTGATGACGTTCTCAATGCTATCGTCGATGCGCATCTTGTAGAAGGAGCGCCATACGAAGAAAATAGCGACGAGGACGAAGATGATGCCAATCCAAGGTGCATACTCGCGGAAGTTCTCGCTGATAGCCATCTCCATAGCCAGCAGACCGAACAGGGTGGTGAACTTGATGATGGGGTTCAACGAAACTGAAGAGGTGTCCTTGAAGGGATCACCCACGGTGTCACCAACAACCGATGCGTCGTGCAGATCGGTGCCCTTGAGGTCGAGGTCAACCTCAACGACCTTCTTGCTGTTATCCCAGCTACCACCGGCGTTGGCCATGAATACAGCCTGGAACAGACCGA
>CAMVBJ010000009.1 GCA_947165675.1 uncultured Prevotellaceae bacterium
GAGGATAGATATAGGTGTTGCGCACCATGAACTCCTTCAAGATATCGTTCTGGATAGTACCCTGCATTTCCTCGAGCTTGGCACCCTGCTCCAGACCCGACACGATGTAGAACGCCATAATGGGCAGCACGGCACCGTTCATGGTCATCGAGACTGACATCTTGTTCAAGGGGATACCGTCGAACAGGACCTTCATGTCCTCAACTGAGCAGATGGATACACCTGCCTTGCCCACATCACCCACTACGCGGGGGTTATCGGCGTTGTAACCACGGTGGGTGGGAAGGTCAAATGCTACAGACAGACCCTTCTGACCTGAGGCCAGGTTGCGGCGATAGAAGGCGTTAGACTCGGCAGCGGTCGAGAAACCAGCGTACTGACGAACGGTCCACGGGCGGAACGGGTACATCAGCGAATAGGGGCCACCCAGGAAGGGAGGAATACCGGCAACAAACTCCAGGTGCTCCAGACCCTCGATGTCATCGTGAGTGTAAATGGGCTTAATGTCGATCAACTCGGCATTCTTCCACACCTCGCCCTTGGGAAGGGGATTGTGCTTTACATTAAAAGCATCGTTTGCAATATCTATATTCTTAAAATTCGGTCTCATAGTCGTCTCGTCATTTTAACAGTTTAGCGTTGAAGGCTTTTAATGTAGCAAGCACGTTGGTGCGCACGTTGATAAAGTGCTCAATGCCCAGAGCCTTGAACTCGTCGGTCTCGGGACCAGCGAGCACGAGCTCGGCACGGCCGTCAAGCTCCTTGACAGCCTCGGGAATCAGAGCGGCATACTCGTCGTCGCTGGAGCAGAGCACAACCACGTCGGCCTGCTTCTCCATAGCGGCATCCATACCTTCCTTGACGGTCTTGAAACCGTTGTTGTCGATGAGCTCATAGCCAGCGCAAGCAAAGAAGTTGTCGCTGAACTGGGCACGGGCCAGACGCATAGCCAGGTTACCGATGGTGAGCATGAAGACCTTGGGCGTGTTAGCGGCATGCTCGGTCTGGAGACGGATCTCCTCGAACTGCTCAGCCAATCGCTTGGTGTTCAGTTTCACGGCACCCTCGGCCTCCTCGTGGTTGCAGCCACAGTGGCAGCAGCAAGCCTCGCGGGCATCGGCCTTGTCGGCAGCCTTCTCGGTGAAGTTGGGGAACTGGTTGGTACCCAGCAACTGCTCACGGCGCTTAGCCACCTTGTCAAAGCGTGCGTCGGCACTGGCATTGACGGCCTTGATGATCTCACCGTTCTCGAGAGCAACCTTGAAGCCACCCTTGTCCTCGACCTCGAGGAAGAGCTTCCAGCCCTGCTCGGCGAGGTTCTTGGTGAGCATCTCCACATAGTAGGAACCACCAGCGGGATCAACGACCTTGTCGAGGTGACTCTCTTCCTTGAGCAGGATCTGCTGGTTGCGGGCAATGCGCTCGCTGAAGTCATCGCTCTTCTGATAAGGAGCGTCAAACGGGGTGACAACCAGTGAGTCAACACCTGCCAGAGCGGCACTCATGGCCTCGGTCTGGCTGCGCAACAGGTTCACATAGCTGTCATAGATAGTCTGGTTGAAACGGGTGGTCTCAGCATTGACGTTCATCATGCACGAGAAGTCGTTCTCGGGCTTGAACTCCTTGACGATCATGGCCCACAGTTCGCGAGCAGCGCGGAACTTGGCGATTTCCATGAAGTAAACGGTCGAAACACCCATGTTGAACTTGATGCGGTTAGCGACCTCATCGGCAGTGAAGCCAGCCTCGGTCATCATGGCCATCCACTCGGCACCCCAGGCCAGGGCATAACCCAGCTCCTGATAGATGTATGCGCCTGCGTTGTTCAGAGCCAGCGAGTCAACGCCGAGCACGCGCAGGTGGGCCACGGGC
The DNA here is from genome assembly GCA_947165675.1 of uncultured Prevotellaceae bacterium. Lineage (GTDB taxonomy): Bacteria > Bacteroidota > Bacteroidia > Bacteroidales > Muribaculaceae > Sodaliphilus. The sequence goes on from CAMVBJ010000009.1 coordinate 1,873, forward strand.
TTAACGGTATTCATCAGCTCGGTAGCCATCTTAACGATGTCGCCGGGGAAGGGCTCACCGTGCTTGAACGTGCGCTTGAAGGGGTTGAAGTCGATCGAACCGACAAACGTGTCCTCGCAGCCAGCCTCCTTACACAGGTTCACCAACTGCTGGGCATAACCCAGAGCGCACTTGGGGCAGCACTGGATGTTGATTTCACAAGCGGGAAGGACGATACCTGCCAGCAGGGACTTGAGATCGACGTCACCACCATGGAAGTGGAAACCGATCGAATTGATACCCTTGTCAAGGATTTCGAGGGCCTTGGCATTGGCAGCCTGAACGTCATCGCTATTGACGTCGATGTTCTGGCGAACCTTCCAGTCATTGTTGTAGCGAGTACCGCGGACGTAGGGGAACTCACCAGGGAGGGATTTGGTCTGCTTGAGGTCAGCAATGTCAACACTGCGATACAGCGGTTGAGCATTGAAACCCTCATTTGTCCGCCAAACCATTTTCTTCTCAAAGTCGGCCCCCTTGAGGTCAACTTCGGCCTTGGCACGCCACTCCTCGGGAGTGACAGGCGCGAATTGGTCGAACAATTTTTTTGTTTCTGCCATAAAAAAATAATTTATATAGTAACCTTAAAGATATAGTCACTGTTGATTAAAACATCAAAACCATGCCCCTAAAAGAGGGGCACTCCGTTTCAAACCGCAAAGGTAGTGCAAGTCAAGCGAAATGACAAATTTTTTCAACCATTTCATTTTCTCAGCCGCTTTTCAGCGACATTAGACACCAAAATATAGCTCGAAATCAACCTTTTTTCCACCATCCTTGAAGCCAAAGGGTTTAGAAACTGAAACCGAGAATGTGATAGACATCATTCACCATAGCGAGTCGGTCAATGTCGGGACGAGTTGAAAAGAAGAGGAAAATGAGGTCACGCTCGGGAATTTTTCCAGCATAGATAGTAAAGCCACCATTATCTCCCAAGTGATAGACATGAGTGGGCTGACCTGGATAATCCTGAACAAAAAAGCCATAACCATAGCCTGTATAAGGCTGATATCCATACTCGGCATCGACAGGTATGCGTATCCACGGCTGGTAAGCCAAACGCTTACTGGCAGCGGTCCACACTCGGTTATCTCTTAGAGCGCGTTCCCAACGCACAAAATCATTGATGGAACAATAAAGAGCGCCATCGGCCTTAGTGGCAAAGAAACTCTCCTCGCCATAATCATATTCCATCCACCCGCCGTTCACTTGGTCAGCTTGACCCTGTGGCGATTCCTGACGCTGATAGCCGTGAGCCATGTGCTGAATGTGACGGTCGGGCTCAAAGTATCGACATGCCTGCATCCCAATCCTGCTGAAAATATGATCATGCATATAATTCTCAAAGGACTCCCCCGAGACACGCTCCACAATCTGGTAAATCAATTGGAAAGTGGGATTGATGTATTCATATTGAGTTCCCGGCTGGAAATTAAGGTGGTCAAGAGTGCGCATGTACTGAACTGAAGAAACATCGGTCGAGTACAAAACAAAATTCTTATCATCACGAGGACGTGCATCAGGAATGCCCGACGTGTGGCTCAAGATGTGATGCAAAGTGATGTCGCTGAAAAACGGAGCCTGAAACTCAGGGAAAAACCTGGACAACGGATCATTTAATGAGAGTTTGCGTTCTTCGGCAAGCTGTAACAACGCAACCGCCGAGAACTGCTTAGATACCGAAGCGATACAGAAATTGGTCTCAAATGTGACAGGCTCACGCGTCACCATATCGGCTACACCAAAACAGCGGCTATATACCGTGTCATTGCCCTGCATGATCAGGACAGCCGCTCCAGGTTCATTGGAATTATTATATACAGCATCGAATACTAAATCAATGCGTTTCTTCATGAATTCGTTCATGTCATAACACTGTGCATCAGTAAATGATACCATCAAAGCCAAAATGAATAATAATGTCTTCTTCATGCCTGCAAAGGTACAAAATTGTTTTTAGTTTTAATCCCTTAATTTGTTTTTATACGTATTTAGTTTCACAATTCCTTATCTCTTGTCCATTTCGGCTAACTCTTATTTTAAAAAATGTAGTATCTTTGCACCGATTTTTTAAAACGACTGTAATGATCAACATTAAGATTGACCCAAGGATTCTTGAGGTGTGTCCCGAGACCAGCATTGGACTTGTCCGAGCTACAGTGGTTAACGGCTCGACCTGTGATGAGTTGTGGTCTGAAATCGAGGCTGTTGCTGAGGAAATCAAGCAACGATATGAGTTGTTGCAAATCAACCAGCGTCCTGCTATTGCTGCTACACGACGTCTATACAGGGCGCTGGGTAAAGACCCAAGTCGTTACCGTGTTTCGAGTGAGGCCTTGTGTCGCCGCATTATCCGTGGATTAGGCATTTACCGCCTGACGACACTCATCGATGTGGTCAATTTAGTGTCAATCAAGAGTGGGTATGCCATCAGTGGATTGGATGCAGACCGAATCGAGGGCGATACATTAACCTTGAGTGTAGGCACCCATGATGATGTATATAACGGAATCGGGCGAGGTTTGCTTAATATTGAGGGCATGCCCGTCTATCGTGACGCAGCAGGACCGATTGCTACTCCTACCAGTGATGAGGAACGTACCAAATTCACCGACGAGACCGTGACTGCTCAAATTAACATCAATGCCTACGCCCCTGAAATGCCTGTTGAAGAGGCGGTGGAATGGATGGCTGAACTTCTAAAAAAATATGCTCATGCCACCAACGTGGAAACAGGCATATTTAACTAAGATTCAACAAACTAAAATATTGAATATGGAGATTCTCGAGATATTAGAAAACAACATCAATCAGCGATACATCGATCAAGTGGTCGAGACGCTCAAGAGTGGAGGTCTTATCATTTATCCGACCGATACCGTCTATGCTCTCGGATGTGACGCGCTTAACAATCAAGCTATTGAGCGCATCTGCTCAATTAAATTGATGAAGTCAGCCAAGACTAACTTGTCCATCATCTGTGACGACATCTCTCAGGTAGCACAGTATGCCAAGTTTGACAACACTCAATTCCGCTTGATGAAGTCAAATCTGCCCGGGCCGTTCACATTCATCTTCCCAGCCTTGTCCAAGCTGCCCAAGGCCTTCAAGGGCCGCCGCACCGTTGGCATCCGCATCCCTGATAATGAGATTGCGTTGGCAATTGTGCGCACTCTGGGAGGCCCCATCTTGACGACCTCAGTTCCAGGCGATGACGAGGATTACCGTTGTGAGCCAGGTCTGATGGCCGAGGCATTTGAATCCCAAGTGGACATTGTGATAGATTCGGGACGCGGCCAGTTGCTGCCTTCAACTGTTGTGGATTGCACTAATGGCGATCCAGAGATCATCCGTGTGGGTAAAGGTAAATTAATAAGTTAATTAACAAATTCGCCCAGAATATAATATAACGTCGTCTAACGACTATAATTGAATACAACATGAAGAAGATTATTTTTTGCCTAACGGCACTGATAGTGCTTGCCGCATGCACCAGCAAGAGTGAGCAGAATAGTAATGAAGCCAGTGAAGGCAACGGAATGGCCAAAAGCGAGATGCCCGTTGCCACACCCGAAGACGAAGGTCAAGGCACTTGGATCAAGCAAAATACTATCATGAGTTCCAAACCCATGGTGATTGACTTCTATGCTACATGGTGTGGGCCATGCAAGCAGCTTGCGCCCATTCTTGACGAGATTGAAGAGAACCACAAGGGCACTATCATTTTTAAGCGCATTGATGTAGATCAAGAGCCTGAGTTGGCCCAAGAATTTCGTGTAGAAGCTATCCCTACACTGATGTTTGTCACCCCAAAGGGTGAATACCAAACCATGATGGGCTTCCAAGAGGCGGCAGCTATAGAGGCTAAGATTGCAGAACTGCTCAACCGAAGCACAAAATAAGACAAAAGCGACATATTATTGTCCTTTTTCTCTCCTTGAGATTTAATGAATAGCTTATAATGTTGTGACATTGAGTTTTTTTTGCGAACTTTGCGCCCGATTTTTAGATAATAAAATAGTCAATACATAACTACATCATGGAGATTACTGCACAACAACTTGCAGCAATGGTTAATGGCACGGTTGATGGTGATGCCACAACTGTTATAAACAACTATGCTAAAATTGAAGAGGCAACACCAGGATGCTTGACTTTCCTGGCCAATCCCAAATACACCCATTTCATTTACACCACACAGGCTTCGGCAGTTCTTGTACGCAAGGATTTTGTTGCCGAGCAAGAAGTCAAGGCAACTCTTATCCGCGTGGAGGATCCCTACAAGACCCTGGCAGACCTGTTGAATTTTGTCAACAGCCAGCGCCCCGAGAAGCGAGGCATCGAACAGCCCATCCACGTGGGTCAAGGCACGACCCTGCCCGATGACATTTATGTGGGAGCGTTTGCTTATATCGGTGATGGTGTAACCCTTGGCAAGAACGTCAAGATTTACCCGCAGGTTTATGTGGGCGATGGCGTCACTATCGGCGACAACGTCATACTGTATCCTGGCGTGAAGATTTATCATGGATGCTACATCGGTAACCGCTGCATCATTCAGGGAGGTGCCATCATTGGAGGAGACGGCTTCGGCTTCGCTCCTAAAGAGGATGGCTCGTACGAGAAGATTTCCCAAGTGGGTATCGTTATCCTTGAGGATGATGTTGAAGTTGGCGCCAACACCACGATTGACCGAGCCACGATGGGTTCTACCGTCGTCAAGAAGGGTGCCAAGCTCGATAACCTCATCCAGATTGCCCACAATGTCGAGGTGGGCGAAAGCACCGTCATGGCAGCCCAAGTGGGCGTTGCAGGATCAACCAAGATAGGCAAGTACAATATGGTAGGGGGGCAGGTTGGTTTTGCTGGACACATCACTGTTGGCGACAAGAATGGCATCGGCGCACAGACAGGTGTTGATAACAGCATCGGCAGCAACGGCAAGTGGCTTGGTGCTCCCGTGCAACCCGCAATGGAATTTGCACGCCAGACTGTTTACCTGAAGCGATTAGGCGAGATGTATAATGACATCAAGGACCTAAAGAAGAAGGTTAAGTAGGGCTAAGGATTTTTTTGGACATATTGACAAGCGATAAAATGAAACAAAAAACACTGAAGAACGCCTTTACTGTCACTGGCAAAGGACTGCACACAGGTCAAATATCAACAGCGACATTCAAGCCTGCCGATGTGAACACGGGATATCTGTTCAAGCGCATTGATATGGAAGGCCAACCCACTATTCAGGCTCTGGCAGAACATGTTATCGAGACCACCCGTGGTACTGTTATTGCCAGCAAAAGCAATAAGGAAGCCCGCGTGAGCACCATCGAACACGCAATGGCAGCCTTATATGCTGCCGGAATCGACAACTGTCTTATTGAGGTGAACTGTGGTGAGTTGCCCATTCTCGATGGCAGTGCCATCATCTGGTGCCAAGAGATTGAGAAAGCCGGCATCATCGAGCAAGAGGCCGAGAAGGAGTTCTATGTTGTGAAACAGCGCATCAAAGTCGTTGATAAGGAGACTGGTTCATCCCTTATCGTCCTGCCTGACGATGATCTGTCGATTGATTGTATGATTGAGTTCGACTCACCTGTATTAGGTAACCAGTTCGCATCATTGACCGACATCCGCCAATTCAAGGACGAAATTGCAGCCAGCCGAACATTTGTGTTTGTGCGTGAAGTCCAGCCGCTTATCCAACTCAACCTCATTAAAGGCGGCGACTTAGACAACGCCATCGTCATCTATGACACTCCCATGAAGCAGGAGGAATTAGATCGCATGGCCGACTTGATGAAAGTGCCCCATAAGCCTGCCTCCGAATTGGGTTACCTCAACAATAAACCCCTGGCATTCAAGAATGAACCAGCACGGCACAAGCTGCTCGACGTGATGGGAGACTTGGCTCTTATTGGACGCCCCTTGAAGGGTCGAATCGTCGCCACTCGTCCAGGACATACCATCAACACCCAGTTGTCCAAGAAAATCCGTCAAGAGTTGCGTTACCAAAATGTTCAGGCCCCCATCTATGACCCGAACAAGGAACCTCTCTATGACATCAATCAGATCCGAACCATGCTGCCCCACCGCTATCCCATGCTCCTTGTTGACAAGATTATCGAGAAGGGAAGAAAACATGTAGTGGGTATCAAAAACGTGACTGTGAATGAGCCTTTCTTCCAGGGGCACTTCCCTAACGAGCCTATTATGCCAGGAGTTCTCCAAGTCGAGGCGATGGCCCAAGTGGGCGGCATCCTGGTATTGAGCAGCGTGGATGACCCCGAAAATTATTCTACCTATTTCCTCAAAATTGACAACGTAAAGTTCCGTCACAAAGTCGTACCCGGTGACACGCTTATCTTCCACTTGTCACTGATGACCCCCATCCGTCGTGGTACCGCCATCATGAAGGGATATGCCTTTGTAGGCGAGAAAATAGTTACCGAAGCTGAATTCATGGCCCAGATTGTCAAGAATCCGGATTAGGCAGAATCAGTTATTCAAATAAATAATAGAAACAGAATATTAGAATACAGAATATGAATATTCATCAGTTTGCCGTCGTCCATCCTGACGCTAAAATTGGAAAAGACGTAAAGATCGGTCCTTTTGTGACAATTGACGCCAATGTAGAGATTGGAGACGGCACCATTATTGACAGTGGAGCCGTCGTGCGCAGTGGTGCGCGCATCGGCAAGGGCTGTCACATTCATTCAAATGCCGTTGTGTGTGACATACCCCAGGATCTCAAGTTTCAAGGCGAGGACACAGTTGCCATCATCGGAGACAATACAGTCATCCGTGAGTTTGTTACCATTCATCGTGGCACCGCCTCAAGAGGCAAGACCGTTGTGGGCAATAACTGCTTGATTATGGCCTATTGCCATGTTGCACACGATTGTATAGTAGGTAACCATGTCATCATGTCTAATGCCGCTCAACTGGCAGGAGAGGTCGAAGTAGCTGATTGGGCTATTATTGGCGGTGGAGCACTGGTTCATCAGTTTACTCACATCGGTTGCCACGTGATGATTCAGGGTGGAGCTCTTGTCAACAAGGACATTCCTCCCTATAGCATGGTGGCTCGATATCCCATCGCCTATGAGGGTGTGAACAAGGTGGGTCTGCACCGCCGAGGCTACAGTAGCGAGCAAATTGATGCCATCGCCGACGTTTACCGCACTATCTACGACTCAGGACTCAATGTTACCCAGTCGCTCGAAGAAGCAGGAAAATTACCTGCAAGCCCTGAGCGCGACATCATCATCGACTTTGTCCGCAACAGTAAGCGTGGCATTGTGCGCAAACCTTGATGCCTACAAGATCAACAATAACATGAACACGATGAGCCGTGGCAAGGTATTCCCTTACTACGGCTCATTTTGTTTGTCAAGTTAAATTCAACTCTTATTGAGCGTCCTCTATAGCCTGGAGCTTATCCGCTTCACCCAACTTATAATAGATGTCGCGCAAAGCGTTGATGAGATCCTGATTGTGAGGATTGATGGCGTAGGATTTCTCAAGATAAGGCAAAGCCTCACGATAGATGGGATTAACTTGATCAGCCAATTTCTTACCGTATATCCTGCTGTTCTGTCGAGTTTCTTGAGCCTTATTATAGAAGTAACGTCCCACATTAAAGAGTCCATTGGCATTACTGTCGTTGAGTTCAATGCACTGCTGGTAGTAAGGAAAAGCCTGATAAATATCCTCTTTACTTTCAACAACGAGTCCCTTGAGATTAAGCAGTTCATCATCATTGGGATTAGCCAGCATTGCATCATCAATCAAGTCATTAGCGCCTGAAAAATCCTCACGATCAATGAAGTCATTGATCAAAATGCGTATGTATTGCGGGTCACTGGTACCAAACTTGACGAATGCTTCCCAAGCGAGTTTCACGACCTCGGCGTCATTACCCAAATCGCTTAGACAAACCAACGCATAATCGTAGGCCTCCTTATGATTATATCCTGAATGACGGGCAATGCTGAACAAGCGCACGGCATCGATGGTATCCCCTTTCTGCCATGCGGCAATACCCTGATAATAACGCACCTCGGCCACAAGGCTATCCGGCTTAATCCAACGGCGATCATCGGTGCGTGAGGCCATCCGGCAATAGTATTCCCAAGCCTTGTATGCCCCATCCCAGTCCTTGACATTATAGAGTTCACTGCCCACAATACGGTAATCATCGTGGTGCTCCACCAGTCTGTTTACCACATCCTTGCTGTACTTGGTCTTCACTTGAGGCTTGCGGGTCTTTCTATCAATAACGGGTTCACCCTTCTTGTCCAACACGTGGATGGTATCGAGCTTCAGGGCATTCAAGCTGTAGTCATAGGCATCGATCAGCGTATGCCCCATCGCCTTGGTATCAATTTTCTTCCCCACACGGCGGTTGTCCATGTACTTATCATATTGTTCCACCTTGATGCGGTTAGCAAGCGCCCATACCTCTGCGCGATTACGGGTCTCGTCGCTGGTCAATGCAGGCTTCAACTTATTGAATGCTTTCTCATAGCTGTCCACAGTCATTGTCAAGCCACTGATCATCTTCTTGGTCTGATCAATCAGCAGTTGCTGGCTGGACATACTCAACGACACAGTAAGGGATACTGTTATAAATAGTATATACTTTTTCACAATAGTCTCTCCTAATTAAAACCGATGCAAAATTACTCTTTTTTCACATTCCCTGCAAATAACTATTATTTTCATCCAACAAAACAGGCGGTGAAGGAAGCACCTCACCGCCTGAAAAATATCACTCTATCTACCCAGATTACTTCACACCCATGACCTCAAACTTGTAAAGAATGTCGTCAAGGACGTTCTTAGCCTTGGTGTCCTCGGTATTCAACTCGGCAGCCTTCTTCAAGAAGGGAATAGCCTCGTCGTAGATGGGCTTGATCTTGGGAATCAATTCCTTATTGGTAGCATTGGGATTATCGTCGATAATCTTCTGAGCCTGCAGGTAGAGGCAACGTCCAACGTCAAAGAAGCCGTTGGCATAAGTAGCATCAACTTCAGTAGCCTTGCGATAGAACGGCAGGGCAGCGTCAATACCATCCTTCAACTCTACAGTGAAGCCCTTAATGTCATGCAGGGTTGCGTTCATGGGATCACCCTTGAGGGCATTGTCGATGAAGTTATTGGCCTTGTCGTACTCATTCTTGTCAAGCATAGCCTGAATCATGTTGGCAAGCGATGAAGTCTGGAAGTCAACAATGCTGTTGTCGGTGTAACCCAGCTTGCGAGCCTTGGTGAAGTTCTCGTAAGCATCGGCAAACTTCTGGATCTGGTACTGTGAATAACCCTGGAAGAAGCGTACCTGGCTCAGGGTGCTGTCGGCAGCAGCGACACCATTCTTGATGGCGAAGTCTGACGAAGCGAGATCTGCATAGTTACCAAATGCTGAAGCGGCATTCTCCCAATTGCTATTCTGCAGGTACACGTTGCCGGCATTAGCAATGTCACCCATGTGAGAGGTGAGTGCTCCGATAATGTCCTTACTATATTTGGTCTTTACCTTCTTGGTACCATCACTGTTAAGCTTGGGTTGACCTGTCTTCTTGTCCATCTCAACAATGCTATCAAGTGGCAGGGCCTTCAAGTAGTAATCATAAGCACTGCTCAGCACCTCATTCATCATATTGTCATCGACTGGCTGTCCAAGGAGCTTTGCCTCATAGAACTTGTCAAAGATACCAAAGGCAGCCTTACCAGCGGTGTACCAAGTGAGCACGTCATTGGCAGTCTCGGGGTTGGTGAAAGCAGGCTCAATGTTCTGCAATACTTCCATCAGAGCCTCAGGATTGCCCGAACCGGCTTTCTTGGCGAGGTCTTTCACGAGGCTCATCTGAGCCGATGCGCTCGAAGCCATCATGATGGCGGCGGCGCCCAAAAGAATCATCTTTTTCATTTTTGTTAACAATTAAGTTGGTTTATAATGTTTATTCGTTATCGTTTTGTTGGTTGTCCTGTTCGGACTGGATGTCTTGAACGTCTTGGATTCCCCCATCCTCATTGAAAGCGTCGCGTACACTTTCCTCATCGGTGCTCTCGGGCTCGGTATCAACCTTGCAAACGCTTGCTATTTCATCATTTTTCTTCTCAAGGTTGATGAGCCTTACACCTTGGGTGGCACGTCCCATCACTCGCAGCGAGCTAACACGCAGTCGGATGGCAATGCCACTCTTATTGATGATGACGAGGTCATTATCGTCGTTCACATTCTTAATTGCAATTAGCTTGCCAGTCTTGGGTGTGATGTTAATGGTTTTAACACCCTTAGCGCCACGGTTAGTCACGCGGTAGTCTTCGAGAGCGCTACGCTTGCCCATGCCCTGTTCTGAAACGACAAGCACATCGTCGCGGGTCCCTGACCTCATGCAGATCATTCCGATGACTTCATCGTCCTGGGACAACGTCATGCCCCGGACACCAGTAGCTGTACGACCCATTGAACGAACCTGAGTCTCAGCAAAGCGGATAGCATAGCCCTTGCTGTTGGCAAGAATCACCTCGCTATCGCCCTCGGTGAGAATAGCACCCACCAACCGGTCATCATCATTAATGTTAAGCGCCTTGACGCCATTGGCCCTGGGACGACTATATTCACTCAGGCGGGTACGCTTCACGATACCGTTCTTGGTCGCAAATACTATATAATGTGACTGATTATACTCGGGATCGGTGAGAGCGGTTGCCCGAACAAAGGCCATGATGCGGTTCTCGACATCCAGGTTGAGTAGATTCTGGATAGCACGTCCCTTGCTGTTCTTGGCACCCTCAGGAATCTCGAACACACGCAGCCAGAAGCAGCGACCTGTAGCAGTGAAGAACAACATGTAATTGTGATTGGTAGCTTCATATACATACTCGATGAAGTCTTCGTCACGAGTATCGCTACCCTTGGCACCCACGCCACCGCGTGCCTGTGCACGGTACTCCTTGAGCGGTGTACGCTTGATATAGCCAAAGTGGGAAATGGTGATAATCATGGGATCGTCACTGTAGAAATCCTCAGCGTTCATTTCCTCGCTTGAATACTCGATCATGGTGCGGCGCTCGTCGCCAAATTTCTCCTTGACCTCAATCAGTTCCTCCTCAATGACCTTGCGGCACTCGGCAGGATCGTCAAGAATGGCCTGCAAGTGCTCGATGGTCTTGCGCACCTCAGCCAGTTCATTGTGCAATTTTTCCTGTTCCAAACCAGTGAGCTGGCGCAAACGCATTTCAACGATGGCACGAGCTTGAACTTCGGTGAGGCTGAATCGTTCACACAGACGCTGTATAGCGTGCTCGGTCGAATCGCTGCTCTTGATGATGGCAATCACCTCGTCAATATTGTCGCTGGCAATTATCAGTCCCTCCAGAATATGGGCACGCTCCTTGGCTTTCTTGAGATCAAATTGGGTGCGACGGATCACAACCTCGTGACGATGCTCCAGGAAGTAGTGCAGCAACTGCTTGAGGTTAAGCAACATGGGACGTCCATTAACCAAGCACACGTTGTTGACGCTGAACGATGACTGCAGCTCGGTCATCTTGTAGAGCTTGTTCAGCAGGACGTTGGGATTAAAGTCCTTCTTGACGTCGATGACGATGCGCATACCGTGACGGTCGCTCTCATCATTGATATCGGCGATGCCCTCGATCTTCTTCTCCTCGACCAGGCGGGCAATGTTTTCAATGAGGTCCTTTTTATTGACGTTATATGGAATCTCGTTCACAACAATGCGCTCATGGTTGTGCTCGGTCTCAATCTCGGCCTTGGCACGAACGACGATGCGTCCACGCCCAGTCTCGAAAGCATCCTTCACGCCCTGGTAGCCATAGATGATACCGCCTGTGGGGAAGTCTGGAGCCTTGATGTAGTTCATCAGGTCGCTCACCTCCATCTCGGGGTCCTCGAGCAGTGCCAGACAGGCATCGATACACTCTCCCAGGTTGTGGGGGGCCATGTTGGTTGCCATACCTACCGCGATACCCGTAGCGCCGTTGACCAGCAGGTTGGGGATGCGAGTGGGCAGTACCGAAGGCTCCTCGAGCGTGTTATCAAAGTTGGGCACGAAGTCCACGGTATCCTTGTCCATGTCTTCCATCATGCTCTCGCCCATCTTGTCGAGACGAACCTCGGTGTAACGCATGGCAGCGGGGCTGTCGCCATCTACCGAGCCGAAGTTACCTTGTCCGTCAACCAGCGGATAACGCATGGCCCAGTCCTGGGCCAGACGCACCATGGCCAGATAAACCGACGAATCACCGTGGGGGTGGTACTTACCAAGCACGTCACCCACGATACGGGCCGATTTCTTGTAAGGGGCATTGGAGTAGTTACGCAACTTATCCATGCCGTAGAGTACCCTGCGGTGCACGGGCTTGAAGCCGTCACGCACATCGGGTAGCGCGCGAGAAACGATGACCGACATCGAGTAATCGATGTAGCTGGTCTTCATTTCGTTCTCAATGTTGATCTCTAAAATTCGATCGTTGTCCATTCTTTCTTTTTCTTTTAAATCTGTTCCGGGCACCGCACAGCAGGCTATAATTCGCCCCAGGCTTGCACGATTACCACGACATTAGGTTTAACCTACAAATTTACGCACTTTTTTTCAATCAACAATTGGATTTGCGCCACTTTTTGACTGGTCTTGACCGAAAATGTTTAAAACGTGGCAAGAATTTCATGAAATCGTCATGTATTCGGGGTATAATTCGTATTTTTGCGGTTCCATTAACGAGGACACATCACATGCAGGACTTTGCAGCAATAGATTTTGAGACCGCTAACAACGAGCGCACGAGCGTCTGCTCGGTAGGCGTTGTCGTGGTGCGCAATAGCGAGATTGTCGATAGATTTTATTCCCTGATCCAACCCGAGCCCAACTATTATAGCTATTGGTGTCAGCGGGTACACGGCCTGGGGCACGAAGACACTGACGATGCTCCCGTTTTCCCTGTCGTGTGGGCCCAGATCGAGCCGCTCATTGAGGGCTTGCCCCTGGTGGCACACAACAAGTCCTTCGACGAGAATTGCCTGAAAGCGGTTTTCCGCTGCTATCAAATGGATTATCCCGATTATGAGTTCTTCTGCACCTGCATTGCCGCCAGGCGCAAGCTCAAGCAATTGCCCGATCACCGTCTCGACACCGTTGCAGCCTATTGCGGTTACGACCTGCACAGTCATCACCATGCCCTGGCCGATGCCGAAGCCTGTGCCCACATTGCGCTCTCTCTTCTCTGATTTCACTCTGCTTCAAGGCCATTTATAAAAACCATTCGTGAAATTGGCAATAGCCCCGCTGGGTTCGGGCTGGGCTGCTATTTCATCGCCAGAATAAATCCATGGGCAGATTCCGCTTTTTCACCTCAACAACAAGGGTGGACCCAGCAGCTACGGGTCCACCCTTGTTTCTTGATTCTCTTGACTGTAGAGTTATTGAGTCAGGCTGGCAGTAATTGCCTGAACTTCTCTTGAAAAATCTTTCTCAATCGACATGCGCTGCTCAATCTGGACACATGCGTGCAACACTGTCGCATGGGTGCGGTCGAGCTTGGCGCCGATGCTGGGCGATGACATCTGGGCTTCTTTTTTAGCCAGATACATTACCAGTTGACGAGCATCGCTGATCTCGCGTTTACGGGATTTGCCGTAGATGAGTTCGGTCGGCAGGTTATAGAAATCAGCCACAGTCTCGGCAATCGACTCAAATGTCACTTGCCGCTGGCTCACCTTGACGGTGTTACCGATCACTGTGCGAGCCAGGTCGATGGTAATATCCTGCCCCAGCATGGTGGCATGAGCCAGCAGAGCGACCATGACGCCCTCAAGTTCACGCACACTCTCGGTGACATTAGTCGCGATGTAGTCAAGCACCTCGTCACTGATGTCCAGGCCATCCTGAGCGGCCTTCATGGCCAGGAACCGTCGGCGTAACTCCAGGTCGGGTTTCTCCAGTTCCACAGTCATGCCCCACTTGAAGCGTGAGATCAGCCTGGGCACCATGCCGTCGAGGTCGCTCGGGCGGCAATCGCTCGACATCACCAGTTGACGCTGGTGCTGGTGCAGGTGATTGAAGATGTGGAAGAACGTATTCTGGGTGCCCGGCTTGCCGGCAAACTCCTGGATGTCGTCGAGCAGGAGCACGTCAATACTCTGATAAAAATTGATGAAGTCGTTGATCTTCTTCTGGGTAACAGCCGTCGTGTACTGGCTCTCAAACACCCTTGCCGTGACATACAGCACTCTCATGCGCGGATACTGCTCCTTGAGCTTAATGCCGATGGCCTGTAGCAGATGGGTCTTGCCGACACCTGTCGAGCCGAAGACAAACAACGGATTATAGGTCTTCACCTCGGGGTGGTCGGCGATGGTCTGGCCGATGCTCACGGCCAGCTTATTGCTCATGCTGCTGCAATAATTCTCAAAGGTGTACTTCGGGTTAAGCTGCGGGTCAATGTCGTCGAGCGTGTCATCCTGCTGGAAAGGATTGGCGACACGGGGCTTGCGTATCTTGATCTCCTGCTTGAGTTTAACGCTCGAGTTGTCCTCGCTCTGCTCAACAGCACTGGCATCGTCAGCACCCACCACATTAAATTTATAAGTGAGCTTGACCTGATCACCGAAGACCTTCTTCAAGGCCGCGGACAGGATGTTGATATAGCGTCCCTCGATCTGTTCAACATAGTATTGCGAGGGGACCCGTAGCGTCACACGGTTGTTTTCCTGGTCGAAGTCAACGGCAACAATGGGCGCGAACCAAGCAGCATATTGCTCGGCTGGCAAGTTGGCCTTTATGACGTCAAGGCAACGGTTCCACTGTTGTGCAACGTTATACATTTTCTATAAAATTTTCTTAGTAATGGTTGGTTTGTTCTTGTGCTTTTAGCAATACAAAATTCGGTTAATAATTTCTTTTAAAAAAGTATCGAAAAAATTTGGAATTTTCATTTCAACGATAACATAATTGAAAGACAATGATTTACAACCCGATTTGCATTTGTTAATAATTCACAACCCGTTTTTTCATTATCAAGCTATTAATCAATACATTAAATTCCGCCAATATTCAGCCTATTTTTTTTGGTACCGCTGCAATGCACCGTTTTTTCAAGGTTTTAAAAATCAAAAATCCGAAATCAATAATTTTGAAAAATTTCCCTATTTGGATTGTGTCCAGATAGGGAAATCTCAATGCCTTTTCAACGATGATTCACGCCTCGCGACCCGTGCCGCATTCCTGTCCTTGAACGAGTTAACGCCAGCGCCATCATCGTCATCAGAACACCTTCACGTTGATATACCGCTTGGGGTGGGCCTTGATGTCGATCAGCAGCGAGTCCAGGCTGGCAATCGCATGGTTGGCGTTGTCATAGAGCTCACGGTCATTCATCACCTTGCCCAGGGTCGAATTCTTGTCGTTCAACTGCTCGCTCAGCGTCCTCAGGTTGGCCAGCGTCTCGTTCAGCGTGTTGACCGTGGAGTCCAGGGGCAGCTGCTTGAGCGAGGACGACAGGTCCGTCAGGTTGCTGGTCGCCCCGGTCAGGTTACTGGTGATGCCCCCCACGTTGTTCATCAATCCGGGCACACTTCGGTTCAGGCTGTTCATCAGCATCGTCAGCTGGCCTGCACTGGCCTGGAGCTGGCGGGTGATGCCATCCAGCCTCGACAGGGCGGCAACCAGGGCGGGATTGCCCGTCAGGCCGTTCACGTTAGTCATGATGGAGTCCACCTTGGGCAGCATGTCCGTCACCATCGGCAGCATGTTATCCTTGACATGGTCGATCAGGCCCGGCACGTCGGTCGTGGGGATCAGGCTCCCCGACGGCAGTGTCGCCCCGCTGCCCAGGTTCAGCACCAGCGACGCTCCGCCCATCAGGCCCGTCACCATGTTCAGCGTGCTCCCCTCGGGCACCTTCATCTTCGGCTCAAACGTCAGCTGGATCGTGATCTTGTTTTGAGAGTAATCATACTCGATCTCCCTCACCTGGCCCACTTCAAAACCGTTGACCGTCACCGGTGCCCCCTGGAGAAGTCCGTCAACCGACTCCACCTCGGTGTAGTAATGGTTGACCGGTGTCAACAGGTTGACGCCTTTCAGGTAATTAACGCCCCAGTAGAGCAACGCTAAGCCCACGAGCACCGTGAGCGCGATTTTCACATTCTTGGTCAGAATCTTCATTTGATTTCTTCTTCTATTCTTATGACTAAGTTGTCAGTTGTTTTTGAGTTGTCAGTTTTCAGTTGTCAGTTTTCAGTTGTCAGCTAACGCCTATAACCTAAAACCTACTGCCTACTGCCTAAAGCCTATAGCCCAAAGCCTGCCGACTAATTTCAGCCAGCAAAATTAATACTTTGTTTGCTAAGTTGACCCAATTTCAGCCATTTTTTCAGCTTATTTCACACCTCTTTCAGCCATTTCGCCCCCAGCGGACAAGAAAATGCGCCCCTTGGGACAAAAAATTCCCCCTTTTACATCACCGTTACAACTTTTGTCACTACATTTGTGGATGTGAATTGGGGAAATCAGTTCTCAGTTTTAAGTTTTACAGTTTTCAGTTTTCAGCGGCATCCGCATTCTCTGACAACTGACAACTAAAAACTGACAACTGAAAAAACAACTGAAAACTGACAACTGAAAACTAAAAACTAAAAAAACAATGAAATCTCCACTCGACTACAAGTGCCTGTACGGACTCATCGGCTATCCGCTGGTACACTCCTTCTCTCGCGACTTCTTTAACCGCAAGTTTGTCGCCGAGGGCATCGACGCCCTCTACCTCAACTTCGAGATCCATGACCTCGGCCAGCTCATGGAGGTCATCGCCGAGTACCCCAACCTCAATGGCCTGAACGTCACCGCCCCCTACAAGGAGCAGGTCATCCCCATCCTCGACTCGCTCGACGACGACGCCCGTGACATCGGGGCGGTCAACGTCATCAAGTTCATCCGCGACAGCAGGTCGGGCGACCTCGTCGAGCTGCGGGGCTACAACAGCGACGTGGTGGGTTTTGGCCGCACCATCGATGGCATCCTCACCCCCCAGCGCGTCAGCGCCATGGTGCTGGGCACCGGCGGCGCTGCCAAGGCTGTCCGTGCCGCCCTCCAGCGCCACGGCATCAGCGTCCAGCTCGTCTCCAGGACCAAGAGCGAGCACCACCTGGTCTATGAGGAGATCACCCGGGCCATGGTCGCCAGCCACCTCATCATCGTCAACGCCACCCCCTTGGGCAAGTATCCCACCGACGACCAGTGCCCCGACTTCCCCTACCGCTTTCTCACGCCTGCCCACATCTGCTATGACCTGGTCTATAACCCCGAGGAGACCCTGTTCATGAAGCGCGCCGCTGCCCACGGTGCCCAGACCAAGAACGGCATCGAGATGCTGCTCCTACAAGCCTTTGACTCCTACGACATCTGGAACAACGACTGAAAAATAATCCTACAACAAACGCACCACCGCTCCCGACGACTCCCGCAACCACCACTACCCCACCACACTCATGGCCGCCCTCGCACAAGCACCCGCACTACGGATCCTCGCCCCCTTTGTCGTGGGAATCATGATACAACGCCGCTGGGAGCACAGTCCATGGATTCCCGTGGTGCTCCTTGCCATCTGCACGGTGGCATACTTGCTGCTTAACCATGCCTCACAATCAGCGACAAGCAGGTTAAAATCGAGGCCTGTGTTCATCATTCCCCTTGCTATCGCCGCCATGTCACTGGGCTGGATCGCTGCTATTATCCATAGCCCAGCTCGCTTTCAATCAAGCCAGTCTTCCAGCAAGACACTCACGGGACGAGTGATGGAGCTGCAATACACCGATTTCTCGATGCGGATGACCGTTGACCTTATCGATAGCGAGCTGCCACCGAGCAGGGTACTGATCACTACCCGTGGTTGTGACTACACCATGCAAGCAGGAAATCTTGTATCTTGGCAAGGTCAGCTCACCGAATTAGGATCCATGGGCAATCCCGATGAAATGGATTATGCAACCTATTTGCTGGACAACAAGGGCATACGTTATACACAGCATTTACCCGTTGATCAAGTCATCAAGGTGGGCTACTCCCCCACTCTACTCACCCGTCTTGCCAACATTAGACGGAGCCTTAGCAACGAGGTGTTCAACTCACGCCTGGCACCCGCTACTCAACAGTTTATCGTGGCTCTAATCCTTGGAGACAGCAGCCTGATAGACAAGTCGACACGTCAGGACTTTTCTTCAGCAGGCGTAGCCCATGTGTTAGCACTGAGTGGCTTACATGTTGGTTTTATCGTCCTCATCATCTGGTGGCTTCTTTTTCCCCTCGACTACCTGCGCCTCAAGAAACTACGTCTCATCATCACACTTGCCGTCATCGCCCTGTTTGCCATATTCACTGGTCTATCACCCAGCGTCGTTCGCGCCACGGTCATGATTGCAATGGTATTTACGTCAGTGATCCTGTACCGGCGTTCTGTATCGCTCAATGCGCTATCACTGGCTGCCCTGTTGATTCTTGTTTTCTCGCCTTCATCCCTCTATAGTGTGGGATTCCAGTTAAGTTTTATCACCGTTGCAGCTATCTTGCTATTTGCCAGATTACCCGAGTGTCTTGAGAGTCGTTTCAAACTGGTGAACTACTTTACCACGACGGTCATAACCTCGCTCGTGGCCATGCTGTCCACCATTGCGCTAAGCGCCCACTACTTCCACACGATATCGGTAATGTCAGTGCTCTCCAATCTGCTCATCCTGCCCGCACTGCCCATTTTCATGGTGTTGGGAGCATTGTTCATGCTTATTACTGCCGCAGGTTTACAATTTCAAGTCCTCGATTGGGCACTGGATAGCATCTATCGATACATCATCATGGCAATAAGACTGGTCAATGCCATCCCCTTATCACATCTTGGGGGTTTCTATGTGAGCACTATCGGTGTTGCCATCTATTTTGTAATCATGGCGTTTATAATTTTGTGGCTATACCGCCGCAAATTCCTTTTTCTGCTGTCTGCCGTAATAGCATTTGCATTCCTGCTGGTCCACTCGATGTGGGTTGATGCCCATACAAGTCGCCGTGGACTGGTCATTTTCAACTCTTTCTCGTCAACACCTGTATTCTATTACGACAACGGCAACGGATATGTGTGGACGCCAGATGATGATTCCCCCGATTCAGTGGCATTCACTCGTTACCATTCAGGATTCTTAGCCCGACACGGCATCGACAGCTTGAAGTTTATCGCCGGGGATGATTCGCTGAGACTTGACCAGGCCATGATACGCCCACCTTATGCTCACTTGATGGGGTACCGCATCATGGCTGTTGGCTCCGGCATCCCCGTCCTCAATTCCCGAGATTTTCTACCGTCGCTTGACCTGATTCTTGTCACCGCGGGTTATCGAGGCCCAGTGGATCAGCTACGGCAAAACCACCGCCCTTGCCGCCTTGTTCTCTCAGGAGCCCTGCACCCGTCCAGCCCACCGCTGCTGCCAGCGGGACACCGCCTCGACGCCACCACCTGCCATGACCTCAAGACCCACGGCGCCCTCACCTTAGCTCCCCGCTAAACACAACACACTCTCTCCACTCTCTCCACTCCACTCGGAGGCTCCAAGCACCCGACCACCCCACAGGGCGGGACGGTGTGGGCGTTGCAAAACTAAAACCACAAAAGAGGATCGCGCTGCGCGCGAGAAATCTAAAAAATATAGGTAAAATTAGGCAATGATATAGATGTTGGCCCATTGGTGGTATTAACCGCCCTGTCGGGCGGGAAATTTAGCAAATTAATTTTAAAATTTAATTTGTTTGATTTTTAGGCGATTTTTTTGATTTCTCGGCCGTCAGGCCGATTCATTTAAAAAAGCATTGAGTTTTGCAAACCATGCAGCGGGTCATGGAGAGCGGGGAACGGGAATGCAAGCGCAAGGACATCGTGAGGCACATGGTGGAGCAAGGCATGTGCAAAATAAGTAGGGCCTATCATTTCGTCAACGATGCCATCGAGCAGAATATTCTCGAGAGCGAGAACGGTGTCACTTATCGCTTGTCGCCTCAGTATTGCGCAAGCAATACTCATTTATAATATAATTTATGGAAAAAATAGAAAATAGAAAATTCCAAAAATTCCATTTTTTCCATTTTTTCCATTTTTTCCACGAGTACACGTGGATCATGAGTTAGTCGTTAGCCATTTACCATTGACCAACGACTTTTTGACTAAAGCCTATTGCCTATAACCTATAGCCTAAAACCTAATACCCGTGTACTCATGAAAAAAATGGAAAAAATGGAAAACGGAAAAGAAACCTGCTTCCTTTCCGTTCTCCATTTTTTTCAGCATGTGTGCCCCGCTAAACTAACGACAAGACCACCTGCCTGACCTCGGCTGCCAGGCGCTGGGCCTGCTCCATGGTGGGTGCCTCGCTATAGATGCGGATGATGGGCTCGGTGTTGCTCTTGCGCAAGTGGACCCAACTGTCGGCAAAATCTATTTTCACCCCATCGACCGTGGTCACCTGCTCCCCGCGGTAATGGTCCTCCACCGCCCGCAAGATGGCATCCACGTCCATGCCCGGTGCCAACTCAAGTTTGCCCTTGGCGATGCTGTATTGCGGGTAAGTCGCCTTGAGCTGGCTCACGGTCTTGCCACTGCGAGCGAGCAGCGAGAGAAACAGCGCCACGCCCACGAGCGCATCGCGCCCATAGTGGCACGCGGGATAGATCACCCCGCCATTGCCCTCACCGCCGATGACCGCCCCCGTGCGCCTCATCTCGGTCGTCACGTTGACCTCGCCCACGGCAGCAGCCGTGTAGGTGCAGCCGTGCCTCAGGGTCACGTCCCTCAAGGCGCGCGACGACGACAGGTTGCTCACCGTCGCCCCGGGCGTGTGGCTCAGCACATAGTCTGCCACCGCCACCAGGGTGTACTCCTCGACAAAGAATTCCCCATTCTCCATCACGATTGCCAGGCGGTCCACATCGGGGTCCACGACAAAGCCCACGTCGATGCCCCCGCGCTTCATCATCGTGCTGATGGCCGACAGGTTCTCGGGAATGGGCTCGGGCGTGTGGCCAAAGTTGCCCGTGGGGTCACAGTACAGGCGTTCCACCCGCTTCACGCCCAGGGCCTGGAGCAGCATGGGGATGGCGACCCCGCCGACGCTGTTCACAGCATCCACCGCCACGGTGAAGTCTGCCTTGCGGATTGCCTCCACGTCCACCAGGTCGAGCGCCAGCACCTGGTCGATGTGGCGTCGCAGCCAGGTGTAGTTCTTCATCTCCCGCCCCAGGTGGTCCACGCCCGCATAGTCAAAGTCCTCCTGCTCGGCCAGGCTGAGCACCTGCTGCCCCTCCTCGTCGGTGAGGAACTCGCCCCGGTGGTTGAGCAGCTTGAGGGCATTCCACTGGCGGGGATTGTGGCTGGCGGTGATGATGATGCCGCCACAGGCGCCTTCGCCCACCACGGCCAGCTCGGTAGTGGGCGTGGTGGCCAAGCCGATGTTGACCACGTCAAATCCCATGCCCATCAGGGTGCCCACCACCGTGTCGAGCACCATGCGCCCCGACAGGCGGGCGTCACGCCCGACGACGATCACGCGCGAGGGCACCGTCGAGGTGCGGTTGATGAACGTGGCGTAGGCCGAAGTGAACTTGACGATATCGAGCGGCGTCAAGCCATCGCCAGCCCTGCCGCCGATGGTACCGCGTATTCCAGAAATTGACTTAATCAGTGACATAGTATTTAAATATTTAAGTTTCGAAAGTTGTTAACTTTCTCACTGCATAATGGTTAATGGATAATGAATTATCGCTTGAAAATCTGAAAAAAATCCAGCATGAGACCACATCAAGCATTTCAAAAGGAATCTTTAACCATTAACCTTTATCCTTTAACCTTTATCCTCAAGTTTATAAAGTGGCATAGCTACTTTATAAACTTGAATTAAATACCTCAAATCCTGCTGCGATAATACCTCACGTGGTAGTAGAACGGCATCACATAGGAGATCTCGCTCGTGAAACCATACTGGGACTTGATGATCAAGTTGACCTCACACTCCACGCCGAGGAAGTTTAACGGATATTGCAGGCCATATCCCCACTGCGAGGTCGAGGGCAGCGTGTAGTCGGCATAGGTGAACGAGCAGAACTGGGCGTCCATCGACGTCTCGTTGCCACTATAGACTTCCCAGCGCTTGTCGGCATACCACACCGAGAGGCTGTAGCGCGAGTAGCGGAAGTAGATGGGGTCCCCTTTCTTTGCACGGTCGTTGAGGCGGTCGCCCGCCTTGAGGACCTGCATATAGACGTTCCCCTCGGGGTCAACACGGTAGAAGGGCGCGTCCTCACCGACCTCAAAGACGGAGTCCTCGGGGACCGACATCACCACGCGGTGGTTGGCAAGATAGGCATTGACCGCGCTGCGCTCCTCGTTCAAGCGATCGGCATAGCTCTGATCGTCGTTACATGCAGTGAGCAGGA
The DNA here is from genome assembly GCA_947165675.1 of uncultured Prevotellaceae bacterium. Taxonomy (GTDB): domain Bacteria; phylum Bacteroidota; class Bacteroidia; order Bacteroidales; family Muribaculaceae; genus Sodaliphilus. The sequence continues at coordinate 24,411 of CAMVBJ010000009.1, forward strand.
CGAGCGCCATCATGCCCAGGGCCAGGAAGATGTGTTGGTTACATTTCATTTTCATTATCATTGATGGGTTGTGGTTGTTGTTCGACAGGATGGATAGCGACACCAGGGAACAGGTCGGCAAGCACTTGATGGAACCTGGCGACCGCCTCGTCGAGCGTGCCGATGAAGTCACCGCCTGCAGCGTTCTCGTGTCCACCGCCATTGAAGTAGCGGGAACAGATGTCACTCACCGAGAAGTCCCCCTGGGAACGGCAGGAGACCTTGATCTTGTCGGCATCTTCACGCAGGAACACGCTCCAGTAGATGCCCGGTATCGCCAGCGGCTTGTTGACCAGCGACTCGGTGTCGCCACGCGAGTAGTTGAAGCGGGTCAGCTCCTCCTTGCTGAGCACAATGAGCGACGCCCCGTGATCGGGAAACAGCTGCATCTTCTCGCTGATGGCATAGCCCTGCAGGCGCAGGCTGCCGGCACTGAAGGTGTTCATCGCCTTATTGTAAAGGTCGGCGCGGTCAAATCGACGCCGCATCACCGACGCCACGATCTCGTAGAACTCGGGGGAGTCACAACTGTAGGCAAAGCCACCGGTGTCGGTCAGCAAGCCCACATACAGGCAACTCGCCGCATGACGGTCCATAAAGCGGAGCAGCCCCAGTTGCATGAGCACACGGAACACCAGCTCACACGTCGAGGAGGCCTCGGGATGAGAAATCACCACGTCGAAGACGTCATCGGGGTCCAGGTGATGGTCAATGAGCACACGCTTGACCTTGAGAGGCTCAATCAACTCGCCCAGACGATCGACACGCTGCATGGAATTGAAGTCGAGGCAGAACAGCAATTGAGCCTCGGCCAACACATGACGCGCACGCAGCTCCTGACGTGTATAGACCACCAGCTCACGCACTCCGGGAATGAACTCAAGCGCCTTGGGAGCCATGTCGGGAGTGACCACGACGGCATCCTTGCCCAAGCGGCGCAGCACGTGACACAACGCCAGGGACGAACCCAGGGCGTCACCGTCGGGCGACTTGTGGCAGGTGATGGCGATGCGCTGCACGCTGTTGATGAGGGCGCGCAATCGCTCGATGGTCGTCTGGTCAATAATCGGATTAATCATTACTCAGGAAAATCGCATTAATCGGCAAAGGTAACGCTTTTTTGCCACATAATGCCATGGCACCATGTTTAATAATCGTTAATCGCTACAACTTCAGGCGGACAAAGACGGGATAATGGTCGGAAGGCAGCCTGCGAACGCAGGTGTTGAAGGAAATCTCCTGTGGAGCATTTGCCGCCTTCTTGAGTTCACCCGAGGCATCATTGGGCACCCAATAGCCACTGGTTAACATGCCATAAGCATCAACCCGCGCCCCGGGCGAGACAAACACGTGGTCGATGCGGCTCTGGGTGTAAATGCTGGAATCAAAACTGTTGAACGTGCCATTCTCGGCAAACCGCAGGCGTGCCGCCTCGTAAGAGTCAACCAGTAAGCCCGAATGTGTAAAGATGCTGTAAATCTCATCAGTCTGATCCACATTGAAGTCCCCCGTGACAATGACAGGTGCTCCCTGGGCAATTTCACGGATCTTCCTGACGACAAGCCTCGCTCCCTCGCGACGGGCAACAACGCCCACATGGTCCATGTGCAGGTTGAAGAAGTAAAATGCCTCGTCATCGGTTGACGTCTGGCGGCTGAATCTGCCCCACGTACAGATGCGCACACAGGCGGCATCCCATCCCAAACCAGGACGGTCGGGCGTCTCGCTGATCCAGAAATCGCCATGGTCAAGCAACCGCAGGCGGTCTTTCTTATAGAAAATGGCGGCATATTCACCTGCCTGCCCGCCATCGTCACGCCCCACACCGATATAATCATAACCGTCGAGGCCCTTGAGCAAATCGATGAGCTGCACGTGCAACACCTCTTGAGCGCCAAAGATGTCAGGCGACATGAAATTGAGTTGGTCACACATGACCTGGCAACGCTTGGACCACACCTCGCCCTTGAGACTGTCACCGTCATTCTTGTACCTGATGTTATAGGTGCCCACAAGCATCTGGGCCGACAGGACATGAGCAACAGCAACCAGCAAAAACGCTAAAGACAGTTTTCTCTTCATATATATCAATGGAAAAAATGAAAAAAATGAAAAAATGGAAATCTATCAGAACGGGTAGCCGATGGCCAGATGGAAGCCCAGGGCTTTCTTGAAGCTGGGGATGTTGAAGTAGCCGCCCTTGCCCGTGTCGTAGGGGGCATGAATGGCGATACCCAAGTCGGCACGCACAACGAGCATCGACATGTCGAAGCGCAAGCCCACACCGGTGCCCAGAGCCAGTTGGTCAAGGAAATGCTTCATCTTCAACTGCCCGCCAGGACGATTCTCGTCGTCCTTGAGAAGCCAGATGTTGCCCGCGTCAAGAAACACAGCGCCATTGAAGTAACCCAGAATCGGGAAGCGGAACTCGGCATTGGCCTCCAACTTGAAGGTACCCGTCTGGTCATAATAGCTGTAACTGCTGCTGTCGGCAGGATGGTAACTGCCAGGACCGATAGACCTCGCGGCAAAAGCGCGTATCGAGTTGGAACCGCCCACATAGAACTGCTCCCTGTAAGGCAAGTCGCTGCTGTTGCCATAGGCATGGGCCGCACCCAGGAACAGGCGCGTGGCCAAGCAGGACTTGGGGGCAAACCAGCGGGTCCACACCACCTGCCCTTGGGCCTTGACAAACTGGGAGAACGGAGTGCCAAACAGCTCCTTGGTCCCCTTGGCCTTGAAAATCGACCAGATGCCCGACAGGATATTGCCAGCCTGGGCCACGCTTGCCGTGAAGTTGATGTGGTCCAGAGGAGTGATGTCACGGTCATAGGTGTAGGTGTATTCAATCTTGGGGATAAACACGTCCTTGAAACTCTGTTCCAGCGCCTTGTTGACATTCATAGCCGAGTCAAACTTCTCGGAGCTGCTGATCAGCTTGGTGTAAGTGAGCTTGAACGGCGTGAGCACATGGCTGGAGAAACGGTTGGCGTGCCACTCCCAGGTGGCGCCCAGACTCACCTGAGCCATCTTGAAGAAGTGTGGACGGTTCATCAGGTCGGCACTGAGCGACAACCGGGTCCAGTTGGTGTAACGGCGAGAGGGATACAGGAACTTGGGGGCAATCAGCCGCGGGAAATCGAGTTTGGACTCAATGCCGAACTCATAGGAATTGAAATCCGAGCCCTTGTAGGTTCCACTGCCACCCGTCTGCCACTCATAGTCGCCAAAAATGTCCAGGGCAAACTTCTCGCCTGCCCCGAAGGCGTTCTTGTGACGGGCACCGATCTTAACGCCCGGGCCGATGAAGCTGTTGCTCGACGTGCCATGCAGCTCAAGGGTCACTTCCCACGGCTTGTCGAGCTGGCAATAAACGTTCAGGTCGAGCAGTCCCTCGCCATCGGGCGTGATGCTGTCGAGAGGCACCACCTGGATATCCACCGTGCTGAAGATGCCCAGCCGAGACAGGGCCGCCTGGGTGCGGTCGATGCTGTTCACGCGGAAGAGCCGCCCCCGGCGGGCACGGATGCAGGAAGGGATAACACGGTCCTTGATATAGACGGGCTCGAAGCGGATCAATCGGCAATTCCTGGTCTCGACGGTGTCGGGCTCGCCCTTGGCATCGTCGTTGACAACTGTAGCCGTGATATCGTGGGTGACGTAGCGGATCTTGGCATTATTCGGGATATCGCCCGACTCCACCAGCCTCATGTGGATGACGCCCTTGTCCTGAATGCTGTCGGCCAGATACTGGATAAACTCGGGACGGAAGAAGTAATAGCCCTGATTGCGCACGGCATTGGTGATATCGATGCGCACGGCGCTCAACGAGTCCAGGCAATAACGGCTGCCAGTCTGCAAGTAAGGGTTGACGCGAGCCAGCGAATCGACCAGTTGCAGGACAGGCTCCTTGCTGTTGATATACTGGATGTCGCCCAGCCTGTAAGGAGGCTTCACGTCCACATCATAGGCAATCTTGGCCTTCTTGGGGTTGTTCGACGGCACCAGTTCATAGCTGGCCGAGGAAGTGAAGTAACCGTTGTTGTGCAGGATCGTATTGATCATGTCGACACGGGCCTGGGGATTGACACGGCGAACGAGCACAGGCTTGGCGGCAAAATGCTTGTATAGCCATCCCGAAAACCCCGTGGCATTCTCGTCAATGTTGTTATAAATCATCAAGCCGATGGGAAACGGCGTGCGGTAATAGGGCGAATACAGCGGGTTGTTGGGGCGCACATTGATGGCCGTGAAAATATCATTCTTCACGCCCTCGTCAATCTTGACGCTGTCCTCGTGATACTTGAGACGCTTGACACCCGTGTAGAGGATATCGTTCTCGCCCAACTTCTTGGTCGTCGAGCAGGACGTGGCCAGCACGAGGAGCGTCAAGGCAAGCACCAGCCAGGGGAATCGGTGCCGATGGTTATTCGTTATCATCTTTCTTGCGGTTTACGGTGGGTTTATCAATCGCCTCATCGGTGCTGGCTTGCTTGCCGTCTAACGGCACGATAAACGTGTCATCGCTCTCGATGGCCTCGATGGCTTTTTCCTGGAGCTTGAGCTGAGCCTTGCGGGCTTTCTCCAGGGAATCACGCAGCAAGTATTCCCGCGAGTGCTTAAATGTGAACAAGTTCTTAAGGTTGGTCAACTTGCGCTTGAGCACATAGGCCACACCGGTCTCGGTCACCTGGCCCTCCAGGACGTTTTTATAACTGTTGTGATGGAAGAGCTTCAAGTACCTGTTGCCACTGTCGTTGAGGAAATATTCCAGAGAAATATCGTTCAACAGGTTGTTGGCGATATCCTCCTCGGCCCGTGCATCGGTACTGTACTCTCCGCCCACGACGATCTTGAAGCGGTCGTTGAACAGCGACTTGGCCAGGCGATAGCTGTAGCTGGTCTCGGTGCCGACGCCGTTGGAGCCCATATACTGGTTAATGCCAAAAGAGAGGTCAATGCCCGGGAGCGTCTGGGCAGCCCAGGTGTTGAGTTTGGACTGTAAGAACGAGAACAGAGCCGTGCTGGCAGTCAGATTATTGATATTGCCGGCACTATTGGTACCCGAGTAGGTATTGTAGAGTAGCAGGTTGATGGCCGCCTGGGAGCGCTGGTTATCGCTCATCGATTGCAACTCGTTCTGGACCGTCATGTCGCTCTCGCACTTGAGGTCAAAGCCGAGGTCAATATTGCTGAGTGTTCCGCCCACGTTGGCATCGATCAAGAATTCCACGGGACGCGTGCCACTCTCCTCGCTGCTCACACTGGTCTTGACTCTCTCGGTACCCTTGAGGTCGAGCTGCGGGTTGAGCATGTCGCCCGTCCATGAAATGCTACTGCCGTTGGTGATATTAAAGTCCTTCTGGGAAATCAACGGCGGCGTGTAACGCAGGTTTCCATCCTTAATGACATAGGATCCCGTGAGGCTATTGCGGCCTGCAAAGTCAATAGAATACTTGAGACGGCCACTGCCATCGATGGTGGCACGGTTCTGGCCGTCCTCCGACAGGAACACATTGACCTTGGCACCCTCTTCAACCTGGATATTGGCCAAGATATCAGTGGCGCTGGAACCGCTGGCCGTCACCAGGATGGTCTGGGCTCCCGTCATGTTGTTGAAGTCGGTAAAGGTCACCATGTCCTCATCTACGGCGGTTGATAGCTGCGAGATATCGTTCTTCATCACATAGGTAATGTTGGAACCGGGTAACAGGGTGGCGTTTGCCCGCACGCTCATCAATCGGCCGTAGCTCTTGACAGTGGCATCGATGTCGGCCAGTCCCTTGCCGAAGAGCTGGGTATATTCATCCTGCTTGCTGTCCATGAACTGCACCTCACGGCCCACGGCCCGCAGGTCAATATTCATATTGTTCAAGTCTCGCAGGTCAACCGTGCCGTTGATGGTCACTGGGCTGCGGTTAGCGCCTGTCAGCCTGTAGTTACTGAACGAAATCACATTATTCTCAACAGGAATGCGGTCGTTGGCAAAACTGAGTGAACTGCCATAACGTGGCAGATTGAGTGTTGCTGAGTCAGCAACAAGGTAGCCATTGACCTGAGGAGCATCACTTGACCCGCTGATGGTCATATTTCCCACTGCATATCCATCAAGCCAGATGTAATCACCGGGAATAAAGGCATTGGCCCTGGTGAGCGGGAAGCGGTTGAACCGGGCCTCCAGGTTGTACGGAGAGTCAGCATTGCCACCATTGAGTGAGCCACTCAACACAACCGACTGCTTGCCATCAAGAATCAGATCGGCCGTCAGGTTAGTCGTGGCAGTAACGGGGTCAAGGTCAAAGTCGGCATTCAGTGTCACGTCGCCCTCATGTATGCCATTGTAGTAAAAGTCCTTGATGTCGATGACGCCGTCGCCGTCGGCATTGGTGCCATCCCAGTTGACATCGATATTGGCATTAAGAGTGCCACTGGTACGGTCCAGCATCGGCAGGATACGTGTCCATTCCTCCAGACGCAGGTTGTCGATATCAAGGCGCACATTCTCGGTACTGTCACCCGGCTGGCGTGTCGTGTAAAGTTCGACACTACTACTGTCGCTCTGCAGCGAGAGGTTGGCATCGAGCATGCGCGTGTGGTAATTCACATTGACATAATTGTCGTCATTGAAGGTCCAGTGACGGTAGCCGATAACGGGATCTTTGCCAAAGAGGCGCGCCTTCACTTGTTCCTCAGCAAGGTTGGCATTGATGCCCATGCGGTAACCCGTCTCGCCCTTGATGTTCTGCTGATGAAGCATGAAGTCGATGGCATGACCCTTGATGCCACCATTGGCAGTCACCTGGGCAAACTCGTCCCACGTACCCGGGCGATTACCCATGTGGGCCGTGAAGGCAAGATACTTGTTATTGAGCTCATTTACATTGACGGTGATGCTATCGATATTGGTTTCACCGGCACTGATGCCAAGGGCTCTACCGTTGAGCACCAGCGTTGTGTCACGGCTCATCTCGCAGCTAATGTGGCGGAAGTCGATTTCCTGCTGCTGCAAGTAGCGCTGAATGACACCGTCAGCCCCCATGTGCATGTCAAAGTCGAAGCGGGGCATGGGATTCTTGAGACGTTCCACGTCGATCCAGCGCTCCTTGTACTGGCGCTGTATCTCGGCAAGTGTATTCTGGAAGTCTTCGATCAAAGTCATCACGGGGCTGGGCGAATTCAAGTGGGCGTAATTGTCCTCATTCTCGACCGTTACACAGGTGTACCACGGGGTGCTGTGCAACGAGGCAAGGGCGTCATCAGCCACAATCAGGCTACTATCAAGACGCCAATCAATGTCCGTCAAGCTCAGGTCGGCATCCCACTCTTGGGTTCGCAGGTTGATATCACCCTCGGCATGAAGGCGCGTAGAGCCATTACACTGGCCGTCATACAGCCCCAAGCGTTTCAGGTCCAGGTCACGCACGTTGCCGTCGGCAGTGAACACGTAGTGATCGTTACAGATGGTGCCATGAGCATTGGCGTCAAAATCGCATCCTCGATTGTTGCTCTGGGCATACACGTCGGCATAGCCCCCGCGCAACTTGCCACGGGCCTTGACGTTGCCATATTGCATGCCGTTGTAACGCACGTGGGCCAGGTTGACGGTAGCATCGGTCCAGGTGCTGCCACAGTCCGTGAAGTCAAAGCCGTGACCACGGGCATTGACACTGGCCGTGAGGTTCCTGACATCATAGTCAGGCAAGAATGACTTGACAGGGAAGTTGCTGAAATGGGCATCCACGTCATAATTCTCGTTGCAGACGTCATAGTAGCCATCGCCACGCAGGGTGCCGCCACCAGTCGAGACACGCAGGTTGCGGGCCACCCATTTACATCCCTCTTTATTGATTTTTCCACTCAACTTCATGGGGGGCAGTTTCACGTCATCGAGTCCCAGCATCTTGTTGAGCACACTCGGGTCACGCAGGTCCACCTCGGTATCGAGGTTGGCCTTCATGCGGTCCATGTCGGTGGGATTATAGATAGTGCCTTTGCCCTTGATGCGGCCGATGCCGGGAACGTCGGCATCGAGCGACTGCACGTCCAGACGCTTCTGGTTGCCACGGGCCTTGGCCTTAATCTTCACAGGCTTGTTGTGGGGAATGTCCTTGAGGGCTTTACGGGCCTCGGGGACCAGTTTCTCCACCTCATTAAGGTCGATCTTGCTATCGGTGTCGATGGTGGCTTTGCCGTTGGGCTTGCCGTCAAGCATGTCTTGATCCACATGGGCGTCGAGCTTGATGTCGCTGCCCCGGGTCTTGAGTTTCATGTCGTTGAGGTCCAGGCCGTTCTTGTCCTTGTTGACAGTGCCGCTGGCGTCCTTGACCTGCAAGCCGCTGCGCTCCTTGCCGCTGAGGTGCTTGACGGGAACCTTCAGCTTGTCACCGTCCATCTCAAAGTTGTCGACGGCGGCATTCACATCATTGACCTCGATGTTATCGGGGTCGAGCGTAGTACCTGGCTTGTTGGGCTTTTTGCCTGTTTGGGAATACTTGCCCTTGCTGTTGCTCAGGCGCACTTTATCGGCCTTGACCTTCCAGGGCTTGTCATCACCACCGTCGGGTTTTGCGGTTTCCTCGGGCATGGGATGGTCCTTGCGGTATTGCTTGGCGTCTTTCTTGCTGGGATACTGATAGTTCACGTCGGCCTTATCAACGTTGAGTTCGCCCACATCGACAGTCTTCTCGCCAGTATCGACCTTGACATCCCGGGCCTCGGCATGGCCCACCTTGGCATCAAGTTGATCGACGGTGGGTTTCATGTCCATCTTGAAGTCCACATCATCGGCAGTGACTTTGCCTGCATTGACCTTCCAGGGTTTGCTGGGTTCCTTCTTGGGGTCGGGTTTCTTCTTCTCGGGCTTGTAGCTCATTTTGGCCTTGCCACCCTTGAGCGACGCGTTGTTCACATCGACCTTGTTGCCAGTCAAGTCAACACTGGCCGCATCCACCTTGGCCTCGTCAACATCCACATCGAGGTCCATTGAACCGTCCTCGGTCTTGACCTGGCTCTTGGCCCCCTTGAGCGACACGTTGTCAACCTCCACTTTCTTGTCCAGCAGTGGTTTGGGCTTGACATTAGCCTTAACGTCATCGGCCTTGAAGAGAGTGTCACCGTTCTGGTCAATGACCTGCACGTCGGTTGCGCTCACGTCAAGCGGAAACTTCACCCTCACATCACCCACGCTGATGTCCATGCCGGTCTTCTTGCTGGCATACTCGGCAGCCATGTCGGCGGCTTTGTTCTGCACCCACGGGATATAGGCGGCAAACGGCAGTGCCGCTACCATACCCAGTAGTCCGCCGCCAATCCAGGCAGCGAGTTTGCCGAACATATTTCCCTTTTTGCCAAACATTTATCGACGCGACGAGGCGCAATTTGTCATTTTAACTTACAAAGTTACAAAAGAATTGGAAACGACAAGCAAATTCTTCGGTTTTTTGCAATTCCCCCACATTTTTACCAGCAATTTCAATTAAGACCGCCAGATCGCTATTCATCACAGCGACCTGGCGGCCTTGATTGATACATTTACTATCGGTAGCGGTTTAGAACCACTTGAGGTAGGCGAAGTCCTGGCGGTGGGGCAGCAAGTCGCACCAGGGGTAGGCGCGATAGGCGTAACGGAACATGCCGTTCTCGCGGAAGGGCACCTTGCAGTTGTAGGTCAGGATATTACCGTCCTCGGCAACCACATCGAGATGCTCGGCACGATAGAACTTGACCTGACCGTCCTCCTCCTTATAGACCACGAGTTCGAGCTTGACATCACGGCCCAGACCAGCGGTGTCGAGACGCATCGTGACCTCGATATCGGCCTTGCCACTGGCGATGGCCTCGCGGTTACCCATGATATCTCCCACGAGGTGCACGTCATCCCAATGAGCGGCAACATTCTCCTTCCAGGCGACAATCTTCTTGGCGACGGCATAGTCGTCGGCCATCAATTGACGAGCGCGGGCAGCCTGCGGGCGATAGAACTTGTTGAAGTAGTCACGCATCATGCGAGACATGGTGTAGTGAGGAGCGATGTGGCAGATCGAATTCTTGATGTACTGCACCCACTCGGGAGAATAGCCCTTGCTGTTCTTGGCGAAGTACAGGGGGATGATCTCGTTCTCGAGCATGGAGTAGATAGTAGCCGAGTCGAGACGATCCTGCTGAGCCTGATCGGTATAAGTGCGCTTGCTGGTCAACGCCCAGCCAGCACCCTCGCGGTAGCCCTCATACCACCAACCATCGAGCACCGAGAAGTTGAGCAATCCGTTCATCTCGGCCTTCTCGCCCGACGTGCCCGAGGCCTCCAGCGGGCGCGTGGGCGTGTTGAGCCACACATCAACACCAGTGATGAGGCGCTTGGAGAGCGTCATGTCGTAGTTCTCGAGGAAGATGATCTTGCCCAGGAACTCGGGCATCTTGCTAATCTCGATGATGCGCTTGATCAAGCCCTGGCCAGCACCGTCGGCAGGATGGGCCTTACCGGCAAAGATGAACTGGACGGGATAGCGCTCATCGTTAACAATCTTTTTCAGGCGCTCCAGATCATTGAAGATGAGGTGGGCACGCTTGTAAGTAGCAAAGCGGCGGGCGAAACCGATGAGCAACGCATCGGGGTTGATCTTGTCCACGATGTTGGCAATGCGGGTGGGATCACCCTGGTTCTTGAGCCAGTTCTCCTTGAAGTCACGCTTGACAAAACGGATGAACTTCTGCTTCAACGTCATGCGCATTTCCCAGATTTTCTCATCGGGAACAGACATCAAGGGAGCCCATGAGGACTCAAGTTCCTGGTGCTCCAGGAAGTCATCGCCGAGCACCTGGTGATAGAACACCTTCCACTCGCTGGCGGCCCATGTGGGCATGTGGACACCATTGGTGACATAACCCACGTGGGATTCCTCGGGGGCGTAGCCCTTCCACAGCCCCGAGAACATCTTCTTGGACACCTCGCCATGCAGCCAGCTCACGCCATTGCTCTCCTGAGTGGTGTTGAGGGCGAAGGTGCTCATGCAGAAGCGCTCATCGCTGCCAGGGTTCTCGCGACCCATGTCCATGAGTTCCTGCCAAGAGATACCCAGTCGCTCGGGGTAGCCGCCCATGTACTTGCCGAAGAGCTCCTCGTCGAAGTAGTCGTGGCCAGCAGGCACGGGAGTGTGAACGGTATAGAGCGAAGTGGCCCGAACGATCTCAAGGGCCTCGTTGTAGGTCAGGCCGTCTTCCTGCACATAGTCCACCAGGCGTTGCAGGTTGAGCAGTGCAGCATGACCCTCATTGCAGTGATAGATGTCGGCCTTGATGCCCAAGCGCTTGAGCAGCAGCACGCCACCGATGCCCAGCAGGTACTCTTGCTTGATGCGGTTCTCCCAGTCTCCACCGTAGAGCTTGTGGGTAATCTCGCGGTCATACTCACTATTGCGATCCATGTCGGTGTCGAGCAGGTAGAGCTTCACGCGGCCTACGTTGGCTTGCCACACGTTGGCATAAATTGTGCGACCGGGGTAAGGCACCTCGTGCACAAGCTGCTGGCCATTCTCGTCAAGGACAGGCTCAATGGGTAACTGGTTGAAGTTCTGTGCCTGGTAGTTGGCGATCTGCTGGCCATCCATCGACAGAGTCTGGGTGAAGTAGCCATAGCGGTACAGGAAACCCACTGCAGTCATGTTCACGCAGCGGTCGCTGGCCTCCTTGACATAGTCACCAGCGAGGATACCCAGACCACCCGAATAAATCTTGAGGGCATTGCACAGGCCGTATTCCATACAGAAGTAAGCTACGGACGGGATATCGCTGCGAAGGGGCTTCTTCATGTACTCCTTGTAGAGCTCATAGGTGCTGTCGATGCGAGCCATCATGGCAGCATCGGCCTGGATGGCATCAATCTTCTCGTTGGAGAGACGCTGCAACATCTTCACGGGGTTCTCACTGGTGGCACGCCACGTGTCACGATCCAAGTCATGGAAAAGGGTCTTACCCTCGGTGTTCCATGCCCACCACAGGTTGCGGGAGAGTTCATTGAGTTTGTTGAGCTTGCCCGGCAACTCGGACTTCACAGTGATGTTCCTCCACTGAGGCTCGTTACAGTTACTGACTTGAATTTTCATAAAAAATATGGTTGTTAGTTGTTAGATGTTATTCTTTTTATTGATTCGTTTTGCTATGGCGTGCTGATAAGCTTCGTCATAGTACTTGATGAAATTTTCCCACGATGCGACCTTGCTGGTCGATCGAGCTCCTCTTCTCACGGTCAGGACCTGCTTGGCGTCCATCACGTAGAGGTTAATCAGGCTGGATGCGATGGCCTGCACGATGTCGCTATAATTACTATCGGTGCGATGCAGTACCTTGATTCCAGTCTTGTCACTGTCATCACCGAACGAGTCCAGCACCCACTGGCCGAAGCCAGCCAAGTCGGTCGTGATCGTCGGCACACCGAAGGCCGCACTCTCTAGCGGGGTGTAGCCCCACGGCTCATAATAGGACGGGAACACGGCTACATCAAGGCCAGGCAACAGGTCATAGTATGCCATATTGAAGATGCCATCATTGCCATTCAGGTAGCAAGGCACGTCGATGACTGTCACCTTATCACCCGCCTCGTTATGGAAGCCGAGGGCATTGATGCGGTTATAGACGGGGTCGCTATCGACGTTATACAGGTTGTGGGTGATGATAGGGTCAAACAGGCGATGTGGCTCATCCACCATCATATTATCGACGAGGTCGGCACGTGCCGACTTCACCCAAGCGGGAACCAGGACAAAAGCCACCACCCTGCGTTGCTGGCTGGTGACACACTCGAGCGAACTGCGCAATGAGGAAAGGGCGTCAAGATAGACGTCAATGCCCTTGTTGCGCATTTCCAATCGTCCCGAGGTGGCGACCAACATCGTGTCATCACCGAATTGCTGTCCCGTGAGCGCACTGGCCACGTCGAGCATTCGCTGACGAGCGGCATTGCGTTGGGCCACCAATTTGGCTCCCTTGGGAACATAGTGTTGCTCAAAGGCGTTAGGTGTCACCATGGGGTAACGTTCCAGCAGTTGCCGACACTCGCGGGCAGTGACGTCGCTGACAGTGGTAAACGCGTCGGCAGCATGGGCTGCGGCCTTCTCAAGCGAATGCTTGGACTGCATGTTGAGTTCGCCTGCCATTTGGTCGCCAAAGTAGCCCGGCATGTAGTCATACAGAGGCTTACCGTTGCCACAGATGCTGCGCCCGATGCTCGTGGCATGAGTCGTGAATACCGTTGCCACTTGAGGCAGATGGGACTTGATGTAGAGTAGCCCCATACCTGTAGTCCATTCATCAAAATGGGCCACGACCTTGATGTTGGGGTCATTCTTCCACTTGACGATGCTCTCGATGACAAGTGCCGCGGCATAGGCAAACATGCAGGACTCGTCGTAGTCGCCATAGGCATGTAGAGAATCGACACGGTAGCGTTGCCACATGTCGGAGTAAAGCGCATTCTTAAAAGGATACAAGGCTTCATAGGTAACCAGCAGAGCAATAGGCTTTCCAGGGACATCCCAACGCCCTACCCTCACGCGCATCCCCTCGGGCAGCTTAGCCTGACGTAGCCACGGAGCAAGCGGAGTCCTGCACTCGATGAAAGATGGCGAAGGATTCGCGTCACTCCACAGGTCTGGACCGATGAAGATGAGGTTATCTCTATATTGTTGATGGAGGGTCTTGGCCTTGGTCGAGAGAACGGCATAAATACCACCGACCTTATTGCACACTTCCCAACTGGTTTCAAACAGTAAGTCTAACATGAGTTTTACTTTAAGACTTGAAAATTTGGGCACAAAGGTACAAAAAAATCCTCAAATTTTCACCTTTTTCCGCTAATTATCTGACCCATCTGGTGCAATCGATTGCTTTTGATGTGATTACCGCTTGATTAACGCCGTAATCACATTACCAATATAGGCGGAGACAAAAAAGTTGTGGCGCGGGACAATCACTGCCACGCGCCACGTCAATTATTAACCCTCAAATATCACTTCATCTTTTTTTATTTCACTTCCTCATAGGTAGTGTCTTCGACATTGTCGCCGCCCTGACCAGGGTTACCACCCTGCTGGGGACCATTCTGGAAACCAGCACCACCCATGTTGTTGGGGTCGAAGCCTGCACCGGGCTGGCCTTGTGCACCACCAGCCTGCTGATACATCTTCTCGAACAGGGAGTTCAACTCGGCGGTTGCCGTGTCGATGGCAGCGAGATCCTGGCTCTTGTGAGCTTCTTTCAGCTTATTCAAGGCACCCTCAATCTGACCCTTGATGTCGGCGGGCAGCTTGTCACCACTGTCCTTGAGAACCTTCTCGGTCTGGAAGATAAGGGCATCAGCACCGTTGATCTTGTCGATGCGCTCCTTCTCGGCGGCATCAGCTGCAGCGTTGGCAGTAGCCTCGTCCTTCATGCGCTGGATCTCGGCATCGCTCAAGCCACTTGAAGCCTCAATGCGGATGCTCTGTTCCTTACCAGTAGCCTTATCCTTGGCGCTCACGTTCATGATACCGTTGGCATCGACCTCAAAGGTCACCTCGATCTGAGGAATACCACGGGGAGCGGGAGCGATGCCATCGAGGTGGAAGCGGCCCAGGGTCTTGCAGTCCTTAGCCATGGGACGCTCGCCTTGCAGGACGTGGATTTCAACTTCAGGCTGATTGTCGGCAGCGGTCGAGAACACCTGGCTGCGACGGGCGGGAATTGTGGTGTTAGCCTCGATGAGCTTGGTCATCACGCCACCCAGCGTCTCAATACCCACGCTCAGGGGCACTACATCGAGCAGCAGCACGTCCTTGACATCACCAGTGAGCACACCGCCCTGGATGGCAGCACCCACAGCGACCACCTCGTCGGGGTTGACGCCCTTGGACGGAGCCTTGCCGAAGAACTTCTCGACAATCTGCTGAACGGCGGGAATACGGGTTGAACCACCCACCAGAATCACCTCGTTGATGTCGCTCGTGCTCAAACCTGCATCGGCAAGAGCCTTACGGCAGGGCTCAATCGTGCTCTGGATCAAATCGTCACACAATTGCTCAAACTTGGCACGTGACAGGGTCTTAACCAAGTGCTTGGGCATACCGTCGAGCTGTGTGATATAAGGCAAGTTGATCTCGGTGCTGGTGGAGCTGGAGAGCTCAATCTTGGCCTTCTCGGCAGCCTCTTTCAAGCGCTGCAGAGCCATAGGATCCTTACGCAGGTCCATTCCGTTCTCCTGCTGGAACTCGTCGGCCAACCAAGTGATGATGCGCTGATCGAAGTCATCGCCACCCAGGTGGGTATCACCATTAGTGGCTTTTACCTCAAACACGCCATCGCCCAATTCCAGGATAGAAATATCAAATGTACCACCACCCAGGTCAAACACGGCAATGCGCTTGTCGCTATTGTCCTTGTCCAGACCGTAAGCCAGAGCGGCAGCGGTGGGCTCGTTGACGATGCGCTGCACCTTCAGACCGGCAACCTCACCGGCTTCCTTGGTGGCCTTGCGCTGAGCATCGTTGAAGTAGGCAGGTACTGTGATGACAGCTTCGTCAACAGTAGTACCCAGGTAATCCTCGGCAGTCTTCTTCATCTTCTGGAGAATCATGGCCGAAATCTCTTGCGGGGTGTACTGGCGGCCGGCAATCTCCACACGGGGTTGGTTGCTGCCATTGTTCACCACCTTGTAGGGCATGCGCTCCACATCCTTCAAGACGTGGTCATACTGCTCGCCCATGAAACGCTTAATGGAAAATACGGTACCCGTGGGGTTCATGATGGCCTGACGCTTGGCAGGATCACCGACGATGCGCTCGCCACCATCCTTGAAAGCAACTACCGAAGGGGTCGTGTTCCTTCCCTCACTGTTGGGAATCACAACAGGCTTGGAGCCTTCAAGAACCGAAACACACGAGTTAGTTGTTCCTAAATCGATACCAATAATCTTACCCATAATTAAATCTCTCTTTCTTTATTTTAGTTTTTAATGTTGTTAATTTCAATCTTAGTCGGTGGCTGCTTGACACAAGTCACCGCTCCTGTTCTTGCAAACCGTGTGCCAAAAGTGACCAGGTGACACATTGGCAGTAAAACTGACACAGAACCATCGGGCTGGCATCAATCACTGTCGCCTGCAAATTAATGATTCAAGTTTATAAAGTAGCAATGCCACTTTAAAAACTTGAGGTTAAAGGATAAAGGTTAATGGTTAATGAAAAGGCCGCAATTGTGATTTTATGGAAATTTTCCTGAAGTTTGAGCGAAATATCATTAACCTTAACCCTTAACTTTAGTTTTCAGTTCTCAAGTTTTCAGTTTTCAGCGGCATCCGCATTCTGACGACTGACAACTGACAACTGACAACTGTTTTCTTTAAACATTAAGCAGTGAGCAAGTAAACAACTTGCGAAACTTGAATTAATGACATTGAATAAAACAGCCTAATGCCTAAAAAAAATGTCAAGTTTTCTTGAAAAACGCCATGTGATTGCCACATTTTTGCTACCTTTGTATGTTTGAATCGTGATTAACGGTCACGTGACCACATTTTCAATGAACTCTAAAAACAACTTAATTTTATGATTATCATCGGTATTGCCGGCGGTACCGGCTCTGGTAAAACAACAGTTGTACGCAAAATCATGGAACGCTTGCCCGAGGGCGAGGTGGGTGTGATTTCCCAGGATTCCTATTACAAGGACTCAAGTCATGTTCCTGCCGAGGAACGACAGAACATCAACTTTGACGAACCAGCCGCATTTGACTGGAACCTGCTCCTCGAGCATGTCAAGATGCTCAAGAAGGGTGAATCCATCGAGATGCCCACCTATAGCTATCTGACGTGTTCACGCCAAAAGGAGACCGTCCCCATGGGCCCGCATGACGTGGTGCTCATCGAGGGCATTATGGCCCTGAGTGACCCACGTCTGAGGAAGATGATGGACATCAAGGTGTTTGTTGACGCCGACGGTGACGATCGACTGATACGCGTCATCTCACGCGACTGCATCGAGCGTGGACGCACCGCCGAGGCCGTGATCGAGCGTTACCAGCGTGTGCTCAAACCCATGCACCAGCTCCACATCGAGCCGACCAAGAAGTTCGCCAACATTATTATTCCCGAAGGCGGCAACAACGAGGTCGCCATCAATCTCATTACCGACTACATCAAGGGTCGCTTGACTACTGGCAAGAAAAAATGAAACTGCCCTGGCAACACAACGGCAAAAATGGCAGCACCGATGCCAATGCCCCGAAGCCCAAGTCCAAATCCAGCGACAAGGAGGCTGCGGCGAGGCTCAATGCGTCGGGCGAGGCGGGTACGCTGGTACTTAGCACGGATAACCTGGTGAAGAAATACCGCCAGCGCACGGTGGTCAACCATGTGTCGATCAACGTGCATCAGGGTGAGATCGTTGGTCTGCTGGGACCCAACGGAGCTGGTAAGACCACCACATTTTACATGACAACTGGCCTTGTCACCCCCAACGAGGGTCGTGTGTTCCTCAATGATGTCGATATTACCAACCTGCCCGTTTACCGTCGTGCCCAGTTAGGCATCGGCTATTTGCCCCAGGAGGCCTCGGTCTTCCGCACCCTGAGCGTTGAGGACAACATACGCACCATCCTCGAGATGACCAATCTCACGCCCGCCGAGCAGAAGGACCGTCTGGAACAACTCATCAGCGAATTCCACTTGCAGAAGGTGCGCAAGAACTTGGGTAACCGCCTGTCGGGTGGCGAACGCCGCCGTACCGAGATTGCCCGTGGCCTGGCCATCAATCCACGTTTCATCATGCTGGACGAGCCTTTTGCCGGTGTCGATCCCATCGCTGTGGAGGATATCCAGAGCATTGTCTATAGCCTCAAGAGCAAAAACATCGGCATCCTGATTACCGACCACAACGCCCCCGAGACGCTGAGCATCACCGACAGGGCCTACCTGTTGTTTGAGGGCAAAATCCTGTTCCAAGGCACCAGCGAGGAACTCGCCGACAATCCCACCGTCCGCGACAAGTACTTAGGCCACAACTTCGTCTTCCGCCGCAAGCACTTCGACTGATTTTTCAAACAACAGGAACAACAAAAAAACAACCAGGACAACTTTCTTATTTTTCACATCAAAAAAGAGCGTCCCCTTGATGTAATTGTGCATTTCGACTGATTTTTTTCAGACAACTGGGACTACGATAATAACAACTGAGACAACATTTATTTGCAAATGGATGTTGTCTCAGTTGTTTATTAGTTGTTATGGTTGTTTGATTAACGATGGGTGATGCGCCAGATGGTGCCCTCGATGAGGGAGCAGTAGATATTTCCCTCGTTGTCATACTCAAAGCCGTTAACCTCGCTGGTGCCCAAGCGACAGGTGAACTCCAACTCATGGGTAGCGGCATTGACAACGGCCAGCATGCCACGGCGGGAACCGCAATAGATGTGGCCGTAACGCTCGAGGATAATGCAGGGGGCGTGCTCGTAGCCGAAGCCCAAGTCCACCTCCCACAGGAATTGATACTTGTCACCGGTGCTCATGGCAACGAGTGTGCCGTCCATCGTCTTGGCGTATGCCACCATGCCGTCGGTACTGCGCCCCAGGCTCTCGCGCACCTTGTTCTCGTTCTTCTCGCGCCACAGCTGGGTGCCGTCACGGCGGTCAATAGCGGTGGTGACGCGGTCGGGGGCGACGATGACCACGCGGTCGGGGGTTACCACTGGCACGACGTTGCCAGGACTGTAGAGGTTGGCGTTCTTGCCATTGTTCCATTGCCAGTTCAATTTTCCCGTGCGGCGGTTGAGCGAACGCAAATAGGTGTCCCAGGCCCCGAAGATGACATCATTGCCATCAACCACTGGCGCTGCCTGACAATAGTTATTGATGCTGTCATAGTGCCACAACAGGCGATGACGCTTCACGTCCCAGGCCTGAAAGGTCTTGTAGCCTCCTTGATAGAGGACGCCACCACTGACAACACCATCGGCAACGTAGGGTCCATCGGCTTGAAATTGCCAGCGGGCCTTGCCAGTCTTCTTGTCGAGCCAGATGAGACGCTTGTCGCTCGTGGGCAGGATGACATACTTGTCACTCACGGCAGGACGCGAGAAGAGCATGGCTTCGGTCTTGTATTGCCAGCGCAGGGCGCCCGTCCTTTTATCCACAGCCTTGCAATAGCCTAACGAGTTGCCGAAGTAGATATTCTTGTCATCAACACCCAGCCGAGTGAAGATCGACGCATCATCGGCCACGATGCGCTCGATGGTGATGTCTGGCGGCACAGTATAGTGCTCTTGAGGCAACGTGGGAGTAAAATACTCGGTGTTGATGCGATAAGAGAACATGACCTCGGGCTCGCTGCCTATCACCTTATTATATACATATATCCATTGCCTGTCAAGATCGATGGTCATCAACGTGTAGCCATAGTTGCCACCGCCCATGTCAAGGGCTCGCACCATCACGCCATTGATACCGTCGGTCTCGTAGAGGCGCCAGCGGTGATAATGACCGCACTGGTGAGTGATCACAGGGTATTTCTTGAGGATATCGACGTAAGCCCGATAATTGTCCAGGTCGTCAAGGATGGGATAGTGGTTGACGCTGAGCACCTTCATGCCAGGCTTGACCATCACATTGAGGGTACTGTCGAGCCACAGCAGGTCTTCCTGCTTGATGTGGCCGTCGCCCATCTTCATGAACGGGCCGCAGTTCATGCCCACGACGACAAGGTTATCGACCGTGAACACAAAGCGGTCGCCACCCCACAGGTCATTGAACGTCTTGCAGGCGCTCTGGCTCCAATTGTTCTCGTGGTTACCGGGGATAACATAGAGCGGGTGAGCGATTCCGTCCAGAATGCCCTTGATGCCCTGCAACTGCACGTCGCTACCCTCGTTGGTGAGGTCACCGGTCATCAGCACAGCATCAACGTCGGTTGCGTTGATCTCGGCCACGGCTTCACGCAGCTTGCCCTCGTTGGCATTACCGGGAGTCACGTGCACATCACTCAAGATGGCCAGCCTGACCACCCCACCCTGCACGGCAATCGACAAAGCGAATATAGCAATAAAAAAAGAAAAAAAACGCTTCATGCTTGTTACTTGAATTTCATTTTGTGTCAACAAAAGTAATAGAAATAATTGAAAAATACACTACCTTTGCGGCTGAAATGAATCATGAACTGTATATTGCACGGCGCATGGCCCTGAACAACGAGCGGCAGAAAGGCTCACCGAGCCTTACAGTCGCCCTCGTTGGCATAGTCCTTGCCGTGGTCGTGATGATCCTGTCCATTGCCATCGTGATGGGATTCAAGGGTGAGATTTCGGGCAAGATCATGCACCTGGACGCCCACCTGCGGGTCACCAACGCTGCACTGGGCATCGACGACAACTATGCAACCGTCAACGGACGCGAAGTGCGCGAAGCAATAGCAGGCGACAGCAATTTTGCGGCAAAAGTCGAGAGCATGAGTCTCGTGGCCGACAAGAGTGCCATCCTCAAGACAGACGAGGACTTCATGGGTATCATCATGAGGGGAGTTGACGAGGGTTATGATTTCAGGTATCTGCAATCGCGCATGATCGAAGGAACAGCACCCGCGGTGAGCGACACGGCATCAAGCCACCAGATCATCATCTCCAAGACTGTCGCCGATCGCCTGAAGTTACATGCTGGAGACAAAGTGCTCACCTACTTTATTGACAACAAAATCAAGGTGAGGAACCTCACCATCAGTGGAGTGTTCGAGACCGACCTTGAGGCGTTTGACAACGCCTATGTCATCGGTGGCATCGGCATCATCCAGGGGGTGAACGGCTGGCATGGCGACACAGGCACTCAGGTCTCTATCAATCTCAAGAACACCAGCGACTTGGAGTCTGATTCTTACGGCCTCTACTCCTTGCTGGCCGAGAACACCGTGCAGCACGAGAGTCAGAACCTGTTTATCGTCACCTCCACCCACCAGAACAACATGCCGTTTTTCGCCTGGTTGCAGATGCTGGACATGAACGTGGTCATCATCCTCACGTTGATGATGATTGTGGCTGCGTTCACGCTCATCTCGGCCATGCTGATGATTGTGCTGGAGCGCATCCGCATCGTCGGCAATTTCAAGGCTATGGGCGCAACCAATGGCTCCATTCGCCGCATCTTTATCTACCTGACAGGGAAACTTATCGCCAAGGCACTCCTCATCGGCAACATCATCGGCATTGGCCTTGCCTTGATACAGAAGTTTGGCCACGTCGTGCGACTTGACCCGACGGCCTATTACATGCCCTACGTCCCTATCCAGCTGAGCATTCCCGCGCTGGTGCTGCTCAATGTGGGCATCATCGCTGTGTCCTACCTCACCCTGCTTGGTGCCAGCCACATCATTTCAACCATCAAGCCGACGGCCACGATGCGCTTTGAGTAACGGCTGTCATCAATTCTTTACATTTCTCTATAAGGTATATGCAATTAAAGACTAATAACTAAAACTAATTATCTATATGAACATCAATAACCAAATGAATCTGAGAGAAGAAGCGGCTCGTTGTATGTTGTGTGATAATGCGCCTTGTAGCCGCGCCTGCGGCAAGGGTGATGTAGCCAGGGCCATTCGTGCGGTGCGTTTCGGTAACGAAGGCATTGCCCGCCAGTGGCTGGAAGGCTGCTGCGAAAGCGACTTAGAGAAAGCTGAGCATGCCTGCATCCATTACGACCGTCCCATCCGCATCCGTGAAATAGTGAAGCAGTTGCCCGAGCCCGCTCGTGCCGACTTGCCCAGTCTGTCCATCGAGTTCTGTGGGCTGAACTGTGAGAATCCATTCTTCCTTGCCTCATCAGCCGTATGTACCAACTATGAGATGGTGGCCCGTGCCTTTGATGCCGGTTGGGCAGGCGTCTTCTACAAGACCATCTGCCTGGATGAGATCAACGAGGTTTCGCCTCGATTTGACGTCATGCACCGCGAGGGCGACAAGGGCGATTTCACCGCCCTGCGCAATATGGAACAATTGAGCGAGAATCCTGCTGAGGTGGATTTTGAAATTCTGAGCCGCCTCAAGAAGAATTATCCCAACAAGATTGTTGTGGCCTCCATCATGGGCTCAACCGAGGAACAATGGATCGAGTTAGCCAAGATGGCCGATCGTGCTGGTGTCGATGCTGTAGAGCTGAACTTCTCGTGTCCACAGATGCGTCTGGCAGGCATGGGCAGCGACGTGGGTCAGAACCCCGAGTTAGTGACCTTCTACACGTCCTATGTCAAGCGTTCCATTTCCATACCCGTCATTCCCAAGATGACCCCCAACATCACCATGATGAGTAATCCTGCCATGGGAGCCTATTTCGCTGGCGCTGATGCGATCAGTGCAATCAACACCATCAAGAGCGTGACCATGGATGAGCGGGCCGAAGTCTCAGGCAAGTGGACCGTCTCGGGTCTCTCGGGACGTGCCGTCAAACCCATCGCCCTGCGCTTCATCCTCGAGATGTCCCAGAACCCCGTGATGAAGAGGCCGCGCCTGAGCGGTATTGGCGGCATTGAGACCTGGCAAGACGCGCTCGAGTTCATCCAGCTGGGCTGCAGCAACCTTCAAGTGTGCACCGCAGTCATGCAATATGGCTACCGCATCATCGATGACCTGACCCTCGGTCTCCAGCACTACATGGCAAGTCGAGGCATCACCGAACTGTCATCCCTGGTGGGTGAGCAGATTTCCAACGTCGTCAGGCCCAGTGACCTGGATCGCGACACGATCGTCTTCCCTTTCATCGACAGTGACAAGTGCATCGGCTGTGGCAGGTGCCACATCTCCTGCATGGATGGCGGTCATCAGGCCATCACCTTCGATGACAACCGCAAGCCCCACATCGTGGGCAACAAGTGCGTCGGGTGTCACCTCTGCCGCCTTGTCTGTCCCTCTGGAGCCATCAGCGTGTCCAAACGCGTTCCCAAACGCATAACAAAATAGAGATTGAAGCGAAAAGTACTGCTTTTTTCCACCCAAAGTGATTTTTTTTGAAAAAAAGTTGATTTTTTTCTTGGTGGTATCAAAAAAAGCAGTACCTTTGCACTCGCAATTAGGAATTGTCCTGTGGTGTAATGGTAGCACATCGGATTCTGGTTCCGCTTGCGAGGGTTCGAATCCTTCCAGGACAACAAGTGAAAAGTGACCCTTCAACAAGGTCACTTTTTGTGTAAACAAATATTTTAATTACAAATTTAAACTGTTATTATTGAATTATGGCAACAAAGATCAGATTGCAGCGCCACGGTCACAAGGACTATGCGTTCTATCCCATTGTTATTGCCGATAGCAGGGCACCACGAGATGGTAGATTTATTGAGAGGATTGGTTCTTATAACCCCAACACTAATCCTGCTACCATCAGTTTGAATTTTGAGCGTGCACTCTATTGGATCAACGTAGGTGCAATTCCCACCGACACTGTACGTAACATTCTCTCTCGCGAGGGCGTGATGCTGATGAAGCACCTCCAGGGTGGCGTCAAGAAGGGCGCTTTCACCGAGGAAGAGGCTCAGAAGCGTTTCGAGGCCTGGAAGGCCGAGAAGCAGGCTAAGCTCGACGCTATCCGTAACAAGGAGCGCGACGACAAGAAGGCCGATTACAAGAAGACCATCGCTGAGGAGGCCAAGAAGAACGAGGCAAAGGCTGAGGCTGTAGCCAAGAAGAAAGCCGAGATCGCTGCCGCTAAGGCTGCTGCCGAGGCTGAGGCTGCAAAGGCCTCTCAGGAGGCTGCCGCTGCTGAGGCTCCCGCCGAGGACGCTGCTCCCGCTGCCGAAGAGGCTCCCGCCGCCGAGGCATAAGAAAAGAACCCCGTTCTTTTTAAAGACCACAAGTTGCCGACTCCCAACCGCAAGGTTGAGAGCCGGTGCTTTTTGTTATCCATGACCGCCACAGCCATCCCAAGCCAATTATCAAGGCATCGTTGTCTTTTTCAAAATATATACTTACCTTTGTGCTCATAAATCATCACTCTAACAAATTTATTACAAGATGGGCAATACCGTTAAGATCATTCGCCACCAAGATGTTGTTAACGCCGGCATCTCTCCCAAACAATGCATTGAATGGGTAGAGGAATCCTTCAAGATGAAATATGAGGCAACCTTGCCACCCAAAGTCAGTATTCATCCCCAGGGAGACGATTTCTTCAACACCATGCCGTGCCTCTTGCCTGAGCGCTACGGCCGTTTCACCATGAAGGAGGTACACCGCATTGCCGGCCAAGAGCCGTCCTTGGGCAGTGACATCCTGGTCTATGACTCCAAGCAGGGCAACCTACTGGCCATCATGGACGGCGACTGGATCACCAACATGAGGACAGGTGCCGTCGCCGCGCTGTCGGCCAGGATGTTCAAGCCATCGGGATGCAATGAATATTCGTTCATCGGGCTGGGCAATACCGCCCGTGCCACTGCCTTGTGCCTTCTCGAGGACAATCGCGACCGCAAAGTGGTGTTCAGATTATTGAGGTACAAGGACCAAGCCGAGCACTTCATGCAGCGCTTCAAGAACTATGACAATCTTGAAATAGAGATTGAAGACGACATCGAAACGCTGGTCAAGCAATCCAAAGTGCTCATTTCCTGTATCACCTCGGCCAATGGCATCCTGTGTCCGGACGACAGCCTGTTCCAGCCCGGAATATTGCTCATCCCCGTCCACACACGCGGTTTCCAGAATTGCGATTTGTTCTTTGACAAAATATTCGGTGACGATACCGGTCACGTGCAAGGTTTCAAATACTTTTCACGTTTCAAGAAATATGACGAATTGAGCCAAGTCCTGCTGGGCAACAACCCTGGACGAGAGAATGACACCGAGAGGATTATCTGCTACAACATAGGCCTGGGCCTACATGATGCCGTGTATTCCAGCCATCTGTATGACATGCTGGCCGACAATCCTGAAATTCCAAGTTTCAACCAAAACAAGGAGACCTCAAAATTCTGGATCTGATCCTCACCATTTCAAAAAACAAACAATCGTTCCTGCGGTATTCTTTGCAGGAACGATTGTTTTCTAATCTGTGATATCAGTATCAACAGTATGTCATCAGCGCATCGACCAGGCGGTCATTGTCCTTCTGGTCACGTATGGCGATTCTGATGAAGTTCTTTCCCTCAAGACCGGTCTTGGTGTCGCAGTCTTTGATCAGTATGTTATGGTCATTCAGCAACCTCTCGGTCAGCTGCCTTGACGTGTAATGCTTGGTTACTTGACACAGGAAGTAATTGGCTTGTGAAGGAATGACCCGTAGATAAGGGATTGAAGACAATTGCTCGGCAAAACGATTTCGCTCGTTCACAAAGTTCACACATGCATTCTTGTAGAAAGACTCATACTTGTTGAAAATCTGCATATAGAACTCGGCAAATGAGTTGATGTTCCAGATGGCTACATCCTTTTTCATCTTGTCCAGCAATGCGGTATCAGCTCCAGCCAGTACACCCAACCGAAGGCCGGGAACACCGTAAGACTTGCTGATGCTCTTCATCACCAACAACTCCGGGTATTGCTCAAGGATATCATCATTTAGCAGAGTATTTGCCGGTTCCTCGTCTGAAAAGTCCACAAACGATTCGTCGACAATCAGCCTGACACCACGTTGAGCACACCAGGCGGCTAAATCCAGCACATCCTGCTTGGGGATGTAATTACCTGAAGGGTTGTCGGGATTGACAAGCAACAGCGCCTGAATATCCTTGGATTCATAGAATGCCCTTAAATCATCGGCTGAATAACGCAAATCCGGATTGTTTGGGTAAAATGGAACGATGGAATCCTTAGACAACCGGTGTGGATACTCTTCAAATGTCGGATACACGACACCCACTTTACTGTCTTGCTCCAGAAACTGTTCCATCAGGCTCTTAATCAACTCGGCTGCGCCGTTTCCCACGATGATATACTGACTGCTGACACCAAAATACTTGCCTGCCAACAACGAATTGACAGCCATGCCACTTGGATATTGTGTCAATAGCACATCAAAGTTGGCACGCATTTCCTCGCGCATGCGTTTGGTCGGGAAAAACGGATTGACGAGATAACAGAAATCCAGCATCTGTGGGAAACGCCAATAACCGCCGTAGCGAGCGTTATACTTCTGCAATCTGTCTTTCTCGGGTGAGAAAATGGCCTCAGCGATATCTTTGTCCTGAACGTCATCAATCTCATACCACGGCTTGTCCCCGATGGGCAATGCCTTGAGATTGGCCTGATCCAGCAAGGTAATTACCCGCAGCACCTGCTCATAATACTCGTTATCACCCATCACCTTGCAATAAGCATCAAGGAACGGCACATAGACCCTTGTCGAGAAGTCCTTACTGAATTTATAGACATTTACGGTCTTGTAGTAAGTGTCCACTTCGGAGTATCTGAAAGCCTTCTTGGGAACAAAGTTCACGATATTGTTGTCCTTATCGATGCGGACCATTGTGCCATCCATCCAGGTTTCATACTTGGCGACCAAAGCCAAATTAGGGAATGGATCATCAAGTATCATCTGAAACAGGCTGTCGTCAAGAATCAAGTCGCTCTCGATGAGCAGTGTGTCATCTTCGGTCAACTTATCCTTCACCAGTGCCAGCGAATAGATGTTATTGGTCTTGTCATAGATAGGATTGTTGGCATATTCTATCTGTAAACGTTCCTCATAACGGTTACCGATATGATCCATCAATTCCTGGCCTTTATAACCCACCACAATCACCAGACGCGACAAATTCAGTTGGCACAACTGTTCCAACATGCGATCTATCAGCCTAATGCCATTGACAGGCAACATGCACTTGGTATTATCTCGAGTATACTTGCCTAAACGACGGCCCATTCCAGCCGCTAAGATTATTGCTTGCATAACTTGTCTAATTTGTCACGGGTAAAATACTTATTTATCGTAAAATTCCAGGCGCTCGACGTGGTGATAGACATGGTCGAGGTCATCAGGAAGTTGCATGTAGTCGCCAAACATGGTTTGCAGCATGTGATGGCTATTGCCAGGGACCGGGAGCTGGACGCCCTCAAACACGTGGGTGGTCAAGGGGAAGACGTCTCTCAAGTCATAGATGTTGTGAAAAGGGATTCCGTAATCGCACATGAGGGCTTTGGTACCACTCAAACGGCTGATGCAACGCAGCAACGGAAATGAAACATGACGATTGAACCAGGTCAGGACCCGAATCTTCTTCATTGATGATTCATTGCCGTCGCCCTTGCGGAAGAAGTTGTAAGCCACGCTCTGCAAGCGCAGTCGCTGAGTCCATGGAAGAAGCCTCTCCAACGGGAAGATGTCAATGAAGATGCCACGTTCCTTGAACACCTTGTCAAATCTACCCTCATCCAGGAACGAATGCTTATCTCGCAACTTAGCTACAAAAAGAAAATAATTGCGATCTGTATCATTGGTTTGCAATACAATGTTATCAGGCAATTCAGTTGGCAAGACCTGCAATAATCTCTTGTAATCCTTACGCATCATAGCCACATCCAAGTCATCATCCCACGGTATAAATCCATTGTGACGGAATGCGCCAAGCAAGGTACCACCATACAGGAAGTATGGAATATCATGCTTGCGGCATATTTGGTCCAGCACATTGAGCATCTCCAGCATGACCATCTGCTGGCGACGCAGAGGTGAGCCTTCAGGGTTAAATCTAGCCCTGAGCTCTTCTTGATTAAAAGAGGGATTGCCTACCATTTATCGTGCAATATCTATTACATGATGCCACGCTCGCGGAGGCGTTTCTGCCAGTTCCAGGCGCTGAGCATGGTGTCATCGAGGGAAATCTCGGCATGCCAGCCCAGGACCTCGTTGGCGCGTTTGGGATCGGCCCAAATCTGGACGATGTCACCGGGACGACGCGGTGCAATCTTGTGAGGCACCTTGACGCCAGTGGCACGCTCAAACGAGTGCAGCAACTCCAGCACAGAAGTTCCGTTGCCGGTGCCGATGTTAAAGATCTCGAGTGCCTCGTCGCTCTTGTCCTCAAGCATGCGCTCCAGAGCCTTGACGTGGGCCTTGGCCAAGTCAACGACGTTGATGAAGTCGCGGATGCAGGAGCCGTCACGCGTGGGATAGTCGTCGCCAAAGATGCTCAACTCCTTGCGCACGCCGATGGCCGTCTGAGTCAGGTAAGGCACCAGGTTCTGGGGGACACCGTTGGGCAACTCACCGATCTCGGCACTGGGATGGGCACCGATGGGGTTGAAGTAGCGCAGCAGGATGGCCTTGATGGGGCTACCGCTGCGGATGACGTCGTGGATGATGTCCTCACAGATCTGCTTGGTTGCGCCATAGGGCGAGGTGGCCTTCTTGGTGGGAGCGTCCTCGGTGATGGGGTTCTTGTCGGGCTCGCCATAGACGGTGCATGACGAGGAGAAAACGAATCCTTTCACGCCGAACTCGGGCATGAGTTCCAACAAGTTGAGCAAGATGTTGAGGTTGTTGCGATAGTACATGATGGGCTTCTCGATGCTCTCGCCCACGGCCTTGCTGGCGGCAAAGTTGATGATGCCCGCGATGCCAGGGTTGTCCTCAAAGAGCTTGCGCACCACTGCGCGGTCGGTGCAGTCGCCCTCGACAAAAACGGGGCGCACACCCGTGATGCGCTCGATGCCGTCCAGCACCTCGATGTTACTGTTACTCAGGTCATCGATAATGACCACCTCATATCCTGCCTGCTGCAGCTCTACCGTAGTGTGCGAACCGATAAAGCCGGTTCCGCCAGTAACTAAAATTTCACCTTTTGTCATAAACTATATCTTGTTTGAAGTTTTTACACTGTTTATAAAGATAAAGGGGGTTGTACGCGCCTTTATCTCATACTCGCACAAAAGTACATAAAAGAATTGAAAACCCGTCTCAATTATCGTCATAAATTGATTGCAGATGGGTCCACCATGCCTCATGAGCCACAATCCATCACATGCCAATCGGCAAAATGCGATTTCTTTTTCTTGAATTGTATATAGTCCACAATTATTTTGTAAATTTGTAGCATGAATCAACAAGAAACAGTTAGTCATCGTGAAGGTACGGCTCTCGTATCAATCGTGCTGTGCACTTACAA
Source organism: uncultured Prevotellaceae bacterium (assembly GCA_947165675.1). Classification (GTDB taxonomy): domain Bacteria; phylum Bacteroidota; class Bacteroidia; order Bacteroidales; family Muribaculaceae; genus Sodaliphilus. Next base: position 53,543 of record CAMVBJ010000009.1, read on the forward strand.
TGGCGGCAGGTATCTACAAGAGCAGCTTGATAGTCTCGTCGCCCAAACATACCCCGTGCATGAGATTATCATTCAAGATGATGGTTCATCTGACAACACGATACAGATTGCCACAGATTATGCCAGCAGACATGAAAATATCCACCTGAGCGTCAACACCGACAAGCATGGCATTAACAGCAATTTCTTCTCTGCGTTTGAAAAAGTCACAGGAGATTTCATTGCAATATGTGACCAAGATGACATCTGGGAACCTGACAAAATCGCTGACCAGGTTAACGCCATCGGTGATCGACTGATGTGCTCATGTCATTCCCAGGCATTCTCTGATGACGGCTCATTTGCTCATTATGACAGCAGAATGCCCAACTACAATCTGTATCGATTGCTATTTATCAATGAGATTCCTGGACACACGATTCTCATGCGCAAGGAACTGTTACAACTGCTGCCCAAGGAGGGATGTGAAATCATGTATCAAACCCGGATGTATGACATTATCCTGGCACTCGTGGCAGCAGCCCATGACAGTATCGCATTTGTTGATAAAGCCCTGGTTCGCCATCGTCGATATCAATCAGCCGCTACCTATTCATCCTATTCAAGCAGCCTTCCCTCGGCCACCAACGCACTCCACATCTTGAGCTGGTCACTGCGCCATTACAGCAAGATGAAGACACTCACCGCCGAGCGCTACACCGTGCAAATGAACTTTATCAAAAATATGCAGTCAACCTCAAGCACCTGCAAGGAGGGTATCAAATTCATGGAACTATTGATTTCCAGACGCCCTGTTGACTTCATCAGATTAGTCAAGATGTGCCTCAAGCATCGTTTTGAGATCTTTCATACAAGGGGCAAAGACCCCATCAATATCATCAGAGCTTTACTATTCCCACTAACATCATTGCATTACTGCCGATTCCTCCTCAACCTCCCAAACAAGTAATCGGTGCATTCCTTAAAGATTACAGCTCCCGACAACTTCATCACCGAAGCATAGATGAGGATTGCCAGCACAACCCTCACTGGCAGCAACAGGTATAAGTTGTGAATGGGGAGTGTCAGTAAATAGGTCACCCCCATCACTGCAAGCGAGATGAACAAGAAAGGCAACACGTCACGCAACATGGTCGTCATGCGGTACTGAATCAATCGTGATGCAACCACCTGCCAAACAAACAGCCACAAAATATTGATAACAGCAAAGGCTATCGTCATCGCCATGATTCCCATGGAGTGACAAGCAAGCACTGCAACCAGCATAAAGACAATCTGAGCTAACGTGATCCACATGTAGTAGTCGGACTTCCCTAAACTCAAGATCTGGTGCTGATAGACTGTAAAGAGGGGGAAAAAGGCACCACTGACACACAGGATCTGCAACAAGGGGATACTATCTATCCACTTGTCACCGATGGTAAGCAGAATGACCTGAGGTGCTACAAGCGACAACCCAAACATGGCAGGGAAAGCCAAGAATGCCGTGAAACGCAGCATCTTGCCGAAAACCCTCTGCTGACGCTCATGATTATCGTCGTTGACACGCGTAAAAACAGGCTGAGCCACCTGAGCCACTGTATTGGCAACCAACTGGTTGGCCATGGTGTTCCACTTATTGGCCTGTGTGTAGTTGCCTACCGCTATGGCAGGAAACAAGCGACCAAAGATGACGGTCAACACATTGTTATTGATAGTTGTTAATATTGTGGTTATCAACACCTTGTAGCTGAATGAGAACATCTGCTTCACTGGTGTAAAATCAACCTTGAAGGTGGGATACCAACGGGCAAAAAAATACCGCCCAATGCACACGATCACATTATATAATACTTGTTGCGCTGCAAGACTCCAATAGGAAAAGCCATTGAGAGCCATTACCACGCCCACTGTTCCTGCTGTGAGAAGAGCAACTAGAGAAATAATCGCTTTTTCCTTGATTCGAAGATTGCGTGTGAGTAATGCATTAGGTGAAATGCCTATCGCTGCAAAGATAAAGCCTAAAAAGATGAACCGCGACAACGGTATGAGGCAGGGCTGATGATAAAATGCGGCAATAAGCGGCGCACACATGAACAAAACAGCATATAGAAACAGACTCACCACAATGTTCACCCAGAACACCGAATTATAGTCGTTGTGAGTAATGTTCTTGATGTTGATCAATGCCACACCAAAGCCACTATCTTGCAGGTTCCCGGCAATGAGCGAGAAAATGGCCAACATGCCCACGATGCCGTATTCGCCGGGGGACAGCAGGCGAGCCAAAAAGATTCCGATAATCAGATTGAGCAGTTGCATACCGCCACTGCTCAAGAAGCCCCAAAATAAGCCTTGGGCTGTTTTATCCTTCAAATTCTGCTTATCGACGCCCTCGCTCATTGTTTGGCCAGTATCATATCAATCCATTCTCTCACGCATGCGTCACCGCCTCGACGATTCAACACAAGGATGCCAGGTATTGACTTCACCTTGTCACAAGCGTCGGCAGGACATGCCGCCCACCCCACGGCCGAAAGCAAGTCATAACAGTTCACATCATCGCCGACATAGGCTACCTGCTCCAAGTTGATTCCCATTTCGTCACATATCTCGCGGGTAGCAGCCAGCTTACCGCCATCACGGGCACTCTGCTTGAGGTAGTCAAGACCGAGCTTGCGGGCGCGGTTCACATTGATGGGCGTGTTCTCGCTGGTAACGATACCCACCTTGACACCAGTGTGTTGCAGCAATTGCAGCCCCATGCCATCACGGGTATTGAATTTCTTGAACTCTGTGCCATCGGTACCGTAGTACATGCCACCGTCGGTCAATGTGCCATCAACATCGGTCAAGAACAACTTGATGTCACCAGGTTGTGGCACGAGGCAAGAATTATGGTTCGGCTTATCGGTCATCATTGTCATTTCAAGTATTTCTCAATATTATAGCGCGGGCGGTGCTTGCCCTCGGTGTAGATGCGACCAATATAGGCAGCAATGATACTGAGGCAAATGAGAACACATCCCCCCACAAACCAGATAGACAACATCAATGAGGCCCAACCCTGCACTCCACGTCCCTGGCACAAAGCCACAATCACATAGATGAGTATTCCCATGCTGATGAGCAAGAACACCATACCAAGGTCAAAAATCAATCGCAGTGGCTTGACACTGAACGAGGTCACGCCGTCGATAGCAAAAGACAGCATCTTGCTCAAGGGATACTTGCTCTCGCCTGCTTGACGCTCCAAGCGGTCATAGTAAACCGAATCGGACTTATATCCCAACAGTGGCACCAGTCCACGCAGGAACAGGTTGCGCTCGTCGTACTGACACAGGGCGTGAACCGCACGGCGACTCATCAGCCTGAAATCAGCGTGGTTATATACCGATTTAACGCCCATACTGCTCATAAACTTGTAGAACAACTGAGCCGTGGTACGCTTGAAGAAAGTGTCGGTCGTGCGCTTGCGTCTCACACCATAGACGATGTCGCAGCCATCGTCATATTTCATGACCATATCAGGAATGGCATGGATGTCATCCTGCAAGTCGGCATCAATCGACACAGTGACATCGGCATCCTGGCGAGCGGTATCAAGTCCAGCCATGAGAGCGTTCTGGTGGCCCACGTTACCAGCCAACTTGAGTCCTCGAACGTGGGCATCGGACTCACTATAACCAGCAATGATTTCCCATGTGCGGTCACGTGACCCGTCGTTCACATAGAGGATGTAGCTCTCCTCGCTCACCAAGTGCTCACGCATCATGCCATCGAGCAGAGCTCTCAATTGCTGGTTGGTCTGTGGCAGCACTTCCTCTTCGTTGTAGCAAGGCACCACGATTGCTAAAGTCGAGTTTTCCATTCTGTAGAAGTTTATTGGCGTTGGCCTTATTGTCCAAACGGCAAAGGTATAAATAAGTTTTCAATTTACGGTTTTCAACTTTCAGTTTTTTCGTCCATTCTTAACAATTTGCGAGATTTTGCAAAGAATATATCTTGAAGAATTAAATTTTTTGTAATTTTGCCGAATATAGCAAAATCTAATTTGACAATGATACTATCCATGACCGGATTTGGCAAAGCGGTAAAAGTCTATAACAACAAGAAAATCACCGCCGAAGTCAAGTCACTGAACAGCAAACAACTGGATTTTGGGGTACGTACTCCTCAGAGTCATCGTGAGATTGAGATGGAACTGCGCAACATCGTGTCGAAGGCATTGATGCGTGGCAAGATTGATCTATTTGTTTATTGTGAGCCCATCGAGGGTGCCACGTCAGGCACTATAAACATCCCGATGCTGCAACAATACAAAACCCAAATCGAGGAAATGGCCTCAGCGCTGAATTTACCACAGCCCGAGGACTGGTATGCCACTTTGCTGCGCATGCCCGATGCACTGAAGACCGACGCCAAGGCCACCGAAGCCGACGAGCAGGAACTCACCATTGTCAAGGAAGTTGTCACTCAAGCAACCCAACAGCTGATTGATTTCCGCCGTCAAGAGGGAGCAAGACTTGCGACTTTCTTTGAGGAGAAAATTGCCGCCATCCAGGCGCTACTTAACGAGGTGCCACGTTACGAGGAGCCTCGCACTCAGAAAATCAAGGCACGCATCCTTGACTCCCTGGCCAAGATCAAGGAGGTGGACTATGACAAGAACCGCTTTGAGCAGGAACTCATTTACTACATCGAGAAACTCGATATCACCGAGGAGAAGATCCGCTTGCAGAACCACTTGAATTACTTCATAGAGACCATGCATAGTGAAGAACCTGGACAAGGCAAGAAGTTGGGATTCATCAGCCAGGAAATCGGTCGCGAGGTGAACACTATGGGCTCTAAGGCCAATCAGGCCGAGTTGCAGAATCTGGTCGTTCGCATGAAGGACCACCTTGAACAGATTAAGGAGCAAGTGCTCAATGTGTTGTGAGTGAATATTACCACGGCAGAGCCGTGGCACACGTAACACTGACCTCAAAACTGAAAACAATGATATAGATGTTGGCCCATTGGTGGTATTAACCGCCCTGTCGGGCGGGAAATTAAACAAATTAATTTTAAAATTTAATTTTCTTTTAATTTCCCGTGCGTTAGCACGGTTCGATGCAGAGACGTTTCAACGCAGGGTAAACTGCTATATCGTTACCAAACTGAAAACAGAAAATGGAACAAGGCAAATTAATCATCATCTCGGCACCGTCAGGGTCCGGCAAATCGACCATCATCGGTCGCATCATGCAAGACGAGTCACTCAAGTTGGCATTCTCGGTATCGGCTACGACCCGTCCTCGCCGAGGCCAGGAGGTTCATGGTGTTGACTATTATTACAAGACCATCGATGAGTTCAAGAAAATGATTGAGAACGACGAGCTTGTCGAATATCAAGAGGTCTATAAAGGTCGTTTCTACGGCACCCCCAAGAGCGAGGTGGAACGCATCACTGGCATGGGAAAGAATGTCGTGCTTGACCTTGACGTGTTAGGCGGTGTTAACGTCAAGAAGATGTATGGCGACCGTGCGTTGGCTATTTTCATTCAGCCACCCAGTGTGGAAGTCCTGCGCCAGCGACTCATCAACCGTGGTACCGACAGCATGGAAGACATCAAGGCCAGGGTCGATAAGGCCGAATTTGAAATCTCGATTGGTCCACAATTTGACCACACTGTTATCAATGACGTCCTTGATGATGCTGTCAACGAGGTTCACAACCTGATCGCCGCCTTTATCGCACACTGACCCACTCGTCAGACCACAAGAACAACCATCGGCACAACTTCAAGCAACGATTCAGTTGCCAACTGTTGTTCCAATGGTTGTTCTTGTTTATAAAATTAGCTACAATAATTTGCGTTCATCATGAGATTTTGTTAATTTTGCGGGTTATACATCTTTAAAGAGCTTATATATTAAATGAAGATTGGAATATTTGGCGGTTCATTTGACCCGATACATTGTGGACATGCTATCATCGCCCACCACATCATCAGCAGTGGTGTAGTGGACAGGTTGTGGTTGATGGTATCGCCATTGAATCCGTTGAAGGTGGACAAGCAACGGCAAGTGGCCGATACCGACCGCCTGCGCATGGTCGAGATGGTATCCCGTCCACTGGAAGGCGCAGAGACGTCGGCATTTGAGTTCACAATGCCGCGTCCGTCCTACACAATTGACACGCTCAATGCCCTGCAAGCCAAGTTTCCTAACGATGAATTCTATCTCGTTATCGGTGGTGACAACTGGGAAGTATTCGGCAAGTGGCGAAACAGCGATGAAATTCTGGCTAAATACCATGTGATCATCTATCCTCGCCTGGGCCATGAAGTCATCATACCACAAGAATTGCAAGATCGCGTTCAACTGATAGATGCTCCCATCATCGAATTATCATCTACCCAGATTCGCCAACGACTTGCCGAAGGGAAAAGCGTGCGCTATTACGTTCCCGACGAAGTCCTTAACTACATCGACCGACACAACTTATACTGCAATCAACAGACAAAACAATAAATGGACAAGCTAACACCTAATGAGTTGGCGTTTATCGCCCTTGCTAACGAATATTGCCATGCGTTAGAGCACTCTAACGAGTGCGAGACGCGCGATCAATTTGTAGCCCAGATGCTGAAGCTGCTGCCTCGCCTGTATATCACTGTCAATGACATCGAGGACAACACCTATAGTGAGGAATATATCGACTCGGCACTCGAGGAGGATGTTTATGACCTGATACGTGAGCGTGTGGCACAGATCATGGCTGAGGAGGACATCTATCTGGAGGTATTCATGGAAGACATGAAATACAGCGACACGCCCATCTCGGCCTCGGTATCTGAGAATCTGGCGGACCTATATCAAGAGTTTTTTAATCTCATCCACTCGATACAAGATGCGTTGACCGAGACACAACACGAAATGCTGTGCCAGTGCAAGATCAACTTTGTCAACTACTGGGGACAGACCCTATGTAATGTTCTACGAGCACTGAACGCCATCTATTACGGAATATAAACAATACAATAAATAACAACATATTATGAACAAAACCAATAATTATGTGAGCTCGTTACTGGAGTTCCTCGATAACAGTCCATGCAATTTCCTGGCTGTGGACACCGTGAAGAAAATCCTGACCGCCAATGGCTTCAAGGAAAAGAGAATTGACGACAAGATGACCGCCAAGGCTGGAGACAAATTCTTTTTCACCAAGAACGACAGTGCCATCTTTGCCGTGAAAGTGGGCATGAAGAAGCCTGCCGATACTGGCTTTAAGATCATTGCGGCCCACAGCGATTCTCCATGCTTCAGGATCAAGCCAGCCAGTGAGATTCCTGGTGAAGGTGGCATCTTGCGCCTGAATACTGAAGTTTATGGAGGTCCTATTCTGTACACGTGGTTCGACCGTCCCTTGTCGTTGGCAGGACGAGTGCTGCTCAAGGGCCAAGATGCCTTGCATCCAGTGACCAAGCTTATCAAGATCGAGCGTCCGCTGATGTGTATTTCGCATCTTGCCATCCACTTCAACCGCGCCGTCAACGAGGGCAACAAGCTGTCCAAGCAGAAGGACATGCTTCCCATCCTTGCCAAGATCAACAAGGATTTTGAATGGCAGAACACCCTGCTCAACCTTGTGGCCGATGAGTTGCAGGTCGAGGCGAGCGATATCATCGATTTTGACCTGATGCTATATGACGTGAGCAAGGCAAGTCTTTTTGGTCTGAATAACGAATTCATCTCGGCGGGTCGCCTTGATGACTTGAGTATGGTTCATGCCGCTATCACGGCCATTATCGAGTCCAAGGACAAGGATGCGACTCTCGTGTCAGCCATCTTTGACAACGAGGAGACCGGCAGTGGAACCAAACAGGGTGCCCACTCGCCAGTATTAGGTAACATGCTATTGAGGCTCGTGATGGCTTTGGGTGGCGATTTTGAGGACTTTGGCCGCGCTATTCACCGTTCATTCATGGTATCGGCTGACAACGCCCATGCTTTCCACCCCAACTACCCCGAGAAATATGACCCGACCAACCATCCTTCTCTGGGTGGTGGCCCGTGCATCAAGGTGAACGCCAACTGTAAGTACATGAGCGATGCCCACTCGGCAGCTATTTTCAAGAGCCTGTGCGAGAATGCCGGCGCACCTTTCCAGTACTTTGTGAACCACAGCGACGTGGCAGGCGGTTCCACACTGGGTAACATTCTCACAGGGCAGCTTGACATCGAGGGCGTTGATGTGGGCAATCCCGTGCTGGCGATGCACTCGGTTCGTGAGACCGGATCATGTGACGACCATGTGAACATGATCAAGGTGATGAAGCAATTCTTTAAGTAATAAGATAATGATAGCCGTGGCAAAGCCACGGTCCACTGAACACGATAAACGTAGTTTATGGTAAGTTACTTGCAAGTTGAGGGCTTGAGCAAGGCGTTTGGTGTCGATGTGCTCTTCGAGGATCTGACCTTCGGTGTTGCTGAGGGTGAGAAGATTGGGCTTATTGCCAAGAATGGCACAGGCAAGTCCACCCTACTCGACATTCTTGCTGGCATAGCCTCCCAGGACAGTGGCACAGTTATCTACCGCAACAACTTGCGTGTGGGTTACCTGCCGCAGCTACCTGACTTGGGGGGAGCCGAGACAGTGCTGGATGCCTGCTTGCATGGCGACGACCCACGGTCATCTGCCATCCATGACTATGAAGAGGCTCTTCGCACAGGTGACAGCGACGCGATGACTGCCGCCATCCAAGCGATGGACGCTAACGCAGCTTGGGACTACGAAGAACGTTTCAAGCAGATTCTCACCCAACTAAAAATCACCGATTACAATCAGCCTGTCAAGGAATTAAGTGGAGGTCAGGTGAAACGCGTCGCACTTGCCCGCCTGCTCATCGATGAGCCACAGATGCTCATCCTGGACGAGCCCACCAACCACCTCGACATCGACATGATTGAGTGGCTGGAAAACTACCTGCAACGCAGTCGTGTCACCCTGCTGATGGTGACTCATGACCGGTATTTCCTGGACAACATCTGCAACCGCATCCTGGAGATGGACCAGCACAGCATCTTTTCCTATAACGGTAACTACAATTACTACCTGGAAAAACGTGCTGAGCGCATCGAGGCGCAAAACGTCCAGGTGGAACGAGCCCGCAACCTGTTGCGTACCGAGCTTGACTGGATGAGGCGCCAACCGCAGGCACGAGCGAACAAAGCTCAGTATCGCATCGATGCATTCTATGACCTGCAGGAACGTGCCCAGCAACGACGTGATGACGGCGAAGTGGAACTGAACGTGAAAAGTGCCTACATCGGCAAGAAGATTTTCACGGCCCACCATGTGAATAAGCGCTATGGCGACAAGGTGATACTCGACGACTTCAATTACACGTTTGCTCGCTACGAGAAATTAGGCATCGTGGGAGATAATGGTGTGGGTAAAACCACCTTCATCAAGTTGCTGCTCGACATCGTCAAGCCCGATAGCGGTTACTTTGAAATCGGAGAAACCGTCAAGTTTGCCCATTATAGCCAAGAAGGGATACACTTTGATGAGGGCAAGCGGGTGATTGACGCCGTTCGCGATGTAGCCGAATACATCTACTTCGACGAGAAACACCACTACACCGCAATGGCTTGGCTCAATCACTTCCTGTTCACGCCACAGGACCAGCAGAAGTTTATCTCAAAGTTGAGTGGTGGCGAACGACGCAGGCTGTATCTGGCCATCGTGTTGATGACCAAGCCCAATTTTCTCATTCTCGATGAGCCGACCAACGACCTTGACATTTCAACACTGGAAATCCTCGAAGAATACCTTTCCCAGTTCAATGGTTGTGTCATCATCGTGAGCCATGACCGCTTCTTCATGGACCGAACTGTGGATCACACCTTTGTATTCACGGGTAATGGCCACATCAAGGATTTTCCAGGCAACTACAGTGAATACCGAGCCTGGAAACAACGACACGAACAGGAAGCAGCCCAAGCAGCCAAAGAACAGGAAGTTGCCAAGCCCAAAGAGAACACCTGGGCCAATCGCGCTAATCAAAAGAAGTTAACCTACAAGGAACAGCGCGAACTGGAACAGCTCAATATCGACATGGAAGCCCTCAACAAGGAGAAAGCCGAATTGGATGCCCTGTTTGCCAGTGGCGAGACACTGGATGACGTTGCAGCCAAAGCCGCCCGGTATCAAGAGGTCAAAGACCTGCTCGACGAGAAAGAAATGCGCTGGCTGGAACTCTCTGAGAGTTAATAGTTAAGAGTTAGGTATAACAAAGTCTATTATCTATTAACTGTAAACTGTTAACTGAAAAGCAATGTACGGCCTGGTTGACTGCAATAACTTCTTTGTCTCGTGTGAGCGGGTATTTGATCCGCGTCTTAACGGGAAAATGGTCGTTGTGCTTTCCAACAACGACGGTTGCGTCATTGCCCGCAGCAACGAGGCCAAGGCAGCCGGCATCCCCATGGGATGCCCAGCTTTCAAAATCAAGGAGCACATCGACCCTCGTCAGGTCATCCAACTGTCGGCCCGCCACATCCTGTACCGTGACTTGTCCAATCGTGTGATGAACATCCTTAGCGATGAAGCCGAGAACGTACAGCAATACTCGGTTGATGAGGCTTTTTTTGTGTTGCCTCACGAGGATGTGGAGACGAGCCATCGCGCGATGGCCAACGTTGTGAAGCGCGTTAAGCAATATGTGGGCATTCCCGTGAGTGTGGGATTTGCTCCCACCCGCACGCTTGCCAAAATTGCTAACCACATCGCCAAGAAGGATAGCCGCATCACCGACGGTGTCTATTGGCTCGTGCGCCCCGAGGCCATCGACATCATCCTGCGCCGCACTGCCATTGAGGATGTGTGGGGCATCGGTCGCCGACTGACTGCCAAACTCAAATCCAGAGGCATTATGACGGCTGCCGACTTTGTGAGAATGCCACCCTCACTTGTCAGGTCACAATACTCAGTGACACTGGAGCGCACCCAACGGGAACTCATGGGGCATGACTGCCAGATCGCTAATCCAGTGACCATTGCCCACAAGTCCATCATGACATCGCGCACCTTTGGCAAAATCCTCACTAACCGTGAGGAGATTGCTGACGCTATCGTAAGCTTTGCTGAGCGCGTGGCACGCCAGTTGCGTGACGAGGGCAGCGTGGCAGGGTCAATCATGACCTATGTGCGGGGAGACCACTTCCGTGAAGACTTACCATTCTATTCCAATTCTTGTCAGTTGCAACTTGACACGCCATCAAATGACACCATGACCATTGTGCGCATGGCGCTGAATGCTTTCAGCCACATTTGGCGCAACGGATTTGGCTACCGCAAGGCTGGTGTGATGGCTCTTGACATCCATCACGGCGATGCCATCCAGCTCAATGTATTCGACCCTGAAGATCACGGCAAGCTGCGCCGCCTGATGACCAGCATCGACGGCATCAACAACATGTATGGCCGCCGATCAATCAAACTTGCCCCCGGCCTGCAACGTGGTGAGTGGGCTTCCAACCAGAACCACTTCAAGCCATTGAGCAAGACCCTTCACTTCTACACCGGCATGATCCACCCCTACCCTGTCAAGGAAGAATCAAAGCGCATCATCGTGAATGACGAGAGTGATCTTGATTACAAAGAACAAGAGTAACCATTTCGTAAATTAGCATTAGCCCCGCAGGGCGGTTAATATAAACGATGGGCAATTGACTATATCATTGCCTGCCTTTTTTTATTGCCCATACCCAACAGCCATTAGACTGAGAAAAGCAAATGGACGAAATGGATGATTGAGAGTCGGAAATCGCAGTCTAAATTTGCATTGGAAATTATATCCATAATCATTATCAATTTAATCATTAAAACTAAAAGACATGAAAAAGGCTTTGAAACTATTAGTGGTTGTAATGACAATGTGTGTTGCTACCACATCTTGTACGACAGCAAAACTTAATACAGGAAAATTGAGGACAATGTATGAGAAGCGCATCAATAAGACTTCTATTCTTAACAAGTTATTCTTCAATGATCACAAAAAGAAAAGAATCATCTATGAAAACATTGAGATTTTCATGAATGAGAATGAGGTTAATAAGGAATTTGATGTCATTGCATTTGGACGTTACACGCCCATTCAATCTCCACTTGGCCTCCTTCGTCCAGAAAGTCGCAGTCTTGAACACAACTTATTCTACAAGGCCGCAAAAATGGCTTATGATAATAAATGTGATGCTGCGATTATTGATAGCAAAAACGATTTTAGGATTATCAGGTACAGATAATCAACATAGTTATTACTTTCGTCAATTAATACTCATTAAAAAAATTATGCCTATGACAAATCATCATTTATTATCAAAGGGGATGAACATGTTAATGCTATCTTTCTTAGCATTAATGGGTTGTACAAACCAAGCTCAAGAACATTCCGAGCAAGAGTACATTGAAGACACGACAGCAGTTGTCGAAGAAGTGATGAGTGAAGAAGAACAAGATCAAGCAGTAATAGACGGCATGACCAAATGGTTTTACAGCAAGACTGAGGACGACCTGACACATGACATCACTTCTATCTCGGCAACAATTGTCTCTACAAACGAATGTCGTTTTGACAGTTATGGAAATACAGCTCGAATGGTCATGACATTAACTTACTCAACGATGTATTTATCCAGTCCGAGCACAGCGGTTCTGCTTTCATTTGACGATGGGAAAACGGACATGTGCAGATATGCCGAAGATTTCAGCTCTGGCTTTAGAGTCGTATTTGACAACGGAGCTGTCGATGACCGATGGACGTTAATAGACAACACACCGAAGCGTAATGTGATATTCATGTACATGCCCAGTAAAGTGAAGCCATTTTTAGCGAAGCTACGTTCGTCAAAGACTTGTCGTATTCAAGTAAATCTTGAACATATTGGAATGACTACTTTTAATTTCAACATTGAAGGCCTTCAATGGGATTTTGACAAAGACAGCAGCGGAACCGTAGCGACAGTTGAAGACGCCGGCGCGGAAGAATCTGCTCCAGCTGAATAATCGTAATTAAAAAATAGAATTATGGACGATACGTTATTGATTGGGTTAATTGTATTCTGTGGCGGAATACTTCTTATCATTATTGCCTTTGCATTTTACAAGAAGTCCGATTTGGGGAAGTCACTCATGCTCATGTATATCATGCAGAAGCATGGTCCTAACTCCATCGTGGCGATTGACTTGCTACAGATATCATCCGAAAAATGCTGGCTAAGGATGGAGTTGAGGTGTCCAAGATCAGCTTGGTTCACGAGATGGGAAACCGTTATCACGGCATTCTTACTGCTAACGGTGAAACGCACGAAATGACTGTCATCGCCGACAATTCAGGTGCACTTCACTATCAAATCCTCAACTAAAGCTCCTGCCCCCCCTGACATCAACAACTGAATACTCTGAATAATCTGATATTTGTCACGAGTGGTGACGTCTCAGAAGATTCAGAGTATTCAGTTGTTGGTTTATACCTTCAAAGGACTATATTCAGTTCTTGAGGGAGTAGGTGACGGTGGTAACGACGCGCACCTTCTTGATCCAGGGGGTGTACTCGTCGCGGTTCTCGATGGAGAACTGACCCTGGTCGGCACTGACGATCTTGTTGAGCTTGCTGTGGGAGTTCTCGGCAAACTGTTCGGCAGTGGTCTGTGCATTCTCGATGGCTTCCTGCATCATCTTGGGCTTCATTTCCTTGAAAGCGACAAACTCATACTGAACTTGGTTGTCATAGCTGTCACCAGTAATGGCTACACCTTCTTTCAGCAAGTCGCCCTGCTTGGCAATGAGCTTGCGCACCTGATCCACGTTCTTGCTCGTCACAGTAACGACCGACGTGACAATGTAGCGGTAGGCCTTGTTAACCTCATATTCACGCGCTGTCAGGTCAGACACTTGAGGGGCTCCCAAGCTGATCTCGTCCTCCTTGACGCCCCCCTTGATAAGGAAGGCCTTGATTTTTCCTTGTGTGGCGGCAATGCGGTCATATAGGCCAGGCAAGTCGTTGCCCACTTCCTTGGAGACAATGGGCCACGTCACCTTGTCGGCAGGTACTTCCTGCTCGGCGAGTCCTTTGACACTGACCTTGCGATCCTTACTTGCAAAGTCATCGATACCGGCCTTGATAAACCAGCCCAGACAGAACACGCTCAGCGCAATGAGGGCCGACGAAATAATCATTTTCTCTTTCATAATAGTTGCCTTTGAAAAAATGTGTAATGTGTTTAGTTAAAAACTCAATCGCATCAATAACTGCAAAAAGTGCGCCATATTGTGTGAATATGGCAAAAAAGTAGTTTTTATTGCAAAATTTATTATAGAGAACCGGCGAGAGCCTCGGCGCAGCGTTCGCCGTCGATGGCACTCGAGACAATGCCACCGGCATAGCCCGCCCCCTCGCCACAGGGATAGAGTCCCTGCAGGTCCACATGGTGAAGCAGTTCAGCATCACGGGGGATGCGTACAGGCGATGAAGTGCGGGTTTCGACTCCGATGACAGTGGCATCATTGGTGAGGAAACCTCGCGCATTATGACCAAAGACTTTAAAGCCCTTGCGCAAGCGGTTTGCGACAAACGGCGGCATCCACAAGTCGAGCCTGGAGGGTTGTACACCAGGCAGATAGGATGAAGGTGGAATATTGCGCGATGCACGGCCATCTACAAAGTCCTTCATGCGTTGGGCTCCCGCAATCAAGCTGTTACCTGCCTCGACAAAGGCTCGACGCTCCATGTCCTGCTGGAAACGCATCATGGCCAGCACGCCACATTTCTTATACTCGTCGGGTAAGTCCTCGGGGTGCAACTCCACGACCATGCCCGAGTTGGCCCAATGCGAGCCGCGGTTGCTGGGCGACATGCCATTGACCACCAGGGTATCAGGGGCGCTCATGGCAGGAACGACAAAGCCGCCAGGGCACATGCAGAAGGAATATACTCCACGATGATCAACTTGAGTAACAAAATTGTACTCGGCAGCAGGCAGATACTGACCACGGCCCAATACACTGTGATACTGTATCTGGTCAATGATGCGCTGGGGATGCTCTAACCGTACACCCACGGCAATGCCCTTAGCCTCAAGAGTGATATCGCTGTCATGCAGCATCTGATAGACGTCACGAGCCGAATGTCCTGTCGCCAAGATGACAGGTCCCTCAAACGACAGACCCGTAGCGGTCTCGACACCTGTCACCTTGCCGTTATCGACCAGCAGGCGCGTGACTCGTGTCTGGAAGTGCACCTCTCCGCCACAACGCAGTATGGTCTCGCGCATGGCTTTGATCACTGCGGGCAACTTGTCGCTGCCAATGTGCGGGTGGGCGTCGATAAGGATATCCTCGCGCGCCCCATGCTGGACAAAAATGCCCAGCACGCGGTCCACCGATCCACGCTTCTTGCTGCGGGTATGAAGTTTGCCGTCGCTATAGGCTCCTGCCCCACCCTCGCCAAAACAGTAGTTGCTCTCGGGGTCAACAAAACCCTCTCGCTGGATGCGCGAGGCATCGATGCGCCGTTGTGTCACATCCTTGCCACGCTCAAGCACGATGGGCTTGACGCCCAACTCAATTAGTCGCAACGCTGCGAACAGTCCGCCTGGACCCATGCCCACCACTACAGCTTGGCGCTTGCCATCAACAGGCTTGTAGTCGATGGGGGGCACAAGATAGTCGCTGGTCATGGGTTCGTCAATATAGACTCGCACCTTAAGGTTGACCACCACATTGCGCTGGCGAGCATCTATTGATCGTTTCAATATCCTGATGCCTTGAATGCTCGTGGCAGATATGTCGTTATGCTTGGCGAGGTGTTGTGCTATTTCTCCCATATTTGCCGCCACACGTGGGGCGAGGCGTAGTTGAAGTTCCTGAATCATAGTTTAAATACTGATTATTGGCACAAAATTACTGCAATTTGGGCTATTTTCACTAATTTTGCGACATAATTCATCAAGAAAAATAGTTCAATCATGAGCGAAACATCCAATCGACGCTGCGGCGTACTCTTTGACCTGGACGGTGTGTTACTTGACAGTGAGGGCAAGTACAGCATCTTCTGGGCACAGATGGACAAGGAACACCCCACAGGTATAGACAACTTCGCTGCATACATCAAAGGGTTCCATCTAAACCGCATCCTCAGCTATTTTGATAACGAGGAAGCACGCCAGCAGATACTGGACAAGCTTGCCTCCTTTGAACGCGACATGCGTTATGAGTTTTTCCCTGGCGCTCTTGAGCTCGTCAGGCAGTTGAGCGAGGCTGGTATTGCAATGGCCATCGTGACGTCAAGCGACCGCAAGAAGATGGAGTCACTCTATAGCCAGCATCCCGAGTTCCCCACCATGTTTGACCACATCATCACTGGTGACATGGTAATTAAAGCCAAACCAGACCCTTACTGCTATCTCATGGCCGCTAAACTATTAGGCATCGACATCCATGATTGCATCGTCGTTGAGGACTCCCGCAATGGGTTGATTGCCGGACGGGAATCAGGCGCAAGGGTCATCGGGGTAGCTACCACATTGAGTGCCGATGTCGTGAGCGCGTACAGCGATATGACCATCGACGCTGTGAACCAGTTGACAGTCGAGCGGATACTTAAGGGGACTTCTATAAATTACCAAAATGATAGTTTTTAGTGTTGGATGTCTTTGGCTGCTTTTCGGCAGATTTTGCCTTACCTTCTTGGACCATAGCTTGCTATGCTCGTGCGAAGGCAAGTCAAAATCTGCTCGAAAATCAATCCAAATCCATTCCAAGCTAATTTATAGAAGTCCCCTTAACACACCACGAATGGTAAAATAATTCCAAAAGCACAAAAAACTTTGCTTGATTGCAAAAAACATTGTACTTTTGTCACATCAGATGAAAACCATCCAAAACATAGAAGACTTCGTCAACAGCAACAACCCCGTTGTGCGCAAGTTCAGTGACTATCTGGATCAGCATGGAATGCGCAAAACCACAGAGCGTTATGCCATCTTGAACCGCATCATGAACATCAATGGGCACTTTACTATCGAGGAGTTGCAGTTGTTGATTGATGAAGATGGTTTCCGCGTGAGTCGTTCTACAGTTTACAACACCGTGGAACTGCTCATTGAGGCTAAGATGTTGAGACGCCACGTTTTTGAGGGCATGCAAGCCCAGTATGAACGCATCACACTTCCCCACACCCATCTGGTATGCACCAGCTGTGGTAAGGTCAAAGAGGTAAAAGATACCAACTTTGCAGCCTTCATGAATGCCCGCCGTTTCAATGCGTTTAACACCGATCATTACAGCCTGTATGTCTATGGCACATGCAGCACGTGTGCCCGCAAGAAGAAGCGAGGCAAGACAACTCAAAAAAACAACAAAAAGAGACCATAATAACTTTTTAATAAACCTATTAACACTTTTAAAACCGTTAATTAATCATGGCTAAAGTAAAACCGTTCCGTGGCGTGAGACCACCAAAAGAGTATGTAGAAAAAGTAGCTTCCAAGCCTTATGACGTGCTGTCAAGTGAAGAGGCACGCGCCGAGGCCGGAGATAACGAGATGAGCCTGTACCACATCATCAAGCCCGAAATCGACTTCGAGCCTGGCACTGGCGAACATGAGCCCAAAGTCTATGACAAGGCCGTTGAGAACTTCAAGAAGTTCCAAGATAAGGGTTGGCTGGTTCAAGACGCACAAGACTGCTATTACATCTACGCCCAGACCATGGATGGCCGCACCCAATACGGATTTGTGGTAGGTGCCAGCGTTGAGGACTACCTCACTGGCCGCATCAAGAAGCACGAGCTCACCCGCCGTGAGAAAGAGGCTGACCGCATGCACCACATCGAGATCAATAATGCAAACATCGAGCCGGTATTCCTGGCATTTCCCGATAACAGCACCCTCGAGGACATCATTGACCGCACTGCCCAGACCACTCCCGAGTATGACTTCGTGAGCGAGGATGGCATCGGCCATACCCTGTGGGTGATCAAGGATCAGGAAACGATCGACACTATCACCCGTGAGTTCGGTGAGATTCCTTATCTTTACATCGCCGACGGTCACCACCGCACCGCTGCCGCAGCCCACGTGGGCGAGGAGAAAGCCAAGGCCGATCCTAACCACAACGGAACCGAGGAATACAACTACCTGCTGGCTGTTTGCTTCCCACAGTCCCACCTCAAGGTGATGGACTACAACCGTGTGGTTGTTGACCTCAACGGCAATACCGAGGAGCAGTTCCTTGAGAAGCTTGGCGAAAAATTCATCGTCGAAGACAAGGGCACCGAGATCTACAAGCCTGCCAAGTTGCACAACTTCTCACTGTACCTGGGTGGTAAGTGGTACTCATTGACCGCCAAGGAGGGCACCTACGACGACAACGATCCCATCGGCGTTCTCGACGTGACCATCAGCAGCGACTACATCCTGCGTGACATCCTGGGCATTACCGACCTGCGCACCGACAAGCGCATCGACTTCGTTGGTGGCATTCGCGGACTGGGCGAATTGAAACGTCGCGTTGACAGTGGCGAGATGAAGATGGCCCTGGCCCTCTATCCCGTAACCATGAAGCAGATTATCGACATTGCCGACAGTGGCAAGATCATGCCTCCCAAGGCCACTTGGTTTGAGCCCAAGCTGCGCTCGGGTCTCATCATCCACAAGCTCGACTAAACCACGACTCGTCTAAGTTAGTTATCATAGCGCTAATGGCTCTGGGTGAGCCATTAGCGCTTATTTTAAAAATTGAAAAATAAAAAGACGCGATTGCTTTGTTAATTCCCGACAATGCCATACCTTTGTGAGGTCATATAATAGCATCAACCAAATTCAATTTTTCAGACTTACTTTATATCCTTAACCAATTTAATTTCAAAGCGATGAAACATTTAAAACTTTTAAGTACTCTTGCAGCAGGATTGATGGCTTTATCAGCCACGAGTAGTACAATCAACGAGAACAAGACACCCGTTCACCGTCCCCTCATTGAGGAATACACTGGCACCTGGTGTGGCTGGTGTGTGAGAGGTCTTGTAGGTATGGAATTAATGAGAGAAACATTTGGAGACGATTTCATTGGTGTCGCCTACCATTATGGTGACCCGATGCAGATCACTACCAGTTATCCCAACAATGTCTCTGGATTCCCTTCAGCATTTGTAGAGAGGAGCTATAGTATTGATCCTTTATATGGTTTTGACTATTATGCAACAGGTGACATTATTGGTGACATGCAACAGATTGCAGCAATGGAAGCGATTGCCGGTATTGACGTGACCGCCAATTGGACCAGTGCCGACAAGACTGCTATCGATGTGAATGTGACCAGCTATTTCACATCTGATTACAGCAACGCCAATTTTGCAATTGAGATAATGCTCATAGCCGATGACTTGTATGGTACGGGGTCGAGTTGGGACCAGGCGAATTATTACTCGGGTGATACTGATCTCGCCAAGGATGAGTATTTGGGTCCGTGGGTGAGGAAACCGTCAACTGTCTCTGGAATTCACTTCAATGACGTGCTGGTAGGCTTAAGCGGTGTTATCGCTAACAGCCTGCCCACAAGCATCGTGGCCTATAACGACTACACAACGAGCTATACGTTCCAATTAGAGAGACTACCAAAACCAGCACTTATCCAGAACAAGGACAACCTGCATGTGATTGCCATTGCAGTATATAAAGATAAACGTAAAGCAATCAATGCAAACCGTTGCTACATCAGCGACTATATTCAAGTCACACCTGGTGATGTGAATAATGATGGTAAAATCAGTATTGACGATGTGACAGCGCTCATCGACATGCTGTTATCTAACTCTGAAACAAATGACAATGCTGACGTTGACGGCAACGGTCACGTAGCCATCGACGATGTGACGGCTCTAATTGATCTCTTATTAGGCTCGGCAAACTGATCGTTGAAGTAATCAAAGACTATTAAAACTTAAAAAGCGTTATCGAGGCAATCGATGGCGCTTTTTCTCGTTTTATATTTACAATTACACATTATTATTTTGAGAAAAAGTTTGTTTTTGTGCTCGTCTTGCAGTATCTTTGTTGGTTAAAATAACAAACAAAAAATATAAATACATATTAAGAGACATAACTATATGAAATTCAACGTCCAAAGTAAATTATTGCTCTCTCGCCTGAACGCAGTGAGCAAAGTGGTGAGCAGCAAGAACGCTTATGCCATTCTTGACAATTTCCTGTTTGAATTGCAAAGTGACCGACTCGTAGTCACTGGCAGTGATATGGAAACCCGCCTGACCACCAATATTGAAGTCCAGAACGTAGAAGGCACTGGCAAATTTGCCCTCGACGTCAAGCGCACCATCAACTCACTGAAAGAATTGCCCGACACAGCCTTGACCTTTGAAATCAATGACGAGACATTAGCAGTCAAGGTAACCTACCTCAACGGTTACTACGATGCGATGGCACTCAACGGCGACGAGTTCCCCGAGAAAGCCGCTAACGCCAATGACGTCAAGCAATTTTCCTTGCCAGCCAAGAACATTGCCGCTGGTATCGGTCACACCCTGTTCGCTGTGGGTAACGATGACATGCATCCTCAATTCACTGGTATATTCTGGGACATCAAGCCTGACATGATTGTGTATGTGGCCAGCGACTCACACAAGCTCGTCCGCTACCGCCAGACCGACATCAAACCCGACTTTGAACGCAATTTCATTCTTCCCGCCAAGCCCGCTGC
This sequence comes from uncultured Prevotellaceae bacterium, assembly GCA_947165675.1. Classification (GTDB taxonomy): domain Bacteria; phylum Bacteroidota; class Bacteroidia; order Bacteroidales; family Muribaculaceae; genus Sodaliphilus. The sequence goes on from CAMVBJ010000009.1 coordinate 74,295, forward strand.
TATCCTGGCAAACATCATCGACCGCAACAGCGACGAGCCCATCAACATCATCGTTGACGAGAACAGCGCCACATTTGAGAATGCTGATTACCAGCTCTCATGCCGCTTCATCAACGGTCGTTATCCCAACTATAACTCGGTTATCCCCGAGGATAACCCCTACACCATGGCCGTTGACCGCCAGACGCTGTTGAATGCCGTGCGCCGCGTTGCCGTATTTGCCAACGTCGGTGGTTTGGTGCGACTGGACTTGAGTGCTGATCATGTGGTGCTCACCGCCCAGGATGTTGATCACTCCACCGCTGCCGAGGAGACCATCAAGTGTGAATACAACGGTGAGCCCATGAACATCGGCTTCAAGAGTGCTGATGTCATCGACGTGGTCAACAACATTGACTGCGAGGGCGTGTTCCTCAAGCTGCTCGACCCCGCCCGTGCAGGTGTGTTTGTTCCCAGTGAGCAGAAGGCCGGTGAAGACCTCATCGTGCTGCAGATGCCCATGATGATTTAATATCTAAACAGGATATGGAACTGAACCTGAAACGCCCGCTTGTAGTATTTGACTTAGAGTCAACCGGTCTTAATATCACCGAGGACCGCATCATTGAGCTCTCTTACGTGAAGGTTTATCCCGATGGGCGTGAGGAAAGCAAGACCTACCGCTTCAATCCCGAGAAGGAGATTCCGCAACAGGCAATCGATGTACACCACATCACCAACGAGATGCTGGTGGGCGAACCGACCTTCAAGCAGCGTGCCCATGACATCGCCCGCGTGTTTGAGGGCAGCGACATCGCAGGCTTCAACAGCAACCATTTTGACATTCCCTTGCTTGCCCAGGAGATGAGCAAGGCTGGAGTCAACTTTGACCCCAGTCAGCACAAGTTTATCGACGTACAGACCATCTTCCACAAGCGTGAGAAGCGCGACCTGGAAGCGGCTTGCATCTTCTACTGCGGACACCCGATGGAAAACCATCACTCGGCAGCCGATGACGCTAAAACCACGCTCGAAGTGCTCAAGGCTCAGCTCGACCACTATGCTAATGACCCCGAGCCATTGCAGAACGACGTTGAATATCTGTCGCAGTACTCGTCCCACAACCGTAACGTGGACTTGGCCGGACGCATCATCTACGATGAGAAAAAGCGACCCATCTTCAACTTCGGCAAGCACAAGGGGAAGACCGTCGAGGACGTTTTCACCAAGCTTGACCTGGGTTACTATGACTGGATGATGAAAAGCGACTTTGCCGAGAACACCAAGCAGGTTATCACTAAGCTGTACATCCAATACAAGAAGAAATAATTTCATCGATCCGCACATCATGTTGAAAGGCAAACACATCATCTTGGGCATCACTGGAGGCATTGCCGCCTACAAGTGCGCCACGCTCACCCGCCTGCTGATTAAAGCAGGTGCCGAGGTACAGGTTATCATGACCCCTAACGCCAAACAATTTATACAGCCACTGACGTTATCGACCTTGAGCGGAAAGCCCGTCATCAGTGAGTTCTTCACCGCTAACACGGGACAGTGGAACAGCCATGTTGACTTAGGGTTGTGGGCTGATGCGCTTATCATCGCTCCTGCCACAGCATCCACGATAGGCAAAATGGCTAACGGTGTTGCCGATAACATGTTAGTGACAACCTATCTATCGGCCAAGGCTCCTGTGTTTGTTGCTCCCGCGATGGATCTGGACATGATGCGCCATCCCAGCACGGTGCGCAACCTGAATCTGCTGCGCTCCTATGGTAATCACATCATCGAACCCACGGCAGGCGAGTTAGCGAGCCACCTTATTGGTAAAGGCCGTATGGAGGAGCCCGAGAACATCCTCAAAGTGCTTGATGAGTTTTTCAAGTCGAACGAGGATTTGCAAGGCAAGCATGTACTCATCACCGCTGGTCCAACGGTCGAAAGGATTGACCCCGTGCGCTATATCAGCAACTTCTCGTCTGGTAAGATGGGTTTTGCACTGGCCGAGGAGTGTGCCAGTCGTGGAGCTCAAGTAACACTGGTAACAGGTCCTGTTTCCTTGCAGACTGAACACCCTGCCATCGAACGCATCGACGTGACCACAGCAGTTGAGATGCACGACACCGTCATGAATGCCTTGCCCCAAAGCGATGCCGTCATCCTGTGTGCCGCCGTTGCCGACTACCGTGTCGAGAACGTAGCCGACAAGAAAATCAAGCGAGAGAAAGACACGGCTCCGGTTATCAAGCTCACGCCCAATCCAGACATTGCCCGTGCCGTGGGCCAAGCTAAGCGCGCAGACCAAGTAACCGTAGGATTTGCCTTAGAGACTGACAACGAACAAGTCAACGCACAAGGAAAATTGGAACGTAAAAATCTGAATTTCATCGTTATGAACTCATTGCGTGACAAGAATGCCGGTTTCCAGGTCGATACCAACAAGGTGACTATCTTCACCGACAAGGGCGAGACCATTGAGGGCGACTGCAAGAGTAAACGCGACGTCGCCCATGACATTGTTGACGTTTTACACAAGTATTTGGCACTGAAATGAAAAAGACATTATTGCTGATGATGGTGGTGCTGATGTGCGCCTTCACCACCGCTGCCCAAGAAGAGGCCACCGAACTCAACTGCGAGGTCGAGGTCAATAGTGACAAGATCTCTAATGGCAGCAGGGATGTGTTCAACGAGCTTAAGCAGGCTATAACAGACTACATGAACACGACCAAGTGGACCAATGCCACCTTTGGCACTAACGAGAAAATCTACTGTAAGCTCATGCTCACCTTGAGCTCTTGGGATAATGCCACGGGGGCCATGGAAGGCGACTTGCAGATTCAGTCACAACGTCCCGTCTATAACAGTAGCTACACCACAGCCGTCATCAACTTCAAGGACACTAAGGTCAAGTTCTTCTACGAGACAGGGCAACAACTCGTCTTCTCGGAACTGGAGATGGAGGATAATTTGACAGCCATCCTCAACTTCTGGGCCTACATGATTATCGCTATGGACTTCGATACCTTTGAGTTAAATGGCGGTGACCCCTACTATGAGCGTGCAGCCCAGATTGTCCGCCTTGCTCAGAGTAGTGGCGAGAGTGGCTGGAAAGCCTTTGAAGACAACACCAACCGCAGCGCCGTCCTGAGCGCCTTTACTGAGAAGCAGACCTCGCCAATTCGTCAAATTCTATATGACTACCATCGCATGGGACTGGACCAAATGGTGGTAACCGTGGATAAAGGACGCTCGGCTATTACCCATACACTCGAGAACTTGGCAAAAATCTATGATGTCGCACCGATGTCGGTGTGCCTAACTATGTTTAAAGACGCTAAACTCGACGAGTTAATCAACGTTTATAGTAAAGCCAATACCACCGAGAAGGAAACAGTCTATGAAATGCTCTACCAGGTATATCCGAGTGATAACACGCGTCTGGAGCAAATCAAAAAAACTGAGAATTCATGACCCTCATAGATGTGTGCCACTCTTGTAAACAATGATTAAACAACTGCACATCTCTAATTATGCACTCATTGACAAGCTCGATATCGGGTTTGATGATGGGTTGACTATTATTACAGGTGAAACTGGTGCTGGCAAGTCCATCATCCTGGGTGCATTGTCACTCATTCTGGGTGAGCGCGCCGACACTCGCGCCATCCGCGACACATCTTCCAAGACCGTTGTCGAGGCTACATTTGACATCACTGGCTACAAGTTAGAGCGATACTTCAGTGACAATGACATTGATTGGGATGAGAACGAGTGCCTATTGAGACGTGAGCTCTCACCTACGGGACGTTCCCGTGCATTTATTAACGACACGCCTGTGGCATTGAGCTTACTGCGAGACCTGAGCACTCGACTGCTCGACATTCATTCCCAGCATAGCAACATGCTGCTGTCGCAATCCGCCTTCCAGCTTTCAATACTTGACAGTATCGCCGACAACAGCCAGCTATTAGACACCTACCGCACGCAATACCAGCATTATAAAGAAGCTGAGCGACAACTGCAACAGACCACTCAGGCCATCGAGAAGATGCGCCAAAACGAAGACTACATCCGTTTTCAGCTCGACCAATTACAGGCGATGCAGTTGCAGCCCGACGAGGATCAACAGCTCGAAGCCCTACAAAGCAAACTGAGCAATATCACCGAGTTGAAAGAAGCGTTGTGGAGTGTGGAGAATGAGCTTGACAGTGAGGAGAACAGCATTCTGGAACGCCTCAGCACTGTTGCCCAACGACTGGATGAGGCCGAACACCACCTGAATGACGTCGAAGGGATGTCCCAACGTGTTCGCTCAGCACTGATTGACCTCAAGGATATTGCACAGAGCGTGAGCTCCATCATTGACACACTCAATGACGACCCTGCTGAACTGGCTCGAGTAGATGAACGCCTGAACAACATTTACTCGCTACAACGCAAACATAATGCCCAAGATGTCAACGCATTAATTGCAATACAACGGGATTATGAACAACAATTAAGCGAAATCGAGCACAATGACGACATCATTGAGGAACTCATGACTCGCGTCAAGACGTGTCATGCCGCTGCCACTGATGTCGCATCCCAATTGTCCTCCAAGCGCCATGAAGCCGCCAAACGCTTCAGTAAGGAATTGTTAGCTCTTGCGACGCCATTAGGCATGAGAAATATTGCCTTCAACGTCGAGTTTGACAAGATTGACCTCACAGCCAATGGCGCCGACAGTGTGGAATTCATGATGGCTTTTAACAAGAACCAGCGTCCCATGCCTGTCAAGGATACTGCATCGGGTGGTGAAATTTCGCGTGTAATGCTCTGCATCAAGACCATTATCGCCCGCCACATGCAGTTGCCCAGCATTATCTTTGACGAGGTGGACACTGGCGTGAGTGGAGACGTGGCAGGCATGATCGGCGAGATGATGGCTAACATCGCCCGTACAATCCAAGTCATCGCCATTACCCATCTGCCACAGGTCGCCGCTAACGGGGATCACCACCTGCGCGTGTACAAGACCGATACCGAGGTCGAAACCCTCACACGCGTCGAGCGACTGAATCAAGACGAACACGTTATGGAAGTGGCCCGCATGCTCAGTGGCAAGGACATGAACCAGGCCGCAATTGACAATGCTAAATCACTCATCAACCACAAGCATAAAAATGATTGACAAGACCCAATACATCTACGGCATACACGCCGTGCTTGAAGCCATCGATGCCGGTAAGGACATCGATAAAATACTCTTGAGCAAAACCCTTAATGACGAGACCGCTAAGGAAATCAGCGAACGAGCCAGAGAGCTTCGCGTCCCTGTCCAGCGTGTCCCTGTCCAGAAAATTGACCGCATCACGCGTCGCAACCATCAGGGCGTATTAGCCATGATGGCGGCAGTGACCTATTACCGTGTTGAGGACTTGGTGCCACAACTGTTCGATGAGGGCGTCAACCCATTTGTCGTCGTACTCGACGGTGTGACCGACGTGCGCAACTTTGGAGCCGTTGCACGCACGTGTGAATGCGCGGGTGTCAACGCCATTGTTATTCCCGACCGCGAGAGTGTGAGTGTCAATGCTGATGCCGTCAAGACCTCGGCTGGCGCACTCAACTATCTGCCAGTGTGCAGGGAACGTAATCTCGTTAATGCCGTCAAGCTATTACGAGACAGTGGCTTCAAGATTGTCGGGACAAGCGATAAGCAACATCAACCTTATACTCAAGCAGACTACACAGGTCCGGTCGCCATTGTTCTTGGAGCCGAGGATAAGGGTATCTCACCCGAAATCATGAGGTTGTGCGACACTCAGGTGCTCATTCCAGAGTTCGGCAATATCAACTCGCTGAATGTGTCGGTAGCAGGTGGTATCATGATCTATGAGGTAGTCAGGCAGCGCCTCAATGATGCTCAGGGCGTTGAATAGTGTATATTTTGTTTGCCCAAGCCGTCATTTTTCGCTAATTTTGCAATTTCAAACATTCTCATTATATATGATAAATCGAGTTTTAATCCGCACCAAGGTTGTACAAAACCTGTACTCCTATATGCTCACGAAACCTGAGCGGACCTTAGCCATGGCGCTCAAGGATCTTGACTCATGTCTTGACAAGACCTACGAACTGTACCATTACCTGTTACGCCTGCCCGTGGAATTGACCCACATCCAGGACATGCGCATCGACGAGGCCAGGAACAAGTACTTACCCACCGAGGAAGAGCGCAATCCCAATATGAAGTTTGTCAACAACCGCCTCGTGGCCGCTCTCGCTGCCGACGAGCAGTTGAACCAATATGCCAACGAGCACACTGTGACCTGGAACGATGACCCCATTCTGGAACGCATTATGCTCGACAAGATCATCAAGAGCGATCTCTACAATGACTACATGAGCGATGACGAGGACAGCATGATGGGCGACAGCCTGTTGTGGCAACAGCTCATGAAGCAGGTCATTTTGCCCGACGAGAATATGGCCGACGCCATCGAACAGCGTTCACTCTACTGGACAGAGGACGACATGGACTTGCTCGGGCAGTTCGTGTGCAAGACCTTCAGGCGAATTGCTGACGGTGATAAAAATGCTATCATGCCCATGTTCAAGGATGAGGAGGATAGCGATTTCGGTAAGGAATTGTTCAGTGCGACTGTCACTCAGATGCCTGAAAACAACCAGATCATTGACAGCCTTGTAGAGAATAGCCGCTGGGACAAAGACCGCATTGTGCTCATGGACCGCATCATCATGTGTACTGCTCTGGCCGAGTTGCGTGCTTTTGAGAAGATACCGACAGCAGTAACCCTTAACGAGTATATTGAGTTGGCCAAGAATTTCAGTACTGCCGGCAGTGGACAGTTTGTCAACGGTATTCTCAATAACGCAGTCAAGCAGATGCGAAAAGATGGAACAATCATCAAACCCTAAATAAAGATCTATACATTATTAATATAAAAACAACAGACAATTATGTTTAACACAATTTTATTGCAAGCAGCAACCGGTGGTGACGCCGCCAATGGTGGCGCAGCCGGCTGGATGAACATGCTCATGATCGTTGCCCTGATCGCTATTTTCTACTTCTTCATGATTGCCCCGCAGCGCAAGAGGGAGAAAAAAATCAACGAATTCCGCAGCAACATCAAGAAGGGTGATAAGGTCGTGACTATCGGCGGCATTCACGGTACAATCCGTGAGATCAAGGAGGATTCTTTTATTCTTGAGATCACCAATGGCGTCAGCATCACTGTTGATAAGAACGCCATTGCCATGTCATAATATAGCGTCATGAAACTCTGGGAAAAGATACAGGAACGGTTGCAGGAATCGCCCCACATGAGGTCGATTCTCCTGTACCTCGTTTTTGTCTTTATATCGGCTATATTCTGGAGTTTCCTGACCTTCAATAGTGACGTGCAGCTTGATGTCGAGGTGCCAGTCGAGATGAGTTTGCCAAAGAACGTACACTTGCTTGCGAAGGTGCCCGATACCCTCACTGTAACAGTAAAGGACCGTGGTTACAGGTTCTTTTCCTACATATTCAATCAAACGCCCAAACTCACGTTGCGCTTTACGGACTATAGCGACGGGAACAGCACATTCAAGATTGACCAGAGTCACCTGAAAAAGGCGCTTGCTCACGTGCTGAACAAGCATGCCACTATCGTGAGTGTCTTGCCCGAAGCCATTAACATCAAGTTTACTGACCTTCCAGGCAAGAAAGTCCCTGTCAGGTCAGACATCATCGTCGAGCCCCGTGAGGACTACACGCTCTACGGTACATTGCTACAGAGTCAAGACTCGGTGTTGGTATTCAGCGACGCCAAAACATTGAGCGAGATCAACGAGGTCTATACCTATCACGTCGAGGAGGTTGACTTGACCGATACCCTGCGTCGCCGGGTGACCATTGCTCCCATCAACGGGACCGTCATCGAGCCACGCACCATCGATATCGTTGTTCCCATCGAGAAGCTCAAAGCACAAAAACGCACCGTCAAGATTGCGGTACGCAACGCTCCCAAGAATGTGAAGATGCTCTTGTTCCCCAGCGATGTAGAAGTGAGCTATCGCTCACCCGTAAGCCGTATTAAGGAAGATCCAGGCATCACCGCTGTTGTCGATTACAACTCGGTGGATTCCAGTACTCCCGGCAATAAGGTAAAGGTCATTATCGGTGAGATTCCAGCATCCTATCAGGACGTGAAACTGTCACATGACAGTGTCGAGTACATTATCGAGAGGCATTGACAAGTGGAACTGATAGCGATTACTGGTGGCATCGGCAGCGGTAAGAGCGTTGTCTCGCACATGATGAAGGTCATGGGCTATGATGTCTATGATTGTGATTCTCGTGCTCGTGGTCTCATGACAGGTGACCAAGACGTAAGGCGGCAATTGATAAGCACCTTCGGTAAAGACATCTATCTTGCCGACGGTAACATCAACCGTGAGCACCTGAGCTCTGTAGCATTCGCTGACAAGAGCGCACTTAACCGGCTCAATGCCATCGTTCACCCCGCCACTGCGCGAGACTTGCTGCGCTGGAGCAGTGATCAGGCAGCTCAAGGCAAAGCTGTAGCATTTGTCGAGACAGCACTGTTGCGCACTGGAGGTCTTGATCAAGTGGTTAACCAGGTGTGGCACGTGACGGCTCCAGCCGACGTGCGCATCAAGCGGGTCATGGCACGCAACGGATTCACCGCTGCCCAAGTCCAAGCGCGCATCGACGCCCAAGCTCTTGAGGATATTGTAGGAGCCGATGAGCACGAACTTGTCAACGACAATGCCCGCGCCCTGTTACCCCAAGTCATGGCGTTACTCCAACAAATTAAAAAGTACTAACAATTAAGGAATATAATTCATTAACTTTAAATCAACATTATCACAATTATGCTGAGAAAAATTTTATCCATCTCGGGACGTCCCGGCCTTTATCAACTGGTATCCTACGGTAAGAATATGCTTCTCGTCGAGGGTCTCAACGACAAGAAGCGTTTCCCCGTCCATTCACGCGAACGTGTAATGTCACTTGGCGACATCTCGATTTTCACAACCAGCGAGGATGTACCCTTGTCACAGGTATTTGAGAATATAGGCAAGAAATTTGATAACAAGGCTCTCGATGCCAAAGCCATTGCAACCCCTGACCAACTGCATGAGTTCATCGGCAGCGTGCTCGAGAACTGGGACGAGGATCGAGTCCACAATAGCGACATCAAGAAAATCATCTCCTGGTATAATATTCTTGTAGGCGCAGGCATCACCGAATTCACCGCTAAGGAAGAAGAGGAGATCGCCACTGAAGAGGCTCCAGCCGAAGATGAAAAGAAGGACTAATTAATTTCGATTAAAGTCCGCTATGACCCAATACGGCAAAAAGATACTCTATCTGGCAGTGACAATACTCTTGTTACTGCCAGTGGTATCATGCCGTAGTAACAGCAATAACACACACACCTACCGCCCCTACAGCGAGCGGCGTAACCGTGGAGGCTCCAGTCATGATGACAGCGGCATCTCTACTACCACCGACAAGAAGAAACCCATTCCACAATCGGGTCATGATCTTGTCAGCGACGAATGGGCGCACCTCGACATTAAACTTGGACGGCATGACAACAAGAAATTGTACAAAGAGCTCAAGAGGTGGTTAGGCACCCCTTACAGCTATGCTGCCCACACCTGTGGCGAGGGCACCGACTGCTCAGGGATGGTGATGGAAGTTTACCTGGAAGTCTATGGAATCAAGGTACACCGCAACTCGGCCAAGATGCTTGAGGAAAACTGTAAAGTCATCGACCTGGAAGACCTGCGTGAAGGTGACCTTGTGTTTTTCTGCACAAGTGGTGATGGGCGTGTCTCGCACGTTGGTATTTACCTGAAAGACAATAAATTTGTCCATGCATCATCATCACGTGGCGTAACCGTCGATGACCTGCGCCAGAACTACTATTCAACCCACTTTCATGCTGCTGCACGGGTTAAAAACCGATAAAAGCAACACGCGCCACCATCACAGGGGTGCTACAATTTCAAATGTCGCCACAGGACCCTCGGGAGACGTCTCCAGAGTGCTGTGAGGATAGCATATTTCCAATCTATCACAACCACATGACGCTTATTGAGGATAGCGTTCACAATGCGACGAGCCACTTTATCGGGTTTCAGCATCATGGGATACCTGAAGTCTCCCTTCAGCAGATCGGTATTGACAAAACCAGGACGGATGTCTGTGAACTGAATTTTCAATCCACGGGCATGAGCTTGTTGCTCAAGTGACTGGAGATAGACGTTTTGCAAGGCCTTAGTGGCCGAATAAGCAGGAGCGGGTCCAAGGCCCTTAGTTCCGGCGATGGAAGTAATAGCTGCAATGTGTCCCTTGCCTTGCTCGGCAAAATAGCGGTACGCTTCCCCTATCATGCGGGCAAAGCCCATAGCATTAGTATTGATGGTATTGAGTTCAATATCAGGCGTGAGCGTTCGGTTCTGCTTGCCGATGCCCGAACTGTAGAAAAACAGGTCCATGCCGTCCAACTCCTCGATGAGGTCTCGCAAACGCTGGTCGGCATCATCGGCCGTGACATCAAGTGCAGCGGTCACTACCCTATCAGGCGCCAATTGTTTCAACGCCTCTAATCGGTCCTCACGACGTGCTGCAACCCCCACTCGACATCCCCTATCCAAGAACAACTTGGCCACCTCAAGGCCCATTCCAGATGAGGCTCCAATGATAACTACTTTCTGCATTTTGTGTATCTTTAACCAGTAGATGTGCCATCGTCAGGGTACTCCCCTGATGATGAAACCCCGCACCTAATCATTAAATAATTTAAGCTGCTGGCGGACGCTCTCCTCATGGATAGCTTGCATCACACGTTGAGTGAAGTCTGAATCTAATCCTAATGAATCACCCTCGTTAAGACGAGCAGAGATCATCTCCTGGTAGCGCTGTGGTTGCACGACTCGCAGGTTGTTAGCTTTCTTGAAACGGCCAATTTCTCGCGACACACTCATGCGACGAGCCAAAACGGCTAACAGTTCATGGTCGCAGTCATCAATCTGCTGGCGCAACAGGACCAACTCGTCATCAACTGGTAGCCCTGAACGAACAACCAGATGACCAAGTATCTTCCCAAGCTCTGCTGGTGTAACCTGTTGGGCACTGTCGCTCAAAGCTTTGTCAGGATCACAATGGCATTCAATCATCAAGCCGTCAAAACCAGTGTCGAGCGCAATCTGGGACAAGGGTTCAACATACTTACGCTTGCCACCAATGTGGGACGGGTCGCACAGGATGGTCATCAACGGAGCCAATCGGCGCAGCTCGAAGGGGATGTGCCACTGCGGGTCGTTACGATAGATGTGATCACCAGCCGAACTGAATCCACGATGCACGGCTCCCAATCGGGTGATGCCTGCATGATGGATGCGCAACAAGGCTCCGAGCCACAAGTCCAAATCGGGATTTACCGGGTTCTTGACCAACACAGTCACTTCTTCATGCCCCTGCAAGGCATCGGCAATATCCTGCATAGCAAAGGGGTTGGCACTCGTGCGAGCACCTATCCACAGGACATCAATGCCGGCACCGAGGGTGGCACGCACATGCTCGACCGTAGCGACCTCGGTCGCCACCGCCATACTGGTCTCGCGCTTGACAGCCTGCAACCATGCCAAGCCACGGTCACCCACACCCTCAAATCCGCCAGGCATGGTGCGTGGTTTCCAGATGCCTGCCCTGAACACCTTCACGCCCAGGGCACACAACTCACGAGCAGTGTCCAGGGTCTGCTTCTCGGTCTCGGCACTACAGGGACCAGCAATGACAATAGGCGTGGTGCCCTCCACTCCAGGAATGGAAAGCGGTTGGATATCTTGTAATGTCATCGAGGCGTTCATCAGCACGCCTTGAAACTCATGTCAAGCGACTTGATGGAATGGGTGAGAGCTCCCACCGAGATGTAGTCCACGCCACACTCACCATAGGCTCTCAACGTATCAATCGTGATGCCGCCACTGGACTCCGTCTCTACCCTGCCATCAATGAGTTCAACAGCCCTACGGGTATCCTCAACGGTGAAGTTGTCAAGCATCACACGGTCCACGCCACCATGGTCAAGCACCTGCTGCAACTCATCAAAGTTGCGCACCTCGATTTCAATCTTCAAGTTCTTGCCATTTTCACGGCACCACTTGTGAGCTTTCTCGATAGCGGGAATGATGCCGCCAGCAAAGTCCACATGGTTGTCCTTGAGCAGGATCATGTCGAACAGGCCGATGCGGTGATTGCAGCCTCCTCCCGTCTTGACAGCCTCCTTCTCCAGCATACGCATTCCCGGGGTGGTCTTGCGGGTATCCAGCACGCGGGTCTTGAGACCCTCCAGACACTTGGCATAACGGGCGGTCGTCGTGGCCACGCCACTCATGCGTTGCATGATGTTGAGCATGAGGCGCTCGGTCTGCAACAGCGAGCGCACCTTGCCTGTCACGACAAAGGCTATATCGCCTGGCTTGACATGGGCTCCGTCCCCGATCATGACCTCCATCTGCAACTCGGGGTCAAATTTCTCAAAAACACGGCGAGCGATTTCCACACCGGCCAGGATGCCCTCTTCCTTCACGATCAAGCGCTGGCGTCCCATCTCGTCGGCAGGGATGCAACACAAGGTCGTAGCGTCACCGTCACCGATGTCCTCGGCAAACGACAGGTCAATCAGTTCGTCAATCAGTTCTTCTCGAGTTTTCATATCATTTCAATATTAATTGATTTTGGAAACGATATAGATGTTGGCCCATTGGTGGTATTAACCGCCCTGTCGGGCGGGAAATTAAGCAAATTAATTTTAAAATTTAATTTTCTTTTAATTTCCCGAAACTTGGCTGCACCTCAGCCATATAAGTAAACTTAATGGCGTTCGATTTGCACAAGTTTTCCCGTGCGTTAGCACGGTTTGATGCAGAGACGTTTCAATGCAGGGCCAACTTCTATATCATTGCCTTGATTTTTGCGACCACAAAATTAGGTAATTCTTGACGAAATAGCTAATTTTGCGCCAACAATCGTCAAAAAAACAGTTGTCAGTTGTCAGAGAATGCGGATGCCGCTGAAAACTGAAAACTAAAAACTAAAAACAGAGATACAAAATGAAGATTACTCTCGCCGTGATTGGTAAGACCGAAGTCGGTTTTGTGCGGCAAGGTATTGAGGAATATGTCAGGAGGCTGCAACACTACGTGCAATTCAACATCCAGTACATCGGCGACATCAAGGGCACGCGCAACTTGAGCGAGGCCCAGCAAAAGACGGCCGAGGGCAAGCAACTGCTCGCCACTCTTGAGACCAGCGACCACGTGGTATTGCTCGATGAACACGGCATCGAGCGCACGTCGATGGACTACAGCCAGTGGCTGCAACGTCGCCTGGCGAGCGGCGTCAAGCGACTGGTGTTTGTCGCGGGAGGACCCTACGGCTTCTCTCCCGAGGTCTATCAGCGAGCCAATGAGAAGATCTCACTGAGCAAGATGACGTTTCCTCACGAGTTAGTAAGGCTCATCTTTGCCGAACAGCTTTACCGGGCGTTCACCATCTTGCGCCATGAGCCCTATCATCATGAGTGACGACGAAACAACCCGAAATGAAATCAATCAGATAATGATGAAGAAGTTATTGACTATATTATTATTATTCTTGGCGATAGGGATGGCAGGGACCACACTTGAGGCCTCAGCCAAGACATACTACAACTCAGCAAACAACAACTTTGGAGGCCTGTTTCTCAACCCAGGGATGAGAATGCAAGGACGCTACATGGCAATAGAAAACGGCTGCTTAATTGACGAGAACGCTACCATGGCAAACGCCATAGGTCTCGACACATTGAGCATCCACAGCTTGTCCTACCGGTATCAGTTGCGTCTTGCCAACCTCAACAACAAGCAAGGTAAAACCCGCACTATCAAGAACCCGATGACTGGTGGCAAGACAACCTTGACAAGCACCAAGTGGGGATTGATATTCAACCGCGACAGTGAGGGCAACTATTGTGCTGTCGTGTTGAGTTGCAACAATAGCACCCCCCTTGACGACATCACCGACCAGCGCAAGATGCAGGTGACCCTGATTCAACGTCAGTCGGGTCAGGTCTCTGAATTGATGAGTTATGATATCACCCATGGGGTATCGCTCGAAGATGGCTACAATACCATCTGTGTTGACGTTGACACTCGTGGCGTGAGTGTCTCGATAGGCAAGAGCGAGCTCAACAAGGTTCTCGAATGTGCTATCCCAAGACCCATCGGTGATGTTCAAGTTGGCTATTTGGTTGGGCCAGGTGCATGTGTATCGATTGAACGTGCCGTGCTGACCATCGACAATGAGCAACAACTTGCCATCACCACGACGCCATGGACACTCGAAGCGCTGGACGAATACTTCGCACAGAGTACCGACCCCATCGAGGGTTACTGGAAATACCTCGACCGCGACATGCAGGACGACTGGCTCAGGCTGGGTGGCCGTTACTCGCTGGCCGTCGTCGGTAAGGACGATGGCTATGACCTCATTTATATCGACGGTGCTCAGGTCAAGAAGTCATCGTGGCAATCAGGAATGCTCAAGGGGCACATTACCCCCACAATATTCAGCGGCAACTATGACCTCACATGGATAGACGCCACCATGGAGCCAATCGGTGAAGATGCCTATGCCACCATCGAGAACGGGGTATTGCTCACGCTCGTTTTCCCCGAGTACAAGAGTCAAGTGCGGTTTGCTAAGGTCGTGGAATAGTTTTCAGTTGGCAGTTTTCAATTCTCAGCGGCATTCGCATTCTCTGACAACTGACAACTGAAAACTCAAAAAACAACTGTAAAACTGAAAACTGACAACTGACAACTATAAAACTGCCGACTCTCGTTTCCAAATAATAAGCGCAAAAAAACTTGTATATCTCATCAAATGCAAGTACTTTTGCACACAAAATTCACGAAATTTATATTTTTTTAAAAAAAATGAAAAAGATTACACTCATTATTGCCGCCATGCTTGCCATGGCACCCATTCATGCCGCCACCAGCGACACAGCAGCCAGCGACGCTGCCCCTAATACCCCCCAACAGGCCACCGCCGCCACCAGCGATGACAATGGTGGCAACATCGAGCTGTCCCACCCCTTCAAGAACGACGAGGCGCGCACCAAGCACTGGACTGTGGAGCCCAGTGGCGTCTATGTCGGCATGGGCGTGAAGCACAGCTGGGACGCGATCAACAACAGCGTGGAAGCCGGTATGCTCAACGTGCTGGGCCTGAACTACAACAGCCTGCATGGTCAAAACCTCTCGCTGGGCGTCGGTATCCATCACCGCTCCTACAGCATGAAGCGCCCCGTGATGCTCGTGCGCGACGACCACAGCGACGCCGTCATCATGAGCACCTATCCCGAGCACGACGTCGACAAGATCAAGAGACGTTCTTCCAACCTGAACATGTGGTCGATGCAGTTCCCCCTGATGTTCCGCCAGCGCATCAAGGCGAAACTGGAAATCGGCATCGCCGGCATCCTCAACTGGAACGCCTTTGCCCGCGTGGATAACCACTACGAGATCAGCAAGGTGGAGCACGACACCCGCTACAAGGGACTCAATCAACGCAAGATCAGCTTTGACCTCATGGGCCACCTCACGTGGAATGGCGTGGGCTTGTACTGCCGTTACAGCCCCGGCAAGTTCTTTAAGGACGGTCACGGTCCCGAGATCAAGAACACCTGGATGCTGGGTCTCGTCGTCGGCTTGTAAGAGAGTGGCAAATAAAGATATTCAAGTTTCTAAAGCAGCTGCGCCACTTTAAAAACTTGAGGAGTAGAGAGTAACGATTAACGAGTAAAGAAGGTATTTACACAGGTTAATAGTAAGTTTTGGAAAATTTTCCCGATTTTTGGGATGGTTTTTCGTTAATCTTTAATCGTTAATCTTTAAACAGTGAGCAAGTTAACAACTTGCGAAACTTAAGTAGGAAACAATCTATTTTCTCACAGGGAGGTCGTGAAAAAACACGACCTCCATTTTTTTTCACCCCTGGCGTTGTTACAAAAACCGAAACTCAACGTTATTATAGTAGAAACAACAAGCATGACAATGAAGCAACCCGACCGCATTACCAGTGCATTCACTACCCTGCGTGAGCAGATGCTCTCGCTGGCAGGTCGCATCACGGGCAACCGTGACGATGCAGCCGATGCTGTTCAGGACGCCTTTGTCAAGTTGTGGCAGCAACGTGAGCGGTACGTGTCCACGAGCCATGCCCAGGGCGCAGGCATGATGACCGTACGCACCACCAGTATCGACATCGCCCGCCACAATGGCCACCGGGCAGACGTGCCCATCGACCAAGCGACCGATGTTGCCGACGATGTCACTGACAGTGATTGCACTCTTGCCTACCAGCAAGTGCGAGCCATTATTGATCAAGATCTGACTGCAAACCAACGTGCCATCATCGACATGAGGGAGTTGCAAGGGATGGAGTTTGACGATATTGCAGCCCGATTAGGAATGCAACCAGCCACCGTCAGAGTGGAGCTGAGTCGAGCACGCAAACGGGTAAGAGAGATTTACCGTAACAAAAAAGAGAGTTAATTCATCATGAGTAATTACCGACCAATCAGCAGCCAACAAGAGTTAGAGCAACTCATTGAACGATACTTCGACGGCATGACAACTGTCGAGGAAGAAGCAGCCTTGCGACATGAGCTTGCTCACTGCCCGTGGAGCAGTGAGGACATCGATGATGCACGTGTGGTCATGGGATATTTTGTGACCCATCGCAAGCAGCAACAGCGGCAGCACGCCATGGGCAGCACGCGCCAGCGCATCATCGGTATAGCAGCATCAATCGCCATCATTCTGGCGGTGGGTGGCTATACCCTGTGGCATCAGCAACAGTCAAGAGACATCTGTGTCGCCTATGTCAACGGCCAAGTGGTGCAAAGTAATGACCAAGTCATGGCCATGATTGCCGATGATCTCGATAGAATCGACAATGCGGCCAATGCCATGACCGATCAACTCTCCAGCCTGGGCGAAGCCCTCGAACTTGATAACGAATAAAACACAACTGAAATATGAAACGATTCACTATCATCATCCTCACCTGCCTGCTGACCGCCATGGCAGCGATGGCTCAGAAGGGCTTGAACATCAACCGCCTGTTTGATGGGCGCTACAAGAAGGCTCCCGGTGCTACCGAGATCATCGTCACTGGCAGCCAGGCGTGCGAAATAGGGCTCGACGTCTATCACAGCGTGAGCGTTACCGATAAGACCCAAGCCGAAATCATCGAAAACCTTGTGGTCAAAGACGGCACCAAGGCCATGGACAAGGAGGTCGAGTATCGCCATGGACAACTGTATTATGGTTTCTACACGATGCCAAAACAGCGATCCAGCAACCGATACATCTTCTTCCTCAATCAGAACCTGGCACGCAAGTCGCCCAAGAACGTCGTCACGCTCATCTATATGGAAGGCCGTGCCAGTGCCGACAAGATCAAGAAACTCATCAGGAAATAATCACAATCAAAAAAATAATAATAAGATCACATCATGAAGAAAATTTCATTTATCATCGCAGCGGCACTGGGCATGGCAACAGCTCACGCCCAGACGGCCGACACCGTAACCGTCATCGAGACGCCTCACCAGGTTGTCATCACCGAGACTCCATCGGGTACCCAAGTCAAGGTCAAGGGGCAAAAGGACGACGAAGATTACAGCTACACCTACACCGTGGAGCATGCCTCCAACGACACCATTCACACCACCAGCGACTGGGAACTGAACTTCCCGTTCAAGAAAAGCGGCAACAAGAAATACCACTGGAGCATCGTTTGTTCGGGACTATACTTCGGAGCAGGACTCGGCACTTCCTATGATCTGGTCAACAACAGCTTCAACTGGGGTATTCTTAACATCGCCGCCCTCAATTATAACACCCTGCATGGACAGCAATTCTCGATTGGCGTGGGTTATGACAACAAGCGTTTCTCACTCAAGCGCCCCAACTGCTTCGTCATGGACGAGGCAACCAACATTGTCGGCATCGAGTCTTATCCCGAGGGCACCGTTGACCGCTCGTCGGTCCTGTCGGTCAGAACCATCCAGTTTCCGCTCCAGTTCCAGCAGTTCATCGGGAAAAAATTCCACATCACATTAGGCGGGACCATGAACTGGAACGTTTATGCCAAGTGCAACACCCATTATAAGGTCAACAAAACCCACCACGACGTGTCTTATCGTGGCATCAAGCAGAACAAACTGACCTTTGATGTCTATGGTGCCTTGTCCTATAATCGCATTGGCATTTACTGTCGCTATAGCCCCTGTAACGTCTTTAAGAAGGGATACGGTCCCGAGATCAAGAACACCTGGATGCTGGGCGTTGTCCTTGCGCTGTAGAGGCGTTAGGTTTTAGGCTATAGGTTATAGGCTATAGGTTATAGGCTATAGGTTTTAGCTGACAACTGAAAGCTGACAACTGAAAGCTGACAACTGAAAGCTGACAACTGAAAGCTGACAACTGAAAGCTGACAACTGA
>CAMVBJ010000010.1 GCA_947165675.1 uncultured Prevotellaceae bacterium
AGTGCCGCGACATGCTCCTGTGCTTCCTCAACCTCTACTTCAAGGACAAGGAAGCTCTGGTCACGCCCATTGACCCGCTGCCCGACACCCGCAACGATGACCCCGAGTTGAGGAGCCAGTTCGTGGGAGATAACTTCCGCGAGGACTACAAGCGGTTAAACACCTTCATCCGCCAGCACGGCATCAACATCCCGCCGCTGGTCAATGCCTACATGGGCCTGTCGCCCAAGATGCACATGCTGGGTACGGCCATCAACCGTGAGTTTGGCGACGTCGAGGAGACGGGCATCCTCATCAACCTCGATGAGATTGCCGACGAGAAAAAGCGCCGCCACATCGACACCTACCTGGCCCACTTGGCTCAGGTGCTCAAGAACAACCCATCCAAACCCTGACACACATGATAAGAAAAATTCTATTCGCAATCATTCTGTCGTTGTCCTGTGCCACAACCATGCTGGCCCTGGATGCAACTGACACGATACAGAACAAACTTGACCTCTCGACCGACACGGTTCTGTTACACGTTTGTCCTACCGTGGTTTTACACGTCGATAATCGATACATTTTCGGTCTTATCGCCAATGCGGGCAACAGCGAGTTGGCCCCCTACTATATCAGTTCCAACTGCGGCGGTGTCAATACCCAGCAATACTCGGTCCTCGCCCGGGCCGCGGTATGCCATGACATGTCCACGACCAAGCGCTTCTCGTGGGGTGCGGGACTCGAAGCCTGGGGCGGCTATGCGTCAAGCGCGGGCTACCAGCGCTATGTGGGCGACGGCCAGTTTGAGACACAGAAGCAACATCCCGCCAGGGTGTGGCTCCAGCAAGCCTTTGTCGAGGCCAAGTACCGCGGCATCTTTGCCGTCGCGGGCCAGGCAAGCAAAACATCGCCCATCGTCAACGGGTCGTTGAGCAGTGGCGACCTGGTGTGGAGCAACAATTCACGGCCTCCCGTGGGCCTGCGTGCCGGTTTCATCGACTTCCAGAACATCCCGTTCACCCGGGGCTGGGTGCAGATCCAGGGCGAGTTCGGCTACTTCCGCGAGCTGGACGACAAGTGGCTCGAGAACCACTACAACTACTATAACCACTTCATCACCACCGACGTGTGGCTGCACTACAAGAGTCTGCACTTCCGCACCAACCCTCATCAGCCCCTGGTGTTCACCATCGGTGCCCAGTCGGCCTGCCAGTTTGGTGGCACGGCCACCTACTATGAGGACGGTCAGGTGACCCGCACCGTCAAGATGGATGCCGACGCCAAGGCCTTCTGGCGCACGTTTATCGCCGGCAGCGGTGGCAACAGTGCGGGCGACTCCTTTGTCGAGGGCAACCACTTGGGCACCTGGGACATCGCGTTGGACTATCATTTGCCCAATTACGGTACCCTGCGTGCCTACACCCAGTGGCTGTGGGAAGACGGATCGGGCATCGGCAAGATGAACGGCTTTGACGGCCTGTGGGGACTGGAATTCCGTCAAGAGCCATATAACTATGTATCGGGTGTCGTCATCGAGTATATCGATTTCACCAACCAGAGCGGCCCCATCCACTGGACGCCCAACGATCACGAGGGCACGCCCATCACCAGTCACTCCTCGGGTGCCGACGACTACTACAACAACTACATCTACAACGGCTACCAGAGCCGCGGCCTGTCCATCGGCTCGCCCTTTGTCAAGTCGCCGCTCTACAACCAGGACGGCTACATGCGCTACCGCGACAACGTGCTGCGCGGCTTCCATGCCGCCATCGAGGGCTGGTTTACTACCGAGTGGTACTACCGCCTGCAGGGTTCTTACCGCAAGGCTTGGGGCACGCCCATCATCCCCCGCGTGGGCAGCGTCGATGACTTCTCGATGGCTCTGAAGGTCAACTATTCCCCCTATTGGTTACGGGGCTTCAAGTTTGATGGCCTGACGATTGGCGCCACCATCGCTCTGGACCACGGCAAGCTCTACGGCAACAACTGGGGCGCACAGTTAGCCGTTTCCTACACTGGCAACTTTAATATCAAGAAACGATGAAAAAGACATTATTATATATAGCATCACTTTTAGTGGCGGCGCTGGTTCTCGGTGCCTGCACCCGCAATCACGGCGACATCGGCATCTGGTTCGGCACCTGGCACGTCGAGCAGATCACTGCTGGCGGCACACCCGTCAACGTCGAGGGCGACTACTTCTTCCAGTTCCAGAGCCACGTCTTCAGGGTGTCGCAGGTCTATGGCCATGAGCAGACGGTCGAGAGTTACGGTGCTTGGCAAGAAGGTGAAAGTGGCAAGATGACCATTGATTTCTCGGACCCTAACGTATATTACATCGTGATGCCAGGCCTCGAATCCCACAATGACTTCACCGTCACCACCACATCATCGAGCGACGTCACCTTCTCCAAGACCGACGCCACGGGCACCCCCTACACCTACCACCTAAAAAAACAACCGTAACGTTACAACAACTAAAACAAGGGCTTTAAAAGAATAGAAAACAAGAAATACAATTTATTGTAAATCAGTATTTTGCATATCTTGTATTTCTTGTTTTTCCCTAATATTAGTTGTTTTGTAAGGCGTGTTCGATGACCTCGCGGTATTAACCGCCCTGTCGGGCGGGAAATTAAGCAAATTAATTTTAAAATTTAATTTTCTTTTAATTTCCCGTGCGTTAGCACGGTTTGATGCAGAGACGTTTCAGCGCAGGGTCAACTGCTATATCGTTTCTTTTAATTATATTGCTTCACAAAGTCATCCAGGTCGGGGACATGTAGCTTCTTGGCGATCTGCAATCTCTTGTTATAGACGGTGCCGATGCTCTTGTAGCCCATGGTCACCATGATCACGGTGCGCGAGAAGCCGCAGCAGAAGAGCGCCAGTAAGTTCAATTCGCTGTCATTCAACGCGCCACCGGCCACCTCTTGTGCCTTGACAAGCACGTTATCGTGCAAGTCGTTGACCAGCGCCTGCAAGTTGGACCAGTAGTTGCTGTCATTGCCCATCCCGCCCAGGGTCATCATCTCCCTGAACTTTGCGGCAAACTTGTCGCTGTCATATTGGTAGGACCAGGCCATCAATTGATGCACAGCTTCGATCTGCTGGTTGATGATAACGTGCAGTTGATCGTTCTGGGTTTTCTTGTTCTCATTGTCCATGAGGCTATGCTTACGCACATCGAGCCGTTCCTGCATCTGCTTTAGACTCGCCAGCGACTCCTTCAGGTCGGCCTTCAGCATCTCAACCTCATTCTGCCTCATCTTTAACTGATTCCTGTACCTCCACAACAGGAAGGCCAGCGCCAGCAGCCCCAGGGCCAACAAGGCAGCTAAGAGCAACGATCCCTTCAGGCGGGATTCATTCTTGACCTGATTCAACTCTGCCAACTGGACATCATATTTCTTCTCTACCTCCAGTAAACGATGGTTAAGTCCATTGATGGTTATAGAATCGGCAATGCCATGAGCCTGCTGGAGATAACTCCTTGACTTTTCCTCATTCTTCCAGTACTGGTGCTCCAGATTGGACATCAGTTCAAGGTAAGCGATACTGTCACTCGCACTGGCAGCACGGGGTGCCTTCTCTAAATAATAGATGGCCGAATCGGGTTGCCCCAGCGACAAGTAGGATGATGCCAGCCGGTAATGGGCGCGGGGATGGTCGATGATGGCAGGATCGGCCGAAATGGCCTGGAGCGCATATTTCTTGCACAATGAGTCATTGTGCTCACGCACCAGGTAGTATTCAGCGAGAAGATAGCGATTGGCAAACAGGCTGTATTGATCTCTCAGCTCCTGTGACAGCTTGATAGCATCCTCCATATAGACCACTGCCGAATCATGCTTTTCATCAATATTACGATAGATGCCCCCAATGCTCGTCATGCACACCAGCACATAGTGGTTATCCTTGAGGGCTTTGAAGATAGGCAATGCCTCTTTGTACTTCTGTAGGGCCAGGGTGTTGGTCCCGACGACCTGTGACTGGTACAGTGTGCCCAGTCTCAGTTTGGCGTAAGCCATCATTGAGCTATCGGTGGCTAAGGGCAGCTCCTCGGCATGATGGTAGCTCACAACCGCCTGCTCCAGGTTACCCATGTCCTCATTCACACAGCCCTGGGCGATGAGTGCTTTCAAGTATTTCATGTCATCACCCGACTTCTTATAGTAGCTGACGGCCTCGTTAATGGCCGAATCACTGGTGCATGCGACGTAGTTCTTGTATAATGCCATTGATAGCAGCACAGCATGATAGGCCTGTTCCTGCTTGCTCATGCGCTCTGTGTCCATCTGTTGCAGCAAGGGCAAGGCTTCTTTTTCACGTTGATGATATACCATCGTGTCGAGGCGGGAGAGTTCCTGCATGGTGGCACTGTTACGTTGGCACCCTGGCGCCATGAGACAACAAACGGCGACGAGTGCTATTAGGATATTCTTGAAGTTTATCATTTGATAGAAATATTGTATCAAGTCTTGTTTTGATCTACTCATGAAACAGTAAATCTTGATACAAAATTAACAATTTGTCACCAACGAGATGGTCCAATGAGGCCAAAATTAGATTTTAATTTTTTAGATAATTGATTATCAGCAATTTGCGATTCCTAAAATGAGGTCGGAATGTGACACCGTTTTGACCGATTTTACATTTTTCTTTACTACCTTTGCAAGTGAGAAAATCACTAAAAATCAAATACAGATATGAAAAAGACTTTACTTATCACAATGCTCGCCCTGCTGGGCATGTCCCAGATGTTGGCGCAGGAATATGAGTACATTCCGTTCGTTCGCGAGGGCGTTAAGTGGGTTTGTACTATTTCCAGATTTGATGAAGTTTCAGAAATGAATGTGAGACAGAGCTTTAATCTCGAGTTTAAAGGTGATACTATCATCAATGGAAGAACCTATAAAGCGATGCACAAGTATAGTGGAGTTGAAGTAAATTGTGATAATGACACTGTGCCTGTCTATATGCGTGAAGAAAACAAAATTGTTTACGCAATTACTCCTGATGGTGTGACTTATCCTGGTTGCCCTGTCGGCCTGTATTATAGCTATTCCGATATTTATGATGGGGAAGAATTTGAGTTCTGTGACTTCAATGATCCGGCTGGGTTCTGGGCCAATGAAATCAATGAATCGATAGGTGATAATCTCTACCAACTGGTTAGTATCGATACCATTCAGGTTGGAATGCATCAGGCTAAACGCTATAATAGTATGGTAGGTGCTGATGAAACCAATTTTTTCATTATAGATGGTGTTGGCTACGACTCTAATTTTGGATACACATTGTTTCCTTTTGTTCCTTATTTTTATAGCACTCCAGTGTTTTATGCCTTGAGCCACGTCATTGAGAACGGAGAGATTATCTACAAGGGTAGTCATTTTAATCCTAATGCAATTGTACTTCCAGGTGACGTGGATGGCGATGGCGAAATCACCATTGCTGATGCCAACAGCGTGATTGATATCGTCGTCATGGGCGGCAACGCTGGCCACACCCGTATTCCCGCTTCCGACAGGAACGGAGACGGTGAAGTCACCATCGCCGACGTGAACGCCATCATCGACATAATCCTCAACGATTTATCATTCTAACACAGAAAACAATATAGCCGTTGACCCTGCGTTGAAACGTCTCTGCATCAAACCGTGCTAACGCACGGGAAAACTTGTGCAAATCGAACGCCATTAAGTTTACTTATATGGCTGAGGTGCAGCCAAGTTTCGGGAAATTAAAAGAAAATTAAATTTTAAAATTAATATGTTTAATTTCCAGGCTGTTGCAAAACTCTAACTCGGTAATTTAACCGTGCTAACGCACGGGAAATTAATCAAATTTTTAAATTAAAATTCGATAGTTACTTTGTGTTTATAAAAATTTTAAATTTAATTTGTATAATTTCCCGCCCGCAGGGCGGTTAATACCACCAATGGGCCAACTTCTATATCATTGCCATTTTATTTATATTTTTTTAGATTTCTCGCGCACAGCGCGATCCTCTTTTTGTGGTTTTATGTTTTGCAACAGCATCTTAATACCACTGATGGACCAACATCTATATCATTGCCAAAATTTTTCAATGCGAATTACACGAATTTAACGAATTGACGCATAATGTTTTATATAGAAATTCGTGTCATTAGCCTAATTAGCGAAATTAGCGTTAAAAACCTCGTTATGGGCGCAATCATGACATACCCTCTACATGCTGCTGCCCTTCCCTTGAACCACCATGACGTGACGGTTTAGAAACGGTACTTCTCGCGCAGGTGGCGGGAGAAAGTGAGCAGGTCGTCATCGCTGGTTCCGCTGATGATCTCTTCGGTCGAGGTCACCCACTGTTGCTGGAACTTATCATTTGCCCTGTCGCATGATGCCGCGTCAAATTCCTGACCCGACAACATCGCTACGGTCATTTCCCTGATATAGTTCTGCCACCGCTTGGCATAATAGTCCCACATGAGACCATTCCAGTTGCGGCACGCATAGTCATTCAAGTGGCCACCCCATGTGGTAATCAGGCGGCGAGCATTCATCTCGTAATAGTCTTTAACCCCCGTTGTCGTGCCCAGGTCACGCGCCTGTTGCAGCCATTGCCTGAGCGTGGCGTGGGGATGATAGCTGCCCAGGATGTCCAAGTCGGACAAGAGTTCATAGAGCATGTCGCTGTGAGTATAGAAAGCATTCTTGTCCCTCTGTTCATAGGCTTGATCAAGCTGCTGCTTCTCGGCAAGGAACAGGTCGCCCAGCAATTGACGCCCCACCCAGATGAGGTCGATGGTCATGGCATCGGTGGTGATGCTGTCCTGCTGCAACAACAAGTCCCACACGGCAAGCAGGTCGCGCCGATTGTACTTGACAGGGCGGTTCTCCTTGCCATGGACGGGATAGGAACACGGCAGCGGAGCGGCAAAATTGCCAGGCGTGATATCGAGCACACTGTCGTAGAGCAACTTCCATGCCTGTCGCACGGGCTGGCTTTCATGCCCCGCATGACGGTCGGCAAGTTCATTAATCACCTGCTCGTCGGTCTTGCCATAGTCCCACGCCTTCTCCAAGATGAACTCATAGGGGAACTGTTGCACGTCGAGCCCCTCAAGCGTCGAGCCGATGCCCACGAGGTTGTCGCCACACTCCTGCAAGGCGCGCTCGATGCGCTGGCCTGCCTCCTTAACACGCCCCTGAACATCGGTATTGCCACCGAAGTTTCCCAGATAGCACCAGATGAAGGGCTGACCATAGAAGCCCTCATGCTCGCGCCACATCTCCTTGTACTCGCAATAGTAGTCGAGCATCGTCATCTTGCCCTGGGGCACACCCGTCAACATGGCACGGGTGCGCTCGGGGGTATAATCCTTGCGTTGATAATAGAGGAACCACGCCATCTGTAGCCACTCGGCATCAGGATCGACGGCGGTCAGGCTCTCATAGATGTGCCGCGACACCTTGTTCAGATATTCAGGCTCAAAACTGGGTGGATCGACCTCGTTGAACGGGTCGATGCCGTAGATGTGGTCTGTGCCGAACAGACGGGTCTGCTCCTCGAGAAACATGCGCTGGATGCGGCTATACAATGGGTCCTCGCTGTTGAGGAAGTAGGTGCGGTATTGCTCGTCAAAGCCCGCCCAGCTCCCCAAGGCCTGAATATCGGCTTCTGGAAAAAGCTCACGCAACGCTCCAGGCACATGTCCCGCAAAAGCGGGCAGCACGGGGCGCATGTTCAAGGCGCGCTCACGCTCCACGATGCGCTGCTGCAAACTGGTCTGCCCCTTGAGCCACTCCATGGGCAGCGGACCACACCAGCCGTCAATATTGGCCATGCGGTGCCATGGCAGGTAGGCAGGTCCGGTGAAATAGTTGCGCACCTGCTCATCGGTCATGCCCAGCCGCGTCCACACGTTGTACCACACTGCCTCCTGCCCCGTAATGGCAAGTGGCAGGTTCACGCCATTCAATGCCATCCAGTCGATAAAGTGTTCCCACTGCTTCCAGCCCCAGAAGGGCATGGTGTAGCCCCACGTGCAGTAGTTCAGGAAGAAACGCTGAGGCACCCTGGCCACCACTCGCTCTGGGACAGTCACGTCGGGCAATGTGCTGGGCAGATCAAGTGACACGTCGTCATACCACGACACCGTCACCCGGCAGTAGCGGTTCAGGTAGCGGTTCAACCCCACGGCCATCGAGCCCGCACTGTTACCGCCGATGACCACCTTGCCACCAGCACTCTCGAGCGTGAACACGTCCCGTCCCCGATCAGTCTCAACGACCTTGAAATCAACCTTGTCGGCCAGCCGTGGCGACAAGCGCCTTGCCAATTCACACGCCTGTACCACGTCACCATTTACCGACCCACTGACAGTCATCACCGCCATCAGCAGCAAGTGCAGCAATATCATCAATCGTTTCATCATCATATCAAGCCAAATTTGTTGACTTGCAAATGTAACAATAATTTCTGATTCTACTCAATTTGCAACCGATTTACAGCTCTTGACCAATCATGCCATCGTGAGCAATTCTGTCGCTACAGGTGACTACTCCCAAAACTGTGCACAGCATTAAGAACAGAGGTGTTAATGTGATCTATCTGGCTCATGTCTATCGAGTTAAGGTAGATCTTGGTCGTCTTGACCGATGTATGCCCCATGCCATAACTGATGAGCTCAATCGGGTGGTTAAGGGTTCTTGCCGCACTGGCCCAAGAGTGCCGAGCGACATACATGGTCAAGTTACTCTTGATGCCACACCGTTGTGCTATCTTTTTCAACAGCTTGTTCACCTTGTACTGCACGCCACGGTACTGGTTACGTTCTTTCCCGTTGTCTGAGTGGATAATAGGGAGCAAGTAAGGGGATTTGGGCTCATGATACCGCTCCACGATCTCCTGCATGCAATACTCCCACTTGACAGTAATGCTCTGTCCCGTCTTGTGCCGCTTGTAGTGTAAACTTCCAGACTTGATATTAGCTGGCTTCAAGTAAGCCATGTCCACAAACGACATTCCACGAGTGTAAAAACTGAACATGAACATGTCGCGCGCGAACAATTCCTCATGGTCAATAATGTCACACTGGCTGATTTTCTTGATGTCATCGATAGCCAGTGCGCGCTTGTTGGTCTGCCCTATTCCTGTATATACGTTCTTAAAGGGATGCCTGTCAACAAGCTGGTATCTCTCAATGGCCTTGTTGTAGCAAGAGCGCAGCACCCTCATGTTAAATGACACTGTGTTTAACGACAAGTCGCGTGATCTGAGGTAATTCTCGAACTGCTCCATGACCTCGGCGGTCACATGACTGATGGCAATGTCATGCCCTTGCCGCCATTGCATGAATTGCTTTAAGACACTCGCATGGATTTCGGCGCTACGGATGCGCCGGTTCTCAGATAGCCGCTTTATCTCTCGGCTGATAAAAGCCCCAAAGTCGATCATTGTTGGGTCAGTTGACGGCATACCTATCTCAGCAATGCCTCTGGAACTAATTGTGTGCCCATTGATCGTGACAACAAACTCGTTGCACGAGACATCAACGCCTCTAATCTGTAAATCAAGTACTATTTTTTTCATAACGTCTAATAAAAAATGGATAAGGTTCGTGTTGTGTTTTCAACAACATGAACGAGAAAAAACCTGAAACCTTATAATTCTTTTTAAATATTTTAGCTTCTTTATATTTAAATCTTATGGCTTGAAGTCGTGAATGTTAACTTAGCATCACACACTGTCTGCAATGACGATATTCCTTGTTATGGCACCATAACCACACCAGTAGCCATAACCACCGTCAATGTTAGTGAAAATGTTCATGTAAGATGATAAGAATAAATTGCCCGACAAGGAGAGCACCTTAGTATAGCTGTCCCAGAACAGGTAAGAATCCTTATCAACCTGTGCAAACTTGACTGTAATTGAGTCATCGATATGATAATAGGGCGTGTAATCTTGTGTTCTGAATTGATGGCCCCGAAAAACCTGAACCGATGAGCTATCGCCCAGAATGCCATCGTCAATCGAACCGAGATAGGATGCCGAAAATTGCTTCTGCACCGTACCCACTCGAGTGAAAAACTGGTAGTAATTCTTCTCCATGGGGTTGTCCTTGAAGAGGGCCAATACTTGATACAAGGTATCGGAGTCGCTGCATGGCGCGACACGGAATTGAGTTGCAGGGGGGCGCGACGGGATGGATGTCGTCGCTGTCGCGTGAAACGTCTTGTAATCCACCGTCAACTGGTAATTCTTGCCTGACTCCCCTCTCATGCGGCTTGTTGTGTAGATATAAGGAGGAAAGTATCCCGGGTCATACTTGCCAGTCAAGACGACGCTATCGGTGCCATCGCTGACGGTCACTTTGGCCCATCTGATCAGGTATGCTCCCAGGCTATCCACGTCCTGGTAAGACGATGTAACAGGTATCGACTGAGTGAGGATGACAACGGGAAATCCTCCATCCTCAATCCACCCCTCGACCACTATCTTGGCGCCAACGGGACCATCATCCGGGTCAATACATGATGTGGAAAGCACCAGCACAGTCAATATCAGTATCATTTTTCTCATACATCAGAATTTACAATAATAGTTAAGTGAAGGCAGTAACCTTAAAACCGAGATCACAGGCCGGTAGGCAAACTGACCATCCTGGTGTGAACTCAGGTAGTGGAATACTTCATTATTGCGACCTGTCAAGTTGTAGATCGAGAAATTCAATCCGTTTTCACTGAAAACCTTATTTTTCCACTTGTAATTGACCGACACATCGATGCGGCCATAGGGGCGCAGCCGTTCCCCGTTGTGCCGACCATACTGGATCAGGATATTTCCATTAAGCAGCGAGAGAGAACTGGCGGCTGTGTATGGAGTTCCTGTAGCATAGGTCATGGTTACCCCAAAATCCCAGTGCTCATTGAATCTATAACTCACCACAGCATTCAACTCATGGGGGCGGGAATGATTGGCTGGATAAGTCTCCTCTCCTTGCCCCTTGTGATTGAATGTGGCGTCTGCGTGGGTATAACCATAGCTCAGCCAACCCGTGAGCCGCCCTGAACACTTGTTAAGCATGATGCTGAAACCATAATTCTCGCCATGACCAGGCTGGAGCAGATTGTTGACGTCATAAGCGGTATTCACCAGATCAAGCACCGACCCAAAGTACTCGACCTGACCTCCCAGCTTCTTGTAAAACGCATCAGCAACCAACATCCACCTTCGACTGAACAGGTAATGGCTATAGCTCACACTCAACGAACTCGACGTCTGTGGGGGCAGGTCACGATTGGCCGACATCCAGAACTCTGTGGGGAGGCCCATGTCCGAGAATCCCGTCTGAAACAAGTACTGATGCTTTAGCCACCAGACCGCAGACAACTGCATGTCGGCATGGTTATAGGCGATTCTGATCAATGGATCCACGCCGTAATATGCGCCTCCTGCATGTTGCAGGCTGCTGCTTCTCAGGCCGACGGTCAGTTTGATATCTTGAACCAGGGGAAAAGTGTAATCACCATATAGTGATAGCTCAACAGGCTTTTCGGTAGATGCTTGAGAACTGGATGTCCCGATATAGGTTCCGCTGCTCTCTAAATTCTGGGGCTTGATTCGGTGCAGAATGATTTCGGCGCCTGCTGTCCATTTTCCACGGGCCATGTGAACATTGTACCCGACATCGATGATACTTGACGGCAGGTTGAATGTCATTCCAGGCATAGCTAAACGGAATTGGTTATGGTATTGTGTTACATAGGCCACATGATTCATCGCCAAGCCATTGCGACAGTTGGACAGCCAGTGAGCCGCAACCATCCTGTTTCCCCATGTCGCTCTCATGTCGGCCAAGTAAGAGTGATCCGAAAAGATGGCCTTGTCACGTCCCAGGTAACCATCAACGATGAGCCTGTTGCTTGAATCCACTTGATGTACCACGGTCATGTTCACATCGCCAAATGTGTAACCGAGTTGATGATCTCCCTCCTTGAGCCACCTGCTGTATAGCAGATTCATGTATGAACCTCGCAGCGACACCGTGGCAGCGGTATGATCTGCAATGGGCAGCCGCAAGGTGCCATGGGATGAGATGAACCCCAGTGAGAGCTCTCCGCCCACCCGCTTGACGAGGTTGTCGGGCAGCAGCATGTTCAGCTCGCCACCCAATCTGTTAGGCATCTGGGTCGAGGATGGCGCTTTTGACAATTCCATCGACGGGTAGTGGGAAGGAATAAACGACGAGAAGAATCCCATCAAGTGGTTGATATTATATAATGGCACCCTGCCGGCGAGAATGGCATTGTGCTGGTTCCCGCACCCTTGAATGTGAAGTCCGGTACTATACTCGTCATTCGTCTGGACCCCAGGAAGCATCTGGCTATACCGCAAGGGATCGGCATTGCCCAGAATCATGGGGAGGGATGACAATTGTTCCAGTTGCCATCTGATTTTTCCATCCTCACTGGTCTTCAAGGATGATGTATTCTTGTGCACCTTGACAACCAGGCTATCCAAAGAAATATTCCACACACCCTCCTCCTGCCCATGAAGACAAAAGGAAGATGTGCAGAATAACAATAAGATCCAAACTATGTGGGTCTCATGTTTCATTACCCTGTGGGCCGCTGATTACCAGTAAATCTGTTCATCAATAATGTCGGCATAAGCATTAGCCAAGGACTTGAAGGCATCGATAGTCCTTCTAAAATCTGTGTCATTGAAGAATGCTTCAAATGTGCTGTAAGAGCTATTGTCACCGAAGATGATGATGGGCTCCACCGTCCAGTAATTATTGTACCAGCCTTCTTCCTTAAAGGGCTCAAGCTTGATGGTGGCCTGCTTGGTGGTCGTGTTATTGTAGTACAAGTTGACATCGGTCAAGCTGTTGGCCTGATTGATGTAGGACCTGTATTGGCTCTCATTCCCGTCGTTCTCATCGGCCTTTTCAAGATAGTCCACATACTTGCGGACATCCTTCAATTTTCCTTGCATCTGCACCTTGCCTAAAATGTCAAGTTTCACAAATGCATCCTTGGCATTAACATCATCAATATTGTAATCATCGATGTCAAAGGTCTCGCTGCTGAATGCACTAACGTTAACCGAGGGGATGTTCATCAAGTCGGCACTGACTGCCATCGTGATAAGAGCCTTGTTGCCCTTGCTCATGGCAAACTTGATCGAGGCCGTGCTGTTGCCCGAGAAGTGCACCTGCGAGAAGTCAAACTTGTAGCCGTTGTTAAACTCGGTGGTCACGCTGGCATCAACGCTGCCCTTGCTCAGGTCAAATTCCTCGTCACTCACACTCTTCAAGTTGATTTTCACAGTCGTCTTGACAAGTTGTGACTGGCCACGCAGCAGGGTCACCACAATTCTCTCGGGCACCGCGATGGTGTATGCCGTGCGGTCATAGTAATCATTGCTGATCACCGTGTAGCCAAAGTCATCGGTATAACCTCCTGTCCAGTCATTGATGTCGAAGGCGTGAACTCGCGCTGTCTCGCCGCTGGTCTCGACCTTCAGGACCAAGCGTTGACCCTGCTTGTCGTTGAAGATAAATTGCAGGTCACTGGCTCTCTCGTAGCTCCAGTAGCCATGCAAGGCAACGAAATGGCCAGTGAAATTGGACGCCATCAGCAGAGACTTGAAATTAGTATAGATGTAATTATAGGTATAGTTGTAACGTCCCCAGTTCTCAGTCTTGGAGTCAAATGAGCTGGTACCGAGTGGCTCTCTCACTGCATCCAGTATGTCTTTACCCCAGTCACCCACATTTTCCCAGTCATAGTTATTGATATAGATGTCGGTGATAAATTTACCTAATTCTCCCAGCTCTTGAAAGTCCTGTGAGGGAATCAAGTTCATGAACTCAAGCGCCACCTTCTCTAAAAACTCCTTCTGCTCGGTGGGGGTGAGGAGTTTATCAGTGTTGGGGTCATTAGGGTTAGGATTGTTGGGGTTATCCGGATTATCGGGATTATTGGGGTTGTTAGGAGTATCAGGCTTAACGATTTCGGGCTCATCATGGCCACAAGATGCTAAATTCATGCTCATCGTCACGGCCAGCAGTGCAACCATCAATTTAATAACATTTTTCATTCTTCTATCTTGTATCACTTCACGTTCCAGTCCATTCAACGCGCAGTTTAGTTTAGTTCATGCAGGCGTGGACTGCTCATTCCCCTGTCGCCACTGCCATAGGGCCATCAGAGGGATAACGCCTCCCCATTGTTTACTGTCTATCTCTCATCACTCACGCACCCGTGCGATGGTGAGTCACCCTCCAGGGGACTTCAATAATACCCAAGTTTCTAAAGTAGCTGCGCCACTTTAAAAACTTGAGGTTAAAGGATAAAGGTTAATGGTTAATGAATATGCCGCAATTGTGATTTTATGGAAATTTTCCCAAAGTTTGAGCGAAAAATCATTAAACAATTAACCTTTAAACCTTATGCAGTGAGCAAGTTAACAACTTGCGAAACTTAAAAATAATACCCTTGAGGGCATGTCATTGATCAACATGCCCTCGTCAGGATATCGTTATTACTTGAGGGGACTTCTATAAATTAGCTTGGAATGGATTTGGATTGATTTTCGAGCAGATTTTGACTTGCCTTCGCAGGAGCATAGCAAGCTATGGTCCAAGAAGGTAAGGCAAAAGATGCCGAAAAGCAGCCAAAGATATCCAACACTAAAAACTATCATTTTGGTAATTTATAGAAGTCCCCTTCAATCCAGCATTACTCCCGCGTGAGTTCTATAGCAGGGCTACCGGCCTCCATGGTCTGCTTGCTCCGGTAGAGCTTGCCATGGCTCATATAGTAGTAAGTGGTGTCGCCATTATACTCGATCGTCACATAGGACGTATCGCTGTGCTCTCCATCATGCCAGCGGGTCTCGTTGATCTTGTCTTGACCATTAAACTGGATGGTGGCAGTGTGGTCCTCGCGTAACTCAAACTTGTTGCCGAACTCGTCAACATACTTGCCTGTTACCTTGCCATCGTCGGCGTTCTTGCTTCCGCATGACACCACAGTGGCAGCGAGGCTTGCAATCAATAGTGCGTGAAATAACTTTAAAGCCATGATCTTCTCAGTTTTTAGTAAAAAATTGGCACCGCACACATCTTAAGAAAAGAGCGACGGTGCCAATCATCAAAGAACTATTGTGCTATTTAATGCTATGAAAAAAACTTTTAGTTCATTTCAATGGTTATCACATCAAGGAGCAGGAGTGTTCTTGGTGGACTGAACAAGGATCTCAACGTCCTCGATGGTATAAGTACCCCAACCATAGTTGATGTCAAGATCAACCTTGATGTAGAAGTCCTCTTCCACGTTGGCGCCGTTGTTCTTGTAGGTCAACCAGCCGAAGCGGTTATTGCCACCGATGGTGCGATTGAAGCCGAACTCGATGGTTGAGGGCAGCGGCTTCCAACCAGTGTTACCATCCACCTTCAGGTTGCAGACAGCACTGTTGGTGTAGAACGTGCAGCTGAAGGGACCATAGTAACCCCAGAACGAGGGATGGTTAGCGAAGTCGCGATCGCGCCAGTCAACAAGGCGGTTCAGGAACTTGTCAATGTTAACATAGGAGTGAGCCTCGCCATAGTCAACACCATCAATGAAGTAGTCATCGGTCTTGTTATTACCAGTGAGGGTTACAGGACGGATCACCTTAGCAACGAAGTGATCAGCACCACCACGGAAGTTGAACTTCACCTCATACTTGCCACAAACCAGACCAGAAGCACCAATGAAGACTTCCATGTTGCCATTGTTCAGCAACTCGAGAGCAGTAGCGTCAGTCTTGTTGTAAGTGAACTTGTTGTAGGTGGGACCATTCAGCAGCCATGCAATCTTGTGGCTACCGTACCACAACTCTGTGCCATTGTTGGCAACAGTGAAGGTCTTGCCATTGATGGTCTTGTGGGTGTCGCAGAAGAAGTAGCGCATACCAGAGATGGGGAACTCGGTGCCCGTGATCTTGATGAAGCCGTTCTCAGCAACGAAGAAGGTGTTCAAGTCAACATCAAATACACACTTGGTGTTGTCGGTGGTGTTCTCGGGATCGGGAACATTCACGTTCAGCTTGGTGTAAGAATAGTTGTCGAACCAGTAGTTCTCAACATACTTACCATTAGCACCATTCACATCGATGGTATAGGTCTTCTTAATATTCTTGATCTTGGCACACAAGATGATATCGAAGAAGTGAACGTGGTCAGGAGCCCAGAAACGATAGCGGTTGTAAACCGTCTCACCGGCATGTGCCCAGAGGTCATCATTGGAGATCCTCCAGTAAAGAACAACGGTGCCTTCCTGTGAGGGATCGCCAACCAAGTCGTTGCTCTGTTCAACGGTACCCAGCTCGAAGTGATCCTTAGTGCGGTTGTCGATGGTGATCGACTGACCAGTCAGGTTATCAGTGAACGTGCCAGTGCCGGTTACATCCTGACCCTGATCCATGGGATATACGCTCTGGAACTCAAGCCAGCTGTAGTGATAAGGCTTGAGCACGCTGATGCTGAAGTCCTTGTAGTCATATACGAATTGGCCAGCGTCCTGGTTGCAATTGAATGTGAAGTCTTCACCAGTGAAGATTGCAGCGAAATTCTGAATGGGTTCAGGAGTGCGAACGATCTTAACCTTGATGTAAGCAACCTTGACAGTCTTGTCACCATCCATCAGGCGGACACGGATAACGGGAGTGCGGTCGATAGCTGACTCACCATATTTCTCCTTCACCTTCAAGATACCAGTGGTCTCATCGAAGTCAACATACTCGTTCTGCTCAGTCTCGTTGCCACCAATCTTATAACCGGTCATCAGTTCAAGCTTCCAGGTGAAGCCCAAAGCCTGCAGCGAGGTGGTAGCGTCAATGCAAGTCTCACCGACCTCATGAGCCATCACGAAGTCCCAAATGTTCAACTCGCCATTCCACTTGAGCTGGAGGTCGCAAGTCTCACCATTGTTGTCGAGCTTGTGGGTAACAGCATAATCCCGGATACCAATGTGGCCGCATGAGTTGTCCTTGCTGTGGAGGATGGTGCGGAAGTGGTAGTCCTCCTTCGAGGCAAAGCGAGCCTTGTCGGCAATGTGGATATCCTTCAGGTTGCTCTTGATAACGGTGGCGTAGTCCGAAGTCACGTTCTCGCCATCCTCACGGGCAGTCTGCAGAGCGATTACCGAGATGTTGTCACCAGTAGCGGGTTCGCCATGGACAACAACCTCGACGGTCAGCATACCGTTAGAGAAATCAACAAACTTAGCCTCGGCATTGAAGTCGCTGGAAGCGGGATCCTTCTTGGGGGCGCGAGTCTTGATGAACTCATCGTTGGCCTTAACGACAAATGTGAGGTTCTTCAGGTCATCCACATTGGCATTGCTGGGATTGACATGATACTTCACATAGGTCTTGCGGCTCTTGTAAGTCTTGGTAGAAGAAGTGGTATACTCCTCAAGACCCTTCTGGGTACCATCCTCACCATCGCCATTCTTGCCGTTGTTCATGCGGGTCATGTTCAGTGCATTGTAGCCGAACTGTGCCACGCGGATTGCGGGAACACCGTCAACGTAAACCTCAGGCTGGAACACGAAGCCACGCAGCACGTTGCTCAATGCAACGGTGAAGTCAGCATAGCCACTGCTGGTCCTGACGTTGTACAGCTTCAAGTCGCTACCGTCCTTGACTGCCGTGATTTCATTGGTAGAAGCCATCCACGAAACAGTGGTGTGCTCCTTGAGGGTGCCGTCACCATTGTAGATGTCCCAGCAGCCAGTCTCGGTATTAGGTACGTAATAGATGCCGTCCTTGCCGTTGGTACCATTGGTGCCGTTGGTGCCGTTCATACCGTTGGCTCCATCCTTGCCGATTGCGTAATAGTTGGTCTTCTCACCATCCTTGTACCAGTAGCCATCATCACCGATAGTCCATACAGTAGCGTTTGTACCATTGGTGATGGTGTAGGTCGTGCCGTTTGCCATTACGACCTCAATGCCGTTAGCAACCTTCCTCACTTCCTTAATGACACTGCCATCGGTTACCAGACTGTTGATCTGGTCAATCGCCTTGGCATTCTTGTCAATCTGCTCCTGCAAGTCCTTGATGTCGTCATCGTAGTCCTTACAAGAAGTAAACATGCTTGAAATTCCCACACATAGCAGGAATGCCAGCATTGAGCTCAATAAACGTTTACTCATAATAAAAACTGTTTAAAAAATTAGTAAATTATACATTATTTATAGTAATAGTCGTTCCAGTCGTTTTGTAACTCTTGCGGAGAGTTACAATTCAGCGTGCAAATTTACGCATAACTTTTTTAACATGCAAATTTAAAGATTAGATTTTGTTCACATTTTATTCTATACCGTGTGAAAACAGCAAGTTTTAATTACACGGATTATTGTTTTTTCTTGTTTCGGGTATTTGCCGGCTCTTTTAGAACATTACCATGAAGGTAGAACCAGACGTAATCGTGAGGGACAGTATTTGTCTTTAACAAGACCGATTGCTTGAACATTCCAACATGAGACCGAATGTAATAGGTCATTTTGATCTCAACAGAATCTCCTGGATAAACAATATCCCGATCATAAGACACACAGACACAGGGACATGACGTTGTGCTTGAAACAATGATCAACGGTACATCCCCTGTGCTTTTCAGCCAGAAGGAAGACGAGACGGAATCAGTATCACTAAAGACATCGCCAACGTCACACAGGTATTGCCCTTGAATCTCAAATCTCGCGCAGGAATCCGTAGAATGATCACCATCCGCTGCCATGGCATTGAGCCAGTAGCAAAGAATAAAAGCCAATAAACTACAACAGTATTTCATGCTCATGATGTTTTCATTATTTCATTATTTGATAATTGAATAGTGATAAACTTGTATATATATACTGAATTTATATTAGGCTATTCTTGGAAATAACGTGTTAAGTGATTTATAATCAAGTTATTTGTAAATTGTAACTCTCCGCAAGAGTTACATTTTTTTTGCTTTTAGCTGTATCTATTTTCATTTTTAGCACGGTCCCTGGCACGCCAAACCATGGACGGGATTGCTGTCGCGAGTTGGAGCAAATAGCCCGATGATCCACCCCATCTCGCCACACAGTCATTTTTCTTTATTTAAGTTTCGCAAGTTGTTAACTTGCTCACTGGTTAATGGATAATGGTTAATGGTTAATGAAAAATACCTTCCATTTTCAGGAAACATTTATAAATCACATTTTGGCAAATTCTTTAACCATTAACCTTTATCCTTTATCCTCAAGTTTTTAAAGTGGCGCAGCTGCTTTAGAAACTTGAATTTCTTTACAATGCAAGTCGCAATCCCACAGAATAGTGTTTAAATTCGGGCCTATTGTTATATCGATAGGAGCAACGGCAGAAACGCGCTTCGACATTCCACGAGCCACCACGTATCACTCGATAGCTTCCAGCGCTTGGTCCTTTGGGATCCACATCAATATATCCTTGATAACTGTCCCTGGGCGACAAGAGCGCAATCCTGTTGGCCCTAT
Organism: uncultured Prevotellaceae bacterium; assembly: GCA_947165675.1. Classification (GTDB taxonomy): domain Bacteria; phylum Bacteroidota; class Bacteroidia; order Bacteroidales; family Muribaculaceae; genus Sodaliphilus. The sequence goes on from CAMVBJ010000010.1 coordinate 19,525, forward strand.
AGCTTGCCTCGGTTGTATCAGGTACCGACTTTTGGGCATACACTGTGATCGATTGTTCAGGGACGCCCGCACTGCTGATACCGATGACTCCCGAAACAGGTTCTGTGCTTGTACCTAAATACTTGACAGTCAACCACGCGTTCTCTACCACGCCATCAACAGGAGTGATCACATCAGGTGTCACACTGAAATCCTCACGGTTGCAGGTAACCCTGACGTCATCGATCAGGTTATGCCCCATCAGCTCAATTGTTCCAGTAATGACGGTATCCTGGCCAACTACTTGTTCCTGTAGCCACAAGGGGTTGTCTGCATAGACACTCAACTCGGGATTGTGGTATCGGACATTGACAATCGCATCGTCAGCATTTCTACTGCTCACCGTGATGGTAGCACTGGCAGGGCTCAATCTCGGGCCTGTATAAGTCACCGTGACACTGATATCACGATTTTCAGCATCACTCACCCTGATAGATTCGGGGCTGACGCTGAATCCCTCTTCCTCAATAGTGATGTGAATGTCATCGGACAGATGATACCCCCTGACGGTGAACACACCCGTCGTTGAAGTGCCGCCTGCAGGGAGGTCTTCCAGATATAGGGTCCTGGGATTAATATACAGCATCGGACCTGGATAGCCGCTATACCAATCGTTGCACCACTCAAACACGTTACCACTCATGTCATACAGACCCAACTCATTGGGAGCCAGTTGTGCAACAGGCTGGGTAGTGTAGCTCGTGTTGTTGCCTCCTTTTTCAAATCCCCACCAACCGACTTCGTCAATGTAATTACTACCGGCATATTTGTAGCCACGGCTCTTGTTGCCGCCTCGGGCGGCAAATTCCCATTCAGCCTCGGTCGGAAGACGGAATTGCTGTCCCGTCAAGGCGTTTAAACGGTTGATGAACTCTTTACAGTCTTCCCACGAGACACGTTCAACGGGTTTACTACTGCCCGAGAAAGAGCTTGGATTACTGTTCATGACAGCATCCCACAATTCCTGGGTCACTTCAGTCTGGCCGATGTAGTAGTCTGAGAGTTGAACCATGCGTGCAGGACGCTCATCCGGCCTGGCCTCGGTGTCATCATCGGTGGCACCCATCATATAGGTCCCGCCATCGACCCGGACCATTGTAAAGGATACACCATTGACAGTAAATGTCTTATTCTGCTGTGGAGGTGTCACTGGTTTGCCTAAGATGACATCGATCACGGCGTTGATGTCACTCAGGGTCACCTCGCCATCCCGATTGACATCGGCAAACAGATAGTCGTCAGCTTGACTGTACATGGGTGTCAGCAGCATTAAAGCCATTGGCAATAACGCTACAAGCGGTTTTAATAATGATTTCTTCATACTTAATGAATACTTGGATAATAGTTTGATACAGTTCAAGCACAATAGTTCCTCATGGTGGCGCAAAGGTACACATTTTAATTACACAGGTGGCAAATTGAATGTAAAAAATGTCTTTCTACCATCATTTACAGCACGATTTAGGTGATTTTTCTTGGTCACTGCACACCTCATTGGGCAATAATGAAGTAATTTTGTGGCTCGATAATAACAACTGGATTATGATTGGAACGATTGTCAACACTTGCACGATTGTGACCGGGACGCTGATTGGAGTCGTGCTGCACAAGGGCATTAAGGAAAAATACAAGAATGTGCTCTATGACGCACTGGGGCTGGCGTGCTTTGCCATTGGACTGAATGCGGTGGTCACCAACCTGCCCAAGAGCCAGTATCCCGTGCTGTTTATCGCAGCGATAGCCATCGGCAGCATCGTGGGGGTGGCTCTCGACATCGACGGGCGCTTCCATCGCCTGGTGGAACGGCGCAGCAAGCACGAGGGCAACGATGGTGGCACCCAACGCTCGCGCCTGGCCGATGGGCTGGCGACGGCTACGCTGGTCTATTGCATTGGCCCGCTTTCAATGTTGGGACCCGTCATCAGTGCCCTGGAGGGCGACAACACCTTCTTGTTTACCAACGCCACGCTCGACCTGGTCACGGCAACAATCTTCGGCTCGACCTACGGCACCGGTATGCTGCTGGCTGCACCAGTCCTGTTCCTGTGGCAAGGCATGTTCTACTGCATCGCCATGCTCTCCAGCACAGCGGTGAGCGAGGCACTCATGGCCGAGCTGCTCATCGTGGGTGGGCTGCTCATCACGGGGTCTGGGTTGTCGCTCTTGCGCATCAAGGATTGCCACGTGCTCAACATGCTCCCTGCCCTGCTCGTGCCACCATTGTGGTACTTGTTGATGGCAATTCTGGGTTAAAAGCGGTTTACCTGCCCGGGATTAATCTTTTTTTATTACCTTTGTCGAATCTATCATTAACGTTTCTCGCAACATGAAGATTAAATACTTGCTCTCGTTCACTGTAGCAATCATCATGGCCGGAATAAGCATTCCTGCCATGGGCCAAATCGTGACGATTGAGAGATCCAACAAGGAGATCGCCGACAGCATCCGCGCCGAGCTCGACAGCAGGCCCTACTTCAGCCTGTACAAGGACACCTACTTCATCGGCGGCACTGTGCTGGGTGGCACGCCCACCATCCACAATAGCGATGTGAAGTTCCAGATCAGCTTCCAGCAACGCCTCACCAAGAGTGTCCTCCCCTGGAACACTTACCTCTACCTGTTCTATACCCAGAAGGCCATGTGGAACGTGCTGGAGCGCTCGTTACCATTCCATGACCTGAACTTCAATCCGGGCATCGGCTTGTCACGCTTCATCATCTTGAAGAACCGGCTGGTGGGCAAGATGACCGTGATGCTCGAGCATGAGTCTAATGGTAAGGACGGGACCGCTTCCCGCAGCTGGAACAAGATTTCGCTGGCGGCCGAGGGCTACATCTCGCCCTACCTCATGGCCCACGCCAAGTACTGGATTCCCATCGTTGACGGGCAATACAACCGTGACATTCTCAGGTACAGCGGACTTTATCAAGCGGGATTCCAGGCCATCAGCCACGACAACAAGTGGGTTCTCGACATGACCCTCGTCAAGCGCAAGGGATGGAACTTCAACTTCAATACCATCGTGCAGCTGGGCTATCGCCTCAACCACAATTCCAACCAGTTCCTCATGCTGCAATACTATAACGGTTACGGCGAGACCATGCTCGACTACAACCAGTATCATTCCCGCATCCGCATCGGCCTGCTCATCAGGCCACGCTTCTTCAGCGATTTCTAAAACAGCAATTATCTCCTTGACAAGTTGCAATTTCAAGATTTATTAGTACCTTTGTGACAATAGTATAACTCTAACGACGTCGATTATGCAGTACTGGATCAATCACAATGGAGTACAGGCTGGGCCTGTCAGCCTGGATGAAATGAAAGAGATGGGCCTCACCTCGCGGGCCTACGTCTGGTGCGAGGGCCTCAGCGACTGGGTAAAGATCACCCAGATGCCTGAGCTACAAGGATATTACGAGATGATCAGCGAGCCCGCTGCACAGCAGCAGCCCGTCCCCGAGCAACAAGCAGTCAATAGCGGACAGGTCATCACCGGTCAGCCCTATCAGCCCCAACCGGCACAGCCGCAATATGCCCAGCCACAAGCCGCCGCCACCGACGAGCCCTGCCCGCCCACCAATCTGGTCTGGGCCATCATCTCGACGGTATTGTGCTGCATCCCCACCGGCATCGTCGCCATCATCTATGCACTCAAGGTGACCAACAAGTACCGCGAGGGTGACATCGAGGGCGCCAAGCGCGCCAGCGAGACGGGAGCCTGGTGGTGCATCGCCACGATCATCCTGGGCATCATCGTGCAGCCCTTCATGTCGATTCTACCGGCACTGATGATGTCGGCGGGCTGACGCTACGGGCAACATGCGCCGCACTCTCATCATCATTCTTGCCATCGCCGCACTACTGGTGTTCGGCATCATCTACTATGCGCTTGACCCGTCACAGTCAGGCATGTTTCCGCGTTGCACATTCCTCACGCTCACGGGCTACAAGTGCCCCGGATGTGGCAGCCAGCGAGCCATCCACGCCCTGCTCCACGGTGACGTGGTGGGAGCCTTCAAGTACAACGCCCTGTTGCTGATCTCAATTCCTTGGATCGCACTTTGCCTATACGCCGAGACCCAGCGCATCCGCAATCCCCGCCTTTACACACGCATCAACGCCCCACAACTCATGTGGTTCTTCCTAATCACGGTCCTCCTCTGGTGGCTCCTGCGCAACATCTTCAACTGGTAAAAACAACCCGCCCCACCAAATAAAACAACAACAAACACAATAATAATTGTCTTTCTCATCTTCAAAACAACAAGAGTGCGGACGCCATTGTATTTATTGTACTTATTGTCTTCCTTTTCTCAACAACCCAACCGATCGTGGATGCCATAATGTTTATTGTCTTTAACAGGAAACAAAAAAGGAGACATGTCTGTCTCCTTTTCTTGTGGTTGCCTTGCCCGGACTCGAACCAGGAAATGCGGCACCAAAAACCGTTGTGTTACCATTACACTACAAGGCAATCCTCATGTCAACTGAACGGCAAGCCACTCAAATTGCGGTGCAAAATTACTGCTTTTTTTTGAATTTCAAGCCTTTTGTCGCAAAAAATTACAACAAAAATATAAAATCACTTGACAATCAGCAGATAATAGTTCTTCTTTCCCTTCTGGGCCAGGATGTACTTGCCGTTGAGCAGCATGTCGGCACTGGCAGCCATGTTGGGGTCGGCGAGCTTCTCCTTGTTGATGCTCACGCCACCGCCCTGGGTCAGCTTGCGCATCTCGCCCTTGCTGGGGAACACGGCAGCCACCTCGGTCAACAGCGAGATGAGCGGAGTGCCCTCGTCGATGGCGCTGCGGGGCACCTCAAACGTCGGCACGCCCTCAAACACGCTCAGCAGCGTGTCCTCGTCGATCTTGTGCAGGGTGTCCTTGGCCTTGTTCGAGAACAGGATCTGTGAAGCCTCCACAGCGTTCTCATACTCCTCGGCACTGTGCACCATGGTGGTGATTTCCTTGGCCAGGCGCTTCTGCAAGGGGCGCAGGCCGGGATCCTTCTCCTGCTCGGCTACGAGCTCGGCGATCTCCTCCTGAGTCAAGTCGGTGAAGATCTTGATGTACTTCTCGGCATCGGCATCGCTCACATTGATCCAGAACTGGTAGAACTTGTAGGGCGAGGTGCGCTTGGGATCCAGCCACACGTTGCCGCTCTCGGTCTTGCCGAACTTGCCGCCGTCAGCCTTGGTGATCAGCGGGCAGGTGATGGCAAAGGCCTCACCGCCGTTCATGCGGCGAATGAGCTCGGTGCCCGTGGTGATGTTGCCCCACTGGTCGCTGCCACCCATCTGCAGCTTGCAGCCCTCGGTCTCATAGAGGTGCAGGAAGTCGTAGCCCTGCAGCAGCTGATAGGAGAACTCGGTGAACGACATGCCGTGGTCGGCGTTGGCGGCCAGGCGCTTCTTGACGCTGTCCTTGGCCATCATGTAGTTGACGGTGATGTGCTTGCCGATGTCGCGGATGAAGCTCAAGAAAGAGAATTCCTTCATCCAGTCATAGTTGTTCACCACGATGGCGTGGTTGGGAGCATCGCTGTCAAAGTCCAGGAACTTGGCCAACTGCTGACGGATGCACTCCTGGTTGTGACGCAGGGTCTCCTCGTCGATGAGCTTGCGCTCCTGGGACTTCATCGAGGGGTCGCCGATCATACCCGTCGCACCTCCTATCAGGGCGATGGGACGATGTCCCGCGCGCTGCAGGTGCTTGAGCATCATGATGCCCACCAGGTGGCCGATGTGCAGCGAATCGGCAGTGGGGTCGATGCCCACATATCCGCTGGTCATTTCCTTGTTGAGTTGCTCCTCGGTACCAGGCATGATGTCGTTGATCATGCCACGCCATTTCAGTTCTTCTACAAAATTCATCGTTATTCTGTCTTAATTAGTTGGTTATTTTCTGTTATTGAACGGCAAAGGTACAATAAAGTTTTCAGTTTTCGGTTTCCGTGGCTTGTTTTTTGCACAGAGAGGAAAAAACCATTATCTTTGTCACCGTCAAGGGAGCCGCTGTTTTGGACATCCCGCGACAGACATTTGAGTAAATAAGGAAGCGTTTCGTGCTTTATCCTAACCATTGAAATCGCCAATTTCACACTACCAGAATAAGGCAGTCAACAACGCTCATGCGTGCTTTGCATCCACCCCACCAGCGCATGGGGTGTCATGATAGCGCATGGCGTGGGGTGGACTGTTTATTTCGGAGATGGTGTTTGGCGATACCTCAAGCTTGATAAACAGACAATGTCCCCACGTTTTCGCATTCTATAACCACCCGCCGCCGTTGAGAGGGGCCACCGCGGCAAAACAAATTCAATAACACGCGTATGAAAATCCGACTACTTTCTCTTTGCGTACTGCACTACTGCTATTTGCCATGCTCTCTTCGATCACAGCCTCCGCCTATGACTTTGAACAGGACGGCATCTTCTATAACGTGAACAAGGACGGCACAACCGTGGCGGTTACCTATGAAACAACAAATTACAATTCCTACAGCGGAGAAGTCACCATCCCCAATTTCGTCACCCACGACGGCATCACCTATACAGTCACCTCCATCGATCAGGATGCTTTTAGAATTTGTAGCGAACTGACGAGTGTTGTAATACCCGACTCTGTAAAAACAATCGGAAGACAGGCTTTCAATAATTGCACTGAGCTAAATCACGTCACCATCGGTCAGTCTGTCACCAGTTTAAGAAAGCAGTTTTATTATGCCTTTGAAGGCTGTGATAATATCACATCACTGACATGGAATGCACGCAATTGTACTGACAATGGTAAAATGGGCACTTCAAATATCGAACATGTGACACTCGGTCCCCAAGTGGAAGTACTCCCTGCAGATTTTGTTAAGGGCTCAAAAATTGATAACGTCATTATTCCCAACTCGGTCAATTCTATCGGCAAAAGTTCATTCGAGGGATGCAAAGGATTAACAAGTCTGATTATTCCCAATTCCGTTAAAACTATAGGTAATAATGCATTCTCGGGATGCACCGGGTTGACGGACGTCATCTTGGGAAATTCGGTCACAACAATATATAGTGGCGCATTTGCTTACTGCTCAAGGCTGACACACATTGACATTCCCAATTCAGTCACCAGTTTATCTGGATTCGAATATTGCACTGGACTGACAAACGTCATTATCCCCAATTCGGTAGTCGATTTGGGAGGATTCACTGGATGCACAGGATTGACACACATTGACATTCCCAATTCGGTTATCACTATAGGTAGAAATGCATTCTCTGGTTGCACGGGGTTGACAAACATTGACATTCCCGACTCGGTCACGAAGATTTATTACAACGCTTTCAGTGGTTGCACGGGGCTCACAGAGGTCACAATCGGCAACTCGGTAGCTTCTATTCTCAAAGAGGCTTTTTATGGTTGTGAGAATTTAGTCAAAGTCAATATTTCAAGCATTGAGGCATGGTGTAATATTCTATTTGACATTTCAGATACGGATGATTTTCAACCAGGAACTTCTAACCCACTATATTATGCACATCACCTCTATTTGAACAACCAAGAAATAACAGATCTTGTTATTCCGAGTACCATTACTGCTATCAATAACTATGCTTTCTATGGTTGCTACAGTATTACAACTGCCACCATCCCCAACTCGGTTACATCGATTGGTAACTATGCATTCTCGTTCTGCCCTGGGTTAACAGACATCGACCTCTCCAATGCTCTCACCAGAATTGGAGATGAGGCTTTTTATGGTTGTGAACAGCTTACAAGTATTAACATATCCGATAAGATCGCCTCTATAGGCTATAGAGCATTTGGTTATTGCGTTAGCCTAAAAAGTATAACAGTGGATAATGGCAACACGGTATATGACTCACGCGACAATTGCAATGCTATTATCGAGACCGCAAGCAATAAATTAATCTATGGATGCCAGAATACGATGATTCCAAGGACGGTTACCAGCATCGCACCCAATGCCTTCTACGGCTGTGTACATATGAACAGCCTTTTTATTCCTAATACAGTAACCTCCATCGGTAAAGAAAGGATAAACGCTACCACTTACATTTATTATAACCCGTTCGATTATTGTCTTGATTTGAATTCAATCATAGTAGAAGAAGGAAACCCCGTCTATGATTCACGCGACAACTGCAATGCCATCATCGAGTCCGCTTCCAACACACTGATTGCAGGATGTAAAAACACCACAATCCCTAACTCAATTACCACCATCGGGAAAGAGGCCTTTTGGGGTTGCCGGACTTTGTCAAGCATAGATATTCCCAACTCGGTCACGAAGATTGACAATGCCGCTTTCGGCGTCTGCACAGGTTTGACAAAGCTGACCCTCCCCAATTCTGTCACCACTATAGGCGAAAACGCATTCTATGGTTGTGTGGGACTGACAGATTTGTCGTTACCGAACTCCCTTACCACTATCGGCTTTTCTGCATTTGACTACTGCACCAGCTTAACAAGTGTCACTATTCCAAATTCGGTAATCTCACAATACAATGGCAGTATGGCTGATGGTTGGTTCATGCATTGCACAGGTTTGACGAGCGTCACCATCGGAAGCGGCATCGAATATATGGGAGTTTTGTTTTGGGAATGTCCGAATATCACCAGTGTTACCTGCCTGGCAACCACTCCCCCTTTATGGTGCGTTTTTCAGGTGGCTCACACTCATGAATATTTGTACAACTTCAACAATGAGGTTTATGGGCAAGCTACACTTTATGTGCCAGCCGAGTCTCTTGAAGCATACCAGAACGCCGAATACTGGAGGAACTTTCAGGACATTCGACCTATAAAAGATAGTATTCAAGGTGATGTGAACGGCGACGGCGAGGTGAATATTGCCGACATCAACAGCGTGGTCAATGCCATCCTGAGTGGTGACAATGACATGGCATCGGATGTGAACGGTGACGGTGAAATCGGCATCGCCGACATCAATGCAATCGTCCAGACCATCCTCGGCTCAAACTAAGTCACATCAATCAACCCTACGATAGAATGGGCGACCACAACAGCAGGCCGCCCATTATCGTTTTAATAGAAAAGACTTGCCGGCAAAGTCAAGAACTGGCTGTCATGTCCTGATACAGTGCCACCGGGCCAAGGTGCCACATCTTGGTGGACTCGTCTTCAAGCTGTCTATAGGTATCAGAGGAATATATTTCGATCATCGCATCCACAATGCCGATGCCCTTGTCGGAGGTCATCATATCGGCAAGCCAAGCCACCTTGGATGGGAGCAACAGATACAAGTTATCTTGATTGATATCTAAATTCATGCTGTAATCTCCTTTGCTTCAATAAATGTTATGGTTTGCAATGCTAAATCGGTATGGAATAAGAATTGATCAACCAGTTTGTAGGTCTTCAACTCTGCAATAAGACTCTGCTTATTCAGCAATCCGCCTTCGTAGAGTGCAAATGCGGCATAATCCCGATCATTAGCGACAGGGCCATAAACGATGTCATAAGAATGGCTAAAATCCTTCTGGGTGCGATTGAGCATCACAAAATCCACCCATTCTTCAGTTGGATTCTCAAATATCAAGCAGTTCAGTTCATTCAGTGATGACTTGTCGAACTCAAACACATTGATAAAACCATGGTCTGATTTTTGTTCTTTCATTCTACGTCTCACCCAATCCTCGGCTTGCTGATAGGATGTCGTCGTGTAAAAGCCATTGCCGTAATCCAGCGTGCGGCTTGATAACCTGATTTCCGGCTTGTCCACCACCTCTATGCTTCCATGATAGACCCTCATGCGTTCTCCTCCTTTCTTAGTTTTATAAATTCCTCAATATCCTCCATGAGCCATTGACGGCTCTGGGTGTGAAGCACCTCAAAATGCTCGCTCAGATAGTCAAGCACATTGTGCTCCATCAACTGGCGCATAGCTTCAGCACCAGTAAGATGGTGCTCGTTCTTGTATTGCTCGATACAGAACGAAAGAAAAAAGGCTATATCTTGTTTCTTTTTATCCACTCTTAATGTGATTAGAATGCAAAGATAATGTTTTTTATTGACATTCCAAATCTTTATCCGTTTATCAGCCACGGCACGTCGATTCAAGATAGAAATTATTAGTTGTTAATGTCCCGATTCTTTGCAGCCTGAACGAGTGATAACTGAAAACTTTTTCGTAATTTTGCAAGTTCTAACAATCAACCAAGCAAGATGGCACAAGACCCGTTGAAAACGCCGATGATGAAGCAGTTTGTCGAGATGAAATCCAAGCATCCCGACGCGATACTGCTGTTCCGTGTGGGAGACTTCTATGAGACCTACCTGCAAGATGCAGTGACTGCCAGCGAGATATTAGGCATCACGCTCACAAGACGCAGCAATGGCGCAGCCGCAGCAACCGAGATGGCCGGCTTCCCACACCATGCCCTGGACACTTACCTGCCAAAACTGGTGAGGGCTGGCAAGCGGGTCGCCATTTGCGACCAGCTCGAGGATCCCAAGTTGACCAAGAAGCTGGTCAAGCGCGGCATCACCGAGCTCGTGACCCCTGGCGTGGTCGTGGGCGGCACGATGCTTGACCGCAAGGAGAACAACTGGCTCGCGGCGGTCCACTTCGGCAAGAAGATGATAGGCGTGTCATTCCTCGACATCAGCACGGGCGAGTTCCTCACCGCCGAGGGCAATGAGGAGTATGTCGATAAGCTGCTGGTCAACTTTTCGCCCAAGGAGGTGCTCATCGAGCGCAGCAACCGTCAGCGCTTTGCCGCCACGTTCTCGTCACGTTACCTGACGTTTGAACTCGAGGACTGGGTCTTCACCTTTGAGTCGGCCAACGACCGCCTGTTGAAGCACTTCGAGACCCGCAGCCTCAAGGGCTTCGGCATCACCAAGATGGATAACGCCATCGTTGCCAGCGGTGCCATCTTGCACTACCTGGACATCACCCAGCACACCCAACTGGGCCACATCACCACCTTGTCACGCATCGAGGCCGAGCGCTATGTGCGTCTGGACAAGTTCACCATCCGCAACCTGGAACTGGTAGCTCCCATGAGCGACGACGGCAAGTCGCTGCTCGACGTCATCGACCGCACCATCTCGCCGATGGGTGGCCGCATGATGCGCCGCTGGGTACTCTTCCCCTTACAGGACGCCAAGGCCATCAACCGCCGCCTGAACGTGGTGGAGCACTTCATGCGTGACCCCGAGGGCCGCGACTTGATCAAGGAGCGCCTGGAGCTCATCGGCGACCTGGAGCGCTTGACCAGCAAGGCCGCCGTGGGGCGCATCACCCCACGCGAACTCGTGCAGCTCAAGAGCGCCCTCCAGGCCATCGAGCCCATCAAGCTCTACTGCCAGCAAGCCTCGTGCGACGTGCTGAACAGCCTGGGCGAACAACTGAATCCGTGTGCCATCATCCGTGATCGCATCGAGCGCGAAATCAACCCCGATGCCCCCAACCAGACCAACCGTGGCAACGTCATCTGTCGTGGTGTGGATGCCCAGCTCGACGAGCTGCGCGACATCTCCAGCAGCGGCAAGGACTACCTGGTGGCCATGCAGCGCTCGCTGAGTGATCAGACGGGCATCCCCAGCCTCAAGATTGCCTACAACAACGTGTTCGGCTACTACATCGAGGTGCGCAACACCCACAAGGACAAGGTACCACCCGAGTGGATCCGCAAGCAAACGCTGGTCAACGCCGAGCGCTATGTGACCCAGGAGCTCAAGGAATATGAGGAGAAAATCCTGGGTGCCGAGGAGAAGATACTCATTATCGAGACACGCCTGTTCAATGAACTGGTGACTGCCGTGACCGAGTATATCCCTGCCATCCAGAACGATAGCGCCATCATCGCCCAGCTCGACTGCCTCAATGCCTTGACGCGCGTGGCGATGGAGAACCGCTACAACCGCCCTGTGCTCGACGACAGTCTGGACATCGACATCGCCATGGGACGCCACCCCGTCATCGAGTGCCAGTTGCCCCCTGGCGAGACCTACGTGCCCAACAGCATCCGCCTGAGCAACGACGAGCAGCAGATCATGATCATCACGGGTCCCAACATGGCCGGTAAGTCGGCTCTGCTGCGACAGACTGCCCTCATCACGCTCATGGCCCAGATGGGTAGCTTCGTGCCTGCCGAGCAGGCCCGCATCGGCGTGGTAGATAAGATATTCACCCGCGTGGGCGCCAGCGACAACATCTCGCTGGGCGAGTCCACCTTCATGGTCGAGATGACCGAGGCCGCTGCCATCCTCAACAACATGAGCCAGCGCAGCCTCATCTTGTTCGACGAGTTGGGCCGCGGCACGAGCACCTACGACGGCATCTCCATCGCCTGGAGCATCGTCGAGTACATCCACGAGCACGCCACCAGGCCCAAGACGCTGTTTGCCACCCACTACCACGAGCTCAACGAGATGGAGAAATCCTTCAAGCGCATCGTGAACTACAACGTCAGCGTCAAGGAGATCAACGGCAAGGTGGTGTTTGTGCGCCAGCTCGTCAAGGGCGGCAGCGAACACAGCTTCGGCATCCACGTGGCCAAGCTCGCTGGCATGCCACCCACGATTGTCAAGCGTGCGGGCGAGGTACTCAAGCAGCTTGAGGCCAACAACCGCAACGACACGGCTTTGACCAAGGACCTGGGTGACGTAGCCACCAACCGCTCGGGCTACCAGCTGTCCATCTTCCAGCTCGACGACCCCGTGCTGAGCCAAATCCGCGACGAGATCCTCACCATCGACATCAACAACCTCACCCCCGTCGAGGCCCTCAACAAGCTCTACGACATCAAGGGCATCCTCACCGGCAAGAAAGAGAGGTAACGCAGTACTATTTGTTACTACAATTAGCCTGCTATAGCCCCAAAAACAAGGTTATTGTGCAAAAAAAGCCCACCGAGGTCATCGGTGAAATGAGTATATCCTCCAAAGAATAATATTGTAAACTCGTTCTATCATTAATGGATGCCATTTATTTATTGGCAAATCTCTAATTAATGCATTACACGGTTAGCAGGTTCACACCCAATGCTACCGAGATTTTGGCCAACGTGGCGAGCGTGAAGTTATGTGTACCGCTCAACCAGCGCGAGACCTCGCCTTGGGAATGATGGACGAGTTGGGCAAATTGCTTCTGCGTCATGCCACGTTCCTTCAAGATACTGTCGATGCGGCCAGCAATTGTGTCTGACATATCACACTGCATTTTGACTTCTTCAGGAATCTCTGCAATCAACTGATTAAGCAGGTTCTTTGTTGGTTCATGCGTTCTCATAAATCAAATGTTTTGTCGTCATCAATAATAATGTCGTTCATCTCAATCACGATTGAGCCGTCTGCAACACCTTCACGAATTAGTGCATCCAGTTTTTGCAGCGTAATTACATAACCGTTAAGTTCGGAACTGTCTTCGTAGGTTTGCGTGTTTTTCTCACCGCCATTACCCACAATCAAAACACTGTCAGATAAACGCAAACAGTACAGTCTCAACTTGCTCCGCAGCACAGGCAAAGCAACAGTTCTGTCATTCATCTTTCCTTCATAACGGAAATAACGCTCAAGGGCACCATTCTCGAGAATCTTGCGAAGGACGTTTAATATCTTCTGCAAGTCTTGATTGCGTTCAGCATTGTCCTTGAACTTAATCAAAAACTTCTGAAGTTCGGTCTCGGTTTCATTCTCAAAAATGATTGAGAATAAGCCCGTTTTCTCGGTCTGTTCAACTGATATGATTTTAGCGTGGGCCATAATTAGGTGATTGAATTCACTGCAAAGATAATACATTTTTGAGACCAATATGCTTTTTAAGGCAATTTTTTAATGTAAGTATTTTTCACTGGTGATATCGCGACCGCTACCACGAGGGGCGTAAACTCAATCTCGACATTGGTGGCCGTGGGCTACGGTGCAAGAGTAGAGCGACATTCCGTGCCTGCAAAGGGCGAAACTTTTGGGTGAAAAAATTTTGGCTTACCACCGGAATTGGTGGTTTGTGTTGAAATATTTTCTAATTTTGCACCGCTTAAAACATACACATATAGTAAATATTATTATGAAGAAGATCTATTCAATTCTGATTGTGGCACTTGCCACTATGATGGGCTTCTCGGCACAAGCTGGGGCCCCTCAATGGGAGATTGTTGCAGGTATGAACGTGGCAAACCTTGATGCCAGCGGTTGCAGTTCGCGTATCGGTTTCCATGCCGGTGTTCGATCGACCTTCGGCATCCCGAGCGTCAACGATGGTTTCTATGCCAATGCCGCTGCTTTGCTCTCCCTCAAGGGTTGCAAAGGGGGTGGTATCACGCTGAATCCTTTTTATCTCGATATCCCTGTCCATGCTGGCTATAAGTATGCAGTGAATGATAATCTGGCTTTGTTCGGAGAGTTTGGCCCTTATTTTGGTATCGGCTTGTTTGGTAAGACCGATGGCGTAAACGTCTTTAGTGACGAGGGAGGCTACAAGCGTTTTGATTTCGGCTTGGGCTTGCGTGCAGGACTGGAGTTCAACAAGAAGGTACCCGTTTCCATCGGCTACGACTTCGGTGTGCTTGATGTGAATGACGAGGTTTCGGCCAAGAACCGCAATCTGACAATTTCTGTCGGTTACAAGTTCTAAGAATTTATCAGTTTATTACAGTTATGAGAAAAACAATCAATTTTTTATCATTAGTGCTTGTGTCATTAATGGTGTCTTTATCATTGACGGCATGTGGCAATGACGACGTGGAAGAGGATAATGCCGATGTTAACTACGTCACGACCTATGAGGTCAAGGTAACGCCAATCACCTTGAGTTACTTCACGCTGACGGGAGACATCATCAACGAGAACGGTGAAATAACGGATATTGACTTGTCACATTCGGTTCACCATTTATCGCCAATTTCTACCTCAACAGTTCCTGACCATTTGCAGATTCGAGTCAATCTTGAACCTCATGAAGGTTTAGATAAGTATTCCGCTTTTGTTGAATTAGGGATTGAAACCAAGAAGTACACGACGACAGGTGAATATCTTGAAACGGTTTATTCCAATCGCAAGGTAATGTGCTTTATCGTCGATTATCCCGTCGAAGAAATAGAAAGCGGCGACTTCGATTCACATTTCACCCTGGAAGCGATAAAGGACAACCAGGGCCGCTTGAACTAATAAAAACCATAGTTTCTAATGTATAGCTGGCTATCGGAACAAGATAGAAAGGTATTTATCAGCTCCTCCTCTAATCTCAGAGGGGGAGTCTTTTTGTCGCTACATTAGAAAACCGAATTACACCCTCAGTAATTTTGTCTAAAATCATTCAACAGCGCTGAACTGAATTCTTTTCCTGCGTCCTTCTCATTGAACTCCTTCGGTCGTATCACCGAGGCGCAGACGTGGAGTCTTAATGGGGACTCGGTAAAGTTTAATTATCGTAAGGGTAATTACACATTTTGCGTTACACATTTTGTTGAATCAAAAAAGTGTTGTACTTTTGTAACCTGTAAACATGAGTAATCGAAAGATGAAGAATCCATTTGTCATCAAAGCCTATGAGTCGCGAGAACTCTTTTGTGACCGCAATGACGAGTTGCAGTTGATGCTTCGCAATTGCATCAACCACACCGACATGACATTGATTTCGCAGCGCCGCATGGGGAAAACGGGGTTGATACTGAGGTTGTTTGATGAGATTGCCACTGTGCATCCCGACATCCGCACCATCTATGTCGATATTTTCTCGTCACGCTGCATCGACGACTTCATCAAATTGCTGGCTGAGGCAACCATGAGGGCATTTCAACCCAAGACTACCATGGGTGAGAAACTGATAGCATTCATCAAGACGATGAGACCGCAACTGTCGTTTGACAGCATCACAGGTGAGCCCCAATTGATGATAGCCTATCAAAGTCCGCATGAAAAGGAATACACCCTAAGAGGGCTCTTGGAGTTTCTTGACAGTCAAGACGTTCCCATTATTGTTGCCATCGACGAGTTCCAGCAGATCCGCGACTATCCCGAGAAAAACATGGAGGCGCTGCTGCGCACCTACATCCAGCAGACACGCAACCTGACGTTTATCTACTGTGGCAGCAAGAAGCACCTGATGGCCGACATATTCACCAACGAGAAAAAGCCGTTCTACTCCAGTTCCACATTTGTCTCATTGGGGAAAATCAGTGCTGAGTCCTACACGGCATTCATCCGACGGCTATTCAACGAATGCGGTCGCGAGATTGATGACGAATCCATCAACTTTATCCTCGAGTGGACACGCAGGCACACCTATTACACTCAACAACTGTGCCACACGATTTTTGCTAACGGTGATCAGCAAATCGACATCGACAAGGTCAAGGCCGCATGTGAGCAACTCATGCAGCAAGGAGAAGCGATATACCTGCAATACAGGCAAATGCTGACCATCAAACAATGGAGTTACCTGATTGCCATTGCCAAGGAGGGCTGCGTGAGCCAAATCACAGCCGCCCAATTCCTTGGTCGCCACAGGATAGGCTCGGCATCAACGTCCCAACGTCTGGCCGACGCCCTGTGTGAGAAAGGGCTGCTCAACGATGAGATTACCGTCAAGGGTGTCACCTACTCGGTTAATGATGTCTTTCTCTCACATTGGCTGGAACGCTTGTAAACAGGATGTCACATTGAAAATTACACTTAGAAAATAATAGGACAATGAATCGCAACGATTTTGAAATCATGGCCCCTGTGGGCTCCTGGGAATCACTCTACGCTGCTCACCAGGGCGGTGCCGATGCCATCTACTTCGGCATCGAGGGGCTGAACATGCGCTCACGTTCGAGCGTTAACTTCACCCTCGATGACCTGCGCACCATCGCCCAGTGGTGTCACGAGCACGGCATGAAGAGTTACTTGACGGTGAACACCATCATCTATGACGAGGACATGGACTACATGCGCCAGATTGTCACTGCCGCCCGCGATGCCCAGGTGAGCGCCATCATCGCCAGCGACATGGCGACCATCCTGTTTGCCCGCTCAATTGGCGTGGAAGTGCACATTTCCACCCAGGTCAACGTGAGCAACAGCGAAGCCGTGCGCTATTACGCCCAGTGGGCCGACGTCATGGTGCTCGCGCGAGAACTCAACCTTGACCAAGTGACCAAAATCACCCATTTCATCGAGGAAAATGACGTTCGCGGGCCTCATGGCGACCGCGTCAGGCTGGAGATGTTCTGCCACGGCGCGCTGTGCATGGCGGTATCGGGCAAGTGCTACATGAGCCTGCATCAAGAGAACACCAGCGCCAACCGTGGCGCCTGCCGACAGATATGCCGCCGCGGCTACATTGTCACCGACCGCGAGAATGGCGACGAACTGGCCATCGAGAACAAGTACATCATGTCGCCCAAGGACCTCAAGACCATCCACTTCCTCAACAAGATGGTGGATGCCGGCGTGACGGTGTTCAAGGTCGAGGGACGCGCACGGGGACCCGAGTATGTGCGCACGGTCATCGGCTGCTACGACGAGGCGTTGCGGGCCATCTGCGACGGCACCTACGGTGACGAGGAGCGCATTAACGAGTGGAACGAACGCCTGGCCAAAGTCTTCAATCGCGGCTTTTGGGACGGTTATTACATGGGGCAGCGTCTGGGCGAATGGTCGTCAAAATACGGCTCCAGCGCCACCCGTGTCAAGAAATATGTGGCTAAGGGCATCCGCTATTACAGCAAGCTGGGTGTTGCCGAGTTCCTCATGGAGGCTGGCGAACTTCACGTGGGTGACGAGGCATGGATCATCGGGCCCACCACGGGTGCCATCCCCTTGACAATCGAGGAAATACGCGTCGATCTCAAGCCCGTCGAGAAAACCGTCAAGGGCGAGCACTTCTCCATCGCCGTGTCCGAGAAAATCCGCCCCAGCGACAAGCTCTACCTGTGGCAACCCGTCCCGCCCAAGGACACATCAAGCACCGCCAAGACAACAACTCCCTGTGAATAATCACAAGAGTGGACTCCCCGATGAATCAGGAAGTCCACTTCTTTTTATACCTTGAGGATTAGGCCATTATCTATCCCACGTGAAGACAAATCTTCCTCCCCTATATAATTGACCATTATTATTCAATAAGAAGTTAACGTCATAGGTGTTGCCATCTTGAGTAACATAGCAGTAATTAGGATAGTTACTCTTCCAGCAGGCATAATAGCCCCAATAGTTTATTGAATTGCCTTCAGGAACACTGATGCTGCCATCATCGTTCAGATAGAATATCCAGTTGGCTGTATCACCTTGACCGTCAGCGTAGGATGACGAGTAAACTTGGGCCAACGGTGAAACAATACAATATGTATTGGTGCCTGGCATATTAAGAACTGGCACGTTATAGGCCGTGTAACCACTTTCTTCCCAAGTGTAATCGGTGAAAGTACAGCTACCGGCTTCTACCCAATCGCCAGTCAGCGCACCCTTGACCGTAACGGTTGTGGATGCAATCTGCGGCTGTCCAGGAATGGCATTGGCGACATCGACATCCGCCAACTTGAGCACACATGAATAAGTGTCAATCTGCGATATGTTATAGCAATAGACCTCAATTTGTGCAGTGCTTTCTCCGTCGGCAAAGAGAACATAGTCGCCAATCAACCTTATATTACCCACAGCGTCTTCCATTGTGAGGTTTGCCCTATATTCGCCCTGGGTAGCCTTGCGGGTCAAAGTAACCCATACCGATGCGTCACTACCTGTCGCTACCTTCTCATAGGATGCCGATTCAAACGAAATGTGCTGTCCGGCAGGATTGCCATTCTCACACTTGACCTCAACTCGGGTGCCGGTGATTCGGCCTGCGGTACCATTGTTGATGTCATAGTCTGACAAACTCAATTCACAGGAGTAAGTGTTGCCAAACTCAAAACCATCGCCGGTAACCGTGGCAGTGGCTTTATTCTGGCCATCAGCAAAAATCGCATAGGAGCTGGCACGCAAGCCATTGGAACTGGTCAACACAATAGGCACCGTATAGCTGCCGACGGTCGTGGAACGTGTTAATCCCACGCTATAGTTTATCGAACTTCCAGCCGTGGTAACATGATATTCGGCTTGGTCGAATGACACGTTCTGCGGACCTGTAGCAATGCCACTATCGTTCGCATAATCACCCAATGGGTTCTGGTCATAGTTCACATTCATGATGGGATTGCCCACAAACTCGGTCATAGGTATCGTCAACACCCAGGGGTAGCTCTCGGGGTCTGACAGCGAGCGCTCTGACAGCAGCAAGTCACTGGGCCAGCCGTTTTCCTCAGTTCGCTGGAAACCTTGACGCAGGCGGCGGATGGTATAGATGCGCCCATCCTCGCCCCACAGCTCAATGCGGCGCTGGATCAGGATTTCCTCAAGCAGCGAGCCCGTCTCATCGGTGGTGAGGGCGCCCAATTCGGTTCCTGTCTTTGTGCAATTGTAGCTGGCGTCACGTTTAGCCATCAACTGGTTGAGGTAGGAGCGCGCATTGGTGGTTTGATTCAAGCGGCATGCAGCCTCCGCTGCCGTGAGGTACATCTCCTCGACACGCATCCAGATGTAGTCGCCTTCCCACTCGGTGCCATCGACAACGTTAAACTTGTTCTGGACCTTGGCATCCGTGCCATAACCCGTCGTGTTATCTTTCCACCAGGCAAGACGGGCGTCGGTAGCGCTCATCTTGTTATACAACCAGTTGGAAATCTGCTTGGGGGCATTTTGACCATAACCCATATCTGCACTCATGTGAGCCCATAATGAAGCATACTGTCCCACTTCATCGGAATGAATATCAGCTCCCCACATCACATTGCCGGCATAGGCATTATTCAGGCCCTTGAATGCTTCTACTTCCTGAATTGTCTTGCCACTGGCGGTGATGGCAGCGACAGCAGCGCTATAGGCGGTACTCCAGTCTTCCTTGACCAGTGCGATGCGGGCTTTCAAGCCCATTGCCACAGCATAACCGATGTGGTCAGGAACCATCTGCTCGATACCATTTAGCAAGGTAGTGGCTTGGTTGATGTCGGCATCAATCTGGGCATAAACCTGGGCAACAGTCGAGCGTGCCAGCGCTGTCGAGCCGTTAAAGGTTAAACCTCTATACAGGGGCACACAGGGGTCACTCTCATGCCCCTTGTAGGTGCGGGCAAAGGACTGAGCCAGCATGAAGTAACTATAGGCTCGGATGGCATAAGCCTGACCCTTGATATAGTTCCCCTCGCTACCAGTCATCGATTTTGCGGCCTCAAGGATGTAGTTGGCATTGGCGACCCAGGTATAATAAGCATTCCACAGGTCATAGCTGCGCCAAGAGGAAGAAGTATAACGGGTCTTCACGTTGTAGGCGGCATCAAACCAGAACCAACCCGAACCTTGGGCACCCATGATCATATCATCGCCCATGACCTCGGCCATCAGATTATAGGCACTGACACCGAAGCTCTGGTGAGTGTTGCCGGCAGTGGACCATCCTGCGGTCCGCATCGAGGCATAAATCTCATTGAGGTCATAGAGGCCCTTACCGTAGGTATAATCGGTTTCCCCACCCAGCAACATGTCAATCAAGCTGGTCACATCGGTGATGGTTACCGCTCCATCCAGGTTCACATCACCTGACTGGGAGCTGCTGGCAGTGCCTGACAAGAGCAAGTCAATCAGAGTGGTGACATCAGTAATGCTCACCGCACCATCCAGGTTCACATCGCCAGCACGGGGAGCCATGGGCATCGACAACTTGGCCTTGAGAACAACTTGCGGGGTTACATCATCGGAGCAGATTGCCGCAGAATTCATCTTCTGGCCTGTCGCAGCTACCGATGTACAACATAGGGCTATCAATACAAGGATTGATCGAAGCAGGTAATAATGTCTTTTCATTTCAACAAACATTGCCAATGCAGTCCACAATGGCCGATAAGGTTAATACTTGAGAAACGTGAACTGAATCGCCCAGTTCCACTCATGGAAGCCACCTGTGACACTGGCAATACGTTTCTGCTCCAAGTGCAAAATTCTATTTTATAGGGCAAAGATAAAGAAGATTTATCGCAATGACAAGACTATATAAATTTTTCAAGTGTTTTCCCCCAAAAAAAATTGGCTCTGAAGATACTCCTCAGAGCCATAGAGCCATTGAAAACTGAATGTCTATTTCTTTTTGCCCTCCGTTTTCTTGGCAGCAGGGCGACGACGGGGGGCCTTGAGGCGCAGCACTTGAGCGCTGCGTGCAGGCAGGTAGAGCTTGAGCCAGCCCAGGTGGGCGTCGGCATACAGGCCGTCGTGTTCGGTCAGGTGCTTCACGCCCTCGTCGATGTTGCCGTAGCCACCATAGCGGGGACTATCGCTGTCAAACACGCCCTCGTACTCGCCCTCGGGCGCCAGCATGGGATAGTCCACATGCGACACGGTGGGATTGAAATTGAATACAAACACGAGGTTGCCGCGCATGTAG
This sequence comes from uncultured Prevotellaceae bacterium, assembly GCA_947165675.1. Classification (GTDB taxonomy): domain Bacteria; phylum Bacteroidota; class Bacteroidia; order Bacteroidales; family Muribaculaceae; genus Sodaliphilus. Next base: position 41,001 of record CAMVBJ010000010.1, read on the forward strand.
GCCAGCACCTGGTCATCATCTTTGTCCCACAGCTTGCGCACGGGCAGTTTCTGGAAATTCTTGGTGCCGCCGATCAGGTGAATCATGTCGTTATCCCAGTTGTTCAGATACTGGTACTTCAAGTCCTCTCGATCCACGAGGTCCCACTGGCGACGGGCATACTTGTAGCTCCAGCCGTTGCCTTCACGCGGGAAGTCAATCCACTCGGGATGTCCCCACTCGTTGCCCATGAAGTTGAGGTAAGCCCCGTTGATGAGCGACGCTGTCACGAGGCGTATCATCTTGTGCAGCGCCATGCCGCGATCAACAGTGCCATCGTGGTCGCCTATCATCATGTGCCAGTACATTTCTTTATCGATGAGACGGAAGATGATCGTCTTGTCGCCCACCAGCGCCTGGTCATGGCTCTCGGCATAGGAGACCGTCTTCTCGTCGGCACGTCGGTTGGTGAGTTCCCAGAAGATAGAGGTCGGCTTCCAGTCCTCGTCCTTGCGCTCCTTGATGGTCTTGATCCAGTAGTCAGGAATGCCCATTGCCATGCGGTAGTCAAAGCCGATGCCTCCATCCTTGAAACTGCGGGCAAGACCGGGCATGCCACTCATCTCCTCGGCGATGGTGATGGCATGAGGATTAATGGTATGGATGAGTTCGTTGGCCAACGTCAGGTAGGTGATGGCATTGGTGTCCTCACCTCCGTTGTAGTAGTCGTCATAGCTGCCGAAGGCCTGCCCCAATCCATGACTGTAATACAGCATCGAGGTCACACCATCGAAGCGGAATCCGTCAAACTTGTATTCCTCCAGCCAATACTTGCAGTTAGATAGCAGGAAGTTGAGCACGGCATTCTTGCCGTAGTCAAAGCACAACGAGTCCCACGCGGGGTGCTCACGCTTGCCGTCGCCATAGAAGTACAGGTCACCCGTACCGTCAAAGCAGCCCAGGCCCTCCACCTCATTTTTCACGGCATGGGAGTGGACAATATCCATGATGACGGCGATGCCCATCGCATGGGCATCATCAATCAGACGCTTCAACTCCTCGGGGGTGCCAAAGCGCGATGAGGCGGCATAGAAGCTCGACACATGATAGCCGAACGAGCCATAATAGGGGTGCTCCTGAATGGCCATGATCTGGATGGCATTGTAACCGTCCTTGACAATGCGGGGAAGCACGTTGACACGGAATTCCTCATAGGTGCCCACGCCCTCGCGGTTCTGGGCCATGCCGATGTGGCACTCATAGATGAGCAGCGGTTGGGTATTGGGGACAAAGTCCTTGACCTTAAACTGGTAGGGCTGCTCGGGATTCCACACCTGGGCCGAAAAGATGTAGGTCTTCTCGTCCTGCACCACGCGCGTGGCGTATGCCGGAATGCGCTCGCCCTCCCCGCCAGGCCAGTGGATGCGCAGCTTGTACAGGTCACCATGGTGCATGGCGCGCTCGGGCAACACGATTTCCCAGTTGCCGCCGTCCAGACGCTTGAGGCGATAGGGGGCACACTCGCGCCAGTCGTTGAACTGCCCGACGAGATAAACCTCGGTGGCATTGGGCGCCCATTCACGGAAGACCCAACCATCGGCTGTACGGTGAAGGCCATAGTAGTTATAGGCATTGGCAAACTCATCGAGATTCCCTGTGCCTCCCGTGAGCTCGGCTATCTTGTTCACTGCATCCTGGTGCCGGCCATTGATGGCGTCACTGTAGGGTTCAAGCCACGGATCGTCCTTGATGATCGCAAGATTCTTCTTCTTTCTCATAATCGGTCAGTCACTATATCAATAATCAGCACAAAGGTACAATTTTGCCCACAAACAACTCATTCATTTCTTCAACAATTTATTGCCACACCTTGAAAACGATTGCAAATTGCTGTGAAAAATGAAGAAAAAGCTCAAGAAATTGATTGGATATTGAAAATTTCATTAAATTTGCACACTTTGAACAACGAATATTAACAACTTAAAAATAGCTTTATCACTATGAGACTTGACGGAAGACGCGAAAGCACCAACGTTGAAGATCGCCGTGGCATGGGCACAGGCACCAAGGTGGGCCTGGGCGGCATCGGCGGACTGATCATTGCTGGATTAATCACCTTGCTGATGGGTGGAAACATCGGCGACGTGCTGCAACAGGCTGGCAACATGGGGTTCCAGAACGAACCTGTAGAGCAAGGCCAATTCAGCGAGGAGGAACAGGAACTGGCCACTTTTTCCAAGCAGGTAATTGCCAGTACCGAGGACATCTGGTCACAGATTTTCCAGCAGTATGGCATCGGCGAGTACCCCGCCCCCACACTGGTTCTCTACACGGGTTCAACCAGCACCGCTTGTGGTCAGGGCAATGCTGCCGTTGGACCATTCTATTGCTCGGGCGACCAGAATGTTTACCTTGACCTGTCATTCTTCCAGACCATGGATCAGCAACTGGGCGTCAAGGGCGACAATTCAAGCCTGGCCAAGGCCTACGTCATCGCCCACGAGGTGGGTCACCACATCGAGTACCTGATGGGTACCCTCGACAAGGCACACCAGCGCATGCAGGCCACCAACCAGACCACAGCCAACAAGTACAGCGTGCGCCTGGAGCTCATGGCCGACTTCTATGCTGGCGTGTGGGCCCACTATGAGAGCCGCCTCTTTGGTTCCATCACCGACCAGGACCTCCAGGAGGCCATCGACTGTGCACAGAAGATTGGTGACGACTACCTGCAGAAGCGTTCACAGGGTTATGCACAGCCCGAGAGCTTCACCCACGGCACCAGTGCCCAGCGCATGAAGTGGTTCAAGCTCGGTTACCAGACAGGCGACGTGCGCCGCGCCACCACCTTCCAGGAGAGCGACGCCACCCTGTAAACAACTCAACACATCACCAAAATGGGACAAAGGGACGGTTCTTTTGTCCCATTTTTTATTTCATGTAGATTCCGGTAAAGGTCCTGCCACTGTTGATGCCCAGGCGACGGGCCGAGAAGAATCGGTCATGCTCGCAGCGTGAGCAGTGGCGCGACAGGATGATATGGTCCTCGGGAACGCCGGCAGCCATGAGGACGTCGCGGTTAGCAGCCCTCAAGTCAATGTGCGCCTTCCCGGTAGAAGCATGACGCCTCACGATGGCTAACGTGTCAAAACCAGCCTCGTCAAAGGCCGCCACGACCTCGTCCCCCACCTCAAAGCAATCCTGGCAGATGCTGGGCCCCATTGCCACCTGGATATGCTCGACACGAGCCCCCTGGTGGCACATCTCCTTCACAACCGCTTGGGCAATGCGTCCCACGGTACCCCGCCAGCCGGCATGAGCTACAGCAATGACTCCAGCCTTTCCGTCAACCAAGACAATGGGCACACAATCGGCCGTGTTCACCCCGATGACCACCCCATGGAGCGTCGTCACCAGTGCGTCAACGCCTTCGAGCGCCTCCTCTTGCTTGTCGATATCCATCAAGCGGAAATTCTCATCAATGACCGCCACACGGCAAGAGTGGGTCTGCCGTGGCATCACCAGGTCGTCAAGGTCCACGCCTAACTGCATCGCTAACGTGATGCGAGCATCCAGCACCCGCAGGGCATCATCGCCCACATAGTCACACAGGTTCACTTGTGAGTAAGGCTTGCGCGCCTCGACCTCGCCACGTGTCGTCGAGAACGCCTCCACGCCCTCCACAGCACCCACAAAATCCAATTTCAACCATTCAATCATGCCTCAAAGATAGCAATTATTACCCACTTCAACGGCAATAATTGAGCAAAAAGCAGTAATTTTGCACTATGACGCTCAATTCTATTACGATACTCAACTACAAGAACATCGCCGAGGCTCGGCTGGAGTTCTCGCCCAAGCTGAATTGCCTCATCGGCAACAACGGCCAGGGCAAGACCAACGTGCTCGATGCGATCTACTACCTGAGCATGTGCCGGTCCTATGCCTCGACAAGCGACAATAGCGCCGTCATCCGTCATGGCGAACCCTTCATGATGCTACAGGGTAGCTACATCCGCCAGGATAAACCACTGGAAATCAGCATCGCCCTGCAGCGTGGCAAACGCAAGATTGTGCGCCACGACGGCAAGGAATACCAGCGCTTGAGTCAGCACATTGGTCTGCTGCCCGTGGTGATGGTATCGCCCATGGACTGGGACCTGGTGAGGGGCAGCGGGGACGAACGCCGCCGCTTCATGGACCTGATCATCTCACAGAACGATAGCCAATACCTCGATGCCTTGATCCGCTACAACAAGGCCGTCGAACAACGCAACGCCATGATCAAGAAGGAAATGCGAGACCCTCTGCTCTATGAGACGGTCGAGCAGGTCATGGCGACACAGGCCGCATTGATACACCAGCGACGCAGCCAGTGGGTAGAGCAGTTCATGCCCATCTTCATGCACTACTACAACACAGTGGCAGGCGATGGCGAAACCGTCAGCCTCCACTACAAGAGTCACCTCAATGATGGCAACATGATCGATCACCTCAACGCTACGCGTGAGCGTGACATGATATTGGGCTACACCTCCCGCGGCATCCACCGCGACGACATCGAGCTCATGCTCGACGAATACCCCATGCGCCGCACGGGCAGTCAAGGGCAATGCAAGACCTACACTATCGCCTTGAGGCTTGCCCAGTTTGACTTCGTGAAGGCCAATAACCCAGCGGTCCCCATCTTGCTGCTCGACGACATCTTTGACAAACTCGATGCCAACCGTGTGGAGCGCATCGTTGATGTGGTATCGAGCGACCGCTTCGGACAGATTTTCATTACCGACACCAATCGCACTCACCTCGACGAAATCGTGGCCCGCCACGGTGGCGGTCACTGCCTGATGCACGTCGAGAACGGTGCCATCACAGCCATCCAGGGAGGGGAATTGTCATGAAGCGTACCGAAGCCCGTAACATCGGCCAAATCATCAACGACGTGCTGCGCAAGGAGAATCTCGATGTCGCCCTCGACGAGCACCGCGCCTGTGCCCTGTGGCCCCAGATCGTGGGCGACGGCATCAACCGCTACACCATCAAGCGCTATGTCAAGGACGGCGTGATGACGGTGCACCTCTCATCGGCATCGCTGGCCAATGAGCTCATGCTCAACCGCGAACGCATAATCGCCAACATCAATAAGGCTATCGGCCGCTACATCATCCGCGAGATTATCTTCAAGTAATCCACCAGTAACTACCATCTATCAACTGTTCACTTTTAACTATTAACTGTTCACTACAATGAACCACGCTATCGAAGCTAAATATCCTTTCAAGCACAGCACTAACGTGCAATTGCGTTTCAACGACATCGACGCCCTGGGTCACGTCAACAATTCAGTCTATTTCCAGTTCTTTGATCTTGCCAAGACCGAATACTTTGCAGGCCTCGAAGTCAATGCCGACATCAACTGGTGCCGACCCTCGATTGTCATCGCCAACGTCAACTGCTCATTCCTGGTGCCCACCGTGTTTCAAGAGCCAGTCGAGGTACTCACCCAGTGTGCCCACTTGGGCAACAAGAGCCTCACGCTCTTGCAGCACCTGGTCAACCGTGACACCCGTGAACTGAAAGCCACCTGCGCCACCGTCATGGTGAACCTGGACCCCGTGACCAACCGGCCCGCCCCACTCCCCCAGGTGTGGCGCGACGCCATCATCGCCCATGAGGGCCACGAATAGCATTCACCAATTGTATCTAAAAATCTCACAACGGGAAACAAAGAACTGAAAACTATTTATTACCTTTGCATGTTCAAACCATCAAATACCAATTTTATGGACGTTAAACAGTCAATGCAAGAAATTCTGGAGGCCGAGAGCAAGGCCGTCCTTAACATACCTGTAACTGATGCCTACGAGGAGGCGGTCAACCTCATCGTTGAGCAAGTGAAGCACGAGGGTGGCAAATTGGTCACCTCGGGCATGGGCAAGTGCGGCCAAATCGCCGACAACATCGCCACCACCTTCTCATCGACGGGAATCCCCGCCATCTTCCTCCATCCCAGCGAGGCCCAGCACGGCGACCTGGGCGTGGTACAACCCCACGACGTGCTGCTATTGCTCTCTAACTCGGGACGCACCAACGAGATCTGCGCCCTCGTCAACCTGGCCCACAACCTGTATCCCCAACTCAAGATTGTGGTGATCACCGGCAACAAGGACAGTGAACTGGCCCATCTGGCCGACATCTGCCTGTGGACCGGCAAGACCCAAGAGGTCTGCCCACTGGGACTGACACCCACCACATCAACGACAGTGATGACCGTCATCGGCGATGTGCTCGTGGTCAATACCATGCGCGCCACCGGTTTCACCCGCGAGGACTATGCCCTGCGGCACCACGGCGGTTACCTGGGTAGCGTCGCCAAGGGTACCAAGTATTGATTCTCAACATTTCAAGCATCCATGAACTCCCTGCCAGTTACAGTCGCCCTGCCACGTCTCAAGAACGACATGACCATTGCCCGAGCGCAGATGGCCACCAGCGGCACTATGCCACCATGCAAGGGGCTGGAACAGGGTATTGTCATCGAGATGCAGATGTGCTATGCCGAGTATCTCATCGCCAACCAGCGGGACATCGAGGCCGACCAGCTCATCGAGTCCATCCTCTATGACGATGACCATGAGCAGGAATTGCCGGTACTGTATGCCGCCTGGCTGTGGCTAACACGCATGACGCTTCTCATCAATGAGGGTAACCCCTCACTGGCGCTCGGTGCAGCCGAGAGTGCCTTGCTTGAACTCAACGATCATCAGGGCAAGAAGACCGAGGATTTTCACGCTATCGTCGCATCGCTGCTCTACAATCTGGCCCTTGCCCATCACCAGATGGGTGACAACAGTCGTGCCGCCAAGGAGTTGACCAAAGCGCAGCAGTTGCTCGAACGACTCGCCAAGCGCAACGAGGCCCGTTTCTCGGCGATGCTGCTCATGGCCGTCGAGGCTTCAACCGAGGTCATCAAGTCCAAGACCAAGCAGATGAATGTCCTGGCCCATTACCAGAGCGCCAGCGAACTCTACATGAGCGAGCTCAATAGTGGCGATGCCAACGCCACCCGCACCGCTATGTCCAATCTGGTGGACACCTTAGGCAAGGAGGGCGATATCATGCTGGAGATGGGTAACGGGCGCAATGCCGTCAAGTATTATACCAAGGCCCTACGCTACCAGAAGAAACTGGGCGAAAAAATGGGACATCGCGACCTGCAGCTCTCCATCGGACTGGCCAAAGCGCTCATGCGCCTCATCAACCGCCGTGCCGCTGCCGAGCAACTGCTGCGTTCGCTGCTGCCACTGGCTCAGCGACTGGATGCCACAGCCGAGGTCCACGAGATACAAGACCTACTCAATAACAAAAATAAAAACGTGAACATCATGACATTGCTCAAGAGTATTTTCACCGCAGCCCTCGTCATCGTGGGCACACTGAATATGCAAGCACAACTCATTGTCGGCCATCGTGGCTCGCAGTGGGGCGTTGAGAACACCCGTGCCGCATTTATCAACGGCGCCAATGCCGGTGCATGGGGACTGGAATGTGACATCCGTGTCACTGCCGACGGCACCTTTGTCGTCAGCCATGACGACAGCTACAAGCGATTGGGCGGCTCCGAGGCCAAGATTGCCAACATGTCCACCGAGGCCGTGCTCGCCACACGCCTCACCAGCAAGCGTCACGGCATCACCTATGCTGGCACTCCCTGCACGTTGGGCGAATTCCTCGACATCTGCAATGAATTGAACGTCGTGCCTGTCGTTGAGATCAAGGTCTCGACAACCATCCACAGCAACACCAAGGCTGAGAATGAGCCTGTCTTTGACGGCATCCCCGCTCTCATCAACCTTATTGACCAGAAGGGGTTGACCGACAAGGTCGTCATCATCTCCTTCATGCCTGGCGTGGTGGACTTCATCCACCGCCATTACCCCGACATCACCGTTCAGGTGCTCGCTGGCGACGAGGACGGAACCATCATGGAGTGGGTGGAATGGTGCAAGCAGTACAAGATGGACCTGGATGTCGTTCACACCATCGTTACCAAGGAGGCCGTCGATGCCATGCACGCTGCGGGACTCAAGGTCAACGTCTGGACGGTGGACCGCGTCGAGGACTTTGAACGCGTCAAGGCTATGGGAGTCGATTTCATCACTACCAACGCCCGCTTTCCCAAGCAACTCTAAACACCTCACCTCATTATCCTGAATCAAGATGTCAACACTATTGAATAAAGCCGAGGGCTCGAATGCCCTCCACACCCTGCCTCATGTCGATGGTCTCACCGTGGGCATCGTCTGTGCCGAGTGGAATGACCAAATCACAGGAGCCCTGTTACAGGGTGCGCTCGACCTCTTTGCCCGGGAGGGTTATGAGGACATCACCGTGACCCACGTGCCTGGCACGGTCGAACTGACCTTCGGTGCCGCACAGATGGCACGCAGCGGCCGTTATGACGCCATCATCATGATTGGGTGCGTTATCCGTGGGGGCACACCCCATTTTGACTACGTCTGTGACAGCGCTACACAGGGTTGCACACACCTCAATGCCACACAAGACGTTCCCATCATCTTCTGCGTCCTGACGTGTGACAACATGCAGCAAGCACTGGACCGCGCTGGTGGCGCCCTATGCAACAAGGGCACCGAAGCAGCCGAAGCGGCCATCAAGATGGCCCACTTTGCACGCCACTTCTCTCACTGAAGAAATCATCTCAACATTTTGGGGAACGATATAGCAGTTGACCCAGAAAAGTTTTTTAACGCTAATTTCGCTAATTGCACGAATTTCCATATAAAACATTTGGCGTCAATTCGTTAAATTAGTGAAATTTGCGTTAGCCCCGCAGGGTTCGGACCAACAGTTATATCATTGCTAAAAAAACTTGCGACCTGGCGGCTTGGCGTGAATAAAAGGAAGACAATAAACACAATAAAGACAAATGGCGTCCGCTTTCTGACAACTGACAACTAAATAAAAAAAACCTTCGCGTCTTGGCGCCTTAGCGTGAGATTCATTTGGGACGATTTTCAAACAACTTAGCGGCTTGGCGTGAGGTTGATGTAACGGCAATCTCTACTTATTGCAGTTCAACCTACCCCTGCTTGCTAAGACTTAAAATACGTCTTCATTAATTTCTTGACCCTGGGACTCAACGCGATGATGGTAATCATCGTGCACAATGCCATCAATGCAAATGCCAAGTCCATGATACTCACCATGACCTTGAGCGGAATCATGGCTGCAACGATAATCATGGCCAGGTAGTAATAGTTGTACCACTTGACGTTGTGAGCGCCGAAGAGGTAGTTGGTGCACTTCTGCCCATAGTAGCTATAGGAAAACATGGTCGAGAAAGCAAAGAAGAAAACGATAGCCATCAGCAACAGGTGGCCGATGCCAGGCAGCAACTGCCCCCAGGCACCCAGGGCGACATACAACCCCTTGGGGTCGGTCAAGCCGACGTAATTACCGGCAATGATGATGGGTATCGACGTCAGGGTGCACACCAGACCCGAGTCAATAGCGGGACCCAGCATGGCAATCAAGCCCTCGCGGATAGGGTCGGTGTTCTTGCTGGCACCGTGCATCATCGAGGCGGTACCCACACCAGCCTCGTTGACAAAGGCCGCACGTCTCGCACCCGTCAAGGCTACATAGGCAAACGCACCAAAACCAGCACGCAGGTCAAATGCACCCTCAAAAATCTGTCCAAATACACCTGGGATCTCCCTGAAGTTCATCGCCATGATCACCACGACCATGATGAGATAGAGAATAACCATGACAGGCACAATGCGAGAGGCAAACAAGGCTATGCGCTTGATACCACCCAGGATCACAGCACCCACGATGAGCACCATGACCACTCCCATGATGAAGCGCAGCATCAACGTGTTTTCAATGCCCATGGGCGTGGTAAACACCGTCGTCACCGACTCAACAAGCTGGTTGGCCTGCATGAAGCACAACGTGCCCACAAGGCCAAAGATCGAGAATGCCACGGCCAGCGGTTTCCACTTCTCGCCCAAGCCCTTAGTGATAATGTACATGGGACCGCCTTGCACCTCACCAGCGCTGTCACGACCCTTGTACATGATGGACAATGAACCCTCAAAGAACTTGGTGCTCATGCCCACCAGCGCACTCACCCACATCCAGAAGACTGTACCAGGTCCACCTATCGACAACGCGATCGCCACGCCAGCAATGTTGCCCATGCCGACGGTAGCGGCAATAGCGCTCAACAGAGCCTGGACCGAACTAATCTGCCCCGACTGCTTGCCACTGTCGCTCGCCTGCTTGTCGCGCAAGGCACGGATAGCCCACGGCAAACGCCTAATGGACACTGCGCCCGAAAATATGAAAAGGAACAATCCGCCACCAATCAGCAGAAAAAACTCAGGGTAGCCACACACAGCGTCGCTGGCGGCCACAATCCAGTCACTCAATGCGGTGAGCATGTTTTCCATCATCGATTTCGTTTCTATTGGTTAATGATTGCGACAAAGGTAGGAAAAAGTTTTCATTCATCAGGCTTCAGCCTTCATGTTTTACATCACACCAAGGGATAGAAACCAAAAACGAGGCTGCTCACGCAGTCTCGCCTCTGGCGCTTCTTCTTGGACTTGAACCAAGGACCCCCTGATTAACAGTCAGATGCTCTAACCAACTGAGCTAAAGAAGCATTCCTCTCTTAATATCTATCTATTATGTTTTGTGCGCTTCTTCTTGGACTTGAACCAAGGACCCCCTGATTAACAGTCAGATGCTCTAACCAACTGAGCTAAAGAAGCGTTTTCAGCATCTATTCGGCAACCCCTGCCGAAAAATGCGGTGCAAAGATAGTACCAAAAATTGAACTGTGCAATAAAAAAATGAAAAAACTTGTTTTTTTTCGTCCAATAATAGTTTTTTAAGCCTCAAATGCAGCCCAAATTCGGGGAATAGTAGTATTTTCGCAGCCAAATACATTAATTATAATGAAAAAGACGCTCAAATATCTCGCATGGGGATGCGTGGCTATGGCTCTCGCGACGCCTGTGGCACTTGCCGACAACGACAAGGCAGTCAACGATGACGCTGCCGTGGCACGCAGCCTGGACATCTTCAACACGCTATACAAGGAGTTAAACACCTTCTACGTCGATACAATTGACGCCCAGAAATCGATCGAGAACGCCATCAATGCAATGCTTGACGAGATCGACCCCTATACCGAGTATATCCCCGCCAAGGAGACCGACGAGTTCATGACCCTGAGCACTGGCGAGTATGGCGGCATCGGCAGTTACCTGATGGAGCGCACCATCGATGGCAAGAAGGGGGTCTATATCAGTGGACCCTACGAGGGAAGCCCTGCTGCACGTGCAGGCTTGCGATCGGGTGACCGCATCATCATGATTGATGGCGACAGCACCGCTGGCTGGGCAAGCGACCAGGTGAGCAAGCGACTCAAGGGTCAGGCCAACACCCACTTGACGGTAACGGTCGTGCGCCCCTATGACCAGGACAGCGTCAAGACCTTCTCCTTCAACCGCGAGACCATCAGTGTCAACCCCGTGCCCTACTACGGCGTGACTCGTGGCAACATCGGCTACATTGACTTGACGACCTTCAACGAGAAGTCGGCCCAGCAAGTGCGTGACGCGGTCATCGAGCTCAAGAAAGACCCTCGCGTGAAAAGCATCGTCCTGGACCTGCGCAGCAACGGTGGGGGCATCGTCGAGGGCGCGATCCAGATTGTCGGTTGCTTTGTCCCCAAGGGAACCCAGGTACTGCAGATGCGTGGCCGTGACAAGTCGAGTGAGCGCACTTACAAGACCACGGTCGATCCCGTTGACACTGAGATACCTCTGGCCGTCCTCATCGATGGTGGCTCGGCCAGCGCCAGCGAAATCACAGCCGGCGCCCTCCAGGATCTGGACCGGGCTGTGGTCATCGGCACACGCTCCTTTGGCAAGGGGCTGGTGCAATCAACCCGCTCATTGCCCTACGACGGAATGCTCAAGGTCACCATTGCCAAGTACTACATCCCCAGTGGACGACTCATCCAGGAAGTGGACTACGGCAACCGCAACGCCGACGGCACCTACAAGAAGACAACAACCGACAGCACTGCACGCGTCTTCCACACCGCCCATGGGCGCGAGGTGCGTGAGGGTGGCGGCATCGCTCCTGACCTCAAGGTGGAGCCCCGTGAGTTGAAGCGCATCGTCTATAACATCATGCGCGACCACTGGGACTTTGACTTCGCCACCAGGTATGTCGCCCAGCACGGGCAGGAAATCCCCGCTCCAGCCGACTTTGAGATCACTGACACCATTTTCAACGAGTTCAAGGCGTTTATCAACGCCGACAAGTTTGAGTATGACAAGGTCTGTGAGCAACAACTCGAGACCTTGCGCAAGACAGCGACCGCCGAGGGCTACATGAACGACTCCACCAAGGCCCAGTTCGACCGTCTGGAAGCCCTGCTCAAGCACGACCTGGATCACGACCTGGACTTGCATCGCCGCGACATCTCCTACTTGCTCGGTCAGGAAATCACCGACCGCCTCTACTATCAGCGTGGACAGGTCGAATTTTCCATCAAGGACGACGAGTACCTCGACAAGGCCAAGGAAATGTTTGACAAGCCCGGCGAATATGCCCGCCTGCTCAACCTCAAGGCCAAGCCCTCCAAGAAGTCCAGCACGCCCAAAAAGAAGAAGAAATAACTTTCTACAGGAAGAACAAGAGCCATCAGGCGAGATGCGACCGACCGCATCCCGCCTGCTTTGTGTTCACGTGTTCTGTGCTTCGTGGCTATGCCACGAAATACCGGACACCACGAGGGACATCACATGGATTGGTCGGCTTTCGGCTGCCATTGGGGGTGTATTTTGGGAAAATTGAGTAACTTTGCAGCCATGGAAATCAGGGAACTGTGTACACTTTTTAACGGGAAGGCGCGGCTGGCGGCGGTAAAGAAGTTGCTGGCTGGCAAGGGAAATGCTGTCATCGACGGGCTGGCAGGGTCCAGCGCGGCTATGCTGCTGGCGGGACTGCCTGAGCGCTCTTGCCCTTACCTGATCGTGGTCAATGACCTCGACGAGGCAGGCTACATGTATAACGACCTGTGCCAACTCACGGGCGACAAGCAGGTGCTGATTTTCCCGTCGGGCTACAAGCGTGACATCAAGTATGGCCAGGTCGATGCCCCCAACGAGATCCTGCGCACCGAGGTGCTTAACCGCTGGTACGACGACAAGGGCGTGCGCTGGGTGGTCACCTACCCCGAGGCGCTGGCCGAGCGCGTGCGCCGTCGCGAGGACGTCGAGGCGAGCACGGTCCAGTTGAGAACCGGTGGCTCAGCCGACCTGACCGAGGTAGCTGCCCGGTTGCGGGAGTTGGGCTTCACAGCGACCGACTATGTCTATGAACCCGGGCAATACAGCGTGCGCGGCTCTATCCTGGACGTATTCTCCTATAGTAACGAGCTGCCCTATCGCATCGACTTCTGGGGCGATGACATCGACTCGATACGCACCTTCAACGTCGAGACCCAACTGAGCGAAGAGCGCCTGGAGCAGGTCAGTATCTTGAATAACAGCCCATTGGGTGGAGGCAGGCAAGACAACGTGTCACTGCTGGACTATGTGGGCGACGACACCATCGTGCTGTGCCGCAGCGAACACTGGCTCACGTCACGCATCCGCGAGATTGCCCACGAAGGCATGTCCGTGAGCGCCCTGATTGCCGAGGAAGGTGACACCCAAGCGACTAACAAGGTCATCGATGCCGACCAGTTTGTCAAGCGCCTGCAGCAGTTGCGCCGCATCGCTATTGTCAACGGTGAGGCGGCTCCCGAGCGAGGTGTCAAACAACTGACGCTGCACTGCAAGCCCCAAGGCATCTACCATAAGAACTTTGATCTCATCGGGCAGTCGTTCACCCAATTCATCACCCAGGGCTACAAAATCCTAATCCTGAGCGACAGTGTCAAGCAGATCGAGCGATTGCACAACATCTTTGAGGACCGTGGCGACAACATCCGCTTCGAGCCTGTGCTGCAAACGCTACACGAGGGCTTTGTTGATGAGGATTTGAAACTGTGTGTATTCACTGACCACCAGATCTTTGACCGCTTCCACAAGTATAACCTCAAGAGCGACCGTGCCCGCTCAGGCAAGCTGGCCCTGTCACTCAAGGAGCTGAACCAGATCGAGAAGGGCGACTACATCGTCCATGAGGACCTGGGCGTGGGCAAGTTCGGAGGCTTAATCCGAACCTCGATGAACGGCACGCCCCAGGAGATGATCAAGCTCATCTACCAGAACGGTGACGAGGCCTATGTCTCGATCCACTCATTGCACAAGCTCTCAAAGTACCGTAGCAAGGAAGGCGAGGCGCCTCGCCTCAATCGCCTGGGCAGCAACACGTGGGCCAAGATGAAGTCGCGCACCAAGAGCCGCCTGAAGGATATCGCGCGCGAGCTCATCCGCCTGTATGCCGCACGACGCGAGCAGCAGGGCTTTGCCTACACCCCCGACGGCTACTTGCAGCAGGAGCTCGAAGCCTCGTTCATCTACGAGGACACGCCCGACCAGCTCACCGCCACCCAGGCCGTCAAGGCCGACATGGAGAGCAACAAGCCCATGGACCGCCTCATCTGTGGCGACGTGGGCTTCGGCAAGACCGAGATTGCCGTGCGTGCCGCTTTCAAGGCCGCCACCGACGGCAAACAGACCGCCGTGCTCGTGCCCACGACTGTGCTGGCCTTCCAGCACTACCGCACCTTCAGCGAGCGCTTGAAGGATTTCCCCGTGCGTGTTGATTACCTGAGCCGAGCCCGCAAGCCCAAGGAGGTGAAGCAACTGCTTGCCGACCTCAAGGAAGGGAAAATCGACATCCTCATCGGCACGCACAAGCTCATCGGCAAGACGGTGCAGTTCCACGACCTGGGACTGCTGGTGGTGGATGAGGAGCAGAAGTTTGGCGTTGCCGTCAAGGACAAACTCAAGCAGATGAAACTCAACGTCGATACGCTGACGATGAGCGCCACACCCATTCCCCGCACCCTGCAGTTCTCGCTGATGGGCGCCCGCGACCTGAGCACCCTGACAACTCCTCCCGCCAATCGCTATCCCATCCTCACCACAGTGGGTACCCTCAACGATGACATCGTTGCCGAGGCCATCAACTTTGAACTCTCACGCAACGGGCAGGTATTCTTTGTCAACCACCGCATCGAGCAACTGGAGCAGTTAGAGAACATGATTCACCGCGTGGTGCCCGATGCCCGTGTTGTGGTGGGTCATGGCCAGATGCCCCCCGAGAAATTAGAGCAGATCATCATCGACTTTGGCAACCACGACTACGACGTGCTACTCTCCACAACCATTATCGAGAACGGCATCGACATGCCCAACGTCAACACCATCATCATCAATAACGCCGACCGTTACGGCCTGAGCGACCTGCACCAGTTGCGCGGTCGTGTGGGGCGCAGCAGCCGCAAGGCCTTCTGCTACCTGCTCGTTCCGCCTGGCAAACCCCTGGCCACCGACGCTCGCCGCCGCTTACAGGCCATCGAGAGCTTCAGCGACCTGGGCTCGGGCATCCAGATTGCCATGCAGGACTTGGACATCCGTGGTGCGGGCAACCTGTTAGGAGCAGAGCAGAGTGGCTTTATCGCCGACCTGGGTTATGAAACCTACCAGCGTGTGCTCAAGGAGGCCGTCACCGAGCTGCGTAACGAGGAATTTGCGGACACGCTACCCACCCCCGATGGCGATTCGGCCGACGCGGGAACCGACTTTGTCACCGACTGTGTCGTTGACACCGACCTGGAGCTGATGTTCCCCGCCAGCTATGTGCCACAGGAGAACGAGCGCATCACCCTATATCGCGAACTCGACAACATGGAGACCGACGATCAGGTCGAGGCCTTCGAGACGAGGATGGTGGACCGATTCGGCAAGATTCCCGAGATGGCCAGTGAACTCATCCGCATCGTGCCCCTGCGCCGCACGGCGCGACGGCTGGGCATCGAGAAACTGGTCATCCGCCAGCACAGCATGCACCTGTTCCTGGTGGGAGAGGAAAACAAGGCCTACTACCAGTCACCGGCGTTCGGACGCATTCTCAACTACGTCTATAGTAACCCCAAGCGCTGTGACCTGCGACAGAAGAATGGGCGCCGCAGTGTCGTCATCGGCAACATCCCCAGCGTGAGCTCCGCCCTGTCTGTCCTGCGCACCATCACCCACCTTGATAGTATTTAGGTTTTAGGTTTTAGGCATCAGGGGGCTTATCTGGTATTTTTATTGGGTGAGCCTCCTTACATTCTTTTTGTGATTGGTCGAATAAATTGGGGGGTTGATTGAAAAGAATTGTTTTTTATTATAATGTTGAATAGTTTTGTCGCAATCAATCATGTTTTAATCATATCAAGACACAACAACTTAAAAATTCACATTTATGACAAAACGATTCCTTTTAGCAACACTGATTGCCATGGCAGGTGTTTTGGCTCAAGCGCAACAGACCATGTGGGTCCACACAGGTCATGTGCACTGGGCCTATAACACTGAATCAGTGGGCACGATGCCGTACAGTTCGGCCAACCTGCTCACCGTGCTAGAAAAGGGCTTCACCCTTGCCGATGTGGACAGTGTGACCGTCGCCAGCGAGACGTTTGCCGACGACAATGTCCTCGTCAAGTACAACAACTATGTAGCTGATGTGTATGTGGCCGGTAACATCGCCAACCACATCACTGCCCAGGTTACCGGGGCACATGTCGCCGTCATGCAGGACGCCGAAGTGGCCACCGAGTACATCTACACCCTGCAGGGCACCAGCCCTAACGGCTCCTTCTACCACTCAGGAGCCTACAAGATGACGCTCGCGCTCAACGGTGTGAACCTCACCAACCCCGATAGCGCAGCCATCAACATCCAGAACAGCAAGCGCATCGCCGTACAACTCGTTGACGGCACAGCCAATACCCTCACCGACGGTGCCAACAACACCAAGAAGGCAGCGTTCCTCGTGAAGGGCCATGCCGAGTTTGCCAAGGGCGGCTCGCTGACCATCACGGGTAACAAGAAGCACGCGCTGGCCTGCAACGAGTACATGGAAGTCAAGAAGACCGTGGGCACGATCACCATCGTTAGCTCGGTAGCCGACGCCATCAACGTGGCACAGTACTTCCAAATGAACGGCGGTACCATTAATATCCAGAGTTGCGGTGACGACGGCATCCAGGTAGATGCCGAGGACACTGCCGATCCCGAACTTGACGGCCACGTCCTCATCAAGGACGGAACGCTCACCATCAACGGCAGCGCGGCAGGCACCAAGTGCATTAAGGCCGAGGGCAACGTGGATATCCAGGGCGGCACTTTGACCTTGAAGCACACGGGTATTCCCGTTTGGGACACCGACAAGAGTAAGATCAAGGAAGCAACTGGTATCGGTAGCGACCGCAACCTCACCATCAATGGCGCTGAGGCCATCGTAAACATCACCATGACCGGTAACGGCGCTCGCGGCATGAAGTGCGACAGCACGATGACCGCAACCGCCGGCACCATCGACCTCAACTGCTCGGGTGGTGACTGGGCTTATAGCACAGTTGACACCAGCAGTGTGAAGTGCGCCAAGGCCGACTATGCCTTCGTCCTGAACGGTGCCAGCATGAAGTGCACCACCATCAAGGACGAAGCAGTGGGCGTTCACAGCGAGGGTACCGTCCTCATCAGCGACGGCACGCTGACGCTCAACACCTATGACCACGGTATCAAGAGCGACTATGACATGGAGATTACTGGTGGTACGATTACCTTTAGCATCAATGGCCCCGCCAGCAAGGCCCTCAAGTGTGAAGGCAACCTGCACATCTCGGGCGGTAACATCAGCGGCACCGTGAGCGGTGGTGGCGAGACTGCCAGCGACAAGACGACCAGTGCCAGCGCTGGCATCAAGTGCGACAACAACGTGACTATCGACGGCGGCACCTTTGACCTCAAGGCCACTGGAAACGGCGACAAGGGTATGAGCATCGACGGCTGGCTCATCATCAACGACGGCAACATCAAGGTGAGCACCACCGGCAGCCGCTACGGACAGAGCAGCAGTGGCTATTACCCTGGCGGTGGCTCGTCGAGCAGCGACATGTGCTCCTCACCCAAGGGCATCAAGGTGGACGGCAACATCACCATCAATGGCGGTACCATCACCGTGAGCGCCACTGGCGGCGAGGGTGCCGAGGGCATCGAGTCCAAGAGCGTCATGACTGTCAATGGTGGCTATATTGAGGTGACCAGCTATGATGACGCGTTGAACAGCGCTTCACACATGTATCTCAAGGGTGGTTACATCTATGCCGTTGCCACTGGCAATGATGCTATCGATGCCAACGGCAATTTGAACCTTGACGGTGGCTATATTTACGCTGCTGGCAGTGAAGAAGCCTTTGATGCCAATGAGCAATACAAGCTTTATGTCAATAGTGGCGTTTCCTTCATTGCCTATGGTGCCACGATGGGTGCACTCGAAAGTGGTGCACAACTCAATCAGACCTGCTATAGCGCATCGACCTATAGCGGAGGTTCACGCTATGCACTCTATAACGGCAACCAAGTAGCATTTGCTGTGACTGCAGCTACCGTTTCTGGCGGAGGCCCTGGCTTTATCGCAGGACCTGGTGGCCCTGGAGGCAATAGCGCAGCGTTCGTTGTTTCTTCGCCCTCCTCAACTGCGCTCAAGTCGGGCGTGACCTTCAGCGGCACTACCTTCTGGACTGGCAAGGGCGCTACCAGCGCTACGGGCGGTTCATCGGTAACACTCTCACAGTATACCGACAATGGTGGTCAAAATCCCTGGTGGTAATTCCTCAAGTAGTTATAAACAATGACATCATTAAAAAGATTCAAGATTATGAAAAAGACAATTATAACGATGCTGATCGCTCTGGTGGCCATGACCATCAGCGCCGAGACCTATAACTACCTGAAGTTCACCAAGACCAACGGATCAACCCTGACCTGCTCGGTAGCGGGCATCAAAGTGACATACGACAACAGTAACATCACCGTGACCAACGATGAGGGCACAACGACCATCGCCCTGAGCGAGGTGCAGGACATGTACTTCAGCAACGAGGCGGGCAGTGAGCCCAGCTACGCCATCGGTGACGTCAACAAGGACGGCAACGTCAGCATCGCCGACGTGACCGCACTCATCGACTACCTGCTGGGTGGCGATGCCAGCGCCATCGACCTGACGGCCGCCAATGTAAACGGCGACGACACCGTGTCGATTGCCGACGTGACCGCGCTCATCGACTTGCTGCTCAGCGGAAACGCACAATAAGACACTCATCAACAACCTTTTTAGCGCCATCGAGGGTCAGCCTCGATGGCGCTAATTCTTTTTCGGAGGTCAAAAGAATCTCACGCTAAGTCGCTAAGTTTTTTTTTATTTAGTTGTCAGTTTTTAGTTGTCAGTTGTCAGAAAGCGGATGCCATTTGTCTTTATTGTATTTATTGTCTTCCTTTTATTCACGCAAAGCCGCTAAGCCGCTAAGTTTTTTTAAGTTGATGGCTCGCAAGGGGCTCGCAAGCCGTGCGGATGCCAAAAAAAATAAGGTTGTAATTGTTGTTTAAAAGGTTGTTACGGTTGTTTGAAAGAACCTCACGCAAAGAAAATTCTTAAAAGATGTTAAAGAATTTGGTGGATTCAAAACTATTGTTATACCTTTGCAGTGTACTATTAAGGTAGTACACTACTACACTAAATTATTAATCCACTAAAATATCTATCTATTATGTTTAGATTCAATCAGATCAGTTTCAGTTACGGCAAGAAGTCGCCAGAACTCTTCCACGACTTCTCGATGGAATTAAATGCCGGTAACGTGTATGGCCTGCTGGGCAAGAATGGAGCCGGCAAGTCCACGCTCATCTACCTGATGACGGGCTTACTCGCCCCCCAAGCCGGTGAAGTCCTGATGGACGGTGAGAATGTGCGCCGTCGCCTGCCCAAGACGATGAGCGACATCTTCCTCGTACCCGAGGAGTTTGACATGCCGCAGCTGACGCTCAAGAAGTATGTGAGCATCAATGCGCCATTCTACCCCCGCTTCTCGATGGAGGACATGGAGCGTTACCTGGACATCTTTGAGATGAGTGGTATGATGGACGTGAAACTCCATGCGCTGTCCATGGGTCAGAAGAAGAAAGTATTCATGGCCTTCGCCTTTGCTACCAACACCCGCGCGCTCATCATGGACGAACCGACCAACGGCTTGGACATCCCCAGCAAGAGCCAGTTCCGCAAACTTGTCACCACAGGAATGTCCGACGACAAGTTGATGCTCATCTCGACCCACCAGGTGCGCGACATTAGCGACATCCTGGACCACGTGGTCATCATCGACCAGAGCCACGTGCTGCTCAACACCGGCATGGCCGACGTGACGAGTCGCATCGCCTTCAGGCCACTGCGCGAGGGCGACCAGCCCATCTTTGTGCTTCAGAGTCCCTTCGGCCCGCTCGGTGCCGTACCTGCCCGTGATGGCGAGGAGACCAAGGTGGATCTGGAGATGCTGTTCAACGCCACGCTCCAGAACCCTGCTGCTATCAACCAATTATTCACCACCTCAAAATGAACACCACTATGAATACCGCCATCAATCAAACATTCGACTGGAGCCGTTTCACGGCTACCGTACGCAAGGAGGTCGTTGAGAACAAGCGCATGCTGCTGTTCACCATCATCGGCATCTACGGACTGCTGACCATGGTCATGATCCTGGGCAACCTGATCGCCCACCAATCCGACTTCTTTACTGATGCTGAGTTTGCCCGCACTCCTGCTGAGTTTGCCCGCGCTCCTCAGATGCTGGTAGGTTCCATAGCCTCGTTTGTCGCATGCATTTCGGCCTCGCTGGCGTTCAAGGACCTGAAGACAAAACCCGGACGCACCCACTATCTCACCTCGCCGTCATCAACACTGGAGAAATTCCTTGCTGGCGTGCTCATCTATGCTGTGGGTATGATGATAGCCTTCTTTGTCTGCGCCCAACTGGCCGACCTGACGCGCATTGCCGCCCTGTGGTGGTTCAGGAGCGACACCTTCTTTGTCCCCGGCCCCATCAATTTCCTGAACAGTGTTGCTGAAACGGTGAGAAGCTATGATGAAATAGCCGACGCAGCCAACATTACCAGCTACATGTCGCTCGTGATGTGGGTCGGCTTGATTGCCAACATGGGACTGTTCTTGATGGGCAGCGTGTTGTGGCCCCGCCTGTCGGCACTCAAGACGTTTGCAGCACTTTATGCCGTTGAGTTTGTTGTGTTCCTGATTGCTGTGCCCGCTGCGCTCTGCTTTGGCGACATGGAGGCTTTTGCCCAGTGGTTCATGGAATTTGTGACAGGAGGCACCTTCTCAACGAGCATGTTCATTTGGGTCATTGTGCAGGCCATCGTGTTCTGGGCTCTCGCCTGGTACCTGTTTAAGCGTAAAGATGTCGTTTCACTCAAGTGGTGGAAATAAATTAAAACAAAGAATAGAATCATGAATTTCAAAGATAATAAAGCGATCTATCTGCAAATCGCAGACCGCATCGGCGACCAGATCCTCTCCGGGTCACTGACGCCCGACGGCAAGGTGCCCAGCGTGCGTGAACTCGCCGCCGAGATTGAGGTTAACGCCAACACCGTGGCGCGCACCTACGACCACCTGCAGCACAACGGCATCATCTACACCAAGCGCGGACTGGGCTACTTCGTCAGCCCTGATGCCCGTGACCAGATTGTCGCCCGTCGGCGCAACCAATTGATGCAGG
The DNA here is from genome assembly GCA_947165675.1 of uncultured Prevotellaceae bacterium. Lineage (GTDB taxonomy): Bacteria > Bacteroidota > Bacteroidia > Bacteroidales > Muribaculaceae > Sodaliphilus. Next base: position 62,827 of record CAMVBJ010000010.1, read on the forward strand.
GCGAGATGGACTACTTCCTGGGTCAGCTCAAGGCCGTGGGCATTACCCCGGATGAGCTCCAGAGACTCTATCAGGATTACCTCAACAAGTAAACATTAATTAAACTACGAATTACGTGAACCCAACCCAGCAGCACAACACCATAAGTTGATGAAACACAGTTTGCGTAATTCGTAGTTTTTAAAAAACGGATAGTATTATGGAACAGAAAGCATTTGTAGCAACAGCGGCAACCATCGTCATTGCCATCGTCACGTTCATGACCAGCATTATCCTTTCACATTAATGGGGACATGGAGTGACCATTGTGAGTGATTTCATCAATAGTTATTAACCACAATCAACTCTCTTGAATCATGAAAAGATTATCTATCATCGCAGTGCTGATGCTGGCAACAGTGGTCCTCGTCTCCTGTGGCTCAGGCTCCGGTAAGAGCTCTTTAAGCAAGAAACTATTGATGACCACCATTCGGGTAAAGGCATCGGCCGACCTGATTGCCGTCAGCGATATCGAAATCACCTACAAGGGATCCGGCGGCGCAGATGTCACCGACACGATCAACTTGACCCATTGGACAAAAAAGATTGTCAATCATTCCTTCCCGACCGAAATCGGCATTGTCAATTATCGCCTGCTCATCAAGCCCGACGCCAAGCTGTCCAAGGACAGATGCAAACTGGGCCTGGAAGTCCAGTGCCAGAGCACGACACCGTTTGGGTTTGAGATGCCTATTGGCTCCGACTGGACCGAGAAACTCATCGACATCGATGACATCGCCAGCAGCAAGGTTGTGCCCTATCTGGAGTCCCAGAATGCCAAGTCAGGCCTTTTCTACAATGGTTTTATGGGTTTTTACACCCACACCCAGGTGGTCAGCATCAACAATGGCCATTTTGAGATCAAATTGAAGCCCATCAATGCCGATGAACCAAACAATGATGAAACCTCTAAAGAAACAGAACGATGAAAAAGCTATTATCTCACGCCACAATCACGGCACTTGCCGCTCTCGCATTGATGTCCTGCGGACAGCATCAAGAAGATGCTGAGAAAGACGTATCTCTCAAAGTAACCTACAGTATTGACTGCTCAAAGGACTTGATGGACTTGTGTGACCTGGTTGTCACCTATAAAGGTGATGCTGGGGTCGACGTCGTTGATACAATCAGCGCTGATCCCGCCGACACAACATCCGTGACATTATGGTCCCAGTCGGTCAAGACCGACACGGTTCCTGTAAAAATCGGCTTTGATTACAGCTTCGTGCCCAAGACCGACACGCTGATGACAGGCAGGCCCAATGCCCGGCTCTCGGCCAAATGTAACATCATCGCCGAGAAGATCGGCGTCAGGAAGGGGGTCGGCCACTTGAGCAAGAACACCATCAATAGCGAGACCAGCTTCTTTGTGGAACACTACATGATGAATGAAGATGTCGTCAACACCCGTAAAAACCTGGCTAACATCATAGATATCTACAATGACCGCCAGGCCTACAAGCGTGAGACCAGCAACAATCATACTTGCTACTTGGTGACATCGGGCTCACGTGGCGATAAGTTGAAAGTCAGGCCAGCCTGCTGGACCGACAAGTAAAACAAGTGGGCTGCGCCATCATTCAACCCCCCGAAAATATATCCGTGTCATGCACCGAGATATTAAAAATAAATATTGATTTAATTTTTTTGGGGGGCCGAAGGCTCATTAAAAAAACCAGCGAATAAATGGTGACACATCCTGCTTGTCTTATTGAACTGTAAAAAATATAGACACTTAGACGAGAAAAATTGGATAAAACGCGATTTTTATACTGTTTTTTTTACTTTTGAATCCATTGTGTCATTACTTTTGCAGTGTTCTTGAAAGTGACGTTCGCCCAGAGGACTATGCAAGGAACATTTATTAACAGCCTAATTTTATCACAGTTATGAAACAGCAAGCATTTATCGCCACAGCAACTCAACACCACGCTGGCCACCGTCATCTTCACGCTTGGCACCTTGTGAAGACTCTCATCGTCAATAACAACATTCATTAATTCTAAATAACTATCTATTATGATTACAGACAACAAAACACTCATCAAGGCCCTGAAAATCATCGGAGGTATCATGATGGCCCTCACTGTTGGTACATGGGTTTGCTTTTTTGCCGGGAAAGCCCTGGGCACAACCTTACTCTCAAGCATAGTTTGGACTCGCGCCTGCGGCATCTGCGGACTGGCACTCTGGGAAATTGGTACCGTTATGAGCAAGATGGGAATAACCGAGAATGGCATCTCACGACGCCGTGGCATGATCAGTGTGACGCTGATGGCACTGGGCGCTATCATGTCGTCTATCGCTATCCTGGTTGTTTCGTTCAATTGGCTGTTCTGGCTGTCAGCCGCTCTGTTCTTCATTGGCCTTACTGTCGGAGAAGCCGACAACCTCACGCCATCACCACAGAGCGATAACAACTCTTGACAATAATCATTAATTAACCCATAAAAACTTAATAGCGATGAAAAAACCAAGTTTTAAATCGATGATTGGCCTTGCCATCATGATGGTGGCAAGCCTCAGCAACGTAGCTCACGGCCAGGACTTCAACGGCACGTGGGAGGGCACCGTGGAGGCAGGCGTTTATTCGCTGACACTGGTGTTCCACATTGAGCAGACCGACCAAGGCGTCACCTTCACGTGGGATTCACCCGACCAGGGCGCATTCAACTTGCCGGCAACAGCCACCATCACAGGCAATGAACTGGATGTGGACATTCCAGATGCCTATGCCAAGTACAAGGGTACGCTGGAAGGCAACACGCTGGACGGTGTATTCACCCAAATGGGTACCAACTTCCCCCTGCGCTTGACTCGCAAGGTGGGCAAGGACGACAACAACCGTCGTCCCCAGGAAGCCGCTATCGAGGCCGACAACAACAAGCCCTATCATGCCGAGGAGGTGACCTTCACCAACGACGGCATCACCTTTGCCGGCACACTGACCTTGCCCAACAGCGGCAACCATTTCCCTGCTGTGGTGCTGATTGCCGGATCAGGTCCACATGACCGCAACGAGGAGGTTTTTAATCACAAGCCGTTCCTGGTGCTGGCCGACGCATTGAGCCGCAACGGTTTTGCCGTGCTGCGCTATGACGAGCGTGGCGTGGGTGCTACAGTCGGCGGCAACCCGCTTGCTCCCACCGAACCACTGGCTACCGACGCCATGGCTGCCCTGCGATACCTCAAGTCACGCCCCGAGGTGGATGCCACACGCGCGGGCCTGATGGGCCACAGCGAGGGCGGCATGATTGCCATCATGAACGCAGCCAAGCACCCTGACGAAGTCCCCTTTATCGTGTCGCTGGCAGGAACTGGCGTTGATGGCGTTGAACTGGGCATGCAGCAAGTCAAGCTGTTGGGTAAAGCCATGGGCAAGGAACCCGATTCAGCAGCTCTACGCTTGAATGAGGAACTGTTCAAGATCATCGCTGCCGAGAAAGATTCTGTCACGTTGCGCAACAAGATGATTGCCTTTTATCAGAGCCATCCCGAACAACTGGAAGAATTAGGAGACAAGATGACCATCGACCAACTTGTGGACATGACACTCATCACGAGTTGCATCTTCCAGTATGACCCCACCGAGAACCTCAAGCGCGTCAAGTGTCCCATGCTCGCCATCAACGGCATGCTCGACGCCCAAGTGGCATGCGAGGAGAACCTGAGCGCCATCAAGCGACTCGTGCCGCACGCCACGGTCAAGCCCTATGAGGGACTGAACCACTTCTTCCAGACGTGCAGCGGATGGGTGGGCAGCACACAGTATGCCGTCATCCGCGAGACAATGGCGCCCCAGGTGCTGGAGGATATCGTCAACTGGCTGCAAGACGTCACCCGCTAATCAATGAAAACCGTTTAATCATAACTTCCTAGTCATGACAACACTTAAATCCATCTTTTCCAAGAACTTGTCGGTTCTCACACTGGCACTGGCGATTGCTGCCAATGGTGCCAATGCCCAGATACCCAATGACTCGATTGTGGCCGACTTTAACGAGTTTGTCAGGCTGCTCGAGGAGACGCACCCCGATCCCTACTCCAACTACGGGGGCAGGCCGTTCTTCCGCAAGGCGGCCATGGAGACCCGCTTCGGGCTCGCGATGGACTCGGTGACGACCGCCGATGAACTGGCAAATCGCATCCGCGAATTCCTTGCCCCGTTGCAGGACGGACACACGAGCGTCCGCAGCCAGCAGGGCCCCGATCACAAGTTTCTGGCTCCCATCATGTTTGAGGCCATCAATGACGGCATTATCATCTCGCGCCTGCCCGACGAATACAAGGACTACATCGGCAGTCGCCTGCTGGCCATCGAAAATGTGCCTGTCAAGGAGGTCTGCGACGGTCTGGCCAAGCATTACACTGCCGAGAACGAGATTGGCAAGATGCTCCTGGTGTGCTATCGCGGCATGCAGCCCGTCACTCTGCGCAAGGTGATTCCCAGCGTGGGGGATGAATACATCACCTACCAGGTGGAGACTCCCAAGGGCAAGCGCACGGACCTGAAGTTGCCGCTCATGCCGGTCGAGCAAGCGCGCCAATGGTATGCCGCCCAGCAGCACACCGTGACCAAGGCCAATTTCCCCGATAAGGACTTGACCTATGACTTCGTGGGCAAGGGCAAGAACACAATGTACCTGAAACTGCAGAGCATCATGGCCCGCGACTGCTTTGAGTACATGCAGTCCAACGGATGGAACTATCAGGAACAACTCCAGCGGATGTATAATACCCAGGGCAAGGAAATGCCCGCCGACCCCAAGCAGGCCATCGCCCAGATACCATCCTTCAGCGAGGAATTTGAGAAAATGCTCCAGTTGATGAAGCAGAACCGCAGTAAGAACCTGATTATCGACCTGCGCGGCAATGACGGTGGCTTCACGCCCATCACCCTGCCCACGCTGTACCAGATGTGGGGTGACAGGTATATTAAGGAAATGGGCGGTTTTGAGACCGAGTTCTACACGATGATCTCACCGCTGCTGGCGAAGAAATACAATGCAAGCCTGGAAGATATCAACCGGGAGTCTCCCGTGCCCATCCTCTATGGTGACTACCAGTATTCTAACAAGCGACAGGAAGTGCCCGAGGTCACCGAGCAGTACCGCAACAGGGTCATCAGCCAGATGATGAGCAGCGTCAAGGACAAACTCATGGCGCAGAACGGCCAGCCCGTCTATACGCCCGAGCATGTGTATGTGCTGACCGACCCAGGCACCTTCAGCGCAGCGTTCCATTACGCGTTCTACCTGTCCAAGATGGGTGCCACCATCGTGGGCGTCACCTGCAGCCAGGCTCCCAACACCTACATGGAAATGACACCGTTTGAACTGCCACGCACTGGGCTGAAAGGCTCCATCTCCAACTCGCTGCAGTTGTTCCTGCCGGTGGATGACCCGAGGGCCCACGATTTCACGCCCGACCTGATGCCCACCTACGAGGACTACAAGCGCTACAACTTTGACGACAACACCATCCCCATGTACCTGATGGACGTCATCGACGGCAAGCGATAGATCGCGGCAACCAGGGCCACTACATCATCGGGAGCGAGAGTACTGACAATCTTATCGCTCCCGATTGTTTTATGGGAACGATATAGCAGTTGGGTATCTATTCTGCGACTTTGCGTGATTTGCAGTCAAGGCGTTTTGGGGGAATAGTGACGAAATGGGCCATAAAAGTTTTATTAATGCTCATTTCGCTAATGAAAACGTATTTCACGAAAAATATTTAAAACTAATTGGTGAAATTCGCATTAGCCCCGCATGGTTCAGGCCAACATCTATTTCATTGTCTTATTTTTTCTCTCACATGGGACCATTACAAGAGGAAAAAATGTGTTTTTTCGGTCAAAATACCTTGAAATTGGGGAAAAATTGTATTTTTGCGTAGTTTTTGCAACATGGGATGCGTCAAATGAATAGAAAACAATAAAACAACAATACAATATACTTTTTATCACCATTAAATCTTGAAGATTATGAACATGAAGAAAATCTTTTCGATGTTGCTGCTGATGCTCATGCTCTTCAGCACCAACGTGATGACGGCTCAGGAAATGCCGCCCATCCCCGTGGATGACCAGGTACGCATCGGTAAGCTGGACTGCGGACTGACCTACTACATCCGCCACAACAACTATCCCGAGCACCGTGTAAACTTCTACATCGCCCAGCGCGTGGGCTCCATCCAGGAGGAGGAGAACCAGCGTGGTCTGGCCCACTTCCTGGAGCACATGGCCTTCAATGGCAGTGAGCACTTCAACGGCGAGGGCAAGGGCATCATCGACTACACCCGCTCATTAGGTGTGAACTTCGGTGGCGACTTGAACGCCTACACCAGCATCGCCGAGACCGTCTATAACATCAACGACGTGCCCAGCACGCGCCAGAGCGCCATCGATTCCTGCCTGCTCATCCTCAAGGACTGGAGCAACGGACTGCTGCTCACCGACGAGGAGATCGACAAGGAGCGCGGCGTCATCCACGAGGAGTGGCGACTGGGCCAGAGCGCACAGATGCGCATCCTGGAGCGCCAGCTCGAAACGCTGTTCCCCGACTCCAAGTTCGGCAAGCGCCTGCCCATCGGCCTGATGAGCGTGGTCGATAACTTCCCCTACAAGGACCTGCGCGACTACTACCACAAGTGGTACCGTCCCGACAACCAGGCCCTGGTCATCGTGGGTGACGTGGATGTTGACCACATCGAGGCCAAGATCAAGGAGATGTACAAGGGTTATACCCTGGACCCCAATGCCGCCCAGGTGGTTCCCGAGACCGTCCCCGACAACGACACCCCCATCATCGTTGTCGATAAGGACAAGGAGCAGCAGTACAGCGAGGTGAGCGTCATGTTCAAGCACGATGCAGCGAGCCGTGAGGACAAGCAAGACGTGAGCTACCTGATGTTTGACTACATGAAGGACATCGTTGTCGAGATGTTTGACCAGCGCCTGAGCGAGCGTGCCCAGGAGCCTGATTGCCCCTACAACATGGCTTACAGCTATGATGGTCCCTACATCCTGGCCAACACCAAGGATGCCTTCACCATCGAGGTCACGCCCAAGGAGGGCCAGACCGAGGCCGCTACCCAGGCTGCCATCGTCGAGGCGCTGCGTGCCGCCAAGCACGGCTTCACCGCCAGCGAGTATGACCGCGCCCGTGATGAGTACCTGAGCCGCCTGGAGAAGCGCTACAATGAGCGTGACAAGGTGTCCAACGAGAACTACGGCCGCCAGTACTGCAGCCATTACCTGAATGGTGAACCCATCCCCTCGGTGGAGCAGCGCTACCAGATGATGAGCATGATTGCCCCCCAAGTCCCCATTGACATCATCAACCAGATGATGCTGCCCGAGCTCATCGGTGACGATGGCAAGAACCTGGTCATCATGAACCTGAACCAGGAGAAGGAAGGAGCCGTTTATCCCACCGTCGAGGCCCTCCAGGGCGCACTGGCAGCAGCCACCAGCGCCGACATCACCCCCTATGTTGACAATGTGATTACCGAGCCCCTGATGACCAAGATGCCCAAGAAGGGCAAGATCGTCAAGGAGAGCGAGAACACCCATTGGGGTTACAAGGAACTGGAGCTGAGCAATGGCGCCCGCGTCATCCTCAAGAAGACCGACTTCAAGAAGGACGAGATCCGCATGGGTGCTACCCAGCGTGGCGGTCAGTCGCTCTATAGCGAGAAGGACTGGGCCAACCTGAACATGCTGAGCTCGTTGAACAACATCACCGGCGTGGGCAACTTCTCCAACACCGACCTGCAAAAGGCTCTGGCTGGCAAGCAGACCAGCGTCTATCTCACCATCGGTGACATGACCGACGACTTGAGCGGTACCAGCACCGTCAAGGACCTGGAGACGATGTTCCAGCTCATCTACCTCAAGTTCACCGCCCTGACCAAGGATGAGAAGAAGTTCAACCAGACGATGAATCTGATGGAGACCCAACTCAAGAACAAGGACCTGATGCCCGAGAGCGCACTGAGCGACTCGCTGCAGTACATCATGACCAACTACAGCTGGCGCAACAAGCCCTTCAATGTCGAGGACCTGAAGCAGGTCAACCTGGACCGCATCATGGAGATTGCCAAGGAGCGCACGGCCAATGCCGCTAACTACACCTTCACCTTTGTGGGCGCTATCGACGAGGCCACCATCCGCCCGCTCATCGAGCAATACATCGCCAGCCTGCCCGCCAAGAAAGGCAAAAAGTCCAACTGGGTGAACGACAAGGAATTGCCCAAGGGCCAGAAGATCTGCCACTTCACCAAGAAGATGGAGTCCCCCAAGGAATATGAATTGGTGATCTGGCACAACGACCAGTTGCCCCACACCCTTGAGAATGAAATCAAGACCGAGATGCTTGCCCATTGCCTGGGACGCATCTATCTGCAGAAGATCCGTGAGGATGCAGGTGCCGCCTACTCGACCGATGCCGTTGGCCAGACTGGCATGATGGGCGACAAGCCTCAGACGATGATTCTTGCCGTGTGCCCCGTGAATCCCGAGTACGAGGAGCTGGCCCTGAACATCATCAACGAGGAGATGAAGAACGCCTGCACCACCATCGATGCCACCGCGCTGGCCGAGGCTGCCGAGCAGATGCTCAAGGACTATGCCACCAATGCCAAGGAGAACTGGTTCTGGATGAGCGCTATCCAGGAATACCTCACGCACGGCTATGACGGTGTTACCAGTTATGAGCAGATCGTGAAGGCTCAGACTCCCGAGTCGATTGCCGAGTTTGCACGCCAGCTCTACGGCGCCGGCAACAAGATCGAACTTGTGATGGGTCCCGAGAAGTAATCAACTCTTATATCATAACCCCGAGAAGGCCAGCGATGAGTGGACATCAATCGCTGGCTTTCTCTTGTTATTGACAAAAAACGTCCCATCGGCTGTAGTTTTTAGCCATCAGAGTGCGTCTAACAGACAAAACATGTTATATTTGCATGATGATAGAATTTTAACTGTTAACTATCAACTGTTAACTATTAACTAAACGAATATGGCTTATCTTGATATTAATAACGTGGTGAAGCGCTACGAGGGGCACACGGCCCTGGCGGGCGTTTCCATGCAGGTGGAACAGGGCTGCATCTACGGTCTGCTGGGGCCCAACGGCGCCGGCAAGAGCACCCTGATACGCATCATCAACCGCATCCTCGCCGCCGACGAGGGCACCGTGACCCTCAACGGCAAGCAGATGACCGATGACGACATCACACACATCGGCTACCTGCCCGAGGAACGCGGTCTGTACAAAAAAATGAAAGTGGGTGACCACATCGTCTATTTGGGTCGCCTCAAGGGCATGACCAAGGCCGACGCCGTAGCCTCGATGCACTGGTGGCTCGACCGCTTTGACCTCAAGGAGTGGGAGAACAAGAAGGTGGAAAACCTGTCCAAGGGCATGCAGCAGAAGGTGCAGTTCATCGGCACCGTCATCCATCGCCCGCCACTGTTGATCTTTGACGAGCCATTCTCGGGCTTCGACCCCGTCAATGCCGAACAGTTGAAGGTCGAGATCCTGGCCCTGCGCGACCAGGGCAGCACCATCCTGTTCTCGACCCACAACATGGCGTCGGTCGAGGAAGTGTGCCAGCAGATCACCCTGCTCAACCATGCCCAGGTGGTGCTCACCGGCAGTGTTGACGAGGTGAAGCAGCGGCACAAGAAAAACATCATCGCAGTACAGACGCCCGACGTGATCGAGCCAAACGATAACCTGTTCACCCTGCTCCCGCCCGACCCCGTGAAGAAGCATGACACCCGCATCAAGCTCGCCCAGGGCGTACCAGTGCGCGACGCCATCAACTGGCTCAACGAGCATTACCGCTTGACTGGCTTCACCGAGGTGTTGCCCAGCATGAACGAGATTTTCATCGAAACCGTCAAATCAAAAAATGTAGAGAACAATGAATAAGCTTCGCCTCATCATCGCCCGTGAATACATGTCGATTGTCGGGCGCAAGTCATTCATCTTCATGACGCTGGGCATGCCCCTGCTGTTTATCCTCATTGGTGCCGTTCCCGTGCTGCTGGCCTATCTCAACGACAAGGGCAGCGACACCCAGCAGATTGCCGTCATCGACGAGACGGGCCGCTATGCAACGGCGCTGCACAGCGATGACATGTACAACTTTGTCGCCCTGCGTGGCGACACGGTGACCGACGCCCGCGAGTTCTATGACAAGTCCAACGGCAGCATCGATGCCGTGGTCATCATCCCGCGCGACGTGGACAGCACCGGCGTGGTGGACATCTTCAGCGAGGGAACCATCACTCCCGCCCTGGTATCGACCCTGCGCAACACCTTGACCGACACCATCGAGGCCGCCCACTTGACGGCCATGGGCATCCCCGACATCCAGCAGATGATAGAGAAAGCCCATGTCGATGTGGACGTGCGCACCATCAAGTGGAGTGAGGCCGGAGACGAGCAGGCATCATCGACCGAGGCTGCAATGGGTCTGGGACTGATGCTGTCCCTGATCACCTACATGTTTGTGCTCATGTATGGCGCGATGATCATGAACAGCGTCATCGAGGAGAAGACCAACCGCATCGTCGAGGTCGTCGTGAGCAGTTGCCGACCCTTCCAACTGATGCTGGGCAAAATCATCGGCGTGGGTCTTGTGGGACTCACCCAGATGGCTATCTGGATCATCCTGCTCGCTATCGTGGGCACAGTGGCTGGCAGCGTATTGGGCTGGACCGGCGTCCAGGCTCCGTCGCCCGAGGCCATTGCCAAAGTCCAGGACATGGGTGCCATGCAAGCCATCATGCAGCAAGTGATGTCGATCAACTACGTGCCCATCGTACTCAATTTCATCCTCTACTTCATCGGTGGTTATCTGCTGTACAGTTCGCTGTTTGCCGGGCTGGGATCGGCCGTCGATCAGCCGAGTGATTCGTCGCAGTTCACCACACCCGTGATCCTGATCATGATCATCGCCTTCTATGCCGGCATGGCCTGCATGGAGAATCCCTCGGGTCCGATGGCCGTGTGGTGCTCGATCATCCCGTTCACCTCGCCTGTGGTGATGATGATCAGGTTACCCTTTGGCGTACCCTTCTGGCAACTGGCATTGAGCCTTGCGCTGCTCTTTGGCACCGCCCTGGCCATCACATGGCTGGCTGCCCGCATCTACCGTCGCGGCATCCTGCACTATGGCAAGAAGGCCAGCTTCGGCGACCTGTTCAAGTGGATGAAGTGAGGTTTTTAGGCTATAGGCTATAGGCTATAGGTCATAGGCTATAGGATTTAGGTTATAGAAATGAGAATAGTGATACAACGGGTGACCGAGGCTTCGGTCACCATCGACGGACAGTTGCACAGCACCATCGGCCACGGCATGATGGTGCTGGTGGGCGTTCGTGAGGGCGACACCCTCGACGACATGCGCTGGCTGGCGCAGAAGACGGTGAACCTGCGCATCTTTGACGACGAGCAGGGCGTGATGAACCGCAGCATCCAGGACGTGGGCGGCGAGGTGCTGGCCGTGAGCCAGTTCACCCTCAACGCCTCGACCAAGAAGGGCAATCGCCCCAGCTACATCCATGCAGCGGGCCACGACTTGGCGGTGCCCCTCTATGACGCCTACTGCGACGAGGTGGCACAATTGTTAGGAAAACCCACCCAGAAGGGCGTCTTCGGTGCCGAGATGCAAGTAGCGCTCATTAACGACGGTCCCGTGACCATCATCATCGACAGCAGGCTCAGGGAGTAGTTTTAGGCTATAGGCGGTAGGCGGTAGGCAATAGGCGGTAGGCAGTAGGTCTCAACAATGCGGATGCCACCTATAACCTACAACCTACAGCCTATAACCTACAACCTACAGCCTATAACCTACAGCCTATAACCTACAGCCTATAGCCTACAGCCTATAGCCTATAGCCTAAATAAAAGCTAAAAGCTAAAAAAGCTAAATTCACATTCCATTTCACGGCTAAATGAAAAATAATGGCTACTTTTGCAGGTTGTAGCGCCCGAGCGCTAAGGATAACTTAATTTTAATCTATGATCAACCTGAGTGTAAACGTTAATAAAATTGCCACCCTGCGCAACGCGCGTGGTGGTAACATTCCTAATGTCCAGCAAGTAGCCATGGATTGTGAGCGCTTTGGCGCCAATGGCATCACCGTACATCCCCGTCCCGACGAACGGCACATCCGCCGCAGCGACGTGTTCGCCCTGCGCCCCCTGGTGCGCACCGAGTTCAACATCGAGGGGTATCCCAGCGAGCAGTTTATGGACCTGGTGCTGTCGGTGCGTCCCACCCAAGCTACCCTCGTTCCCGATGCTCCCAATGTGCTCACCTCATCGGCGGGCTGGGACGTGGAGCCCAACATGGAATTCCTCACGGGCATCGTTGACCGCCTGAAGGACGCCGGCATCCGCACCAGCATCTTTGTCGGGACCGACCTGGACAACATCCGCGCTGCCGCCCGCACAGGCGCCGACCGCGTGGAACTCTACACGGGACCGTTTGCCGAGGAGTTTGATGCCGACCCCGAGCGGGCTGTCGCCCCATTTACCGCCGCCGCCCTGGCTGCCCACAGCGTGGGCATGGGCCTGAATGCAGGACACGACTTGAACCTGCACAACCTCAAGTTCTTCCAGCAGCACGTGCCTCACTTGATGGAGGTATCGATTGGCCACGCCCTGATTGCCGACGCCCTGTACCTGGGTCTCGAAGCAACCATCAAGGCTTATAAGGAGTGCTTAAAATAAAAACGTCTATTACACGTTTATATAAATAGAGAGACAATAACAGCAATATAACCAAATAAAGAACGATATGTCAATCCTCAACATGATTCTCGCTCAAGTGACGCCTGCCGACACAATGATCCAGCAGGCTGCCGACACCCTGCAACAAACGATGGACAGCGCCGTACAGGTGGTGACCGATAGTGCTGCCGCCATGGCAGCCGCAACAGCCCCTGCCGCCGCAACAGCCGAGCCCGTCATCAAGGAACTCTCGGTTTGGGACCTCATTACCGCTGGTGGCTGGTGGTTCATGATACCACTGGCACTGCTGGCCGTGGTAAGCATCTACATCTTCTTTGAACGCCTGTTCGCCATCAACCATGCCAATCGCCAGGACCGCTCATTCATGGACCGCATCAAGGACTACATCCACCGCGGTGATATTGACCAGGCGTTGAAGCTCTGTCAGGACACCAACACCCCCTACTCTCGCATGATCGAGAAGGGTGTCACCCGCATCGGACGCCCCATGAACGATGTCCTCGTTGCTATCGAGAACGTCGGCAACATGGAGGTCGCCAAACTCGAGAAGGGATTCAACTGGCTCGCCACCACCGCTGCCGGAGCACCCATGATCGGCTTCCTGGGCACTGTGGTCGGTATGGTGAACGCCTTCTTCCAGCTCGCCAGTGCCGGCAACAACAGCAACGTGTCTATCCTGGCTGGTGGCATCTACCAGGCCCTGGTGACCACCGTTGCAGGTCTGATTGTTGGTATTATCGCCCTGTTTGCCTACAACTACCTCACCTCTCGTGTCAACAAGGTGATGAACAAGCTTGAGGGCAAGACGATGGAGTTCATGGATCTGCTCAACGAGCCGGCCAAGTAATTTAAGTTGTAGGCTTTAGGTTGTAGGTTAGAAACCAACAACCGGCAACTTAAAACTAAAAACTGACAACTAAAAACTGACAGCTAAATCATGGCACTCAAGAGACAACATAAAACCCTGTCGATGTTCAGCATGGCGTCGATGACCGACATCATCTTCCTGCTGCTCATCTTCTTCATGGTCACCTCGACGTTTGTCTTCCCATCGGCGCTGGAGGTCAACCTGCCACAGAGCAGCGAGCAGACGGCCATCAAGCCCACGACCCGCATCTATGTGGACAAGGACCTGAACATGTTTGCCACCCAACAGACGGCCGAGGGCGGTGAGAGCGATCTGCTCCCCATCGCGCCCGAGCAACTCGAGGGATTCATGCAGGCACTCAAGGCCGGCAACCCCAATGAGTTTGTAGCCGTCTATGCCGACGAGGAAGTGAACTACGGTAAAATCGTTGAGATTCTGGACAAAGGCTCGAAGCAGGGCGTGAAAATCGTCCTGGCCACCAAGCCCAGTGAAGCTTCGTTCGGACCAGCTACTGCCCAGCAGACCGTTGACGTCCCGACCGACCCTTCAGCTCAACCCGTTGTTACCCCCAATCCCTAAACCCGCATCATCACAATGGAAGACGATCGCCGCAAACATAGCCTCTGGGCCCTGCTGCTCACCCTGCTCATCACCGTGGGGACGATGGCACTGTTGCTGCGCTACACCTTGCGCTATGAACAGCTGCCCGACCAGCCCGACATGACGCAACTGGCACAAGACTCCATCCTGTTCGGCGGGGAATATGTGATGTTAGGCAACACCATGGACAACCTGCAGAACGAGCTCATGGACATGGAGGCCAACGACCAGAGCGCATCGCCCGAGGAAGGGGACGAGCCCGACATCGAGGCCGATGACATGGAGGATGCCGGAGAGGTCAACCAGAAGACCCCACCCGTGGTGACACAGAAGACCGAATCGCCCCACAAGGTGAAAGAACAGCCCAAGGAGCCCGAGCCCAAGAAGCCTGGCCCCACCAAGGAGAACGACAAGGTCGTGGAGAAACCCAAGGTTAAAGCCACCAAGGCCGAGGCCCAGGAAACCAAAGCTAAAAAGACCAACACCGAGCAGAAGAACGCCACCAGCAATGCCACCAACAACAAGGTGAAAAACGCCTTCGGCAACCACAATGGCAACGGCGGCGGCAAGCAAGGCTCCCTCGACGGCAACAGCCAGGGTGTGCTGGCCGGCAAGCCGGGCATCAGCGGACTCGTGGGCTATACCCTCGACTACTGGGCCAAGCCCGTGCCCAACAGCAAGTGGTCAGGACGTGTCGTTGTGCGCGTCACCGTCAATCCTCGCGGACAGGTTACCAAGGCTAACGCCGTGAGCGCTACTGGAGACCTGGCCTCACATCCCGAGGTGAGACGCGCCTGTGAACAAGCTGCCCTCAAGTCAAGTTTCTCGGTTCCCAAGAACACCATGACCGAGGGCATCGGCACCGTGACCTACATCTGGCACTGATGTGTACCCAACCTTTTAGGCACCTTGTCACACTACAGCTGTGTCAAGGTGCTGTTTTTTGCCCGTTTATTGAACCAATCTATTGAATCACTGAAAATATTTTGCCCAATCCATGATAAACCCCTATCTTTGTTCATCAACTTACCAAGAAAGTGCAAACCTGGAATGAGCATTTACAAAAGACAGACCAAGCAGGAAACCGTCATCTACACCATCGTGTGGATCATCCTCTTTATGGTTCCCGTTGTCGAGCTGATCTTCAACTATGACCCCGAGAATCCCGTCTGGTTAAAACATGGATTGCTGGAAACCTTCGGCACCCTGCTGCTGTTCCTGGTGGTTTTCCTCATCCACAACCACATCCTGGCACCCATGCTCATCCACCACAAGAAGGTGTATCAATACATCGCCTGCTGCGTGGTGATGGTGGCACTGTTCCAGACGGCGCAATGTATCCACCACCCTCATGGACCCACCCCCCCCGAGATGGCAGCGAAGACAAGCAACTCGCCGGGACCACCCAGCAAGCCCATGTTCAAGCCACCCTACGGGCGCCCGCCCGTCAACTGGCATGACTTGTCGATGTTTACCATCGTCATCATGATGATTGGCGCCAACCTGGGCGTGAAGATCTACTTCCTGAGCGAGGAGGAGAAAAAGCGCCTGGCCAAGCTCAAGGAGCAGAGCCTCAAGCAGGAACTGGACTACCTGCGCTACCAGATCAATCCACACTTCATCATGAACACGCTCAACAACATCCATGCCCTCGTTGACATCGACCCCGAGCAAGCCAAGGACAGTATCGTGGACATGTCCAGGATGATGCGCTACCTGCTCTACGAGAGCGACAATCAGTATGTCACCTTCAACACTGCCATGAACTTCCTCAAGAAGTACCTCAACCTGATGAAGCTGCGCTTTACCGACAAGGTCACCGTCAACCTCGACATCCCCGAGATGGAACACGAGGACGTCGCGCTGGCACCGCTCGTGTTCATCCCCTTTGTCGAGAACGCCTTCAAGCACGGGGTAGCCTATGACAAGCCATCGATCATCGACATCGACATCGAGAAGAAGGACGGCCGGCTGCTCTTCCACTGCCGTAACACCAAGGGGGGCGCCCGCCACGAGTATGGCGGCGTGGGGCTGAACAACGTCACTAAGCGGCTGGAACTCATCTACGGCAGCGACTACTCGCTCGACATCCACGACGGGGAGAACGACTATGATGTCCTGCTCAACCTGCCTGCTCGACGGGCCATCGACTTCAAGCAGTCCGACCATGACCCTCAACAATAACGCGACACCAATACCAACGAACAACGAATATACAAAAACAAGAAAAGCTATGACAACAATCAAATGTATCGCCATCGACGACGAGCCCTTAGCGCTCAAGAAATTAGTCACCTATATCAACAAGCTCCCTTACCTGGAGCTCGTGGCACAATGCCACAGCGCCATCGAGGCACAGCGCATCCTCCAGGACCAGGAGGTCGATGCCATCTTTTTAGACATCAACATGCCCGACCTCAACGGCATGGACTTCGCCAAGTCGATGGACAACAAGGGTGCCAAGGGGCCTGTGATGGTCTTCACGACAGCCTACAGCGAGTATGCCATCGAGGGATACAAGGCCAACGCCGTGGGCTACCTGTTGAAGCCCTACGGCTTTGACGAATTTGAGGCTGCGGCCCAGAAGGCGCGCGACGTCTGCGAGATACGACAGCAGGCGCTCACCGAGGTCACCGCCGCCCCCGAGGACGATGGCATCATCTACGTCAAGAGCGACTACAAGATTGTGCGCATCGCCATCGACAGCATCCGCTACATCGAGGCCATGAGCGAGTACCTGAAAATCTCATGCGACGACAAGGACAAGCCGGTCATCGTGCTACTGAGCATGAAGAAAATCGAGGAACACCTCTCGTCCAGCACGTTCATGCGCATCCATCGCTCGTTTATCATCAACCTCAACAAGATTGTCGAGGTCAAGAAGAACCATGTCGTGATCAAGGGTGACGTCTCGCTCCCCATCGGCGACAACTACAAGGATGCCTTCATGGACTACCTCAACAAGAAGATATTAACCAAGTAGTAAACGACTGTTCCCAAGAATGTGTTGCAAAACTCTCACTCACAAAAAAATAACAACTGAATCATCTGAATATTCTGATTTGGCAAATCATTGATGATTGATATCTTACATTTTCACACATTTCAGTTTTTTCAGAATAATCAGCTATTTTTTTAGGTTTTGCAACAGCATCGGGATAAAGATAGTATTTATTTTTTCTCATAGCTTTTCCAGGGTGGCTCACGCGTGATGCGTCCAGCCACCCTTAATTTTCATGCACTGTAGCTTCCGTTCCCGGATCAGCTTCTGGAATGGTTAACTCACTGTGTCACAAAAACGTTACATCTATATTACACCCACAAACCATTGTGTATAATATACAATAGAATAGTTATAAATAATCATAGTAACATTCTCTACGGATTGTTTAATCTTATAATTTTGTCAATAATATTAACACTTGCAGTTTTCAATTTCAAAAAACTCATCTTTCCTCATTATCAATCATTTACGTCTTAGTGTCAATAAAATTGGACATATTTACCAAAACTGAGTAGCCACTTTCTATTATTTAGCCTATTGATTTCGGCCTAATTTGGTCTGTGAAATTATATTGTTAACACATAATTAGTGTTAAATATCATAGATATACATTGCAATTATGCAGAATAGTTGTACTTTTGCGACGTTTTGCAATAAAACGTAGGCTAAAATACCATCATAATTGCTTGTATATCAATTAAATAACACTTTTATACTAACTTATTTAACAAATCGGGATAACGATGAAAAATTTCGCACTTACCCTACTGCTCATGCTGTGCGCTGTCACCTCAGCCTCAGCCTATGAGTATGTCTTCGACTGGTCGAAGATCCAGATTGATCACGGTTCCGCAGGAGGTGGTACCACCTACCCCGAGACCCCTACCAATGGCATTGACTTGTACATCCACGGGACGCGTGAACTTCAGAGCACCGAAAATCTTATGATTTATGCCTGGCTTGATAATGGCGAAAAGATTTTTGGCGATTGGCCCGGAAAGAAATTGACCGAGGTAGGTGATCTGAAAAAGATTGCCAAGAGTAGCGACCTTGAGAATGCTACCGAATTCTTCAAGGTACATTTTGATTTGACTGACGTAAACTTCATCATTAGCGTCAATGGTGATCATGGTCAACAGACTGCTGATCTCGCGTTGAATGAAGCTGGTTCTTTCTTCTTCCAGTACGACAGGTATGATTCAAACAACACCAAGCAGTTGTTTGATTACTACTCCGATGGTGAGGTATTACAGAACTTCCTCTCCACAAGTGGCGACAATCCCACCATCTATGCCCGCATCATGGATGGCTCGTCTTTCACACCGACTATCTACTTGTGGCACCCTTGGGAAGCTGGTCCGGAATGGAACGACCCGGCCAATCATCACGAAATGGAGCCCGTTGTGATTAAGGGTCAAACTTGGTACAAGTATTTCATTAATGAGTATTTTGGAAATGTCAAATTCATTATCTCTGATCACGGAAATACCAGCACCCAAACCACTAACATCACATTAACAGCAGGAAGCAATATCTTCGATTATTATCCTACTGGTTATGGCGACAGATACGAGCGCCCCTCGTTTGGTTTCCTGAGCGGCACCAACGACTTTGCTGAGGTTGAGATGATCAATCCCGAGGCAGCAGATGAGGTGTCTTTCACCGTTGAGGGTGAGCATGGCACTGCCACCTTTACCATCCACTGCAAGCACTCGCTCATTGACAAGGTCCAAATCGTTAACAATGAGCTGCAATTCCCTAAGGAATCCTACTTCACTGCCACGGTTAACGATGGCTTCAATCTGCAACGCGTTTGGTTAGGTTGTCCCGAAGTAACCAGTGACTATAATGATGTCGGTTACCAGTTTGACGAGAACCTTCATCCCCTGGAGGCCAACACTGACGTTACCGATATGGGTTATGGTACCGAGGCAAAAGCTTTATGGAATGGCAGCCACACCGAGCACATGTATAACATTTCAAATGGTAGCAACACGATTGTTTCGGGTTACGTTAGCAATACTGGTATGCAGCTCTTGCGCACTGGCAAAATCACAAGGATCTACAGTGAAGGAACTTCGCTCGAGCGACTGGTAGACGCACACTGGGGCGTAAAGCAGTTGAACCAAGCCTTTGACCACGACCTTGTAGGCGTGGAATACCGTGACAACGGTAACCAGATGGTGCTGATCTGCCGCAGTGTGGATTATGTGGCCAACCACAATCCCATCAAGGAGGGCCAGAAATCGATCATTGATCCGAACACGGGTAAGCCCTATGAGTGGTCAGACCCCAACACCAAGCAGTATGCATGGATTGCTCTTCAACTTCCTGATGGCGTTGACGGCAAGCAATATGAAGGCAAGCAGCTGCGTGGCATCCGCGGAATGTTCTGCAGCGTGACCACCCCTGTATGGCACATTGAATGGTACAACCCCACCATGATTGTTGACGAGATCAAGCCTGAGCAGATTGTTGCCGAGGGCGTTGAGACCCATTTGAACACCTATATTGTTGCCAACCTTACTGACCAGAGCTATGAGCACACCTATGACAACAGTGCTGCTTGGTCCAATCCCGCCGACCGTCCTAATGAGGAAGGTGTGCAGAGCTTTGATGTGTCTGGTAACTATTACCTGATTAAACCGCGCCGATGGGAAATCTGTAACCTGGATCACGTGATGCGTACCGACGATGAGGTCATCTATATCCCCGACTCACGCGCCGTCATGCCCTCCGTCACCAACGTGGTCGACGGACATGAGGTAGAAGTCCTTGAAGCCAATGTGTGTGAACAGAACGACATTGAGGGCTATGCCAACATCCAGCGTCCCTACGAGACCGGTGAGAAATCCATCTGGCGTCATTCTGACGAACAGATGGGCTGCGTGGGCCAGGAATGGCGTATGCGTTACAAGATCTATTACATCCCCGATGCTCTGGTATTTGCCAGCGACTTCCACCCCAATGACTATCCCCTGAGTGTGCCTGACCGCACCTATGATATCGAGTTGGCTAAGAAAGGTAACATCGGTATGCACATCATCGGTATCCCCGAACTCAAGAAGTATGATAAGGACATCCTGATCAGCGCCAGCGACTACTGGAGCCGCTACAAGTACAGCGAGGACGTGAACGTTTACCGCAACGACCTGCACATTGCCCCCAACACGCTGAAGGAAACCTTCGGCAACACCGGTAACCTGATTGTTTATCGTGAGGAATACCGCGACAAGGCGTTTGTTCGCGAAGTTCCCATCGCAAGGATTATCCAGAAGACCTCCACAACCCTTAATGCTGGCGGTGCCAATCGCGTGGAGTATCAGCTCGAATACCTCAACCTTGACGAGGACAGATTAGCACGTCAGGACGACCTCTTGAAGCCCGATTACAGTGGCAATTCCGACGGCACTATCTTTAAGCCGATTCCTGTCATCGCCGACACGACCAAGACAACATTTGTCATCGGCCAAGGAGCGACCGACCCCTATGTGAGCATCTATGACATGTTCTACAGCAATAAGATGGAGGACATCGCCACCAACGAGACCCTGGCTACCGACTACTACTACCGCGTGAAGCCCGAGGTAGAGCAGCCCAACCTTGAGGAAGTGTCGGGTTACGCTCCCATCTACAAGACCGACGTGAACATCGTCAACCATGCCATCTATACCAAGGATGAGGTTGATGCCGACAAGGCCGATGAGTTAGAGGAGAATAACACAGTGACCATCAACTTCACTCCCAACCAGGGTATTCCCGTGACCGAATACCGCGTTTACAGTGGCAGTTGGAATGAATCAGACAAGCAACTGAAGAAAGATGCCAGCACGCTCGTGCTCGACAATCAGAATTACTACCTGGCAGACCCGATTACCCTTGAGACCAAGGTAACTCCTGGTAGAGTTCATGTGCCCGAGGCCTACACCGACTACAACAACAACACCTATGGCTGCTACAAGCAGAAGGTCGGTGACGCCAACATCCAGACATCATCCAACAAACTGGCTGAGTCCGAGGCCGACATCTATTGGGATCACACGACCGACGAGAACGGCAACACCGTTGTTGACCACACCAAGGTCACCAAGGTTTACCACGTTGACCTCAGCAACCTGACCAATCTGTTATTACCCACCGACGAGAGCCGCTACCTGCTCCGCATCTGGCGCCAAGTCGAGGGTGACGATGAGAAAGTCCTGCTCAACGATATCAGCAGCGAATTTGACCCCACTGGCAGTGGCGAAGATTTCAAAATGGCTGATGGTACAAACCTTGCCACCACCTATAAAGATATGGACGGACTTGTAACTGACAATAAGGAGAATCAACTGATCACTCCCATCAGTGACACCTTCTATCATCACAAGTTGGCCGAGGGTACCGAAATCACTTACTATGCGACGCTCTACGTCTATGACGAGGAAGCCGACAAGTATTATGTGAAGAAGGCTCAGGTTACTGTGAGTGCTAACGGCATGGGTGTTATCACCGGCATCGACGAGCTCCCGATGGGCACCAAGATGGTTCGCTCGATGGAGTACTACAACGTCGCCGGCGCCATGAGTGAGAAGCCGTTTGACGGCGTGAACATCGTTGTTGCCCGCTACACCGACGGCACGACGAGCACCTACAAAGTGATATATCCAACTAAATAATTTTTCATCATCATTATCCATGTGCAGGAGGGAACCGCGAGGCTTCCCTCCTGCTGCTTTTATGACAAGGTCACAAAAATCCGGCATCGAAAATTGAAAACTGAAAAAGATTTACTACCTTTGTGGGTTAAAGATGAAATAAAAACCTCAAACTACGATGGCAAAACAGGGACTCACACTGGAGCAGAAGCAGACTCAACGCATGGCGCTGGAGCAGCAGCGCATGTTGGGACTGGTGCTGGAGAAGAATGATGCCGAGATGGCCGAATTCATTGACAACAAGGTCAATGAGATTCAGGCGCTCGAGAAGAAGCAGGACGACGAAGGCGACGACTACAACACGGGCAGTGGCGATCGTGACAATGAGCGCGACAACAACCGCACGCCCAGCGACGAGGTCAATGCCGAGACGGGGGGCGACGACGACACGATGGCCTGGTACCGCTACTTTGCCAACAACCGCAGCCGTGACGACGAGTACTACGCCCCGACGGCCGTGAGCGAGAAGACGTTGACCGATTTCCTGACCGACCAGTTGGGCGAGCTGGAGCTTGACGAGACCCAGCAGATCATTGCACGAGCCATCGTGGGCAACATCGAGGAGAACGGCTACCTGAGACGCTCGACCAGCGAGATTGCCGACGACGTGACCTTCAACGACGGCTATGTGGTCGATACCCACCAGGTGGACAAGATGCTGGACGTGGTGCAGTCACTCGACCCGCCGGGCATCGCTGCCCGAGACCTGCGCGAGTGCATGCTGCTGCAACTGCGCCGCAAGCCCCGCACCCCCGACGTGGAACTTGCCATCGAGATTGTGGAGAAATACTTCGACGACCTGGCGGGCATGAGATTTGACACCCTGAGCCGCCGCATGGGCAAGGACGAGGAGCGCCTGGAGGAGGTCTTCAAGCACCAGATTCGCCGCGGCATCAACCCCTACCCCGGCAACGCCGTGGGGTCGCGCGCTGACACGAGCTACCAGGTCACCCCCGACTTTGACGTGGAACTCGACGAGGAGACGGGGCGGCTGACGGTGACCCTGCGCAACAATATCCCCGCACTACAGATCAGCGAGAGCTACGCCCTGATGAACGAGCGCTACCGCAGCGAGAGTGCCTTGAGTGTCAAGGAGAACAAGGAGAAACGGCAGATCATGGACGCTTACCAGCGCGCGAGCATGTTTATCGAGGTGCTCAAGCAGCGCCAGGAGACGCTATTCAACACGATGAGCGCCATCGTCAAGTGCCAGCCCGACTACTTCTTGAGTGGTGATGAGCGCGACTTGAAACCCCTGGGACAACAGCAGATAGCCGACATGATCGGCAAGGACGTGTCGGTCGTGTCACGTGCCGTGAGCAACAAGTATGTGCAGACACCCTGGGGCGTGAAGAGCTTGAAGTCCTTCTTCAGCGAGGACATCAACGGTGCATCCCGGCACGAGGTGTATGACGACTTGAAGAAGCTGGTCGAGGAGGAAGACAAGAGCCACCCGCTGAGCGACGACGCCCTGTGTGAGCGCCTCAAGGAGATGGGTTACAAACTGGAGCGCCGCACCGTGGCCAAGTACCGTGACGCCTTGAAGATTCCCAGCAGCACCGTGCGCCGCAAGATGGCGAGATAGCATGTGCCCCCCCTGACATCAACCGACAAGAACATGAAAAGATATACCGTCAACAAGTTTATCGCCGGCCTGGCCAACTTCACATCCACCGCCCTCAGCCCGATATTGATGCCCACCTACGGCGCCCTGCTGGTATTGTGGTCATCGGTACTGTGTGTGCTGCCCTACGGCACCCGCGTGGCAGTGCTGCTCGTGTGTATGGGCATCACTTGCATCGTGCCGCTCATCTTCCTGAGCGTGCTGCGCCACTTCAAGCTGGTCAAGGACCTGCACGTCGAGGAGAGGGAACAACGATTCATCCCCTACCTGTTCACCATGGTCTGCTACCTGGCTGCCGCCTACTACCTGTACTATTGCCACTCGCCACGCTGGTTCACGATGTTCATGGTGGGGTCGGCCTTCACCGTGCTCATCATGGCCCTGATCAACCTCAAGTGGAAAATCAGCGCCCACATGGCGGGCATCGGCGGACTCGTTGCACTGGTGTACCAATTGCTCGTGCAGGACTTGAGCGCATTTGACCTCTTCTGGCTGCTCAGTTTCGTCATCATCTTGGCTGGCGGCTTAGGCTCGGCGCGCCTGGTGCTCAAGCGTCATGACCTGGCACAAGTGCTCGCTGGCGTGGTCGTGGGCTTTGCTTGCGTGTCACTCACGATGAGGCTATTAGGCTAAACCCTCCCGATTAACCCGAGAAACTATAAACACTTAACGATAAGGATAAGATACACATGAATAAAACGTTCAACTATCGCCGCCGCGCCACGGTCAGCGTCTCCGTGGGCCCGATCGCCATGGGCAGTGAATGGCCCGTGCGCGTGCAGTCGATGACCAATACTGCTACCGACGACATCACCGCCAGCGGAGCACAGTGCCAGCGCATTGCCTACGCTGGAGCCGATTATGTCCGCCTGACGGCCCAGGGCGTGAAGCAGGCCCAGAGTATCGGAGAGATGGCCCGTGAGCTGCGGGCCGCGGGCTGCGACATCCCACTCATTGCCGACATCCACTTTAACCCGCAGGCCGCTATCGCTGCCGCCGCGGTGTGTGAGGGCGTGCGCATCAATCCAGGCAACTTTGTTGACCCGGCACGCACCTTCAAGCAGATAGAATATACCGACGAACAGTACCAGACCGAGCTGGCACGCATCCGCGAGGCGTTACTGCCCCTGCTCGACGTCTGTCGCGAGCACCACACGGCATTGCGCCTGGGCGTGAACCACGGGTCACTCAGCGACCGCATCATGAGCCGCTACGGTAACACGGCTGCCGGCATGGTCGAGAGCGTGATGGAATTCCTGCGCGTACTGGTCGAGGAGCAATTCACCGATGTCGTCATCTCGATGAAGGCATCCAACGTCGTGGTCATGGTCGAGGCGGTGCGACGCCTGGTTGACGCCATGGACCGCGAGGACATGCACTTCCCGCTTCACCTGGGCGTGACCGAGGCAGGATTTGGCGAGGATGGACGCATCAAGAGTGCTGTGGGCATCGGAGCGCTCATGGCCGAGGGACTGGGTGACACCATCCGCGTCTCCCTCAGCGAGGAACCCGAGCTCGAAATCCCCGTGGCACGCAAGCTCGTGGACTATATCGCATCTCGCGAGGGGCATGACCCCATCGAGGGCGACTACAGCGAGGGCTATGACGCCTTGAGCCCCTCACGCCGCGACACGGTCACCGTGGGAGACCGCATCGGCGGCAACATGCCTCCCGTGGTGATTGCCAGCTACCGTCCCGACGAACTCGACGGAGCCGAGCTCCAGCCCGACTTCTACTATAGTGCCGACGGCTTGATTGACGGCATGCACCAGTTCCTGGTTCCCCTGGACCGCTGGAGTGGCGAGCGCAACGTCTATCCGCTGCTCACACTGGGCGAGTGGGACCGCTGCCCCGCCACACGGTTGCGCTTCCTGCAACTGCCCGCCACGACCCCAGTACACCGGTTGGAATTCCTGCGTGGCCGCAACGACACAGTGATCGTTATCACCCCCGTGGGCAAGAACATCCCGGGTGAGGAGCAGGCCTTGACCCACGCCATGGACGCTGCCGGCATCAACTGCCCCGTGGTGATGCGCAACACCTATGGCGACAGCTCCAACGAGTGGCTGCAAGTCAAGGCGGGCGCCGACATGGGTGCCGTGCTGCTCAACCGCCGCACCGACGGCATCTGGCTCGAAGCGCCCAACAGCCACAGCAGCGCCGAGGTGGTAAGATATGCCTTTGCCATCCTGCAAGCTGCCCGCCAGCGCACGAGTAAGACCGAGTTCATCTCCTGTCCTGGATGTGGCCGCACCATGTTTGACCTGCAATCGACCGTCAAGCGCGTGCAGCAGGCGACAGCCCACCTGACCCACTTGAAGATAGGCGTGATGGGCTGCATCGTCAACGGACCTGGCGAGATGGCCGATGCCGACTACGGATATGTGGGAGCGGCAGCAGGACGCGTCAGCCTGTACAAGGGCAAGGAATGCATCGAGATGAACATTGCCGAGGAGGACGCTATCGACCGCCTTGTCGATCTCATCAAGCAGCATGGCGACTGGCGCGAACCTTGATGATTGATAACGCTTAACCCATTTTTTTAACGCGTGTGTGGACAATGATGAGACAGCACTATTCCCTATTTACCCTGCTGGCACTACTACTGGCTACGGGCCTCGCATCGTGCAGCAGCGATAGCTTCAAGGTCGATGGAAAGCTCGAACAGCTCGACGGCAACATGGTGAGAGTGGCCTTTCGTGGCGACTCGGGCATCGTTGACCTGGAGGTCAATGTGGACGACAAGGGTCAATTCACCGTCGAGGGCGCTGCGTCACAGCCCGCCATCGTGACCGTGAGCACCCGCCGTGGCGACCCGTTGGCCATGATGGTGGCGGTCAATGGCGACCGCTTGAAGGTGACGGGCGATGCCAGCAATGCAACAGGCATCAAGGTCAAGGGTAACAAGGTGAACGAGGAGTGGCAGCTATTCCGTGACGAGCACAAGGCCTTCTACAGCGACCCTAACCCCAGCCGCCTGGATGCCTCGATCGAGAAATATGTGCGAGAACATCCCGACGACATCCTATCCACCATCCTGCTCATCGCCGATTACAGCAACTACACCGACCGTGACAAGGTGGACAAGTTGCTCAAGGGAATCCATGCTGAGGCTCGTCCCGAGTCATTGGCATCGCTGCTGACCAGCAATCCCGCAGGGCGCAAGAGCAAAATCACACCGCGCTTGATGTCGCTCACGCTGATCAAGCACGGTGGTAACTTTGAGGAAATCAAACTCACTGGCCACACGACCCTCATCACCTTGTGGGCCAATCCGCCCAAGGATCGCCAGATCCTGAATCAGAAACTGAAGGGTATCGACCCCGATATCCACCTTCTCGATGTCCTTGCCGAGAGTGACACCCTGCGTTGGCACAAAGCCATCGCCGGGGAGTCACGTCAGCACTATTGGGCACCAGGCGGACCGCTGGAACAGGGAATCCAACTCTTGGGTATCAATTCCATGCCATGGTATGCGGTACTCGATACGACGGGCCTTGTCATTTACTCGGGCCCGAACCTCGACACCGCCATCACCACAGCCACCCGACAGCATCAATAGATCACTTCAAACAAGCGGATATCATCCTGAGTGATGGAGGTGTGACCGTCGGCGACGGTGTAACCGCCGTCACAGTCCATGGCACGGCCATTAGGCGCGCAACTGTAGAAGCTGCCACCGCTGATGGCACATGTGGTGTCACACTTGATGCCCTTGGGGGCTACGGTAACCTGCTTACCCGTGACCACCACGTTGAGTTCACCGCCCGTGAAGGTGAAGGGCTGCGCCACGTTGATGCCCTTGGCATCATCTCCTGTACACTTGATATTGAGCACACCGCCCGTCATGGTGAGGTTGTGGTCGGCCTTGACACCCGATGCGGTTGTAGATACGGGGTTGCCTAACTCATCCACCTCGGCCTTGGTGGTGCCGGTGTTGATGATGGTTGTGCGGCCTCCCGCGATGTTGATGAGGCTATCACAGTTGATGCCCTTGGCACCGTCGGCAGCAATCTCCATGTTGATCACACCACCCTTGATATAAACAAAATCCTTGGCCTTGATACCGTGACCGCTGGAGCTGTTGAGGTAGAGTTTAGCACCTGGACGCACCATCACATAGTCATCGCTGGCCATGCAGTGACGGCCGACGCTGTAGATGTTGAGCAGACCCTTACCACTGACCAGGATCTGTCCCTCGCTGAAGAGGGCCGCCTTCTGGTCCTCACCATCGACCATGGTGTAAGTCTCACCATCGCGCAGGGTGTTGACCGTGCCCTCGTTCAACACGAGGTAGAGTGACTTGCCGCACTGGTCATTGATGGCGGCGCCTGTGGGATTGGTGATATCCACGCCATTGAGCTGGAGCTGGAACTTGCGCTCGCTGTAGAACTTGAGCGAGCCGTTGGTCGTCGTGCCCGTGACAACATATTTCACGCGCTTGGCGGCGCTGGTAACGGTCACATGTGCACCAGCCGTGTTGACAATCACTCCGCTGGGATTGCCCGTCACGGTCACGTTATCGCCGTCAAAGGCGATATTGACCGTTGTGGACCAGATGGTGTTCTCGACATAGTCGCCATAATCCACGGCATCCTCATCGTCGGGGATCGATTCGGACGGTTCGACCAGTTCACTGTCATCGAGGACAATCTCCTTAGGGGTGATCTCCTCCTGCTGGCTACCGCCACCCAGGATGATGTCAATGATGGCGTTAACGTCGCTGATGCCTACTTCTCCATCGCCATTGACATCGGCGGCGCTGTCCGAGCCACCCGCCAGTATAATGTCGATGACCGCGTTGACATCGCTGATGCTGACCTCGCCATCACCATTTGCGTCACCAGTAACGGCATGGGCGCCCGTTACTGTCGCCATGGCCAATAATGCAAGCAATAACTTCTTCATAATGGTTGTTGAATCTTTTATTTTTTCTCTTAATATGCTATTGTTACCACTTTAGGGTTGTTCTCATAAACCGTGTAGCCAGGAGCGACCGTCGTGTTGCCACTGACGTCCATCGGGTCACTGCGGCGGCTGTAGGTGTAGAAGTAACCGCCGTTGATATTGAAATGGCCATCCACCTTGATGCCCTTGGGCTTCTTCAATTTCTTGGTGCCCACTGCGACAGCCTGGAATGAACCGCCCTTGACAACGATATTCTGCTTGGCGTTCAAGCCTTTACCGCCGTCGCCAGTGGCCTTGAGCTTGAGGAGACCCTTGTTGACGGTCATCAACGTGTCGCAGTAGAGTGCGGCACAGGCGGTGGTGTCGGGTAGGCCTTCGTCGGTGGTTTCCAAGCGCGTGTCACCACCGGCAATCGCCACAAGGCGTCCCCCATTGACCGTCATCGGGCCACCACTGCGCACACCCTTGGCTCCGGCACCCGTGGTCTCGACATTGATGACACCGCCATCCAGGATGATACCGTCATTGGCACGCAGGCCGTCAAGTGCAACGCTGTTGATATAAAGGTTCACGCCTGGACGCACGCGGATGTAGTCATCACTGCGGATGCCACCACGCCCCTTGGCATCGACGTTGAGCCTGCCTGTTCCGCTGAAGATGATCTGGCCTTCACTGAAGAATGCCGCCTTCTGATCCTCCCCGTCAACCATCGTGTATTCGACGCCATCCTGCAAGTGGTTGGTCGTGCCCTGAGCCAGGACGACATACATCGACTTGCTGCCCTGGTTGTTGATGGCAGCGCCATCGGGATTGGTCATGTCAATGTTGTTGAGCAAGAGCTGGAAACGCTTGTCGCCATAAAACTTCAACGAGCCATTAGCAGTCGATCCGCTGACGACGAACTTCACTGGTCCTGACAAATTCATGACCGTGACATGAGCGCCAGTGGTCTGAATAGTGACTCCGGGAACCGACCCTGTCACCTCGGCGACGTTACCGATGTATTTAATCTCGATGACCTTGTTCCACGTCGTGTTCTCGACATAGTCGTTGTAGGCCGAGTCATTGACATCGGTCACTGGCACGTCGGCTGCCTCGCTAAGCGCGGTGAAATCGAGTTCGATGTTGACTGGCTCAACCTGATACTGGGCTATGATGTCGTCCATGTCGGTATCATCGTTCACACACGAGACCATCGCCGTGCCCATCACCAGAGCCATTAGTCCATAAGATATCTTTCTCATATTGCTTTTTCTTAATTAATTTAAGTTTCGCAAGTTGTTAACTTGCTCACTGCATAATGTTTAAAGAAAAC